>JAJDCA010000071.1 GCA_029261055.1 Candidatus Omnitrophota bacterium | reverse complement strand
TATCCCTTTAAAGGGCCTTTTCCTTAACGCTCACGACAATAGATTTTGGCCATTGCCGCTTAAGGCGCTTTGAAGCCTACCCCTGCAAGTCGACTCCGAGGGGCCATCCCTCATCTCGTATGCAGCTTTTCGTGGCACACTATCTCCATCAATCACACGGTCCACCTTAGCCTTGTACACGTACGTGGCCTCTGTAGGACGTTTGAGTTTGGAGGGCTTCACAGGCTTCCCTTTACTTTTACTCTGCTGTTCAAACGCATCATTGCGCATGGCTTCAACTAACCCTTGACGCGTCATGCTTTTTTCTTCTACCAAACTTTCATACCACTGGCGTTCCTTCGGATTACTCAAAGGAATCAAGAGTTTGTAATGCGACCAGTTTATGTTTTTGCCCCGCGGGGCAACTTCGTAAGTCTGGTAAAATTTAAGAGAACGCGTTAGTGTTCCGTAATCAATACCCAGCTCCTCTGACAAGTCTTTTAAAATCGCTGCATTGTAACCAGCATTGTCCGTAAGCTTTTCATCCGCAATACGCCGTCCCACTTCCCAATACGTGCGGACCAATTCGTAGCTGGCGGCCCGTGATGCTCTTTCCTTTCCATCGTCGATGAGACGCCGAATATCTCCCACAAGTGTGGTGTAACTTGATTCTGTTAATACAGCTATTTTATTCATGACCGTTCCTTTCTTGGATGTTTCTTTTTTGACAAAAGTAAGATCTATTTTAGAAAGTACGTACGCGCGTACGTACTTCTTTATTACAAAAAGTTGTGAAATTGCCCCGCGGGGCAACTTTACAAGTCTTATTTTAGTGAATTTTTTTTCGGAATGCAAACGAAGACTTTCCAAATTTTCTAAACTTCCACAACCTTCAACTTTGCTTTTTTAGCAGCTTTGATTTGCTGTTTGTCAGAAGAAAGAAACACTTCTGCATGAAGAGCTTTCGCGCAGGCAATTTGGAGGGCATCCATTGTTTTGAGGGAATTTGTTTCTAAAAGAGCAATTGCTTGGGCAATGATTTCCGGTGTGATGTCACAAATAGTGAAATCATCAAAATCATGAAGCACATTTTGTTTTGTTTTGGTGTAATGCTCTTTTGTAATACATTTTTCACGCCGAAGACGATTTAAAGCAGAAATCATTTCAGGAAGACAAATCACCGACACAGCCACACTTGTCGCCTTCTGGAAAACATCAGACACTTTGCCACTTCCATTTTCCTGGATGTAACGTTTGGCCAAAGCAGACGTATCCAAAAAAATATGCATCACGACTCCTTTCGCTCTTTCAACACGGCCCGGCTAAGAGACACACCGGGAATCACCAATTTCTGAGGAGCTTTCTTCCAGGAGGGCAGTTTCTTCTGCGAAGGAACAATGTCTGCCACCACTTTTCCATGACGTGTAATCCGAACAACCTCCCCATTTTCAACCGTGTTAAAATACACAGCAGCCTGCTTCCGAAATTCCGTAAAAGATATTGTAACCATGACAAACCTCCTTTTTATTTTGTACATTTAAAGTGTACATTAATGTACATAAATTGTCAAATTATTACTACTACGTGGATTCTCCCCTACTACGGAAATGCGATGCCGCGTTTTTTGAGTTCTTGGATGTGGACCGCGGCCTTCTGCGGCTGCTTTTGCATGAGGTACAACTTGGCGAGATTGGTGTGGGCCTGGACAAATTTTGGATTTAACGTCACAGCTTTCTCCCACAAAACTGCGGTTTTGTCTAAGTGGCCTTGATTGTAATACAGAATACCTAAGTTGTAATACGACTTGTGAAAAAGAGGATTAATGACCATTTCCGCATGGTATTCTTTTTCAGCTTCACTAAATTTATTTTTTTGTTGGTAAATCAAACCCAAATTATTGTGCACCATGGGTTCGCGCTCATTCAGAATCAAGGCCTGTTTGTAATGCGTTTCTGCTTCATCTAATTTATTTTCTAAATAATACATCGCTCCAAGATTACGATGCGCCAAAGGGGAATGCGGCGAAGTTTTAACGGCACTTTTCCAAAAGACCCACCGCCCCTGGAAACGCTCGCTGTAGGTAAATGATTTCGCTGCCAAAAGACACAAAACAATACCAGCCAAAGCCATCCCTTTCTTACGATCAAACTTCGGAATAACTTCCAAAATCATCATCAAAGCCCCCACCATGGGTAAATAAATTTTGTATTCAGAAAATAAAAAGGCAATCACTAAAGATGGCGCCAAAAAAATAAAAAACCAAAAACTTCCAAATACAATAGAAGGCATGCGTTTTGTTTTTGAAAAGAATAAAAATACAATAAAAATAACCCCGGTAACCACCCCGTAAACCAAAGACAAATCTTTCAAAATCGGTAAAACAGAAACATTGATGGGCCAAAAAATTTTACCGATGTAAGAAATAATAGCCGGTGCATTCTCAAACATTGATTGAATGACCGTCGAAAGCTGCAATTTAGAGGGATTTGACACCCCGCTTAAAATCATGTGCCGTACAGTTAACCACACACCCAGGACACCTGCCCAGCTCAAAAAAACCTTCGTCATTGAAGCAAACTTTACATCCCCCCTCTTAAAACACACCCAATACCCCACACACGCCAGCGGCAGAACAATCGCCGTTTCTTTCGTCAACAACGCCAACATTAACAACGCCGAATGTGCACACAACCACAACATGTTGGATCTTTTCAAAATCCCTTCGCTACCCTGGCGGGTGCCGCGGGGATTTCGTGAGTGGGAGGATCCACGCCGGGCGGAGGGGCCCACGAACAAATCCCCGCGGCAGGACCCGCCACTTTCCAGGGATTTTGAGATCGCCTCAAGAAACACCACAAAACTAATAAAACTAGCTAAGACAAAAAGACTTAATAAAGTATCCGCCCTCGCCGGTATCCAAACCACGGCCTGCGTTAAAATTGGATGCACCACAAATACCAATGCCCCAAATAATGATTTACCGAAAGAATACTGAAGATTATTAAAAAGAACAAACACCAAAGACGCATTGACTAAATGAATCAATAAATTCGTCAACCGGTACATAAACAAATCACCGCCGCCAATCGCTGCGTCTGTCATCACGGAAAAAAACACCAATGGACGGTAAAAAAGTTTAGAAAGAAGATCCGGTTGGGTGAAGACTTTGAGACTGTTAGAAAAATCCTGAAAAAACCATTTCAAATCCACCAACAATCTATTGTCATCTAAAAAAACAAGTTCGTAATTAAGCGTCCGGGCGTAGAGTAGAATTCCAACGATGAGAATAGTGAGGTAGGGAATGACGGATTTTAGATTTATTTTGGTGGGCATAAATTAATAAGAATGGATTCCCGCGAAAGCGGGGACCCTACATTACTTCACGTAATTATTGATCTCTTCCAAAAACACCTTCCCGTACGTCTGAAGTTTTTTCTCACCAATGCCAAAAATACCGGCTAAGTCCTGTTTTGTCTGTGGCTTAATGGCGCTCATCTCAATGAGGGTTTTGTCTGGAAAAATGACGTACGGTGGGAGATTTTTTTGATCGGCGAGTTGTTTACGTTTCTTGCGAAGGACTTCAAAAAGCGTTTCATCGTAATCTGTCACAGCCTTCTTTCTCACGGCCTTAGACTTAATGGCCTCAGCGGGCGGCGGAAAACCCTGCACGGTCTTTCCGTTTTTCAAAATTTCAAAAGACGCCGGCGTGAGCTTAAGCACACCGTACTCTTCTTCCTTACGGAGAATCTCTTTTTGCACAAGCTGACGCAACATGAACTGCCACTGCCGCGCTGTAAATTCTTTTCCAACCCCATGAACTTCCAACTCTTCATGTAAATAATTTAAAACCTTTTGTGCACGACTACCGCGTAAAACATCAATCACATGCGTCGCCCCAAAACGCTGCCCTGTTTGGTAAATGCACGTTAAAAGTTTCCGTGCAGCCAAGGTCATGTCAAAATCAGCCTCTCTCGGATTCACACAATTGTCGCAACCACCGCACCGTAGCGTTTCATACGCCTCGCCAAAATACCGAATCAAAGGAATACGCCGACACGTTTCATTTTCCGCGTAATGAACAATGGCATTTAAATGCATCTGCGCCACGCGCTGCTGCTGTTCATCCTCTTTCTGATCAATAAAAAAACGAATCTTGCGAATGTCCCCGTAACCGAACAATAAAAGACAATGCGCCGGCAGGCCATCGCGACCCGCCCGACCTGTTTCCTGGTAATACGACTCCACATTTTTCGGCAAATCAAAATGCACCACAAACCGCACATTAGGCTTATTAATCCCCATGCCAAAAGCAATGGTCGCCACCATGATCTGCACATCATCACGAATAAACCGCTCCTGATTCCGCGCACGCACCCGATCATTAAGCCCCGCATGGTACGGTAAAACCGAAAATTTTTCCTTCTTCAATTCGGCCGTTAACGCATCCACCTGTTTACGCGAAAAACAATAAATGATGCCGCTTTGATGGCGAAAACGTTTGAGAAAATCAATGGTTTGATTGATGGGACTAGCCTTAGGAATGACTTCGTAAAATAAATTCGGCCGGTTAAAACTCACCAAAAATTCTGGAGCTGATTGCAAATGGAGATTGTCTTTGATATCCTGACGCACACGCGGCGTGGCGGTTGCCGTCATGGCCAAGCACACAGCCTGAGGAAACCTTTTGCGCACATCCTTAAGCTGACGGTATTCCGGACGAAAATCATGCCCCCAATCTGAAATACAATGGGCTTCATCAATAGTCAAACAATCCAGCTGGACTTCACTCAATAAATCTAAAACATCCGGCTTCATCAAGGTCTCCGGCGCCAAAAAAAGCAATTTCGTCTGCCCGGTACGCACCAAAGTTTTGTTCATATTGTATTCTTCAAATGTCAGGGAGCTATTTAAAACTTCTGCCTCAACCCCTAAGGCCTTCAACTGCCGCACCTGATCCATCATCAACGAAATCAAAGGCGACACCACCACTGTCAATCCACTCAATACCATCGCAGGAATCTGGTAGCACAAAGACTTGCCGCCACCCGTGGGCATGATCAGCACCGCATCTTCCTTATTAAGCACAGCACGAATACACTCTTCCTGCAAAGGACGAAATGTGGTGTATCCAAAAGTGGTGTGAAGAATAGAATGAAGATTTGCTGTTGCTAAAGCCATGAATAATTTCTTTTTCGGGGGGATGATTATTAATTTGTAGGACAATTAGTCGTCAGGCATCACCCTTCAGTGATTTATTTTTTACTGATGTCTAACATTAAATTTCTTTTACCTTCACTCAGGCAATTTGTCAATTAATGCATTAATACGCTCCAGCAGCCCTTCAAACATCGTGTCACCCGGCCGCGTACCGATTTTATCTTTACGTTTACCGGCTAAAATGTCATCTAATTCTTTTAAAACCCGTTCATACGGCCCAACAAGTTTATTAGAAATTTTGTATGTCCAAATGACCACAAAAAACAACAGACACGACAACCCCATCATGACCCAGGGAATAACGGTGCGTAAACCACTCCGATGAAGATTGTAAATATTGGCTGTTTGGTCATCAAGGACATAAAATAAAAATAAATAAAGAATCGTTAATGTGCAGGCGGTTAGACAAGAAACTAAGACAGGATAAATAATGCATTTCTGCAATTTATTCACATGAAGCATGATGGTGCGTATTGATTTTTTAGACATATGAACTCCCCTTTTAAGAGAAGCAAAGAGGCACAGAAACAAAAATCAGAGAAAAAAATAATCTATCTTAGATTTCTCTCTGCATCTTGCATCTTGCATCTTGCATCTTTAATAGCAAATTTACCTTTCTAATGAAAGGGTACCATACCGCCTCTGGAGTGTCAAGGCTCCACGTCTTCAAAATCTACCTCAGGATTCCATATTTCGCTGACAATAAAATCGAGCGCCTGCAAAAAGGTTGCGGTCAATTGAGGTAAACGGGCCCTGGACTTGGCATCAATAAATTTCTTAAATTCGCATGTCCGGAGATTGTACAAGGCGGCGTTGACATTTTGTCCTGCAAAATTCTTCTCTAAATAATGCAAATACAAAGGAAGCTGAAAGGATTTGACGTTTTCGTAAATGGATTCTCTGGACAACGACATGGTTTCCACACTTCCTCCCAAGCGGGGCATTTGATCAACGGCGCCTGTCTTGTAATCCACAATCATGATGGTGCCATTTTTCATTTTGTCAATACGGTCAACCACATAGCCAAATCGGACATCCCCGCAGGGCAATGGTATGGTTTCATTAAAACGATGTTCCAAATACAAAAGTTCTTCCACCTGCCGCTCTTGCTGAAATTCTTCATTGTCCAAAAACCGCTTCAACCGTTCCTCAATGACCGACTTAAGCAAAAAGGCATCGGACTTCATGCTTTTCGCAAAGGTGTCTTCAAATTTTTGATGAAACATCTTAGAAAATTTCCCCCGAAAATCAGTATCCATCACAGGCGGCTTACCCAAAAACGGTTTAAAAGCTTCTTCCAAAAATGCGTGGATAAACGTCCCTACCTGCCGTGCATCCGGCTCATCTAAAAGATCTTCTTCCGGCCTCAACCCCAAAACATAACTGCAATAAAATTCATACGGATTCCGTAAATATGTATTAATACTTGATGCCGAATAGGTCATTCGTTTTAAAAAATTTACCATGGCAGGTGTCTTTTGGGCTGTCTTTTTTTGGGGGGCGACTTTCACAGCAAAACTCGCTTGCTGAACTTCAATGGGGGCAGCGTCTTTCTTTTTTTTCTGTTCTTCCCAAAGCAATTCCTCGATGAACCGACTGCGTTCTTTATCCTTACTTTGTTGGTACACGAGATGCACCTGTTTGGCCGAAGAAATCAAACGCATAAATTGGTAACGCTGGATTTCCTCTTCCAATTCCAGCCGATCAAGATTCAGACTGATCATGACTTCCCGTGGAATCAACGGCTCGTAAATATTCAAACGCGGTAGCGCGCCTTCATTGGTATCCAAAACAATGACATGCTCAAAATTCAAAGACCGCGTCTCAAAAAGTCCCAAAATCTGAAGACCTTTAAGCGGTGACCCCTGAAAGGCCACGATCTCTCCCTCCACTTGACTTTCAAAAATACGAAAAATTTCTTCTTTCGGCAATACCTCGGTCTTAAACGAAAGCCGGGCAAACGTATCTTTAATGGTGTGCATCTTGGCGGCAATATTCACATTTAAAGGAAAATTCCGTAGCGCACTTTTCTCTAACACATCATCTAAGAACACTCCAAGCACCTCTACAAAATCCTGAAAATGATGAATGGATTCCCAATTTACAAGCACCATCTGATGCAGCCGGTTCAAGACATCATGCAAACTATTTTTAGACATCTCTATTCCTAAACGCTTCAGCATCTCTTGTGTAAGTCTGTACACGTCGTCAAGGGAGGCGATCTCCTGAAGATCAATAAACAAACTACCTGAAATAGAAGATTCTTCTTTTCCTGTTAACAACTCTTCAATTTTATGAATTAAAATACGCGTGACCGCTGAATCGTTGGCCAATCTTAAGTTCTTAACCAATGGATGCTGCAAAATACGCAAATAATCCCGGGCGTAATACCGCTGCCCTTTTTTGGACAACTGCGCTTTGAAGACAAATTGAAACAATGAATACAAACTGCTGCGTTTCAGTGGATACCCCATAGAAATATTAAACTCTTTGCCCAACGGGGCGACTTCCGACAGCAAAGGCACGATGTGATCCGGATTTGGCAACACAATGACCGCATCACTCGGATTAGGAATTTTCTTAAGGATCTCGCGCACCATGCCAATTTGGGCATGCCCGTCAAAACCGGAATACAATTTTAAATTAAAGTCAGGAACCTTAAATTTATTCCCCTCACTAATGGAAAAATTAAAGCGCCTGGAAATTCTTTTAAGGACAGGCCACTTTCGTTCGTCCCCTTGAAAAATAAGCGTCGCTTTATTTTGATCGTACAGATGTCGCACAATCATTTCTTCCGAACGGCTAAAATAAAAGAAATTACAAAAAAGAATTTGATCAAATTCATCAAAGTTTACTTGGCTAACCACCTTAGCCGCCTGCCAATAACAATACCCCCGACTGTACGCGCCTTCGTCACTGACTTTAGCATGGTAAGCATCACGCAACACGGCCATACTCTCTAAAAGGCGGTTAATTTCCTCAGGCACATCGTACCCAATTTCCGCATTGGCCTGAACATTACGCAAGGCGGCATTGTCAATATGCTCTAAATCCAGGTGATCAATAAACTTTAGAATCTCCCGGCTCCACGGTAAAAACCGGGCAAATGTGTCTCGCCCTTTAAGCAAATGCGGAGCCACTTCTTTCGTCAGCTGAAAGATCAAATAACAATGATCCAAATCTGAAGCTTGTTGAAAAGGCCCATGCTTTTTGAGCGTCGCACGGACAAACTCATCAATCGTAAAAAACGTCGGTGGATAAAAATCCTGCCCAATACGCCGAGCAAGCTCCCTCTTCAAAAACAAAGCCGGACGTTTTCCTCCAAACACAATCGCCACACGACTTAAATCCGCCCCTGGCTTCACAAAATTTTCTTCAATATCATCCGCCAACCGCTCAATAAACGGTTCGCAGAAAGTGTGTGTAATTATTTTATTCATAAATTAAATTTTAAAGGGCATGATGAATCATGCCCCTACAAACGACACGCCTCCCCCGTACGGGCATGATTTATCATGCCCCTAATTAAAAATTACATTTACGATTCGGTTTTCTCAAAATAAAGCAAATGCCCGCTAACATTACACTCCGGATACATTTTGGATACCATCTCTTCATACTCCGCCATCTGTTCTTTGTGAGCTTCTTCCCCTTCGTGTGAACTTTTGTAATCGACAATCACGACTTCATCTGATTTAACGATCAACCTATCCAAACGTTTCGTGTGGCCCTGGGCATTAACCATTTCTTTTTCGGTAAACACTTGTGCATCCTCACAATAAAAAAATGGACGCACCGCTTCTTTCTCTAATAACTGCCGCACCCTTTCTTCATATTCAGAAAAATTTTCAATCTGTGGAAACTGATCACGCGCTTCACTCAAAGCCTGCTTCAGTTGCTCATCCGTATCTTGCTGACTCAAGTTTCCCAAAAAAGAAAACAAATAATGCGTCACCTCACCCTGCAGACGTTTTGTTCTATTTTTTACGGCGTGGTAGTCCATAAATTCATCTTTAAGATACCCCATCCAATCAGGATACGTCGTTGCAGGAATACAAAATAAATCGGCATCACTGGAAACCTCAGACGGATAATCTACCTGTTCGCCCATTTCATACATATCCTCAGGAATCAAGAATTGTACCGGATTAATACTCGGGCCGACTTTCTTGGCCACAAAAGCATACAATTCATACCGCGGCCGCGTGAGCGCAACGTAAATATTATTCAATTCAGCCAAAAAAGACTTTTTGTACTCACGGGCGTAAATCTCCCAAAGCTTACCGGAAAACTTACCGTATTTCTTTTTAAGACGCAACAATTCCAACCCAGCCTCTTGATGCTGCAAGATGTACGATTGCTGTTTTTCACTGCTGGAACCTACCTGAATAGACATGCCTAAAAATGGCAAAATTACTACGGGAAACTCCAAGCCCTTGGCCTTGTGAATCGTCATCATTTGAATCGCTTGACTGTCGGAAACATGAACAAACAAATCCTCGCCCTCCACACGCTCAAAATATTCCAGAAAAGAAGCAATATCCGACCGTTCTTCTTCCTGCTTCTTAATCAACTCCAGAAAGTGCATAAAAAATCCCTGGTACTCCGGAAAATGATGACAACATTCAAACGTATTGTAAATACTCACCACCAATTCATACAAAGGATACAAACCGACATTTTTAAAAAATGGATCAATAAAACGAGTCCACACATCTTCGTACCGTTTACGAAATTCTGTGTAGATGTAAACGTCGGATTCTTTTTTCAACCGTTCGCGCAAAGAAAATACAAAATCATGCATGTCCTGTGATGGCAGCCCTGTAGCTTTGCTAAATAATTCGCCTAAAATAAACGCTGTAAACGCCAAATTGTCGATGGGGGAATGCAAAAACTGCAAAAGCGCGATCAGTTCTTGAATTAAGAAATTGGCGCGCACATCCGACGTGCGCTCAGACTCTACCGTAATACCTTCCTCTAAAAGCCATCCCGTCATGCGTTCAATCTCGTTATTACTCCGTGTCAAAATCGCAATATCTCGGTACGCAAAACGGTTTTTTAAATCCCCAATAAGCGCAATCAGCTTCTCACGAATAATTTCATCGCGTTCCTCTTTTTTCTCCGTATCAATACGTTCAATCTTAACAAAGCCGTTCTTATTCCCTGGCTGAAAATGTTGATGGGCAGAAGAAAATACATTGTGAATTTCGTCAAAGTCCTCCTGATAAAATCGGACAGAATCTTTTTTTCCCTTACTGTCTTCATACTCTTCTTTTTCACGAATAAATCGTTTGATGTTGTCCATGCTAAACAGGCCATTGTTAAATGCGACAACGGCTTTCTGACTCCGCCAATTATTGACAAGCGATTCTACCTGCACGCCAAAGGCCCCAAAATCCTGTTTGATCTCATCAAATAATTCCGTAGCCCCCCCGCGAAATCCGTAAATCGCCTGTTTCCGATCGCCCACATAAAACAATGTGCCTCCAGTCGAAAGCGCCTCCTCCGCCATCTTGGCGAGATTGTGCCATTGCAAACGACTGGTATCCTGAAACTCATCAATCAAATAATGCCGGAACCGTGTGGCTAACCGGTAATACAATTCCTCGACAGTGACATAATCCTCATCAAACAAAGCCCCGGCACGTTTATTCAATTCTCCCAAAAATAAAACATCGTCCTTGGCTGCGGCCGCATAAAACTCTTCTAACACACGATGAAAAATACGAATGTACGGATTAAATAAAGCATACGCCTCCCGATCACACAACCCTTGCAAATCCCGATGAATCGTCTGCCACAAACCATCGACCTCACTAGGAACGTCGACATTCTTACGCACAGGAATTTCCTCTCTGGCAAAATAATCCGAGATGCTGTCGATGTCAAAACCCGGTGTTGGACGATTAAGAAACTTTTCTAAACTCTTACGAAAGGTCGCATGCACACCGTCCGGCATGATTTCGTTGAGCGTTTGCATTTCTTTAAACAACTTTTTTTTCTGTTTAACCAAGTCCTCAGATGTAAATCCACTTTCAAGAAATACTTGACCGTAGGTATTATTCTGATGAAAAAGGTTGGTACAGATGGCCAGCATATCCTCTTTGGGAAACCACCCGGTACGATTTTCCAAATACAAATAATTGTGGAGAAAGTCGGAAAAAATTCCTGCGATGGTTTTATCTGCACGCGCCTTGTCGATGAGCTCATCCAGACTGTACTGCAAATACTCACGGGCATTCGTCCGAATGCGAAAATGGGCCGTAAGCCCAATCTTAAAGGCACAGCCAGACAAAAGCGCATTAATAAATTTATCAATTGTCTGCACCTGAAAGAAATTGTAATGATGAATAATGGTCTCCATCACGGCAAAAGCACGTGGCGCGGCTGTTTCCGCTTGAAGACCGATGGGCTCAAGGATGGTTTTCTGATGAATATCCGGTAGGCGTTTCAAGGCGATGAGTTTCAAAAACTCCAAAATCCGTGCCTTCATCTCAAACGCTGCTTTATTGGTAAACGTCAGGGCAAGGATTTGCCGGACAGGCATGGCTTCCGACTGAAAGGCAGGATGCAAAAGCAACTGAATGTAGCGCCGGGCCAAAGCGTAAGTCTTCCCCGACCCCGCCGAAGCCTCTACCACGCGAACTTCAGGAAATTGAAATGATTGATCGTGCCCCTCCGTCATGATGCGTCATTGTACTGGCTGGTTCAGGAAAAATCAAATGGGAAAAATTGGCCTCTACTCTAAAACAATAAACGCAGAATCTTCCCGAAGGGCTTGGTCGAAGGTGTAGGTTTTAAGGTTACGGGCCGAGGCGATTTGGCCGATTAGCGCATCGCTGAAATCTTCCTTTTTCCGGCAACGAGAAATTGCCATTTTAACAACCAATGGGTTTTCTACTGTAAATTGAGGGCACCTTAAAATATCTTCAATACAATCGCAAAATTTATTCCCTGTCCATTGGTAGCGACTTTCTAAAACCCAATTAAGCTCCAACAGAACAATCAGACTAATAAAAATGGCACCTTTCTGATTGTGTTCCTTAAATAATTTATGGACATGTTTTAGCTGGGCAGGATCATCTTCGGTAAGGTGGCGGACAAGAATATTCGTATCAACAGCAATCATTTTCTTCTTTGGGCAACCTTTTTTTGACCTTCTTTAATTGCCTTATTCATATCAGCAATGCTTACTTTCTTTTTTGGGGTTGTCTTGTATTTTGCGCCTAATTCAAAAATCGACAATTTATTTTCTTTAACCGGTAAAACCTCTACACGCCCATACGTTACGTTAAAACAAATGGCATCACCCGGACCAATCCCCAAAACATTCTTGACGCTTTCCGGAACGGTCACCTGACTTTTAACAGATAGTTTAAATTGTTTTGTTACCATATTCTCCTCCTTACTCTACAGTAAGGATAACATGAAACTTAGCCACTTTCAAGCAAGAAAATCGCTTCGTGATGACCCTTTGGATACTTTTTGGTGCCGACAAAACCAACTTAAATCACCCACATGCTGATCTTGGGATGAATGCTGTGTTGCATCAAAGGGAGATTCTTGTCTATCCAACCCCAAAAGCATCTGCATGGTGGGTGGGGTAATTGGTTGGATATTAATGATGACCGGCAAAAACCCATCAATGTTGATATTTGCAATAGGCTGCCGAAACACAGGCAACGGCACCCCGTTCCCATCCCGCAAAATCTGGAAATCTAATGTGTCCGGGTTAAAGTCGATACCACCCTTCCGAAATGAATTATCCCCCGCAGCTACTTTAACTTTCATCGCCACATCACGCGTGGCGGTGAATGTGTAAAAAGCATTCTCATCACCTACCCTATGTGTATTGTTTAAAGTTGCAATCATATTAAATAGAGCCTCATAGTTAGTAAGATCCTTAACACCAAAAACTTCTAAATAAACTTCCACATTATTAAACCCCGCAGCCGTAAGACTTTCGACTGTCTGCTTATCCATAAAACGATTTTTAAAAATTTCCGTAAAAGAAATTTCGCGTCCTGGAATAAGAGCTTCCCCATCAACAATTCTAACCTTGTTCTCACCTTTTACATAAAAAATTTTACCTTGCTCAATAATAAGCTCCTTATTTTTAACCAACGCCTTAACTCTATCTGTTGAAAATTTATTTGAATAAGAATACCCTTTTTCATACGGGATAGCCTTTAACAAAATCCTCTCAACCAAATAACGTTTTTCACCAAGGTCTTTATCTTCCAATAATGGAATACCCTTGCCATTATCTGTCAAATCATAAGGTTGAGATACTTTAGGAAAACCTATGTTTTTATCAACAATTTTTATGCTTAATGATCTAATTTGAGATACATTATTCATCATTATGTCAAAATCCAAATTCATTTTTTTCTCTGTAGCAGTATCACTCCTGCCCCAAGAAAAGTTTAATTTTAATTCTTGATCCTTGCTAATTTTTGTAACATTTTTTTCTACATTTTTCCTGATCAGATCTACTAAATTATCTTCTGGCTGAGGCTCTATTTCTTCCCATTCAGGCAAATGTAATTTTTTAATAGCATCTTCAATGCTCTCATCATCCTCCTTATGTCGATCAATAAAATTATTAATTTTCAGATTAACATCATAAAATATGTCCTTCTTATCAAAATAAACCACCTCACCAGCATCATATTTATCAAAAAACACGTCCGGAAGTAGTTTTTGTAATATGACGTTAAATTGAAAAAATTTCCATTTATCAATCATCGACTCTTCATATTGAAGGTCTTCCCGTAACTTCCCTTCATTAATAATTTTAAAAAATTCATCCATATCCTTAAATCCCAGAGCCAAAGCCAACTGTCGGACGCTTATCCTGCTCTCGATGGCAACATCCATGGGTTCAGGTTCCACCATCATCGCTACGTCGCGCGTGGCGGTGAAGGAATAAAAATTTTTGTTCTTAATGTCACTCAAATCCATTAGCATTTGAGTAACATTGAGCGGTACGTTTTCTTTATTAGCAATAATTACATTATTAAACCCTGCCTTAGTTAAATTCTTGACCGTTTGTTTGTCCATAAGGTGATCTTTAACAAACTCCATAAAAAAAATATTATTTTTTCCACTCATCGCCTTTAATTGATCAACAATTTTCAATTTTTGTCCGTCGTCTTTTACGTAAAAAACCTCACCTTGAGAAAAAATAAGCTCACCCTTTACAACTAATTCTCTAAGTAATGCCCTAACTCTGTCTGTCGAGAATTTGTCTGAATAAGAATAACCTTCTCCACGGGGAATAGCTTCTAATAAAATTTCCTCAATCAAATAACGTTTTTCACCAAGGTCTTCATCTTCCAATAGTGAAATCCCCTTGCCACTGTCCATCAACTCATACTCTCCAAATACCTCAGGAAAACCCATTTCTTTCTCACCAATAGTTACACGCAATGGTCTACTGTGAGATCCGTCTTTCATCAGTATGACAAAATCTAGATTTTCAATGTCTGTTGACTGATCTTCATAGGGGACAACCAATTCTAACTTTTGACCATCGCTAGCCTCCTTAACTTTTTCACGCACATTTCTTTCGACGTAATCTAAAAAATAATTTTCTAGATTAGGTTCTTCTGGCTTCCACTTAGGAAAAAGTTTATGAGAAAAACCTTCTTCATCCTCATCATGTCGTCCAAGAAGGCTTTTAATCTTTTTATTAATATTTTTACGTATCTCCTGCTTATCTAAATAAACAACCTCACCTTCATCATATTTCTTAAAAAATAATCCCGGAAGTTGTTTTTGTAATGTCACGTTAAATTCAAAAAGCTTCCCTTCACTAATCATCCATCCTTTGTCATATCGAAAACCATCCATGCTAATAATATCATTAAGCCCCAGTGCCCGCGCTAATTGCCCTATGTTTAAATTATGCTCAATGGCAACCTCAATGGGTTCAGGCTCCTTCATCATCGCCGCATCACGCTTAGCGGTGAAAAAATATCTCTGAGGCCTGTCTTCTGGCTGGTTTACAGCTCGCATCATTTCTTTCAATCCAAAAAGAGTCACCATCTCCGTACCATTTTTTAAATTTGGAATCAAAAAAGTTTTAAAACCGTACATTTCTAAAGAAGTTATTGTTTGACTATCCATAAGATTATTTTTGAAAAAATCACTAACTAATAATTGATTTTCGGATAACTCTAACCCCTCTGATCCATCTAAAATCTCAAATTTTTCATCATTTTCTTCTATGTAAATAACCTCTCCTTTACTAATAAATAACCTGTTTTCATCAATTAATTCTTTCATTAGGTCTAAAAAAAATTCATTTACATAAACATAATTTCCGTCATAAGGTATCATTTTCAACAAGGCATTTTCAATGGCATGGTTAACCTCCATTGATTCTTTTAATTGTTCAGAGGTGACTCGAAATGTTATTTCTTCCCCGGAAACATCCACTTTTAACTCACCAAGAATAGATTCTGCATTATTTTTAATTTGAAAAATAATAATAACTCCACGACGATTTATGAAATTGCTATTTTCAAAATAAATACTTTCTCCTGAATTGAGATCAATTCTCAAGTCAGAAATTTCATTGATTACATCAAGCAAAAATTTCTCCTCACTACTCACCTCATCGCTCAAAAAATCTTCATCACCAGCGTTTTCACTCAAATAAGTGTCAATCTTTAACAAAACAATATCTTGAAACGAATAAGACTCATCATAAGCCTCATCCAACTGTTCATTCAAAAATGCAGCCTCAAGTTTATGTTTTAAATCGCCCCCAAAGGTCAAAGTATCTCCTTCCCATATCAAATATTTTTCCGTAATGGGCCGGTCGTTACTTGCATTAAGACCATCAACAAACTCTGCAATGCTGTCTCCAAACCCAAGCGCCTCCGCTAATTGCTTCACAGTAATTTCACGCTTCATACGAACAGCCACCATCGCTTGGTTTGCTTTAACCATATTTGAAGATACCTTCATCTCCGCTAATTTGGCATTAACTAAGAGTGCCGAATCGCCGGGTAAAGAAGTCATTTCTGACTGGTCTACTAATTGGGGCATCATGCTTAAATCCTTTATTCCGATGATTTCTTTCGGAGCTGTGGCACCACCGGAGAAGTATTTGCGGGGGATGATTTGTTGGGTGGCGGGGTCGTAGTCTTCTTTGATGGTGTCGTACACGCCCTTTTTAAAGGCTTCGAGGTATTGATTGTAAATTTTGTGTTTGATGGCTTTGTCTTCGACATCTACGCCAAGGGTCTTATTTTTGTCCACGTAGACCTGACTGATTAAACTTTCTTTGAGATTTTTTTTGTACCACAAAGCGAGGATCATGGAATTGTAAATCTGGCGCAGCTTGGCAAATGTCTTGCCTTCGTTGACTTCGCGTTCGATTTCGGGAATGAGGATTTCGCGAATAATGGATGTCGTAGGGGCAACCCTTGTGGTTGCCCTTGATTTTTGGGCGGGCGCAAGGCCCGCCCCTACGTTATTGGACGCGGCTAGATAATCCTCCTCCAGCATCACCTTCAAATGTCGTGCGACTACAAAGGCATTGGTTTCATGTTCATAGACAACGGCTTTATCCGGCACAATCCAGACTTTGTTAAAACTATCGACCGGGATATCTGTTACCCCATACTCTGCGTAGGCTTTTTCATGCACTCTGTCCCAAAATGCCTGACCGATCTCGTCTTCCGGATACATCAAAGAGGATGTCAATTGCTTCAAAAGATAATCCTGCGCGAGCATATCGCGGCCCATTTCGGTTTGACCCAGCCCTTCCGGAATAATCCGATCCGGCTCATTCGGCGAAAGATTAACCCACATCTGATCCTTCGGCACAGTTAAAGCCGCCAGGAAATATTTGATCATTCGGAGTGATTCTTTGCGCAAGGCCTCCGGCTGAAGCTTCTCATCCCCTTGATCCACAATAAAATCCAACTCCAAGGGATTTTCCGGATGAAACGTAAGCCCTTTAATAATGGTAGGTTGAAATTCGTCTGTTGTTGCAACCATCATGCCAGGCACAGGAAGATTAAGGACAGTCCGCCCCATAGGCATGGCCTGCGCTTGAGCTAAAGACATGGGCATAATCGTACTGGATGTAAATATCAAACACACAAAGCTTGTTAAAATGCGGCAAACAATACGTGTCCGCTGATTTTCTAAAGACTTAAACACCTTCTATTGACCTTTTTTTACACACTCTAATGGAAAAACACCTATTGAGAACTTACTTTTTTCTACCTTGTAGGTTTAACCAAAGTATGCCATATGAAATAGCTAAATGCCAAAATATTTTATTAGCCAATTTTGTGATTTATCTTTTTTGGTAATTAATACAAAAATATGGCATACTTTGGACACTATGATCATTTGTATTAAAAAATGGCACAAAAATAGGATTTATCGCGTCCTGTCAGCGTTTATTGCTCTGTCATTCCTGTCCAGTACGATTATTCCTCCACAAACAGGCCATACGCAGGCAACAAATACTACCCTGAACCTTCCTGTACCCGGAACGCTCATAAAAGCAACCGATGCTTTTTCTCCGGCTATTCTCAAGGGCATCACAGTTGATCCGGAAAATCCACTAAAGTTCACTTTTACGCTGGATGCCGGGGATAGCGGATTAAAAGGTGCCGCCTTAAAAAAAGAGTCTACGACATTAGTCAAATATTTCCTGGCTTCGCTTACCGTGCCGGAAAAGGACATGTGGGTGAATCTTTCACCGTACGAAAAAGACCGCATTATCCCAAAAAATTTTGGCGACACCGAAATGGGCCGTGATCTTCTGGCACAGGATTATCTCCTCAAACAACTCACCGCATCGCTCATGTCTCCGGAAGATGATCTGGGGGAAGAATTTTGGAGCAAGGTTCACGAAAAAGCCTACGCAGAGTATGGGGTGACAGATATCCCCATGGATACATTTAATAAAATCTGGATCATCCCGGAAAAAGCCGGGGTGTATGAAGAAGGTTCCAATGCGTTTGTGTATGCAAGTCATTTGAAGGTGATGTTGGAGGAGGATTATGTTGCGATGGGACATAACGTAGGGGCGGGCCCCCGTGCCCGCCCGGTGAAAGGGCCTCCACAGAGGGCAGCCCCTACGGATTCAAATATTACAACATCCATTATTCGCGATATTTTGTTACCCGAAATCGAACACGAAATCAACGAAGGCAAGACCTTTGCCAAGCTGCGACAGATCTACCACTCCATGATCCTCGCCACCTGGTACAAAATACGCATGGAACAAAGTCTTTTGGGACAAGTTTACGTCGATAAAAATAAAACCAAAGGCATAGACACGACAGACAAACATATTAACCAAAAAATCTACGATCAATATCTCACAGCTTTTAAAAAAGGCGTGTACAACTACATCAAAGAAGACTACGATCCAGCAACACAACAAATAATCCCCCGCAAATACTTCTCCGGCGGATTCTCTGCTCATCAAGCTGTTTTAGATCCAACATTGACTGAACCCGCCATGTTAAACAAAGGGCTAAAAACTTTGGTTTGGACCACTCTTACAACAGTCATGATTTTAAGCTCAACATTTTTAACAACCATAAAAGAATCTATGGCTAATCCTCATTCAATCGAGGTCACTTTGACAGAAACCTCGCCATCTAATGATAGAGAAATAACCCAATTCACAGAACAAGCACGCATCAAAGAAATTATTGAAGAATTTTCCAAAACATTGCTTAGCAAGATAGACTCCATTTCAACTAATTTTGACTACCTTTCTCATTATAAAAAATTTGATTATAAAACACCTAATTCCAAAAAATTTGTCACAACAAGTATTAACGGACTGGACGTTTCTAATTCCCAGTTAACTGGCTCAAATGATTTTGACTACACCGCGCATTCTAAGGAACTTAGTTTCCAGGATTTAATCATGCCAATTATTGATGATTTGAAAGATGCTGATTCCGAATTGATTCGTAAGGTGATCGCGGAAAAAATTTCTAAACTTCCTAAAGACACCCCTGAACTACCTGAAAATGTTTCTGAACTTACTAAAATAATTTTTAAATTTCCTGAGACAAAACAACCTCCCATCTCCACTCATAATTTTGACACTTACTTATTAAAAAACAAACTTTACGACATCATGTCTGAACTTAATGCTTTTTATCCAGAAGAAAAAAAAGATTATGAAATATTCAAAAAAAACATTACACAAAAACTGGCTAATCAAGCTTTTTACCAAAATACTAAAAACTTATTGCCAAAATTCTCTGACATACTTCAAAATAAACTATTTTGGTCCAAAAGGTATAAATCCTCCAAAGATGATTATTATCAACAACTTAAAATTTTATTATCCGAACTGTTTGAACATCCCATGATAAGAAAATATTCTACTGACGAACCTCAAAATACATTTAATCTAGCAATAAATATGCTTGCAGTGAACATGGTACCTGACGGCTTAATCGAAATGAAACATATCATGGATAATCTTGAATCACTTTTAACTCAAAATAATTTATCCCGAGAAGAATTTGCAAAGGCCGCTATTAAAACCTTTACTAACGTTTTAGAATTTTCAGTAGATGAATTCAAAGACTCTATGACTCCTGAAGCCTTAATAGAAGCCATAAAAATAAAAAACAAAATTGATATTCCAGAAGAAAATACATCTATTGAATCATTGAATAATTTATTACAACGTAGAGACTTGTACAGATTTATGAAAAAGATTCCTATCGCGGCTGAAGGTTTAGTAGACAAATTAGATCTAGGCCAAGAATTAAGTCCTTTTAAAATCAAGGGTTTGAATAGGCTTATCCTAGAAGAAAACCACCCACAAAAAACCCCAAAAACACTCCCCTTTCAATTGCAAGAAATCTTGTATAATTATGAAACTAAAATCACGTCCTTTAGCCTTTTATATCCCTTCACAAGGCATTCGATATTCCTAGTACCATTAATATTCTCCCTAACATATGCCTTCTTCCACTCTCGTTATGCACGCCTCAAAAAAGCCAGAAAAACTTCACTAAAAGAACTAAAAGAGCGTGTAGCCGAAATTTATCTTGATAACTCCAAACCACTAATCAAGAAATATGACCCTTATTACAACCTTGATGGAAATACTTTGCCTGAAATTAGGGAATACATCGAACATAATGAAATTGAAAAGGATGTTCATACTTGGATGTCTCAGGTTATAAAAGAGCGAAACTTTGACATAATTATGAAGCTGTCCATAATTATCGGAAAAAACCTCACTAAAAAACTTAAAAAAAATATTCTAATAGTAATAAACGAATACATACACCACAATGAGCTTGATAAAGCTGCTCAATTATCAAAGGCTCTCGGAAAACCCGCTTATGAATTCTTGATATCCCTTCGCACACATGAAATAAAAAGAATTCCTAAAATAGCAAAAAAAGTCCTCAGTATGTCAGGGCTAAAAGAAAAATATGGAGTATCTGATGCTGCCATGCTCCAAATCGAAGAAAAGACAATAGATGGTAATGGTGTCGGTGGGATTAATCTTGATCGGGCTATGTTTGCGGAGGAAGGATTTCAAATTTTACGCAATGATAAAGGATTATTGTTGCCAGTGGATAATCAGCCGCTGTTTCAATTTCAAGAAAGCCTGACCGGGTTTGTTCCCATTATTGAAATCAAACCTTTCACGCCTCCCTCATTTTTACTACAGGCCATACCCGCGCAGGATCCAGGCGATGATGGGGTCACCCCAGAAGATGCTGATGAGAGCGCCTACAATGAGAAAGGGGCCGTAGGCAATGTGAGGATCCTTCGTTCGGATTTTTTCAATGACGCCGTAAACAGCGCCGAAGACAGGGGCAATAAAAAACGTAAGAATAGCGAGCTTCCATCCTAAAAAAACACCGATCATGGCCAGGAGTTTCACATCTCCCCCACCCATCGTTTCTTTCTTAAATAGAAAATCACCAAAAACACCCAGGCCATAAATAATACCGCCTCCGATGAGAAAACCCATCAAAGAACGACCCATGGCGATTTCATAAGAAGCTGTGTTATGCAGCGCCGGAATGCATCCGCTTAAAATAAATCCGTAAAGCGTAAAATTCAGGCTAATCTCATCCGGGATGATGCGGTGTTCAAAATCTGTAAACGTGGCGACAATAAATCCGGAAATCAAAATAAGATACGGCAGCAACAACCATTGCAATCCAAAATATGTGTACAATCCTAAAAACGCGCCTGCCGTCAAAAGTTCCACAAAGAAATACCGAAAAGAAATTTTGTGTTTGCAAAACCGGCATTTACCGCCTAACACTATCCAACTAATAAATGGAATATTGTCATACCAAGGAACCATTTTTTTGCACTGCACACAATGCGAGCGCGGTTTAACAATTGATTCTTCATGCGGCATACGCACGATGCACACGTTTAAAAAACTCCCAATGATCGCTCCAAAAATAAATACTAAAGGTTCTAATAACATAAAGCTTTCCTCATTATTTCCCTCATAGGATCTTCCAGCGGTATGCCGGCCCAATGCTCGAAGGCCAGGACACCCTGGTAGTACAGCATACCTAAACCGTTGGCGGTTTTTGCGCCCTGCTCTTTGGCTATTTTTAAAAGCATTGTTTCCGCAGGATTGTAGATCAAATCATACACCATCATATTCGCATGAAAAAGCTCTTTTTCGATTAAACACGCATCACCTTCTTTCAACCCTACCGAAGTTGTGTTAATCACCAAATCTGCTAATTCAATATTCAAATCATCAATACTCATCACCGGTTCGACAAATTTCGTATCAATGCGTGCTCCCAAATCTCTCAGTAATTCATCAATTCTTTCCGGAGTCCGGTTGTAAACTTTAATCGAAGCCGGCCGCTCCGGGATCAAAGACAATGCGGCAATGACAGCTCGAGCTGAACCGCCGGCCCCAAGCACCGCAATGCGTTTATTACGCGGGTCAAAACCCAGTTCATGCAAATGCGCAATAAACCCAGGCCCATCCGTATTGTATCCTACCAATTTTCGATCTTCCGTAATAACAATCGTATTAACCGCCATCACCTTTTGCGCAAAAGGTGTCAAACTGTCTAAATACGCAATCACTTTTTCTTTGTACGGCACCGTAACATTCAGCCCAAAAATAGGACTATCTTTTTGGCGTAATTGATCAAAGAAATCATCCAGCTCATTTTCTTCTAAAGGAAAAAGCTTGTACAGCGCTTCTACATCCAATGCCTCAAAAGCCGCATTGTGCATGACGGGTGACAAACTGTGTTTGACGGGATAGCCGATGATGCCGTAGGTTGTTTGATTGTGGGACATATTTTAAAAGAAGCAGAGATACAAGAAACAAGATGTAAAGGTGAAGAACAACTATTTTTTCTCTACTTCTTGCCTCTTACTTCTCTGCTTCTTCTTTCTAAGTAAGAATTTTATTCACTGCATTAATGTATGCTTTGGCGGAGGCTTCCAGGATGTCGGTACTCGTTCCGTGGGCTACAACTTTCTTTCCTTTCATCTTCACCTTAATCGTAACTTCACCCAAGGCATCTTTACCGCGGGTGACGGATTGGATAGCGTAATCCAAAAGTTCACCTTTGATCTTGGTGACGGAATCAATCGCCTTGTAACAAGCATTGACCGGGCCATCACCAGATGAGATTTTCGAATATTGTTTACCTTTAGATTTTAAAATGACCGACACATTGGCTTCTCTCTCAGTCCCACTATGCGCTTCCAGACTGATCAAATCCCATGTCTTTTTAAAGGTCTTAACTTCATCTTCAACAATCGCAATCAAATCTTCATCAAACACATTTTTCTTTTTATCTGCCACACGCTTAAACCGATCAAAAGCACGATCCAACTCTTCTTTTTTTAATTGAATACCCAAAATTTTTAAACGATCTTTAAACGCATGCCGCCCGGAATGTTTCCCCAAAACCAATCCTGTTCCAACAAACCCAACGTCGGCAGGGCTCATAATTTCATAGGTGGAGCGTTCTTTTAAAATACCGTCCTGATGAATACCTGCCTCATGGCGAAAGGCATTGTGACCGACAATAGCTTTATTCGGTGCTACGGCAAATCCGGTGTACTTGCTAACCAAACGCGATGCTCGGCAAATTTCTTCTGTTTTAATTCTTGTGGTACAGCCGTAAATATCCGGACGCGTCCTCAAAGCCATCACAATCTCTTCCATCGAGGCATTCCCGGCACGCTCACCGATACCGTTGACGGTACACTCTACCTGACGGGCTCCATTGTGAACAGCCGTCAAAGAATTCGCCACAGCCACACCCAAATCATCATGACAATGCACAGAGATCACTGCCTTATTAATATTCGGCACATTGTTTCTAATATCCGTAATCAACCCGCTGTATTCCAAAGGCATGCTGTAACCAACCGTATCCGGAATATTGACGGTCGTTGCTCCGGCCTTAATCACTTCTTCCAAAATACGGAACAAGAAATCACGATCAGTACGCGAGGCATCTTCGGGAGAAAACTCAATATCATCAACTTTCTTTTTGGCATATTTGACAGAGTCGACCGCCATCTTTAAAATTTCATCCGGATTTTTCTTCAATTTATGCTGCATGTGAATTTTCGAAGTCGCCAAGAAAACATGCACCCGCTTCTTTTTAGCCTGCTTCAAAGCCTCATGCGCCGCATCAATATCTTTTTTAATCGACCGCGCCAACCCACAAATAGTCGAACCTTTAATATGCTTGGCAACCGTTTTGACAGAATTGAAATCCCCTTCGGAAATCACAGGAAAACCCGCTTCAATAATATCCACCTTCAGCTGTTCCAAGACATAAGCTATCTCCAGCTTCTCGGCCACATTCATACTCGCCCCAGGCGCCTGTTCCCCGTCACGTAAGGTTGTATCAAAAATTAATACTCTATCTTTATTTTTCATAGTCCAAAATTGTACTACAATTCTCCAAACGGTCAAATAGATTTTTCTAAGTACGGGTAACGATCAGTCAAGCCGTCTTTTGGGAGGTTTTGTTAAAGCCTTACAGCTCAGAGGACGTAGAATTATTGTCGCGTCCAATTCGCCTACAGGCTTTAACAAAACCTCTTGATCAGACGTCTTGACCGACGGTTTAGAATCAAGGGTATTAAACCCGTTTGGAATTTCGTTAAAGCATCGAAATTCCTAAATGAAAGATCGTAATCGCATAAAACAAAAATTGACGCATGAGGCGAATTAGAGGCCGACCAGAAGGAGGACTCTTCTGAGCCGAATGTGTTAATTTTTGTTCAAAAGCGATTTCATGCCTATGCTAATATTCAAATATTTGACACAAGAAACTCTCAATGTTACCATACGCCTGATGTTAAAGGATATGTTTTATGGTCTCTGTGATTTGGTTTATCCTCCGAATTGTTTGATCTGCAAAAAGTTTCTTCCTCGCCACGAATCCGACACCTTTCGAAACTTCACCATTGTCAAGCCAACGGAGGTGCTGTGCCTTTCTTGTTTAAATAAAATTGATTACAATCGGCCTCCGTTTTGCCCCAAATGTTCACGCCACCTTGGAAAAAATTTTGAACATCCGCGATGTCAGGATTGCTCCACCTCTAATCCTCACTTTGATTTTGCCTGGGCCGCTTGCCTTTACCATGATCCATTACGTCACCTCATTCATAAATTTAAATACCACCAAAAAACATTACTGAGCCCATTATTTTCCAAACTGATCATTTCTTTTATTCGCGAATACAATTTGGATATTGAACAGTTTGACATCATTACCCCCATCCCACTTTTTCCAAGCCGCCTAAGAGAACGCGGATACAATCAGTCTCAATTACTGGCTCAAACTATTGCGCAGACTTTTAATATTAATTTATCTTTAAATAATCTTATTCGCGTGCAAAATACCAAAAACCAAACTCTTTTAAGTAAAAAAGAACGCTGGACAAATATCCACAAGGCTTTTAGAATAAAAAATCTTAAGCAATTTTCCGAAAAATCAATTTTACTTATAGATGATTTATTAACAACCGGCGCTACGGCTTCGGAAGCAGCCCGTACCATCAAATCCGCCGGCGTAAAAACAGTCGGGGTGTTAACTCTGGCGATAGCTTAATAAATTGAATGACTTTAGCTTTCAGGCATCAGTCTTCAGACATCTGATGACTAACTTTAAATTTCTAATAAATGCGAATCCTTAGAAACTACATCCTATCTGAATGCGTTCTCCCCTTTATTTTATCTCTCGGTGTGTTAACCTGCGTTTTTCTCCTCGGAAATCTTATTCAATTAACGAATATGGTTATTAATAAAGGCGTCGGTCTTGCGACCATCGGACGTGTATTTGTGTTGTACATCCCTGTGCTTCTCGGATACACACTTCCAATCGCCTGCCTCGTCAGTGTCATCCTGGCCTTCAGCCGCTTCTCGGCAGATAATGAAATTATTGCCTTGAGAGCCAACGGCATTCATTTAAGCAAAATTCTAGCCCCCTTGTTTATGATCGGTCTTTTGATCAGTTTAGGTTCTATTATTCTTAATGAACGCGTCGTTCCTTATGCGCATCATGAGCAACGTAAGCTGCTCAAAAATCTTGGCAAAGACAATCCAACAGCTATGTTAGAAGCTGGAATTTTTATCCATTCATTTGATAACCAAATTCTCTTTATCCATAAAATTGATGGCAACAAAATGTACAATGTCACAATTTATCAGCCGCAGCCCGATGGCCCAACCCGGACGATCATTGCCAAGCGTGGCGAATTTACACCTATTCCAGGAAAAGATCAGATCAAATTAAAACTGATGGATGGAACATCCGATGAACCCAACCTTGAAAATCCTCAAAATTTTTACAAACTCAATTTCAAAAATTATTTTATGACTCTTGATTTATCTTCAGGAGAAAAAAAAGTAGAAAAAAAACCTAAAAGTATGACGTTAAAAGAATTAGATAGTGAAATTGATAATTTAAACAGACGGTTTGTCAACAGCGCTCCGTTGCGGACAGAATATCACCGCAAAATTTCCTGGTCATTTTCCCCTTTAGTCTTGATCCTTTTGGGATTCCCCTTAGCGATCATTACAAATCGAAGGGAAAAGGCTGCTAATGTCGTTTTAGCCATGATTTTTGGATTTGGCTATTACCTGTTATCCATGGGCTGTCAGGCTTTGGGTATTAAAGATGTCCTGCCACCCATTTTTATTATGTGGATACCTAATGCCATCGCTGGAATTCTGGCGATTATACTTAACTACAAATGCGTATCTTAGACAAACACATTAACCGATCCATCATTTCCACATTCTTTATGTTGCTGGCCGTATTTTGTTTTCTGTATGTTCTGATTGATGTCACCGGAAAGCTGGATGAGATTATTGAGCGTAAAATTCCCTTTACGATCCTTGCAAAATATTACCTCACCTCATTACCGATATTTTTCACACAAATGCAAGCTGTTCCGGTCGCCTGTCTTTTAGCCCCCTTACTAACGTTCAGCCAACTCAATAATCACAATGAAATCATTGCCATGCGCTCCAGCGGTCTAAATTTCTGGCAAATTACTAAACCAGCTATTTCATTTAGCATCCTTATTGTAATAGCCCTTTTTTGGTTTAATGAAAGTTACGTGCCGCAAGCCACAGTGGCGGTTAAACAAATCCGTGATGAGAATATGATTCTCAAAGTTGACCGGGAACGTAAGAAAAAAGAAAAAATCAGAAACCTGACATTTTATGGCTTAAAAAACCGCCTCTATTTTATCGACGCCTTTGACGCCAACAATGACGAATTAAGCGGCATTACGATCCTGGAATACGATGCCCATCAAAACGTTAAACAAAAATTGGTTGCCTTTAGAGGTAAATGGACGGGAATTGCATGGAAATTCTATCAATGTCAAATTACAGAATTTTCTCCGGAAAGCGTTAACCTCCCCGTCAAGGTGAAGGTGTACAAAGAAAAATTAATGGATATTAAAGAAACTCCGGAAGATTTTCTGCGGCAACGGCTGAATGTCTCATCTATGAATTTTCAACAACTCAAGGCCTACATTAACCGATTTGCTAACAGCGGGGCGACCCAAGCGTTAAGAAATCTCAAGGTCGACATGCATCAAAAATTAACATTTCCTTTGGGATCGTTTGTGACGGTTTTGTGTGGGTTGCCGTTTGTTTTGATGGTTAAAAGCCGCAAACGTTCGGCCTTTACTTCTGTGGCTATTGCTTTTGCCATCGGGCTTCTCTATTTTGTAACCAATGCCGTTGCACTCGCCTTCGGCAAAGGGGGTCTTTTTCCTCCCATCATATCAACGTGGTGTGCCCCCGTCATATTCACCGCGATTGCTATTAGCACAATTGAAAATAATTTCTAATCTAGTAATGAATCTCCTCGAGGCAAGCCTCGGGGAATTAGATCCTTTTGGAATTTCTTTACAGCTAGAAATTCCTAATTAACCTTCTCGACTTGTAATTTCAACCAAATGATATCCAAATTGAGTTTTAATAGGGCCGTGGACCTTATTAACTTCTTCGTTGAAAACAACTTGGTCAAATTCAGGAACCATTTGCCCTTTGCCAAACTCCCCCAAATCTCCACCACTCTTACCTGAAGGACATTGAGAATTTTCTTTGGCAACACTTGCAAAATCTTTACCGCCTTCAATTTCTTCTTTTAATTTCTGACAATCTTCTTGGTTTTCCACCAAAATATGCCGTGCTTTTGCTTTAGTCATTTTTCTCTCCTTAATTACAGTTAAAATTAAAAACTACGCCCTTTACCAAACCAATTTAATGGCTTAATTGATGAGAACTATATCAAAAAGGGAGCTTTTTGTCGAATAAGTTATAAAAAAATTATACCCATACCAATGGATAATTAGATTATTTTGATATTATTTTCTACTCTCATCAAAATAATCTAATTCATCAACCGACAAAATGACGGAGGTGGCGATATTGGTTAGGTGGGACGACAGGCGTTTGAAATGGCGGGCAATAAGTGTGAAGCAGACCGCTGTGTTGACATCTAAGCTACTTTTGGCAAGTTTTTCGATAATTTCGTCACATCGTTTGGAAATTTGTTTTTTCTCATCCCAAGAACTGGCAGCAATATCCTCGTCCGATTCCATAAAAGCGGTCTTGGTCTTCTCAAAAAATTCAGCAAGCTGCGTATCTGTACCATTAAAAAGATCTTCGTAAATTTCTTTTTTGATTGGCTTGTCCAAAAGATCAATTATCTCATGCAAATTTTTACAATAATCCCCTAATCTTTCCGCATCTTTGACCACACTCATCAACGTAAGACAAACAGAAACATCCACTGATGGCTGCATAATTAAATGCTCTACAATACGCTTACGGATAGCCTTTTCATTTTCATTAATTTCTTTATCCAAAGTATAAATTTTATCCTCAAGATCCTCAATCTCTTCATTATCAATAAGCTTTCGCGTCACAAGAGTATACATCTCCTGACTATTTGTAAGCATTACTTTAAATTCACCTAAGGCTTGCTCTAAAAATTCGCGCCCTTTCCAAAAAGATAAAATATTTTTAAACATAGTTTTCCCTTCCTTAATTTTTATTTTAATAACTTTGATATCATAATCAATAATCCCGGAATAATAAAGAATAAACTTAGCACATACGCAATAGCATACCGTCTTTTATGAAAGGCCAGCTCTCCTAAACTTTTCGCCAGCTTAATAGGAATTTTTCGAAATATAGCGATGGGATAAATACAGGATACCCCGATCACATTAAACAATAAATGCACAAAAGCAATAATAATCGCTGAAGGGTTTCCCGTAGCAAAAGAAGCCAGCATAGCGGTCGCCGTTGTCCCAATATTTGCCCCCATAGTAATAGGGAACGCCGCCTCAACACTAATAATGCCGGATGCAATAAGAGGCACTAAAATAGACGTTGTAATTGAACTGCTCTGGACAAGAAACGTAAAAAGAGCCCCAGCTAAAATCCCGACAAACCCATTCTTATCAATCACATTGTTAAATGCGGCCTCTGTTTGTTTCATTACCATAGATTTCATCACTTTTACGATAAAAAACAAGGCAACATAAAGCATACCAAAGGCAATGACCAATACCATGATATATCCCAAGGTATGATTTGACGGGAATAAATCCAGAATAAAATGTTTAATACCACTAATCGCAGGTGTCGTAGCTGTCTTAAGTGGACTAGTAAATTTTATACCTCCAAAATTTATAAAAGCATTAGCTAACCATGTCGCCATTTTTTGGAGAAATCCTGTAGCTAATTCAATGGGAAAAAGAATGGCTACACAAATTAAATTAAAAAAATCATGAATCGTGGCCCCAGCAATGGCCCGCTTAAATTCCTCCCGCCGCGAAACATGCCCCAGTGCAACAAGAGAATTCGTTACGGTTGTTCCGATATTAGCTCCAAAAATAATCGGCACGGCTCCACTGACCGTAAGGGTACCAGCGGCGACCATGCCGACAATAATAGATGTGGTTGTGGAAGAACTCTGCACCAAACTCGTAGCAAATATCCCAACAAAAAGCCCGATAAAAGGATTAGACGTTGTATTCAAAAGGGCTTCGGCAAAATCTTTACCAAATCCCTTAAAAGCCTTCCCCATCAATCCAATACTTACAAGAAAAAAATAGAGAAGGGCAAAAACGGCAGCAAATTTTAAAATTGTTTTTAGTGTTTCTTTTTTCAAAACGTATGAACTCCTATTAAATGATTATACGTTTTTATGTGAAACTGCTGTGAAGGAAATGTGAAGATTAGGTGAAGATACATAACCTCTTATTAAGACGGATTGACCGAGTTGAGTCGTAATCGCTCAAAGTAAAGATTAGTGCATTAGGCGAATTGGAGGCCGAGCAGAACGAGGTCTCCTCTGAGCCGAATGTGCTAATCTTTACTTAAAAGCGATTTCGCGTCTCTGATTAAGGTTAAACTTTCGGAAAAGAAATCGTTATGGCCGTACCTTTATTAATCTCACTTTTTAAATCGATAGTTCCTTTATGCAAAGCGACAATATGTTTAACAATAGACAATCCAAGACCTGTCCCCCCTAATTCGCGGGAACGCGCTTTGTCTACACGATAAAACCTCTCAAAGACATTATCTAAATCTTCCTTAGGAATGCCTATGCCATTATCTTGCACAATTACCTGCAAAACATCATTTTGTTCATCCATTGTAATCTTAATTTCCCCACCTTCCGGCGTATATTTACTAGCATTATCAATCAAATTAACAAATATCTGCTCAAGCTTAATCTTATCCGCCTTAAGTTGAAAATTTCTGCCTTTAACCTCCAACGTTAACTGTTGGTTTTTTCCTTTCAACCGATGACTAAACCCTAAGATAACTTCATCTAATATTCCTTTCAAATCACACGGCACTTTTATTAATTCATTCTTTCCAGGTTCAATTTCAGATAGACTCAATAAATCATCAACAATATTACTTAAAGAATCAGCATGTTTGCGAATAATACCCATAAACCGCTTAGCCGTTTCCTTGTCATCCACGGCCCCATGCTCTAAAGTTTCAATAAAACCTTTAATAGACGTTAACGGCGTCTTAAGTTCATGTGAAACATTGGCAACAAAGTCCGTCTTCATCTGCTCCATTCTTTCCAAATGACTAATTTTCATTTGTAATTCATCTGCCATAGAATTCATAGAATGCGCCAGCTGACCCAATTCATCTTTACTTTTAACTTTCAATTTTCGTGAAAAATCCCCTTTAGCAATTCGCCCGGCAATATCTCTCATTTCACTAATAGGCGTAGTGATACTACGCGAAATAAAATAACCGATGATCAGCATCAAAAATGCAGCAAAAATCCCACCGATTAAAACCGCCCGATAAATTACACGGATCTGCGCCCCAACCTCTGTTAATGGAAGAGCCAAACGAATAACGCCAAGCACACCTCCATTATCACGAACCGTTGTCGCTAAATATTTCATATCATATTTAAGCGTGCTGCTGTAGCGTGAACTCTCTCCAAGTCCATATCTAAGAGCATCTATGACTTCAGGACGATTATTATGCAACTCCATATGTTGTGGATTCTTTTCAGAATCCCCCAAAACTTCACCATTTTTACCAATAATCGTAATACGAATATTTAATCTTTGCCCCAGATCTTTGACTTTTTGTTGAATAATTTTTTCTTGTTGATTCTGCCATAATGTTGTTCCAAAAATATCACCAATTAAAAGAGAACTACTATGCAATTGATCGGCAATTTTCTTTTCAAAATGTTTTCGTAAGCTAAAACTCACAAAAAAATTAAGCACAAGAATAGCCAACAAAATTAAAGGAAGATACGCCCCTAAAAATTTCCAAAGGATTTTATTTTTCATAAAAATTACTCTTTGAATCGATATCCAAAACCCCGGATGGTTTCAATGTAATCTTTGGCAGGTCCCAGTTTCTTACGTAGGGATTTAATATGGGCGTCGACCGTGCGGTCATACACTTCGGAGCTGTACCCAAAAACCGCATCAAGAATCTGATCACGTGAAACAACCGCCCCTGTCTTTTGGACCAAGAAATCTAATAGCTTAAATTCCGTAGCCGTCAACATAACCTCCTGACCATCCACGTCAACCCTGTGACGTTTATGATCAATGATTACAGGGCCGAAAGAAGTTTTGGACGAAGATTTATCTACTTTCGTCCGTCGCAGCACCGCCTTAACCCTAGCCATCAATTCGCGCGGACTAAAAGGCTTGGTCACATAATCGTCGGCCCCGAGCTCCAAACCAATCACCTTATCCGACTCTTGCGATTTGGCAGTTAACATAATAATCGGAAGATCAATGGTAGTTTCATCTCTACGCAAAGCCTTACAGATATCCAACCCATCCACCGAAGGCAACATAATATCCAAAATAACCAAATCCGGCCGATGCCGCGTAACCGCCGGCAAAGCCTCCTGACCATCAAACACCTTCAGAACCACATACCCCTCCCGCTGCAAATTATACTCAATCATCTCCGCAATATCCCGGTCATCTTCGATAATTAGAATTTTATGCGCCATTAAAGGCTTTCATCTTATCCGCTGTTACCTTATCCAAACTATCTTCCTCCATAAATTCTTGAACTCTTTCGTCGCTGTACTCCTCAATAAAACAATCTTTCTCATCTTGTTGATAACCCGCCTTAAAAATATTATTTTTCATAATATATTCCCTTCTTGAATTTATAAGTATACGGGTACATCCTATAGAAATCAAGCAAACGGAAAAATAATGGATCATTAAAACATATTCAGCTGTAATCGTATGATTTATTTAGAAATTACACGATTCCATCATATAATTATTCTACTACAAAAAAAAAGACACTTTCCACGCTCTTAAAACGCCTTAAGTGTCCCTATGTTAAATCTTTAGAATATTTCACCACAGAAAATGCTACAAAAAAACCTCCTCTTCCGGTTTGATGGAAATCAAGTCGCGATCGCAATCAATCATTTCATCATCCGATGGACAGCCAGCAACAGGGAGTACGTCATTTGCAAAACCTAGCAGCATAGGAATATTAACTGGCGTTACATTGATAATAACAGGCAAAACCCCTTCAATATGCATCATCGAAAAATCCTGTTCACTCACCGGCAATGGTACACCGTTGCCATCACGCTTGATCTGCAAATCCAGCATGGCCGGGTCAAGATTGATACCACCAACTTTATTTACCCCCGTCACTTCCTCCGCCCTTATCATTGCTGAATCAACATCCCCCCACAAATCATTTAACGCAGATTCATATTTCTCTAAAGCAAATCTTTTATCCAAAGCCTTATGTACATTAGATTTCCTCTCAAGCAAACCAGAAATATTTGAAGGCATTCTCCCTGATTGCATAATAAAAAGTAATTCGGGCCATATTTTTTCTGCATTTTCTAGCAACTCCATCCCATCCATCTCTGGCATATCTAAGTCACTTATAACAAGATCAAGAGGCTCTTTCATTTCCTTTCTCTTTATTATAAGTGTTAAAGCCTCTTTACCATTTTCCATCGCAATAACATTGTAATCTCTCGACTCAAAGAAATCCTTCAATCCTTTTCTTATATCTTCATCATCCTCAACTAATAAAATTGTCTTTTTCTCCATCATAGCTTTATCAGGCTCGCTAGAATTAGGTTCGTCCTTATCTTCTATCATAACGATAGTTGGCTTTATTTCTGCCGACACGGTGGTATTATCTTGACCATTTCCAATCATCGCCGCATCAAGATTTTCAATTTCATTTAAAACATCTTCACGAAAAGAATTTATCTCGGCTTCTAGATTTTTTCCCTTGATTTGAGGAAGCTTATCTATTAAAGCTTTTGCTTTTGATTTGATTTGTGTTGCTAAATTAGAAAATTTTGGACTTTCATAATATTTTCTAAAAATCTTTTTTTCTCCCTTATCTTTTGCCTTCTGTGGATTCATACCAGAAACAATCGCCTGAATGTCTTGTATATTCCCTGCTATTAAATAATCACGAAAAGATTTAATATTTTTTCGTCCTAGAATTGGACCAAAATAAAGGTCACGAAAAGAATGGTTCTTAACAACCGACTTCATCTCTTCTATTATTTTATTAATACGCATAACTTTTTCATGTTCTTTTTTATTCTCCGGCATTAAGTTGGAGGGCTTCTTTCCATTTTCTTTAATCTCCACAACTCTCTTATTTTTTAATACCTTAGTATGCTCATCTACTATTACCTGATTATTTAGAATACGTGTTTTAGTGTTTTCTGAAAATTCTTTTTCCTTTGCCTCATCAACAACCCATTCCTTGGACATTTTCTTACTATTAAATATTATTGTATTAATTATTGTCGGATCTTTTAAAATTTGATCACGTTCAGCTTTCGTTATCACTTTACTTTTCGGCATTCCTAGCTTATTTTTATACCTTAAAATAATTTTTTGTGGAGCTGTTAACAACATAAACTCAATTTCTCTATTTTTATTTCTGCCAATACGAATTTCAAAACCTTCGCTATTTTTATTTTTACCCATATTATAAGAAAGATTATCTTTCATAATTACTGGAATTGAATAAACGTGTGTCATTAAATCTACATCATCATTTCTATATTGCGTGTAATGAATAAAGTCTTTCTTAAACTCAGGATAATCCATACTATATGAAGAGCCATGCCCCCACTTTCCCTGAGAAGTTTCTTCAATATTAGAAAAATTCCATTCCTTAAACTCTTTCCCTTTTAGTTGTGTAGCCCCTAAATAGGCAATCTGATTACTAGAAGGTTTTTCTTCAACTCCAAATCCTTTACTCAAAACATTCCCATATTGCTTAGGGCTTATTTTAAGAACATCATATTTCCCATTTTCACCTTTATAGGAAATGTTATGTTCTTCATAGCTCACATCGCGTCGTTTCCATTCCCAAGCTAAAAATTCAATTTTTTGTGTTTCTTTATTTTCACCAAGAAAAAACTCAAAATTTTCAGATGTATCTACTACTTCGATTGGATTTTTATGAGATGAATCAACGGAAAACCTAATAATATCTTCACTCAATTCACTCAAAAATGGCATGTTAAAATAAGTAAAACTTCTGCTTCTATAATGACCCGAATCATAAATAACTCCATTCGCATACTCACGCCCTTCAGTCATTTGACCAAGCAATTCCATAACAACCTCTCCATCCCAAGGCGTTAAATCAGCTCCTCGTTCCAATGCATGTAAAACATACCCATCCTTTGAAAATTTATTCATTAAGCCTGGAAATGTTTGCATCGCATTATCGACAATAGGACTAATTACTGCATCTACATTTTCCGCACTTTTAATATCACCTGCCCGCTGTAAATATTCTCCTGAATCTGTAACTACTTGTGCATAGTCAGTACCTTTTAATCCGATTTCATTCAATTCCACTACAACACGATCTGTATTCTTACCCTCGCTTGTTATCTCTACACGCCTTTCTGGAGTGAGCATAGCGTGATTTATTTTGGCCAGAAAAAGCTCCGCTCCTCCTGAGAAATATTTCCGCGGGATGATCTGTCGAGTCGCGGGATCATAATCTTCTTTGATGTAATCGTAAACGCCTTTCTTGAAAGATTCGACGTACTGATTATAAATCTTTTGGTTAATGTCTTTATCCTGCGTATCTACACCTTTGGTTTTGTTTTGATCTACATACACGTGTCCTAATAAGGATTGGGCACCTTGCCTACCGGCAGGCAGGTGCTCGTTCCCTACAGCAAATTTTCGTTTGTACCACGTGGCCAGAATAACGGAATGATAAATCTGGCGCAGATTGGCGAACGTTTTGCCTTGGTTGACTTCGCGTTCGATTTCGGGGATAAGAATCTCTCGGATAAGGTTCGTCGCTAGTCGCTCCTGCCTGCCGGCAGGCATGGCGTGACGCGTGGCGCGCTTGATATCCGAATGTTTTTTCGAGTCACGAGCCACGAGCGACGCGTCACTATTATGTTGCGCAGCAACATAATCTTCTTCAAGCATCACCTTCAAATGACTATCCACTAAATACACGGTCGAAGTTTCTTCGTGTTCATACACAGATGCGTTTTCCGGCACGATCCAAATTTTGTTAAATGTGTTCATCGGAATATCTGTATGACCAAATTTTTCATAAGATTTTTCATAAACACGTTGCCAAAAGGCCTCACCTAATTCATCTTCTGGATACATCAATGATGAGGTGAGCTGTTTTAAAATGTAATCTTGCGCAAGCAAATCCCGGCCCATTTCGGTATCGCCAAAACCTTCAGGGATAATTCTATCTGCTTCGTACGGACTGAGGTTAACCCACATTTCTTTCTCCGGCACGGTTAGGCCCGCCAAAAAATATTTAATCAATTTATTGGCTTCCGTCTTTAATTCGTCGCCTTTAAGATGGGTATCCCCTTTATTGATGAGAAAATCAAATAAAAGCGGATTATCCGGATGAATAGTGATGCCCTTGACCATTGCCGGTGTAAATACTTCGGTCATGCCGACCATTGTACCCGGTACAGGCAAATTTAACACTATTGGTGCTGGCACAGACATACTCTGCGCATAGGCTTCGACTGCGCTCAGCCCAAACCCTTGCGGCACAATGCTGGTGGTTAGGAATGCCACGGCAATAAAGGCGGATAAAGCCCTGTAAAACAGACAAAAACGTTGTTTTTTTATGTAAATGTTCATTATTTCCTCCGGATTATGAAAAAACATTGTAGTTCAATGTCTAATTAATTTTTATAAATTTAACCAATCCGTGGCGAGACCTACCTGCTGTAGGAATTATTGGTGTAATTATGTGGAATAAAACGTTTTCTTATTAATATACTGGAAAGATAACATATTTTGGACGAGTGTCAAGTGGAGAGAAATGAAGCCAGATGATTCATAACATATTGAAATAAATAATGTTATAATATATTATAAAAATGAAGAAATTTGTAGATTGCATAACCTATTGATTTAAAACATGATACATTTCTTTTAAAATACTTATTTTTTTAAGAAAACACTCAGAAAATTCCCCGGTGTCAGCATGGAATGCGCAGGGCTTTCAATGTCCTGCTAGAAATAATTTCATGCTTTTAACGCTCTTCGACAACTCAGAATGCTAAATACTTACATATCTTAAGGACATGATATTCAAAATTGTCAATTTCTTATTTCATGGTATTTAACAATTACATTATTATTTTATCATTATCGTATAATTTCCTTGATAAATATACGATTATAACGTATACTTTAGGCATGAAAGAAACACTCTACCAATACAATCCATGGTGGGAAGAGCCCATTTCACTAGAAGCAATTAAAGATCGTCCGCGCATACTTTCTTCCATGGAAAATCTTCTCAACACAAAATCAATCGTTATCCTTACCGGCTTACGAAGGGTTGGAAAAACGACTCTATTGAAACTTTTTATCCAACGGCTTATTCATAAAGGAGCTAACCCAAAACACATTTTTTATGTGAGCCTGGATGATTATACCTTAATAAATAAATCCATCCTTGATATCATTTCAGAATATCGCAAAATTTTCAAACTGCCTCTTAACAAAAAAATCTATCTTTTTCTTGATGAAATTACCTACAAAAAAAATCCACATTTACAACTAAAAAACCTTTATGACAATCAAAACGTAAAAATTTATACGTCTTCCTCAAGCACTTCTTTACTCAAAGATAAAAAAGCACTTTTAACCGGAAGAGAACGTATTTTAGAAATCGCCCCACTTGATTTTGAAGAATTTTGCCAATTTCGTAACATCACCATCAAACAAAAAGAAAACTATCTTAAAGAACCGTATTTTGAAGATTATATGAAAACCGGTGGTATCCCTGAATATGTTCTCCACCCAGATCGTGAATATTTAAAAACCCTGGTCGATGACATTATTTATAAAGATATTATTGCCTATCATAACATTAAGAATCCTCAAATGATAAAAGACTATTTCATGCTCCTTATGGAACGTGCCGGCAAACAAATAAGTATCAATAAAATGGCTAAAATACTCTCTATTGCGCCCGATACAGCTAAACGCTATCTTTCGATGTTTGCCGAAACCTACTTAATTTACCTTATCCCACGCCATGGTAAAACTAATGAAACACTTCTATCCCCTAAAAAAGGCTACGCCCCGGACCTTGGCATACGCACTTTGTTTACAGGGTTTCGAGACAAAGGGAGCCTTTTTGAAAACTATATTTTCTTAAAAATCCGTCAGGCAAGCCCATCTTACATATACGAGGACGGCATAGAAATTGATTTCTATACACAAAATAAAACCTTAATTGAATCAAAATATTATCGAGAACTTACTAAAAAGCAATTAAACCTTTTCAACCGCATAAAAGCCACCAAAAAACTTATCATAAAAGACCCTTCTGATATCCACCTCTTGAATGATTTGTAACCCCTTCAAATCCTCTCTACCGCATCTTCCTGAACCCACCCTAATTTTCCATCTGCGCGTTTGATTTTGATCCAATTATCTTGTTTTTTTAATATTTTGACTTTTATGCCTTCGGAAAGCTGGAAATGGGTGGTGGATTCTTGGCGGGGTTCAAAGGTGGCTTTTGCGTTGGTGAGAGTAATAGCCATATTTTTATCTTGCTGAAATTTGAGAATAAACCCGGCGGTATAAATCAGCCAGAAAACACCTAAAATGATAAAGAAGTTTTGACGTAATTTGGTTGGCCATTTCAAATAAAGGGATAGTAAATAAAGAATACCTAGAGCCAAAGTTATGATTGTAATGATTACGACCATTTCATCAACTGCATAAAATTGAACATGTGCCTGAGCCAATCGATTTAAAATATTGGAAGGCTTCTGTTCACCATAGCCTTTGACAGACGAGCGGGCGTGTCGATAATTAAATTGTAAATCGCTATCGCGGGGCATCAGTTGAAGTGCACGTTCATAATTTAAAATTGCCTTACCGCGCTTTCCCTCTTTAAAATAACTATTGCCTAAATTGTAATACAAGGCCCCGCTTTCTTTGTCGCCATCAAGAACTTCTTCATAGATTGCAATAGCCTCAGAATATTCCCCACTTTTGTAAGCTAATCCGGCAGAAACAAATTTTGACAGGCTTTCACTTTTGGATATTTGCGCCATGGCTAAATCTGTAAAAACAAACGCCAGCAGTACAAATAATGTCGTTCCAAAATATTTTGCATACAATTTCATTTTACGTGCCTCTCCAAATAATCAATAATCTGCTCAACCTTCTGATAATTTTCCTGCATATCCTTTGCCGTAATCTGTCCGGATGCATAACGAATCATATCGCATTCGTCAAAAATAATTTTTAATCTGTTACGGACTGATGCCATATCGGCACCTTGTTTATTCAATAATATTTCTTCAATGGTTTCAAATGTCACTGCCCCCGATGATAGATGAAATTTATTGCCTAGATAATTCTGCAAAGTCTTAAAAATCGTAGTGTAATAGTCTTCTCTTTTACCTTCTTCCAAAAGCTTCTTAGCGTGCATCAATCCTTTACGCGCATGTCGAGGCGCTTGCATACGCCGGGCATAAACGGTATCTGTTTTTAAACGATGTGTTTGTTTGTAGAAAATATACGCCACACCCCAAAAAATGCCCATCACAAAAAGAAAAATATAAAATCCAACCCGCCTGTAAAGCCACGCACCCTTAGCACGAAACGTCCCGGCAGAATCTTTAATAAAGACTATGTCTTGTCCTAATTTTTCCGGCGGAACAATAGAAGTTGCCAATTCACCAAGCCCAATAACCTTAACCCCTTCACCTTGATCTGACTTTTCTACTTTAATCGGAAACGGCCCTCTGGTTATCGTTCGATATTTACCATAATTAATATCAAAATACGAAAACTGAATAGCAAGGACAGTTTCTATCTGATCTGATTTTGGGACGATCACTTGCTCTAGAATCTTGGTATTATTTTCTTCTTTAATAATCGGATCATACAGCTTGAATTCATCCTGATTCGCAAAAGAAGGAAATTCCACAGCCTTTAAATTCCCGTTTCCCCTTATCTTCATCCTTAATGTAATCGGATCCCCCACTTTTAACTCACGTGGCCCTACCGACACATCAAAATTAAAATTTCCTACGGCCCCGGAAAAATCCTGCGGCCGACCATCTTCCGGTAAGGGAAGAACATTAAGCGTGATCGGATCTGATTTTAATGTTACAGGTCTTTTTTCAACACGATCAAAAAACCCACTAAAGAAATCATCATCAAAGACCCCTCTGCCTCGCCCAGATGAAGATCTTCGATTTTGATTACGTACAATAAGATTACATTCTATTTGAACTGGCCCCAATGTTAAAGCGCCTAATCGTGTTGGATACGCAAATGTATTAAATTCAAAAATTGTATACCGAACCCCTTGAATAATTTGCTGATATTTTTTGTATTGATCATCCTTCTCAACCGTAAAACCGGCATGCTCTAATTGAGGATATTGGATATCATCAACATCAACATTGGCGATATAAAGTAACATCTTAATCGGCACACGATCATTTAAATACACTTCTTGTTTTGATGTTTCCAAACGTACAAATATTCTATCATCAAGCGAAGTTTGTGTGCCCTGAGATGGAGATGATACTCCCCCGGCAGAATCAACAACTTCAATAGAAATAGGCTGCGTTGTATAGTCCTTACCATCAATGGCCAGCTTTAAAGCGGGTATGCCATAATTTCCAACCTTTAAAGGAACTAATGAATATTGAAATGAAACCGAACCTTCAAATTGTCCATTGATTGTTGTAAAACGTTGTGAAGAATTTTGATATTGGATGTCAAACCCATCTATCGGCGGTAATTGTTTCGGAGAAATTTTTTGTGTCCCGCGAATGATAAGCGTTAATTGGATAGGATTTCCTACAACAGCCCTGTTGGTACTTACTTCTGCATCAAAGGATATATCTTGAGCAATGGCCGACTGTAAAAATAAAACCAACCCGACTAGAAGCGAAACACTTATTCGGGACAATTTCGTGGAAATGAAAGAAATATTCATTTTGATATGAAATACGTAGTCTCTAGCCACCCGACGTCCGTCATCAGTAAAACCATACTGAAGACTAATGTCTGACGACTGATATCTTTACTTTAAATTGAATACTCCGGATCTAAAACAATAGATTTCATTAATAACTGAATAATTTGTGTCACGGTATTTTTAAGTACTTCAGCATCGAAGTCTGTTTTCGGAAGGGTCAAATCGATGTAACCTTCAGAAAATCGATTTTCCCCGACATTAACAACAATTGTTTTGTTAGGTCTATTCAATGATTTTAAAGTTTCAATATCGTAATCATCAATATCGGAAATACTTGTAATCAATATCAACCCAGCATCAGTAAACGTATGCGCCATTTCCCCTAACTGTCGAACGTGCTGAACTCTTTTTAACGTCTTATCATTAGAGTTTGAGGTGCTTGCCAACGACTCATTAGCAATACCAAGGAAATAGGTAAATTTTCCTAACTTGAACAACTCTTCTTCCAACATCTTGGCAATGTCTTTTTTCCCTGTATCCGCCTGACCGGTAACGACCACAAAAGCAGACTTATGCTGATATTTTACAGCCCGTTTACCCGGCGTAATGTCACTGCGCTCCCAATGGAACTCGCGCTCTTTAATATGCTGATTTAAAGACGTTTCCTGATCAAATACCGGTGCTAAAACAATACCTCCACCGACAATTTCATAATTATCGACAATCACGAACCGCCCTGTTTCGGAAATATTATTCACTTCATCAAAAGCAATAGGTTTTAAAGTTTCCAAAATACATTCTGCAACATCATGGCGATCAACTTGCGGTTTATTTTTGATCGAAGACAACTCTGAAGCATCCAGAACACTAAGAATATCCGACAGAACCACCGGAACCTGCTGCGTCGCCAGCTTCAATTTATAATTCTTGCCTTTAACCAGGGGTTCTTTGCTCATCCAAAAAACATTGCCTTTAAATTTTGAACTTACATGCGGCTGTTTTTCATTGGCTTTGCACATAATTTCGCCGGGACGAATGTAAATTTGTGTATCTAATGTCATCCCGGTGCTCTGCCCTGCAAAAGCTTCGGTTTGTTTCGCCAGATTAAAACCTTCTATCGTTGTAATTCGGGATGTTTTTTTAGACGGCAAAAATATAACTTCATCCCCTTCACACACAGTCCCGGATTCAATACGTCCTGCCATAATTCGTCGGTCATCCTTCTCTGCTGTAAATTTATAAATATCTTGAATGGGAAAACGTAAATCACGCGCATAATCTGGAGCCGCTTTAGAAAAATGATCTAATGCTTCTAAAACTGATAACTCTTTATACCAAGGCATTTTATCCGAAAGGGTCACCATATTATCCCCTTCACGTGAACTAATCGGAATAAAATTCTTGGGCTTAAGATTAATTTCTTTCAAGAATTCTGTATACTCCACTTTAATATCTTCGTAAACTTTTTCACTGTAATCCACCAAATCCATTTTATTCACACACACCGTCACATTCTTAATCCCTAAAAATGACATCATGTAACCATGCCGTTTAGAATTTTCACGAATACCTTCCTTGGCATCAATCACCAAAACAGCGGCTTCAGCTCGTGCAGCTCCGGTAATCATATTCTTGAGAAATTCAATGTGCCCCGGCGCATCAATAATAATGTAATCTCTTTTGTCAGATTTAAAGAAACAGCGGGCCGTATCAATCGTGATCCCCTGCGACTGCTCATCTTTAAGGGCATCTAAAAGAAAAGCATATTCAAAAGGCTTCGCATTCCGTTTACAATTCGCCTTCACAGCCTCTAACTTACCATCCGGTAAAGATTTCGTATCGGCCAGCAATCGCCCGATCAAAGTACTCTTCCCGTGATCAACGTGTCCGACAATCACGACATTCATCTGTTCTCTTGTTGTATTATTCATTTATTTACCTTTACATGTATCCATCGAGGCGAAGCGTCTCAAGACCCCCGCCGTCGTCTTTGTCTTGTGCACGTCCCGAGCGTTCGGCGATGTTGGCGAATTTTCCGCCACGTAGTTCTTCAACGATGTCTTGTACATTTTTAGCCGGAGATTCTACAGGGGTTGTACAAGGATAACATCCTAACGAACGGTATCGTTTGCCTTCGCCTTGATCAAAATAAAGTTTAGTAATCGGAATATTTTCCCGTTCGATGTATTCCCAAATATTCAATTCTGTCCAGTCTAATAAAGGATGAATACGCAAATGGGTTCCTGGCGCAAAATCTGTTTTAAATTGATTCCATAATTCCGGCGGTTGGTCACCAACATCCCAATCATTGTTGCGATCGCGAGGGGAAAAATACCTCTCTTTGGAACGGCTACCTTCTTCGTCAGCACGCACACCGACAATCACACCGGTATACGGTTCTGTGTTTGTATCCAAATCATACTTCCCTGTTTGATGATTCATCCGGTATCTTGGCCAATCTCCAGCCAATGTATGTTTAAGGGCTTCAGATTTTAATGATTTACAGCAGGCAATCCGATCAATAGCACCATCAGGAAATGTTTGTTTCGATTCAAGTGCTTTTGTATTTTGGCCGTAAACCATATTCAATTTCCATTTACGGGCGAGTTTGTCTCGATATTCTATCATTTCCGGAATTTTGTAATGTGTATCAATATGCACTAAAGGCAAAGGCACATGCCCAAAAAAAGCCTTACGGGCCAACCACAACAACACGGTACTATCCTTACCGATTGACCAAAGCATAGCCAAATTTTTAAATTCTCGATAAGCTTCACGCAAAATATAAATACTCTGCGATTCAATGACATCTAATTTGGACATAGTTTTTTGTTTTATCATATTTTTTTAATTCCTTTTCTCTGCTTCCCTGCCTGCCGGCAGGCAGGTTACATCTTATTTCTTTGCATCTTTTAAACGGCCATGCAATCCACACTCTTTCTGTTCCGGTTCTTCCCACCACCACCGACCAGCGCGGATATCTTCTCCATCTTTAAGTGCACGTGTACAACTCGCACAACCGATACTAACAAAACCTTGCTGATGCAAAGGATTAACATCAACACTATTTTGGCTGATATACTCTTGCAACTGTTGCATACTCCAAGCCGCCAAAGGATTAATTTTAACTTTCTGATTACCTTCGTCCCACTCAAATGTTGCGACGGCCGTACGCGTAATGGATTGCGCCCGACGCAATCCACATATCCAGGCATCCGTATCTTTCAAAGCCCTTTGCAAAGGTTCAATCTTTCGTACATGACAGCATTGTTTTCTATTTTCAACACTTTCATAAAACAAATTAATCCCTTTTTGCTGTACCATTTCTTCAACAGCCTTTGTGTCGGGATAATAGACCTTTAAATTTGTAGAATATCTTTTCTGTGTTTTAGCTAACAATTCGTACGTCTCTTGAAAAAGCCGACCTGTATCTAATGTGAATATTTCAATTTGTGGCGCTTCACGAGAAATCATATCGGCTATGACTTGATCTTCTTCTCCCAGACTCGAAGCAAATTTTACCCTTGCCCCAAACTCTTCATAGGCAAATTTGATAATTTCTTCCGGGCTATAATCTTTAGTTTTTTCTAAATACTCTTTTATTTTATCTTGATAATTCATGATAATTCCTTACGCTTCAAAATATTGTTCCATTGAAAAATAACGTTCACCAGTATCGCATAATACGGTTACGACACGTTTACCCGGACCAAGATCTTTTGCTACCTTCAAGGCTGCCAGTACATTGGCCCCTGAAGAAATCCCAACACATAGGCCTTCTTGGTGCCCTAAACGCCGTGACATATCAAAGGCTTCTTGATCGTCTACTAAAATAATTTCATCAATAATATTGCGGTTTAATGTTTTTGGGACAAACCCCGCACCGATACCTTGAATTCTATGGGCTCCTGCCGGTCGACCAGATAAAACAGCACTTTTCTTGGGTTCGACGGCCACAATTCTAATCGAATTAAACTCTTTTTTCAAGACTTCTCCGATTCCAGTTATTGTCCCTCCTGTACCGACGCTTGCGACAAAGGCATCTATCTTTCCATCAACAGCCTCTAAAATTTCTTTTGCTGTTGTCTGCCGATGGGCTTCAGGATTCTCAGGACTTTTAAATTGCCGCGGCATAAAACTGCCCGCTATTTTATGATTCAACTCATCCGCCCTTTTTATAGCCCCTTGAATACCTTTTTTGGCCGGCGTCAAAATAACTTCAGCCCCATAAGAACGCAAAAGATAAATGCGTTCCAAACTTAAATCTTCAGGCATAGTCAAAATACAACGATAATCTTTAACCGCACAAATCATAGCCAACCCAATACCGGTATTCCCGGTAGTCGGCTCAATAACCGTTGCCCCTTTTTTCAAAATCCCTTTCCGTTCAGCATTCTCAATCATAGCCAAACAAGGCCGATCTTTGACACTCCCCCCAGGATTAAACGACTCCAACTTCCCTAATATCTCAGCACAGTTCTCTTGCGCAACGATCTTATTCAACCGTATCAACGGCGTCCCGCCGATAAGCTCAATCACATTGTTAATAATTTTATTTTTCATTTTACTACTATCCAAATTAAAAGACACTTTCAAGTCAACCCGTCTATTGGAAATTGTGTTAAAACCTTTCAGCTCAGAGGACGTAGTATTTTTGTCGCGTCCAATTCGCTTGCAGGCTTTAACACAACCTCTTGATAAGACGGGTTGACCAAAAATTTACAACTTAAAAGTTGTAATCGTTCAAAGCAAAGATTAGTGCATGCGGCGAATTGGAGATCGAGCAGAACGAAATCTCCTCTGAGCCGAATGTGCTAATCTTTGCTTAGGAGATTGCAAATAATTTATCAGCAATCTCTTAAAAGCGATTTCGTGTCGAGCATGATACTTTCCAGATTCATCTAATAATCAAAAAGCACAAGCCCCAGCTGATCACAAATGTCAGCACGGGATTAATGGTCCAAGTATACAATGTTTTCTTTGTCCATGCATCATTAAATGTTAACTCCGTTCCATGCTTCAAACTAGCCACGGCAAAGATGGCGCCCATCTGTAACATGACAAATGATTGTGGTACGCCAAAGAGAGAAGCAAATATCATTAATGTACCACTCACACAAGAAATAATCGAGGCTGTCATCAACCCTAAGGGCACGATATGTTTACCTGCTGTTTTTAACGGTCCGTCAAATGTAAAAGCTCCCATTCCGTAGATGCCTGCAAATATAACTAATGCAAAAAATACTGAAAAACCTTCTAACCCGATTAGAGGCCCCGCCACATTCGCCACATTATTGGCTCCGACGGAAAATGCGCTGTAACACCCCGTAATAATAACAAACTTCTTTAACTTTTCACGATGATGAATAAAACGTTCATATACCCAAAAATTACCTTTGCGTGGTGGGTAAATTAATCCCGTAATATAACGCGTAATAAAATAACTTATCAAAGGTAGCAAAATCCAAAATGGAATCAACCCCGCAATAACGGGAAGATTAACTTTCCGATAATATGCTCCTACACCGGCAATAGCGGCCACTGTAACTAAGCTGGTTGACTGCGGAATCTTCATGAGGTTGGAAATAAACATACTCGATCCCGCAGACACAAAAATCACGATCAAAGCCTTTTTTCCAATAAAAAGCGGTGGCACAATCTCTTGACCTAAAGTAATGGCCACATTTTTGCCAAGCACAACTGATCCCAAAATCACAAATCCAACAAAAAGAAACCCTGCCGATTTTTGTGAAAGAACCTTTCCTCCATAAGCCGTAGCAAATGAAGCCGCAAAACTCGCCACCCCCATATTAACCGCAAAAAACACCGCCAAAATAATGACCACCCAAAACATCCTTCTCACCCCTTCTTATCACTTAAATATTAAACATCACCACATTATCCTGATCACGCTTACGCTGACAAATAATTTCAAAATTAATTTTTTCCATAGCCTCAACAACCGTTGCATTAATCTCTCCCCAAATCAAATCCATCACATGCTCGCTCTTACTATTTTCTCTATTATAGGCAGCATAGGCCCCGCTATCAAAACTCTTCAGAAAATCCCCCAAATTTATAGCCTGCGGTTCCCGCGTCAAAAGGTAACCCCCACTTTTACCACGGACACTTTGTACATAACCCAATTGTTTTAAAAGAACCAAAATCTGCGTCAAAAACTTCATCGGAATACCCTGCCGTTCAGCAATCACCCCAATATGCAACGGCACCTCATTAGGCCAATGCAAAGATAACTCCAAAAGCGCCCGACACGCATAATCTGTCTTAGCGGATATTTTCATCTTCTAATGTCTCGTTAGTTAATTAAGTTAGTAATGATACACTGCTTCATAAAATTTGTCAATAAAAAATTTTACCGCTTCAAAGCTTTATCAACTTTTCTACAATTTTGGCACTTCCAGAGGGCATAGGATATTTGATAATTTGGCGGGGGGTGACCCATTTGTGAGTGGCGTCTTGTGCGGGATTGTATTTGAGTTGGCAGGAAAAAACGTGGAGTTTGACGCGAAACTGGGTGTAATAATGCTGAACATTCATAACGTGTTGCTCTAAAATGACTTCAACGTCTAATTCTTCTTTAAGTTCCCGCTTTAAGGCTTGTTGCGGCGTTTCGCCTTGTTCAATTTTGCCTCCCGGAAATTCCCATAAATCGGCTAATAAACCTTTGGGAGGACGCTTTTGAATAAAATATTTCTCTTTATTCTTAATAATACCAATCGCAACATGTAAGTCTTTAATCACTTTCTTTTTCGGGGTGGGAATAATTTCCTGAACGCCTTTAGCATAAGCCTTACATTCTGTTCGCACAGGACATTGCAAACAGGCTGCCTGTCGATTAGCACAAATCAAGGCGCCTAATTCCATCAAGGCCTGATTAAAAATGCTCAAATGTCGATAAGGTAAAGCTTTTTCAAGAAAAGTTAAAATCTTTTTATCCTGTGAGGTATCCGCAAATCCTTCGATCGCCTGTATCCGCATAATCACACGACGCACATTGGCATCAATAATCGGATGCCGGACATCAAAGGCAATACTTAATACCGCTCCAATCGTATAAGGCCCAAAACCAGGTAATTTACTCAATCCTTCAGCTGTATTGGGAACTTTCCCATCATATTCCTGACATATTATTTGGGCGGACTTATGCAAATTCTTAGCCCGTTGATAATATCCCAACCCCTGCCATAATTTAAGAACTTTTTGTTCAGAAGCCTTGGCTACATGTTGGACCGTTGGAAATTCTTTTAACCAACGCTGATAATAAGGAATAACAGCATTAACCGTGGTTTGCTGCAGCATCACCTCAGACACCCAAATAGAATAAGGATCAGATGTCCTGCGCCACGGTAAATCCCGAGCGTTCTTCCGATACCATTGCATGATTAATTTTGTGAAAGGAATGTTTTGTTTCATTTAGGAGTTGTTCAATTTTCTTTTGGACTATTTCTTCGCTTCGATAAGATCAAGAAAAAGGTCATTGATTAAAGGATGCAAACCCAAAGGTGGTGTCAACCGAAAAACTACGTCAGGATACTTCTTACGGGCATTATCAACCATCTTAGGAATATCTTCATCGGCATGCCGTCCGGAATTAAGAAAATTTAACAAAACAACAATTTCTTTAGCCCCTTTATTAACACACTGCTCAATCCCTTCATAAACATCCGGATCTTCGATTGTCAAAAAAGCGTAATCAAATATTACTTTTTCATCGGGATGTTTTTTGGAATATTTTTCTTGGAGCGTATCAACAAGCGCACGTACTTCTATTTTAACCTTGGCATTATAACTGCCGTGAGCAATTAACAAAATAGCTTTCATAGTTTAACCGTCCTGATAGGTGTTGGGGATAGCCCAATTTTTGCCGTTAACCCAAAATCAAATGGGATACGCACATGCGTACCATCAATGAATATCATGCCCTTGCGCATTAAAGAGGTCACCGAAATCTTCTGACGCGATGTTAAAATATCACCGGTTAAACGATACCCCCCCTTACAGCTCTGACATAATTCCCTGGGCCGATATTGCATATTTTTTTCTTCCGGAGCCATTGTTTTGCCTCCGGCAGAATGTATAGCCCCCGTACTTCCCGAGGATGTAGATATCCAAAGACCTGAGCTGCGTTGATTTTCCCTGACACCTTTAATTTTTAAAATATATCGGCTCATGGCCGCCGGATTACCATGACAAATCAACATATCATTCATCACCTCGATAGGATTAACCCTTTCTTCCAATTGTAACCTTAACCGAGGCCAAATACTTATCTCTAGACTTTTATCTAAAATACCACTTAAAAACAACTCAAAATTATTGGTATTAGCCGCACATAATTTTCCTACGCTGTAACTAAGGGAAGAATTAACCCCCACAATAATTTGATTCTTAATTTTTCGAGCCGCTTCAAGAAATGTTCCATCTCCCCCGACTGTAATAACTAAATCATATTTGGCATAATTAATCGTATTCCCCCGACAACATTTGTCATACGCCACCTTATATTTATGCAAAATATGCTGCACTTTTTTTAACGCAGCATAATGCTCATCATGCGATTTTATCAAACGATCAAATGCTTTTTTAGTCACCGTATTTTTATCGTGACATAACGCATTCTTACGTTCCATAAAATATATCGTGTAAGAACTTTTTTTATAAAGAAGTAATGTTTTTTTAATCATGATGATAAGAGGTTAAAACTAACTTTATTACAAAGCGCTTTAAAAGAAATAAAAACACCATTGGCTTCCTTTAAATACCCTTTTGATAATGAGGTTTCTAATGCCAAGCATTTCATTCCGGCACTCTTTGCGGCCTGAATACCAAACGGGGCATTTTCAATGACAACGGCTTCACAAGGCTTCAAGTTCAACTTATTTAAAGACCTTAGATACGGCTCAGGATGAGGTTTTCCTTTCTTGACGTCAGTCCCCGTAATTATGACAGAAAATAAATCAAGCAAATGTTGTGGCAGTATTTTATGTAATTCATGACGCGACGTTCCTGTGACTAAAGCCAAACAAAAATTCCGTTTATGCAAACCCTTTAAAAAACTTCTCGCCCCCACCACAAACCGCGTCTTTACAATTCCCTTAAAATATTCTTCTTTTTCATGCAATATTCTTTTAGCTAATTTTTCACTATAAACTTTATTATATTTCGGAAGAATTTCCTTTAAAAAAAATTGCCCCGGCTGACCTTCCCGAATATAAACATCATGATGCGTCAGCGGAATACCTTCTTTATCAAGAATAACTTTCCAAGAACGATAATGGTCTGGCATGGTGTTAGTAATCACACCATCCATATCAAAAATAACAGCTTTAACTTTATAATTTATTTTAGACATAAAATGACTTATTGTAATTTGGGTGGGAAAATTTGGCAAGATGATTTGATGCTATTATCACCTTTTCTTTCGCTTCCTCTGCATTTGTTGGCGTTTACGATCAAAATTCCTTTTTGTCTGTACGATCCATCTCCGTATATCCTGACGTTTCTTTTCCTTAGCGCGATGCTCAAGCATCCTTTCTCTTTCTTCCCGCATCTTGGCTCGCTTTTTACTTCTTTTTGCATTCTTTTTATTTCTTTCAGATATTTGCCCAGACCTTTTTACTTGAAGTATTCTTCGGGACTCTTTTTGTAGCTCTATTTTTTTTGCCTTTTCATAATCTTTAAAAAATTTATTCTGCTCTTCCTCAGTAGCCTCTTCCCATTTTTTATTTCGACCTCTTTCAAAATTACGACGAATTTCTAATGTAACATTAGGATCCGGAGCATATTTTTTTGTTACCTTCTTTTGTTTTTCCTTTAATTCAATAATACGAAAATGCTTAAGAAATATTTCTTGCTCACGTTCATTCGCCTGACCCCACTCCTTACCTGTCTTTTCCTTAAATTCACCACGAATTTTAAGAGTACGTTTTAGAACTTCTTGACTGACCTCCTGCGTTTCTTCGTTTACATCCTTCGCCTGTCTTTGACTATTAACATTTCTTGTAGAATTAAGTTTTCTAGTTCGAAAATATTGCAAAAAAGTTTCCTGTTCATAAATAGTCGCATCCTGCCAATTCTTTCCTGTTTTCTCTTCATACAACTTCTTACCTTCCAGGCTCAAATCAAAAGCATAAACCCCTCCTACCCCACTTATTAACAAAAAGTGGCATACTGTCAATAAAACAACAATTTGTTTGTTAGTTCTAAAATAACGCATAATTTTCTCTTTATTTAATCTTTTAAATTCCCATCTCATTTCCATTCATTATAAGTATAACATACGACTTATAGACATATCCAAAAAACAAGGGCAGATACAAATTTAAAGATATATTTTAAATTCATACCTGCCCCGGTTTTTTGACTATATTTATAGACTAAATAGCATCCGCCCCTTTTTCACCGGTGCGGATGCGGATACATTCTTCAAGATTTGTGACAAAAATCTTTCCATCCCCCAACTTTCCGTTATTATGCCGGGCAGATTTGATAATGGTATCGCAAATGACCTTAACAAATTTTTCATTACAGGCAATATCAACACGTACCTTTGGAATTAAATCAAGGGCCACTTCCTGACCGCGGTACAAATCTTCTTCAACATGCTGACCACGCCCTGTAACACGACTGGCCGTGATGCGTTTAATATCTTTTTTTATAAGAGCTTCCCGTACCTCATCTAATTTATCAGGTTGAATTATTGCAGTAATAAGTTTCATATAACTCTCCTCACTAATAAAGAAGCACAGGCACAAAGAAGCAAGATGCAAAGAACAAAACAAAAAATTAACGCTGTTTTATCTCTCTGATTCTTACTTCTTTATTTCTTGCTTCTCTAAGAATAACCTTTAATTCAAATTAATTAACCCATACCCATGTTCGCCATGAAGGCTATGATCAAGACCTTCCATTTCTTCTCTTTCTGTGATACGAAAACCTATTGTCTTTTCTAAAATAACAACCAAAATGAATGTAATAATTGAAGCATAAATAACAGTAATCAATACGGCCAAAGCTTGTACGCCTAACTGCTGGAGAACGGTCCATGAACCGCCGGCCAAAATTGCCGCTTCTTCCATCCAACTGGAACGGATAAAAAATGTCAACCCAAGAGCTCCGACAATCCCGGATACGCCGTGTATGCCAAATACATCTAAAGTATCATCATATCCTAATTTATTTTTCATCTGAATAGCACTATAACTAAAAATCGAAGCAATAAAACCCAAAATAATCGCCCCTTTAACCTGCACCACACCGGCTGCCGGCGTTATAACAACCAACCCAGCTAAAATACCACTCGCCACCCCTAAACTGGTAACCTTTTCATGTTTGAAGCCTTCTATCAGCATCCACATCAAAGCTCCGGATGCACCGGCAACTTGCGTAACCGTTAAAGCTCGGGCTGTGTCCAGATTACTTCCTATTGAACTTCCTGCATTAAATCCAAACCAACCCACCCATAAAAGACCGGCTCCAATCAATGTCATCACAAGATTATTCGGATGCATAGCCGTTCTTGGATAACCACGCCGGGAGCCTAAATAAAGAGCAATAACTAACGCACTGATTCCTGATGAAATATGAACCACTGTCCCACCGGCAAAATCAATAGCTCCATTAGCCCCCATGTTAAAAATAAAACCATCCTCAGCCCAAACCCAATGGCATAAAGGGGAATAGACCAAAATAGTCCACAATAGAATAAAAATACAATAGGTCTTAAAACGTACCCTTTCAGCAAAGGCCCCTGCAATGATAGCAGGTGTGATAATCGCAAATTTCCCCTGGAACATGGCAAATACATATTCCGGAACCCCCGCGTCCATAATTTTATCATCAATCCCTGACAGAAAAACCAAGTCGGGATCCCATCCAAACCACCCTCCCATCACACTCGGACCAAAACTCATAGAATAACCACAGACGGCCCAAAAAACACCGATAATTGCCATGGCACTGTAACTGTGCAACATAGTCCCAAGAACATTTTTCGCACGTACCAAACCACCATAAAACATGGCCAATCCCGGAATCATCAAAAGCACTAATGCCGTTGATGTTATCATCCAGGAAGTCACACCGGAATCAACCCCAATCTCCTCACCAGAAAAAGCTAAACTGCCGGAACAAAAAATAAACCCAAATGTCATAATAATTTTTAAAAAGATACGTTGCATAAGCCTCCTTTTTTATGATTTCTTATTGCCAAAAACATTTAAATTTAACGCCATAACAAATCCAATAACCATAAGCCCAACGGCAAAACCTACTTCATTATTTATGGACGCTGGCCATATATTTATTTGCTCAATCGGTATAATTTTCCCATGACTTGTCGTTATTTCTCGTATGGTTTCTTTCCATGGCCAAATTTTATTGAGAGAACCAATGACAACTCCGGTAATAACGGCAATAGTTGCATCATGGTAATTTTTAAAAAGCCAACTTAAAACACGAACAAATGTTATAACCCCTACACCAATACCTAAAATAAAAACACCTAAAACCACAAAATCACGATGATTCACCGCATCAAGAATAAAACTATATTTGCCAAATAAAACTAAAATAAAGGCGCCAGAAACCCCCGGCATAATCATGGCACTGATGGCTACCGCCCCACTTAAAAAAACAAACCATAATGCCTCAGGTGTTGATACCGGTGCCATCCCTACAAAAAAATAAGTCCCCATAGCCGCAACGACAACGGATATCCCCTTAGCTACAGTCCATTGTTTCATAACACGCATAACAATAGGAATCGTGGCTAAGATCAGTCCAAAGAAAAACGAATTAATTAAGATCGGCTTATTGTGTAAAAGCCAACTAAGAGATTTTGACAAAGTTAAAATTGCACAAATAATACCTAGAAGAATAGACCCAAGAAATTTCCAGGACACCTTCTGAAAAGCTTCACGAATTCTAAAACGAAAAAGCAATTGCAAAAACGGCAGGTCAAATGATTTGATAGACTGGATAAATTCCTCATAAATACCTAAAATAAAAGCAATGGTCCCACCGGAAATACCGGGAATAATATCCGCGGTTCCCATACAAAAACCTTTTAAAATAAGAACAAAATAATTTGATTTACTTTTGGGGTAAGAATTTAATTTTTTCAAAATTATTTTCCAAGCCAGTTAGCAACATCCGATGAGTACAGGTAAGGAATATTGTTGCGGTTTAAAATTTTTTCATCAATTTGATCAATATTTGCATTATCCAAAACAATGCGTGAAGCGCGCTCCGTCTCAATTAAAGTATATTCTTCCTTAGTCTTTATTTTATTGAGAAGCAATACAAACTCTTTGAATGACCTAAACTCCTGATCATTAACCTTTGTAATGATAACATTGGCTTGATTATGATAACCAACATTGACATCATCGGATAAAACGTCTAAAAGAACAACTAATTCTTGACGTTTTTTATCATTCAACCGACCTGTTCCAAAATAATAATTACTTAGTTCTAAAGGGGCATTTTCCCACCACCGTTCACCCCACGAACTTAATAAATCTGCACTCAGCACAGTAAAAACCAAACCCCCAAAAATATAATACGATGGTTTTTTAAAATGATGCGGATACGGCACTAATGGTACAAAAGAACTCAGCTTGACAATAACATCTTTCACTTTCTTATTACGTTTAACTTTTATCGAAATTTTCCCCTCGATTTGTTGGCTTGTAATAAGGTAAGACATTGAAAGCCGCTCACCACCTTGAAAAGCAAATGTTCCATCTTCACCAATAGAAACATCGCCTATCTTAAGAATAATATCTCCTGCCTTAATAACTTCAAAGGCTGGTGAAAATGGTAAAACCTTATTAACAAGTATACCGCCTTCATCTTTTCCAAGATCATAAAATTTTCTGAGCGCCTTATTTTCCGTATTATGAAACTCAATCCCCATAACTGGAAAACCATCATAGGTTCCATCTTCAAGATCTTGAAAAAAATGTTCGATAACCGGAATCGGAATCATATATCCAATACTTTGCGCCCATTTATACCCCTGCATGGCGACACCAACAATTTGACCATCCTTTACCACTGGACCACCGCTATTGCCAGGATTAATGGCAGCATCAATTTGTACGGCTAATAATTTTCGGGAACTAATAACGTAAGAAGTTAACTCAATACGGGAGACAACCCCTTTTGTAATCGAAAGTTTATCCCCACCTTGTGGATACCCTAAAACAGCCACCGTATCTTGCAAACTGGGCAACTGACCAAAATCTAACGGCTTAATATCTTTAAAAAAATCGGGATCATCAACGGAAAGGAGAGCTAAATCACAATCGTAACCAATAACTTCAACCTTAGCTGTATATTTCTTAGGATCGGCATTTCTTTTGACTTGAATAAAAGTGTGATCGGCTACTACGTGGGCATTGGTAAGAATTCTATTGCCGCTGATAATACTGCCTGAGCCACCTGCAACCTGCGTTCCCTCAGATTGCCAGGGACTTTGATAATCCATGCTGTTGGACGTAACAAAAACTTTAACAACAGCATCTGTCGGTGGTAAAGCCGCCGTAGAAACAGCCGTTACGCTCCATAAACCAAAAAACAATAACAAATATTTAGAAAATAATTTCATTACTTATCAAGCATTTCCCTGACGTCACGCAAATCCTCAACAGCAAAATTACTGTTAGAATCCTCAAAACTGCTTAATTGCTTTAATAAAAATTGGTGAATATTTTTTAACTCACCTTGCAAACCTGAAACATCTTCATCAAATTCAAGAATTTTACTATTGCCTTTTGAATACCCCTTTAATTCAAACACATTATTTTGAATATCCTTTAACTGTCCTTCTAATTTCAAAAATTGTTCTTGTGTTTTACGAAGCATTTTATTTTTCTCAAACATTTTAACCTGCACAAGCGTTAATTGATCTTCTAAAGTAGACACACTTGCCCCTTTTTCTTTTACTTCTTGGTGAACATCACCGAGCTTTTCCTTGTAAACTTGCAATATGCCGTTCAGCTCAACCAATTTTTCATCCTTAGACGTTAGGATAGTCTTTATTTCATTTTCCCGTGAAAATAACTGTGTCCTGACCTCTTGAAGCATAGCTTGAACGGATTGAATTGTTCCATCTTTTTCTTGGATTATTCTCTGCCCAAGTTCAAATCGCGACTGTATATCAATCAATGCCGTATTAAATGACGAAATTTTTTCAATCTTTTGTGTTAACATCATTTTAACTTCAGAAAGCTCCAAGGCATAATTAACGATTTGTTTATTTAATTCTTCAATTCTTTGATCTTTCTGTGTAATATTTCTTTCCAAATTATTCAATTTTCCAAGTACAAGGGCTAATTCGTTTTTCAACATAAGGGCATCTTCTCGTGATGCCGATATAACCGTTGGGACTTCCACAGGTTTAAATTGAGCCGCATACATGTCTTGATTTCGAATTATCTGCTCTGATGGAACATTCAAAGATTCTGTTGAACCTTTTGTTCTATTATGAAAATCTTCAGAATACGGGTTATAAAAATGCGTTATCCTTTCCGATGGTTGCGTTTTAACAACACGCCGCACATTTGAGAAGTTCTCACTGCGCACATTTCTTAAACGATCATACTCTTTTTTCAAAAATACAATTTTATCTGATAATTGTTGTTTTTCAAACCTTAACGCTGCATTCACTTGCTCTAATGGTTCAGCTGATGTTCCATTAAACTTAATCTGTATAATTTCTTCATCACTAAAAGGTACAGGATATCCTTTCTGGATGAGAATTTCTCTAAGCAGCCTATTTTTAGTTTCATAATAATCTACTTTAGCCTCAAGGCTCTGATTATATTTCACTAAGTCTTTCAAAAGGACCAAATTGATCCTTTGTTGAGGCGTTAAGCTACCCTGCGAAGCCAAGGCCATCAATTGCCCTTGGGCTTCTCTATTATGAGGATCACGCAAAATAGCCTTGCTAAAATCATCAACAGCCTCAGTCACATTTCCCCACTCCAACATAACGCGACCATGATGCGTATAAGAATCCGTAGCCGTCCCCTGTCCTTGTGCGGCAAAAGGAAGCCCAAGAAAGATAACTACAAGAAACACCCATATTTTTATTAAGAAATTTTTCATAAGAAGCAAAACGTATTTTCTTTCAATGAGTTAAGGCAGAAGTATATCATCTTATAAAAAATCTTTCAAGAAGGATAATCAAGGGTATTAAACCCGTTTGGAATTTCGTTAAAGCATCGAAATTCCTAAATAAAAGCCGTTGACCAGAGTCGAACTGGTGACCCACGCATTACGAATGCGTTGCTCTACCAACTGAGCTACAACGGCATGAATTTGTAATTGAGGGACAGTGGACTTTCCCTATTTAGATGTCTATTCCCCATATTTTTTAACATTTAAAACCATATTCCACGCTATCCTGGGATTGAAATTCTATTATCCTCAAGCTTTAAATCTTTTGATGGAGTCTTGTTCGAAGATTTTTTAACAATAAACAATAGCGTCCCAAGAATAATATAAAAAACAATTTGAACAATCCACCCTATAATGCAAACACCTATCGCTCTCCCTACATTTTTATAACCAAAAGTATTTTGTACCGCAATAACCAATGAACTTAACATCCAAATTTTAACAATTAAAATTAACAAATTCAACTCAATACCAGGAATTAAGAATAAAAATATTATTAATCCAGGGGAATAGGAAAACCCTATCGTTCTTAACAAACTCCTGTGATCAACGTTTGTTTGTGAAGATTTAAGAAATTTTGTACCAACAAAATAAATACAATACGTCAAAATATACCAACTTACTAATCCCGATATGATATACATTGGTATAAAAATTAAATTTCGACTCGCTATAGAAAGAAACACCCCTAAAAAAGAACTACACGAAGCAACAATAAATATTGCCTGACGTGTGGCTGTTTTATCGAATTTAATTTCTTCATAAAGAGTTAAATCCAATTTAGCTGCACGAATTATACGCTTGATAATCTGTAGCATAACAAATTCTTTATTATTCTTAAATTCTATTAAGTATGAAAAACTCTACTAGGTTTAATTATGTCAGTATATTTCTCAAATTTTATATCCTATTTTCTGTTCAAAAAGCAATATATCTACAAATTTAGAAAATTACGAATGAACTCACTGGCCCTACTAACTGAGCTACAACGTCATGGAAATTAAAAAATTTTTAATACTATATTCTATAATTTTTCACTTTTTCTATATTTTAATTACATTGATAAGCTTCATTTTTAAATCTAAATAAAAACTGATTGGCCATTCCTTGCCAATATTCAATCAACTCCTGATTACTTTCTTCACTTTTTGGCATTCTAACCATAACAGATATTAAAGAATCTCTACTTAGCTTTGTTAATGTAACTGAGGCAGGAGCTAACAATTCACGACTTAGGAGTACTTCAAAATAATTCATTTCTTCTGGTCTGTATATTTTTAACCTAATATTTGTACTTTCTGGACCTCCAATCATTTTAATACCTTCTTCAAAACTTAAGTTTGTTACACTCTCTTCGTTAATCATAAGAATTTGATCATTAACTTTAATACCTGCCTTCTCAGAAGGTCCATCTTTGAGTACACTCAATATAACAAAATTTTTAAATTGTTTTTTAACTTCTATGCCAACACCTGTATATTGAGATTCTTCTTTCCTAATAAATTCAATTTCATTAGAATTCGATGCAATATATGAAGCTGTCTTCTCACACAACTCTTGACTTTCAACTGAATCTAAATAATACCACACTCTAAGTGTAAATCGTTTTTCATATTCACAAGTAATATCAACACCTCTTGGATTATCAAAACTCCTAAATTCATTTAAAGTTAATTTATAATCTGATTTAGGACAAGCATCATAACCACTTATATCATCAGCAAAAGCATAAGAATTACACATTATCGAGACAAAATAAACTATTAAAATTTTAACTTTCATGTGGAGCCATAAATAAATGCTGTCTTTTATAAAGGATGAGCACTAGAATCAATTACATTTGTTAATCAACTTTAACTTCTTTTCAGTTTTTTTATTCCTGTTACCAGAAGCCTTTTTTAACCATAAATTTGCAAATTTATTACTTTTTTGGACTCCATCTCCATCCAAATAAAACAATCCAAGGTTATATTGAGCCATATCATCACCTTTTTTTGCCGCTTTTCTAGTCCAATAGATCGATAACTTATCATTCTGCTGAATGCCACGACCTTCATGATATAAAACTCCTAAATTACACTGGGATTCAGTGTCCCCTAATTCAGCAGCACTTTTATAATATTTAAACGCAAGTTTTGAATTTTTTTCGACGCCTTTACCTTCATCGCACATCATAGCTAAATTACAAAAAGCAATAGCTCTATTTTTTCTGGAGGAATCATGTTTCTTTTTATTAAGGACAGCCTTACGATACCATTTAAAGCCTGATTTACTATCTTTCTTAATTCCTTTTCCTTCTGAATAGCAAAATCCAATAAGATTTTGAGCGTGAGGAATTCCATTATTGGCAGCTATCATTAAAAACTCAAAAGCTTTTTTATAATTCTTCTTACATCCAATTCCATAAAAAAAATTCTGACCATCACAAAATGATTCCCAAATTTTTATCTTTGTCATTTTCTTAAACTCACAATAAACGGCACCAAAAGATGCTAATTACTTCAATACCAATATTCATCAAAATATTAAAAAATTACGAATAAACTCACTTGCCCTACCTCCACCAAAATACATGGCGGATCTGCCACGCTTTGTGGCGGAAACTGAGCTACAACGGCAGTTTTTATATCTATAAAAAAACCGAACAAAAATAGTTCGGGCATTTTGATTCTACTAGGCTAAATCACTTAGTCTCATTTTGTTCGACTTCGTAGTTAACTTCAAGAAAAATGGTGCCGGGACACAGAATTGAACTGTGGACACAAGGATTTTCAGTCCTCTGCTCTACCAGCTGAGCTATCCCGGCACTCAAAAAATAAATATGAAACACCTATGATATACAAAAAAACTTAAATGTCAAATATTCTATTGGTCTATTCATTCAGACGGCTTACAACTTTTGCATAAACATCCTGGGCGATAGAAATTCTTGGAAAAAGGGTTTTTCTTGCTTTTACATTTACTTTTACCGCCGAATCACTTAATGATGTTAGCGTTACAATTACTTTAGCTCTATGAATTTGAGCAAGTATAATACCACTACTTTCATATTCTTCTTGAATCGTGCCCATAATGGAAACGACATCAACAGCCGTTTCCCATGCACTTATCATATCATTTTCCACAACCCCTTCAACCGTATCCGGGCTGACAATATAACCACCCAAAACACCAACCCCTCCGACAACAACATAAATACACCCTGATAAAGAAATTAATAATGGTAACAAAAACAATTTTAAGAGTATACTCTTTCGGATGGATGACAAATTCAATGCAAGCCTCCTTTTATTTTTCTTAATGTTCAGATTGATCTACTAATTCTCTTTTCCATGGGCGCATCGCAACAAACAAAGCCGCAATCAAAGCAACTATTAACCAGTCACGACCGATGAGAATAATCGCCTCCCAAGGATAGCCTTCATACGGGCTGGAAAGTTCCTTTTGTAAATTATTTATAAACAGCAAAATAAGAACAATCGGAGTAACAAATTTAATACATACCTCCCACCATCTGCGCAAAACAATTCCTCCGGCATGATTGATATGCTCTCGCAATTTGGATAATTTAAAAATCCAACCTAATAAAATGCACTGAAAAATACCCACCAAAATTAGCCCATATTGATTAATAAAATGATCGACGATATCGATCCAAAACAATCCACTCTGTGATGTAAAAATAATGCTCCCGAAAAACCCTGCAATGCATACAACAGAAACAACAACCTTCCGAGGGTAATGGAACTTATCAATCACTGCGGAACTAAAAGCTTCTATCAATGAAACAGCACTAGATAACCCGGCAACGACAAGGCTGCCAAAAAATAAGACACCAAAAAAATTACAAAACATTTTCGGCATCAAACTGATGGCCTGCGGATAAGTCACAAAAGCAAGCCCAATAGCTTGACTGACAACTTCAGAAACAGGTTTACCCGTTGCATGTGACATATATCCTAACGTCCCAAATACGGCAAAACCTGAAATAAACGAGAATAAACAATTACCTAAACTAATGATGTAAGCATCTTTAACAATATTAACTTTACGTGGAAGATAGGAAGCATACGTAATCATAATCCCAAAACTTAGGGACAACGTAAAAAATATTTGAGAAAAGGCATCAATCCAAACCTGCTTTTTGGTGAGAAGATCAAAATTTGGAGTTAAATATACTTTAATGCCTTCCATGGCCCCCTCTAACCGAACACTTAAAACAACCAATACAATCGTTAGAACAAGCAATAAAGGCATAAAAATTTTATTGGCGCGCTCCACCCCTTTTTGCACACCAAAGAATACAATGAGCCAACTAAAAGCCCAAACACCAATCAAGCCTAAAACAATGGGTGAAATAATATCACCAATTTCTCCAGGACCAGAACTTATTTTCAAAAATTCTTGAAAAAAGAAATGATTTGCATCTATTCCCCACCTTAGATCAAATGAAAAAAAGACATAATTAAAACACCAAGAAATCACCGTTGAATAATAAAGCATAATCCCAAACATTGCACAAATAACCGCCCACCAACCACACCATTCCCAATTACGGTTAACTTTTGCAAAAGTCATAGGCGCACTACCGCGCATACGATGCCCGATGCCTAATTCTAAAATCATAAGGGGAATACCCACAACAAAGAGGGCAATAAGATAAGGAACAAGAAACGCTCCGCCGCCATTTTTATAACACAGGTAAGAAAACCGCCAAATATTACCTAATCCAACGGCTGATCCTAATGCAGCAAGGATAAATCCCATTCGAGACTTCCACTGCGGTCGCGGATGATGCGCTTCACTTAATTGAGGTTGCTTCATAGTAGAGAATTAAGGAATTAAGGTGTTTTTAATCACAAATGCTACAAAAACAATTGAAACGATAGACATAAGTTTGATAAGAATATTAATGCTCGGTCCGGAAGTGTCTTTAAACGGGTCCCCCACGGTGTCTCCAACCACACCGGCTTTATGGGCATCTGAGCCCTTACCGCCACAAGCGCCTTCTTCCATATGTTTTTTGGCGTTATCCCACGCCCCACCGGAATTGGCCATCATAATGGCTAAAACAAAACCTGATGCTGTCGCTCCAATTAAAAGCCCTCCGACACAATTAACACCAAATAAAATTCCAACAACTATCGGGGTGACTAAAGCTAATAATGCGGGCAATATCATTTCTTTCAAAGCAGCTTTTGTTACAATACTCACACAACGGGCATAATCAGGTTTACCTTTGCCTTCCATAATACCTGCAATCTCTTTAAACTGTCGCCTAACTTCGACGACTACCATACCTGCAGCCCGCCCTACAGCACTCATCGTCAAAGCTGAAAATAAAAATGGCATCATTGTTCCAATAAAAAGACCAATTAAAACCACCGGATTCATCAAATCAAGATGAATTGTTCCGCCGGCTAAAATAACCCCTTCTTTGTACGCAGCAATTAAAGCTAATGCCGTTAAAGCAGCCGAACCAATGGCAAAACCTTTTCCCGTAGCGGCTGTCGTATTTCCTAATGAGTCAAGGGCATCTGTTTTTTTTCGTACCTCAGGATCAAGATCAGCCATCTGCGCAATACCGCCGGCATTATCAGCTACCGGCCCATAAGCATCCGTTGCTAATGTAATTCCCAATGTACTCAGCATTCCTACTGCTGCAATACCTATGCCATACAATCCAAGAGTAGTGTCACTACCACCACCCGCCAGAAAGAAACTGAGTAATATCGCGCCGGCAATAATAATAACAGGCATTGCCGTAGACATCATACCCAAAGACAAACCTCCAATAATAATCGTTGCCGGACCTGTTAGAGCTGTTTCAGATAATTTTTGCGTAGGCTTATAACTAGCAGACGTAAAATATTCTGTCGTCAATCCAATGAATAAACCTGCTAATAATCCTGTAATAATCGCCCAAGCGATTCCGGTATATTGAATCCCAAGAACCCCCCTGACAATAATATAAGCCAATACGGCCACAATTCCCGAAGCAATAAAAATTCCTTTTCGTAAGGCCATGAGTAAGGCTTCTTGTGTGGCATCTTCTTTTGTCTTAACAAAATACGTTCCGATAATAGAAGCTAAAACGCCAACAGAAGCTAATATCATAGGAACCGTCAGACCTTTTACACCAAGACCAGCCGCTACACCCAATGTTGACGTCGCGATAATCGAACCAATGTAAGATTCAAAAAGATCTGCGCCCATGCCAGCTACATCACCAACATTATCCCCAACATTGTCTGCAATAACAGCTGGATTTCTAGGATCATCTTCTGGAATGCCTGCCTCAACTTTCCCAACAAGATCGGCTCCAACATCAGCTGCCTTCGTAAAAATACCGCCACCAACACGCGCAAAAAGGGCCATAAAACTCGCCCCCATTCCTAAACACAGCATTGTACTTGTAATGACCGTTAATTTACTAACACCTTCTGGAAGGGGATTATTAGAATAATACCAGTCAAGACCAAAGTACCAAATACTTATATCTAAAAGGCCGAGTCCAACGACGATAAATCCCATAACAGCCCCTGACGAAAAAGCGAGCCTCAGGCCGGCATTCAAACTCGATTTACAGGCATGAGCTGTCCGTGCACTCGAATGCGTGGCAATTTTCATCCCAAAGAATCCAGCTAAACCGGAAAAAAATCCACCTGCAATAAAAGCAAACGGCACAAATATAACAAAATACCCCTTAAGGACAAGTCCAAAAAGCAATAAAAATACAATAAGAAAAAAGACACTGACAGCTTTATATTGCCTACCTAAATAGGCTGATGCACCTTCGCGAACGGCAACAGCAATTTCGATCATTTTTTCACTGCCTTCTTCATGCCGAAATATTTTTAAGGTAAGATATCCTGAAAAACCTAATGCAATTACGGCACACAGTGGCACAAAAAAAATAAAGTCTGACATATATTATTTATCCTTTGTTTGGTTTGGTTCCATGGTTTGCTTTTTTAGAACGCCAACTTAATTTCCCTCTTCTTTTCTTTTTACTCATAGTAATACACCTCTCTTTTCTATGCTATTGTTTATTCAAACTTTTTAAACGATATTTATACAAAAAAAGGGCCTAATAAGCAATTAAAATTATTAAAAAAGTCTCTGAATCAGAGTTACCCGGACTATCCGGGATTAACCACCCCACCTGAAACAATAAATTTAAAAGCTTCTTCAACAGTAATATCTGTAAAAATAATTTCTTTTTTAGGCACCATGAGCGCAAAACCTGTTAAAGGACCAGGAGCACTCGGGACAAACACATTACATAATTCCACTTTAGTTGCTTCTGAAACTTTTTGCGCCGATTCATTTGTTAAGAAACCAAACGAATAAATACCTTTCCGCGGATACTCCAATAAAACGACTTGACGAAAAGAACTCAATCGTTCTCGAGAAAATAAAAAAATAGCCATTTCTTTAATGGCTGGATACACCTGTCTAAAAAATGGAAGTTTAACCAACAGTTTCTCAAAAAAATCGTAAACCTTTCGTCCTAAGAAATTCGTCACAAAAAAACCTACCGACACAATAAGAAAAACACCGACAAGAATACTAATCCCTCGGAAATAAAAACCAAAATTCTCATAAAAATAAGGCTGCAAATACTTCCCAACAAGTCCATCCGTAAAATTTATGGCCAAAACAAATAAATACACCGTCAAAGCCATCGGAAGAAAAACGACTAATCCTGAAAGAAAATATTTTTTAAAATGTTTAAGCATAATATTTATTCCCAAAAACTATTTCAATTTATACAGCAGCCCCGTCCCCATAATAAAGAAAAAAATCATTATAACAGAATCCCACCCCAAACCAAAAATTGTTTTTTTATTTCTTGTATAAATACCTGTCACAACAACACCTACCAAAATAACACTTAAAATCGCCGTAAAAATATGGGTTGGGGCAACGGCATTTAATATGGCGGCTCCAGGCTGAACCATATCACAAATGACAAGAATAAAAGTATTGGTCATATTACTGCCAAAAATATTTCCTACCGCCAAATCAAATGAACCTAATTTTAAGGCCGAAATCGTAACTACCATTTCAGGTAACGAAGTGACAATAGCTAAAAGAATACTTCCTACAAACGTCCGCCCCAAACCTGTCTTTTCAGCTATTGTATCTGCCGAATGTGTCAACCACATAGCCGCCAAAACAATCAATATAGCACTCACGATTAAATTTATCCATATACGACTTAGCGACATCGGTTTTTGCGATGTATCATATTGCTGTGTTTGAGACTCTGCTTTCCCAATATGCGCCAAATATCTCATTCCTCCAAAATAAATTAAAACGATCAAAAAACTTCCCAAAGAAAAAAGAAATGGTATCCTAAAAAAGATTTGCATAATCACGACTATGGCTAGACTCATCGCCAAAAATGCGGATATTTTATGGGAAGAACGTGGCACAATAGCATTCGTAACAGATCCTTTCCGATAAATTATATCCATAACAACAATGAGCATAGGGTTAAAATTATTACTTCCCAGCAAATTACCCACGGCTAAATCTTCCGCGCCTATAGAAATCACAGCTATGAGACTCGTCACTAACTCAGGTAAAGACGTTACAAGTCCCAACAGCATAATTCCAACCCATACTTTTCCAAGTTGAATTTGATCACTAAGTTTATCAGCGTATCGAGTAAGCCGAACCCCACTGATAACTATCATAAAAGCACTTATAAGAAATTGTAACCAATACATAATTAATTTGAATAATGGCTCGTCGCTATTTTTTATTTGCCGAATATAACACTAATAATCCAGCCAGGGCTAAGGCCAATCCAATACCTCCACGAAAAATACTAACAACATCTACCCACCACACAAGGATTAATGTAATGCCCACAATTAATAAGGGAATACCTGCGATTGCATAAAGTGATTTTTTAGCCATAAATTAATGTTCTCCAATGTTACCGAGTTTTTGGGCGGCTCTTCCAGCGTCGATGCATCCAACCCCATTCCTCGGGATACTTCCGTATATACTTCTCAATAATTTTTGTTATTTTTGCAGTGTTCACTAATTTCACATCCTCATCATCTTTTCCCTCTTCAAGCTCAAGCGGTGGCTCCACAATAATTTTGTGCGTATCATCTTTTTGCCGCACAACAAACATGGGTAAAATAACAGCATTTGAACGGCGGGCAAAAACAACCGGACCTGTGGCTGTCGCCGCTTTTTGTCCAAAAAAATCCACAAATACGCCTCCCTTACTTCCAAAATTTTGATCAAGGGGAATAAACACCATTTCATTATTCTTTAACGCTTCCAAAGAAGTTTTTACACACTCTCGACGTGGGATGGCATAGATTGATTTTAATCCAACCTCAGATCTTTTTTTTGCTAAAAATTCTTCAAATTTTTGATCCCGCATATGACGAAGAATAACATTCACCTTATATCCCTCCCTAATACAACGCAACATCATCAATGGAAAATTACCAAAATGGGCTGTTACCGCAATAATTCCTTTTCCTTGTTTAAAGGCGGCTTCAATATGCTCTTTACCTTCTAATGCAACTTGTGGATTAATCAGTTGTGGGTGGGCCATAAAATAAAACATTTCAATCATGCCGTAACCAAAATTCCTAAAACATTTCTTTATGATATTATTAACATCTTGGGCACTTTTTTCTTGACCAAAAGCTATATCAAGACTCTCTTGTGCAATTTTTCGCTGCTTCTTAATAAAATAAAATGCAATAGACACAAGCAGATAAGAAAAAAAACGAATAGCCCAAAAAGGAAGACGATTAAAACACCACGAAACGGCATATAAACTATTCCGGGCAAATGCTCGATTAAATTCTTTTAGTTTAAGGGGGGATTTCATAAAATTACCGCATCTTGAGGACATTTCGGATGGTTTCAATTAGTGCCTTCGCATTAACCGGCTTAGTTAAATGCGCTTCACCGCCGACATCCATTTCGGCTTGAATATCATAAGCAGAATCTTTTGCCGTTAAAAAAACCACAGGAATATTTTTGGTGGCTGGGTTTGATTTTAAATTTTCACATACCTTTCTTCCTATCATTCCCGGAAGAATAACATCCAAAATAATTAAATCAGGTTTCTGGCTAATCGCAACTTGTAAGCCGCTTTCACCTGTATTTGCCGTTAAAACAGAATAGCCATGCGTAATCAGAATTGGACGAATCGTCCTCAACAAAGTTTCATCATCATCAACAACTAAAATAGATTTCCAATCGACTTTTCCACCTTTTACCAAAAAGCGTGTTTTGGTTTGTTCTTGGGTAAAAAAAAGAATAATTATAATACTTATAGATACGTATCCAATGGATAAAATATTGTCCATTATTAAATAGGGTTTTATAAAATACACTGCCAAAAAAGCGTGCGCCAAAACTAATACAACCCTCCCCCAATCTTGTAAACAAATCACGGCTAATGAGCCCACAAATGAGCCTACAAATAAAACAATTAAAAAAACTGTGTTCCAACTAAAACCCTCAACGTGGAAAACAAAGAGATAATTAATCAAGGAAATGCCAAATAATACGGATAATAAAACACCTATCGTTTTTACATTATCAAGTATATTTTTCATATTTTTCTCCAGAAATTTTTAAATTTCTTAACACAACACCCATCAGTATACACCCAAAACATAAATATGCAAAAACATCTCCATATTTTGTATAAAAAGATTTTCTATCCCTTAAATAAACCGTTCCCGTGGAGGAACCAGCGATGAAGGTTGTTTTTTGATTTTGATTCTGCAATTTCTGCACAATCCTTCCATAAGAATCAATAAAACAACTTACCCCTGTATTCGCAGCCCGGACAAGATTTCTTCTATTTTCAATCGCACGAAAAACCGATCCTTGCAAATGCATAAAAGGTTCTTTTGTATCTTGAAACCATGCATCATTCGTAATATTAATCAACCATTGCGCCCCTTGCCCTACAAATTGTCTTGTCAACCAGGCTATCGTATCTTCAAAACAAATTAAAACTGAAAAACCTTTTTTGTAAACAGTATATTGATTACCTGGTGTAAAGTCTGCGATTGGCACAATATCACTTAAAAACGGAAAAAATCCTCGCAAAGGAATATATTCACCAAAAGGGACTAAATGTATTTTATTATAACCTTCAGAGAATTCACCATCTTTGTCGAGGAAAATAGCCGAATTATAATAGTCCCCCCCCTCCTTTACAACAGAGCCAAACAATAAAGGTATTTGAATATTGCGTACCAATTGCCTTACATCTTTTAATACATCATCATCTTCCCACAAAAACCCTGGAAAAGCTGTTTCAGGCCAAATAATAAGATCTGGCTGATCTTGAGATGCTTTTTCGGTTAAGGCCAAATATTTTTTCATAATGCTTGGCCAAGCCGATTCCCGCCATTTCATTTCTTGCGGAATATTAGCCTGAACAACCGCTACGGACATCCCCGAAGAACTATCCTTTTCATTGAGACGAAAACCTCCATACCCTAAAACAATTCCAAGCGTAATCACCACAATCAGACCACAAACAAACCTCGGAGGTCTGCTTGTGGTTACGATCCATTCCTTCAAAAAAACATTCACCATCACAATCAAAAATGAAACACCAAATAGGCCGGTAATATCTGCTATTTGAATCACTGGTAAATTTTTATACTGCGAATATCCTAAACTCGCCCACCCAAAACCAGTAAAAAGATGTGTACGTAAAAACTCTAACCCTACCCAAAGGCTAGGCAGTAAAAATAATTTCCACACTGGCTTTTGACCAGAAAAATAACTATAACCCCAACCAAACAAACCAAAATAAACAGACAAAACCAAAACCATAAGCATCGCCCCAGGAATCGTGACATGAACAAGCCAATACAGCGTACCGGCAAAAAAAAGCACGCCACAAAAATATGCCGTCCAAAACGCTTTAAACGGCTTCTGCCCATCCAAAGCCAACATTAATGGCACAAGCCCAATCCATGTCAAAATCCATACGTCAGTTTTAGGAAAAGCCAAGGTGAGCAATATCGCAGAAAAACAAACTAGAAGTATCGGGGCACTCTTTTTTATTAATTTTTCTACCCGCAGCATTTTTTATGTTTTTTTCCACTGCCGCAGGGGCAGGGGTCATTGCGGCCGACTTTGGGGCCAGTTTTTCGGAGAGGTTCAAAAGTAGGCGCGTTTTCCTGAGGAGATGCACTTGAAAAGGAGGATGATGACGGCTGAATGGGCTGAAGGCCTTGATCTTGAGCTTCTGGCCCAGATAAACCGGAAAATTCATTATGAACGAGTTTCTGAGGCAATGAACTAAAAACACCTTTAACTTTTTGCGAAGGTTCTGCCGACTGTATCTTAAACAAAATTTCAATCACTTCGCGGCTGACAGAAATATACATCTGCTGAAACATTTCAAAACCTTCTCTCTTGTATTCAATAATCGGGTCTCTCTGGGCAACAGAACGAAGGTTAATCCCTTCCTTTAAATGATCCATAGCATAAAGATGATCTTTCCATTTCGCATCAATGGTCTGTAATAAAAGCATTTTTTCCAAATGACGTAAATTTTGAGAGTCAATATCTCTTTCTTTCACACCATAAAGGGATAATAATTTTTCACGAATTAAATCGGCAATTTTCTCCCTGGACATATCATTCAATTTTTCCCTATGATCTCCTACATCACAATTAAACTTAGTCTTTAAATAAGTTTCTAATCCTTCAATATCCCAACCGGATTCTTCCTGCCCATCCTCAAAAAGATGCTGTGCAACAATATCTTCAGCGGCATCTTCAATAGCCTGAACAATAAGATATTTAACATCTTCACTTTCTAAAACATCCCGTCGAAGATTATAAATAACTTCACGCTGTCGATTCATCACATTATCATATTCCAAAAGATGTTTACGAATTTCAAAATTATGTCCCTCAACTCTTCTCTGCGCATTCTCAATCGCTTTTGTCAACCACGGATGCTCTAACACTTGCCCTTCTTCCATACCCAGTTTATCCATAAGACCAATAATTCTATCGGAAGCAAAAAGGCGCATTAAATCATCTTCCAAAGAAACAAAAAAACGTGAAGCCCCTGGATCCCCCTGACGCCCCTGACGACCACGCAACTGATTATCAATCCGCCGAGATTCATGCCGCTCCGTTCCCAAAACATACAAACCACCCGCCTCAAGAACTTTTCCATTTTCCTCTTTTACCTGCTGCCGAAACTGTTCAATAAATTTTTCTGTTAACTCTTCTGAGTCTCCTTCTTCAGATTTTTTAGTTTTAACCTTTTGTTCAACTAAATTCTGAGCCAAATATTCTGCATTCCCTCCCAAAACAATATCCGTTCCGCGACCAGCCATATTCGTTGCAATGGTTACACCTTTATATCGTCCCGCCTGGGCAATAATATGAGCTTCCATTTCATGATATTTAGCATTAAGCACTTTATGCTCAACACCTTTCTGTTTTAACATTTTCGACAATAATTCGGATTTCTCTATGGAAATTGTCCCCACTAAAACAGGCTGCCCTTGTTTATGACAGTCGGCAATTTCCTCCACAACGGCGGCAAATTTTTCCTTCAAACTTCGATAAACACAATCTGGATGATTAGTCCTCTGTAACTTTTTATTTGTTGGAATTGAAACGCAGTCTAAATCATAAATTTGCTTAAACTCTGTTGCTTCGGTATGCGCTGTACCGGTCATACCGGACAATTTTTCATAAAGCCGAAAATAATTCTGGAATGTAATCGTTGCTAACGTCTGATTTTCCCGTGCAATCTTAATCCCTTCTTTGGCTTCTACAGCCTGGTGTAAACCATCCGACCAGCGTCGACCCGGCATCATACGTCCGGTGAATTCATCAACGATAATGACTTCACCATCACGAAGAACATAGTCTACGTCTTGTACAAAAAACTCTTTAGCTCTCAACGCTGCTAAAATATGATGACGATACTCGATGGTTTCCATGTCATGCAAATTATCGATCCCAAATAATTTGGCCACATTTATTTCTCCCGTTTCCGTCAATGAAACAGATTTAGCCTTTTCATCCGCCATATAATCAAACCCTACAGATAAATCTTCTTGACGATGCTTAGCATCAATTTCATCTTTTTCCGTTACGCGCCTACCTTTGAGTTTTTTGGAAATTTCATTTGCTCTGTAATATTTATCTGTAGATTCTTCAGCCGGACCGGAAATGATAAGCGGCGTTCTTGCCTCATCAATCAAAATACTATCCACCTCATCAACAACCGCAAAATGATGTCTTTTTTGTACCATTTCTTCTTTGTAATTCACCATATTGTCTCGAAGATAATCAAATCCAAATTCATTATTTGTTCCATAAACAATATCACATGCGTAAGCGTCCTGACGTTCGCGCGGCATCATATCATGTTGAATCACGCCAATGGTTAACCCTAAAAATTCAAAAATCGGCCCCATCCATCCACAATCACGATTAGCTAAATAATCATTCACGGTCACAACATGCACACCTTCGCCAGTTAAGGCATTCAAATAAGAAGGTAATGTTGCTACCAAAGTTTTCCCTTCCCCTGTAGTCATCTCTGCAATATTCCCTTCATGCAAAACCATACCGCCAATCATTTGAACATCAAAATGTCGCATCGAAAGCACTCTTTTACCTGCCTCCCTCACCACAGCAAAAGCCTCAGGTAAAATTTCATCAAGAGACTTTTGCTTCGCCTTCTTAAGTGTCTCTTGCGCCTTTTCTATTTGCAGATTAATATTTTCTTTTTCTTCAGGTCCCGATGCTTTTTTATAAAAATCTTGCTGTTGTGCCAGAGCCTCTTGATCTTTTTTAACCACCTCTTGATATCTTGACTTAAATTCCTGTGTCTTTGCCTTCAAATCACCATCAGACAATCCACTAATTTTTTCTTCAAGGGCATTAATCTGAGATACAATAGCAGCTTTTTTCTTTATCACCTTAACTGATGGCAAAGGCAGTTCTTCTGAAACATACACTTGCACCTTAGGCTCTAATTTATCAATAAATTTTTGCGTATTTTTAACAGCTTGTTTCTTAATAAGAAAATCAAACATAAATTATCCTTTATCCTTTTTCTTTAAATAAGCCTCTATAAACAAATCTATACCCCCGTCCATAACTTTAGCGACATTACCTGTCTCTGCGTCGGTCCGGTGATCCTTGACCATCGAATAGGGATGCATTACATACGAACGAATTTGACTTCCCCATTCGATTTTTTGCTTTTCTGCATATTCTTTTGAAATCTTCTCTTCCTGAGCTTTAAGTTTCAATTCGTAAAGTCGTGCTCGAAGAACCTTCATTGCATTCTGTTTATTTTGCAACTGCGATCGTTCATTCTGACTTTGAACAGAAATCCCTGTCGGAATATGTGTAATTCTCACCGCTGAATCCGTGGTATTTACACTTTGACCACCAGGACCGGAAGAACGAAAAATATCAATCCGTAAATCATCAGGATTAATTTCGATTTCAATATCATCCTCTATTTCAGGAATAACATCAACAGAAGCAAAAGAAGTATGTCGTCTTTTATTGGAATCAAAAGGTGATATCCGCACTAGCCGATGAACACCTCTTTCCCCCTTCAAATAACCATACACCATATCGCCTTCTATGCTCAGCGTGACGTTCTTAACACCAGCCTCTTCACCTGGCAAAATATCTAATACTTTAACCTGTGCTTTACGCTCATCCGCCCAACGGGTATACATCCGCAAAAGCATATTTGACCAATCACATGATTCTGTTCCACCCGCACCTGCATTAATACTGAGAATGGCATTATTACGATCAAAAGGGCCCGCCAAAATACTTTGCAGCTCTGTGACATCAACATCCTTTTCAAGAACAGTAACTTCTTCCTGAATCTGTGTTAAAAGTTCTTCATCATCTGCGGATAATTCAGCTAATTCTTTAAGGTCGGTAACTTTTTTAACACTCTCTTCAAAGGGCTCTACACATCCTTTTAAATACTTCATTTCCTTCATCAACTTATTTGCCTTAGCCGTATTCTCCCAAAAATCAGCCTCATTCATTTGAGATTGAATAGATTCGACTATTTTTTGCTTCTCAGCTAAGTCAAAGAAACCCCCTGAGGTGCTTTAATTTTCCCTCAATATGATTAATCTGTTTTTTAATATCATCTATCACAAGAATTTTCCATTTTTTTTAAAAAATAGTATATCACAAATTTTCTCTAATATTCAATTAAGTGCTGCAAAAAAACATCAATATTTCTTTACAATCTCTTATTCCGACGTTCGTTTAATCCCTTTTAATTCAAGATTAAAATCATCTTTACTATCCGCATACTCACGCGCTGCATTTTCATTAACCAAATCCCGCTTCACTAAAGAGACTAAAGATTTCTTAAACGATTGCATACCAAACATAGCCCCTTCATCAATGTAGTTCTGAATTTCACGAATACGACCCTCTCTGATTAAACGCGCGATGGTTGGAGTAACGACCATAGTTTCAAACGCAGGAACCCGACCCTTCCCATCTTTACGTGGAAGTAACCGCAAAGAAATCGTTCCTTTCAGTATTATTGAAAGCTGCATCCTTATTTCATCATGTAAATACGGTGGAAAGAAATTAACGATACGTATGATCGCCTGAACGGCATTGACCGTATGAAATGTAGTCATCACAAAAGTACCCAATTCTGTAGCTGTAATAGCTGCGCGCATGGTTTCTTCATCTCTAATATTACCAATGTAAACAATATCCGGGCTCTGCTGAGTAACATGCTTTAAGGCAGAAAGATACGAAGGAACATCTAAACCTAATTCCCTTTGGTTAATAATACTTTTTTTATCTGTAAATAAAAATTCAATAGGATCCTCAACCGTTATGATATGTTTAGATTTGGTTGTATTAATATGCTCAATCATTGTGGCAATGGTCGTTGACTTTCCATTTCCTGCCGGTCCAGAACAAATAAACATCCCCTTGGATTCTTCACAAAATTTCTGAAATAATTCGGCAGGTAAATTTAATTCTTCAAATGTTTTGGAATGTGAATGTACGTGCCTGGCAACAATAGCAGGGGAACCTCGTTGCATAAAAATATTAACTCGAAAACGCCCCACGCCCTCTTCCACATGGATAAAATCAATATCCATCTCTTTCAGAAATTGTCTTCGTAGTTGTTCTTTTTCCAAAAGAAAATTTGTTACAGCAGACATCTCTTCCTTGGAAAGAGCTTCCGTCCCAACCACTTCTACTTGCCCATTAATCCGTGCACGAGGATAAGCCTTTGTCCGTAAATACATATCCGAAGCTTCTCTTTCAACCATAATTTGAAAAAGTTCTTTAACTTTCATATACGCTCCTCTCTTAAGAGAAGTAAAAAAGTATAGAACCAAGATGCAGCGAAAAAAATTAACCAACCTTATGAGGTTTCTGCTTCTTGCGTCTTTGCTTCTTACTTCTTAATTCTTTATCTTAAACTTTTTAACCCCTTGCACAATTCTTTGTTCCAAATCTAGTAACTCCTTTTTTTTCTTTGATGGCCCTCCTGCATAACCACCTAAAGATCCGTCTGATTTAATCACTCGATGACAAGGAATAATAACCGGAAAAGGATTCCTTCGTAAAGCCTGACCTACCGCACGTACTGCCTTTGGATTACCAATTTGTTGCGCTACCCATTTGTACGATCTCGTTTCTCCTAGTGGGATTTTAACTGTAGTTGCTAAAACTTGCCACTGAAAATTTGTTAATCCGAAAAATAAATTTTTTTGGATTAAATTGTGTTTTTCCATCTCAACTTCCTATGATAAGTAATTGCAAAACGATGCGCTTCATCACGTGTCCGTTGAAGAAGCTTTAATCCCAATGAATGAGATGACAACTTAATGGAACTTCTCTTTTGAGGAAGATACACTTCTTCTTCCCGTTTAGCTAAGGAAATAATAGGAATTTCTACATCCAATAATCGTAATTCTCTAAATGCGGCCGAAAGCTGCCCCTTTCCTCCATCAATAACAATAAGATCAGGATAAGTCCGACCCTCCTTCTTCAAACGACGATAACGTCTGCGCACAATTTCTGCAATCATCTTAAAATCATCAATACCTTCCACTTCTTTTATGCGAAAACGCCGATAATTATTTTTGTCTGGTTTGCCATGCAAAAATGAAACCATAGATCCAACTGCTTGTTGTCCCATAGTATTCGAAATGTCAAATGTCTCAACACGTTCAGGCAAACGAGGCAAACCTAAAGCACGTTGTAATTGCTCGGCCTCTTTATAATAATTAATATCTTTTGTCCCGGAATACAAAGCCCCTAAAGCCTGAAGCTGATCTCGCACTTTAGCCGCCTCTTCAAACCGCTGTTTTTGAGTGCACGTCTCCATCTCTTTCCTTAACTTCCGATATAAAGAATCTTTTCTCCCCTCTAGAATCAAACATACATTGCGCACATTCTTGGCATAATCTTTTTTATTGATATGCTTTATGCACGGCGCATCACATAAACCGATATGATAATCCAGGCATTCTTTTTGAGGAAACGGATCACATGTCCTAAACGGAAAAATCTTTCGGATTAAACTTAATGCCTCGCGTACCAATCCCACCTTAACATACGGCCCATAATATTTATTATCCTTTTTTTTCTTATGCGGCCTCTCCACAGAAATACGCGGAAACATGTCCCCAGAGATTTCAATCAAAGGATAACTCTTATCATCTCTTAAATCAATATTGTATTTAGGTTTATATTCTTTAACCAGGCTCGCTTCAAGAATAAGTGCCTCAGCCTCACTCGCGGTCTCAATTACCGAAATATCCCGAATTTCCGAAACCAAAAGATCCGTCTTAGAAATCGGCGCCTGCGATTTACGAAAATACGACTGCACTCTTTTACGCAGAGCGATCGCTTTGCCCACATAAATCACCTTCCCAGCCGCATTTTTCATCAAATACACCCCGCTGGTTAAAGGCAATGCCTGTATTTTTTCTTTAATGGTCACCGTGAATGCTTCGTATCGAAAAACTAAAAAAATTATTTAATAGATTTAGTATAATCCTGCCGTTTTAACCAGCTCCCAAAGGCGTACAGCGGGATTGAACGAATATTTTGTTTCTTTCCAGAATTGTCGAGAGATACTTTAATTCCTTCAGGAATATCAGGATGCGCTTTCAGAAAATTCTGCAAACTCTTTAACCTGGCGATGGTTCCTGATTTAACCTCAACAGGTAGAATGCGCCCAGCCATTTCCACAAGATAATCAAGTTCCGCAGAACTCCCCCTTTTGTCTCTCTCCCAATAATACAGTCTTCCTTTTTTAAAATGTGCATGTGCTGCAATTTCCTGCCCTACAAACTGTTCAGCGATCACCCCTGCGTGAATCAAATCATGCCCATCACTTACCCATCTAGATATGTTCAAACCACATGCCCTTTGCATGAGACCAATGTCAAGAAATAGCAGCTTAAAACGATGCGGATTATAATTAGCCCCCAGAGGAGAACCATATGTTTTGTAAATCAAGGACAAAACGCCAGCCTTAACAAGAAGGTCAACGCCTTGTTTGATGTATTTTGATTGAATATCCCGCGTAATATGAACATATTTAAACTGCTTTCCTACGAGATGCGCAGCTCTCGCGAAAACTAAATCAATATATTTCAAATCCGCATCCCTTCGACCATATTTAGGGAAATCGTTAGTATAAGTTTCCAGCAAATCTGACAAAATTTCCTGACATTTTAAATAATCTTGATTCTGAATATACCGATCTACAACCTGCGGCATCCCTCCAATCGCCATATATTCTTTAAGAAGAACTTCCGCTTTTTGAGCCACCACCTTATCAAACGGGGCATCAAAATTATGCCGTGATATTTCTTCTAATAAAATTTCATTCCCGGAATTATAAAGAAATTCTTCAAATGATAACGGAGTTAAATGACGGTAAGTTACCCTCCCCACAGGCACAGAAATACTTTCCATTGTAAACTCAAGCAGCGATCCCGCGGCGATAAGGTGTAAGGCAGGAAGTTCTTCATAAAAATACCGCAAAGCCGTTATGGCTTTTGGGCAAATTTGAATCTCATCCAAAAAAACTAGGGTTCGACCAATATCTACTCTTTTCTGGCTTAAAGCCTCAATTTTACGAATAATTTTTCCCGGTGATAAGTCTGACTCAAAACAATCCTTAAACTCAGGCTGTTTTTCAAAGTTGATACTTAAAACCTGATCAAAATTGGAAGAAAAGTTGCGTTCTATGACATAAGACTTGCCAACTTGCCGAGCCCCTGAAAGAATAAGCGGCTTTCGATCTGAATCATCTTTCCACTTTATTAATTCTTCTTCTATGAATCTTTTCATAGGTTAATTATACAATATTGTGACTATAATACAAGGTTATTTTATTCTAAAATCGTAACATCAGAAGGTTAAATGATAATATCCTGCGGGTCGCGGGTGAGGATGTGATAAGACAGACTCATAGTCGAAGAATCGGCCTCTTGCGGTACAGTATCGGAAAAACCAAGCAACTGCGGCAGGCTTACTGGAGTAGCATTAATAATAATCGGCAAAAATCCTTGGACACGCATACCCAAATCCATATCCTGCTCAATCAAAGGCAAGGGCACCCCAGCCCCATCGCGCTTAATCTGCAAATTCAACATCGCCGAATCAAAATTAATACCACCAATGGGAGTTATGCTCGCTTTATCCGTTTCACCATTTAATTCAGTGAATTGTTTAAGAAATCTACCTTTTAAAGGCTCGTCTAAATCTTCGTCCACCAGTCTAAATATTTGTTTTGTAACAGCCTTTTTATCCACTTCATCTTTTGACATTTTCAATTTCTCTAGCAATTCTGCCAGAGTCGTGGCCATCATGGAGTCATCTAATTCTGCCGTTATTTGATCAAAATCCGGCAAATCATCCCAGGTGTCCATGCCGTCGCCTATTGTCTTTACATTCACGCGATCAATAACCTTGTCTGCCCCTCCTAATCCTTTATATATGCCCTCTAATTTTAAAATCCACCCCGTAATCCAACGCTTCTCCTTAGATGGCATTTTTACTCCTTCAAATTCAGCTAACTTCTCATAAAACTCTTCTACTCTTGGGATATATATTTCTTTTTCTTCTTCCTTCAAAAGATTGCTATTTGGCCTGACATTAAAATAATCATTTATGAACTTTTTCTCCATCTCCCGCACTTCATCTATTTTAATTTTCAAATCACGATAGGTCCCTTTTAAAGATACTTTAAGAATGTTCATCCAGTCAGTATGGCGTTCATAGATACTCACTACATTTTTAGCAAAGCTATCCCTCAAATCATAAGGAATACCTATGGAAAAACGTTTACCTCCTCTTTCTTCTACATAAGGAACTTTAGCCTCTGCAATACCCCCCAAGACATCTTCAAGCTGTTGCTGAATACTGGCATTTAAAATATCTATCATCTCTTGAAATTCCTCATGATCTTCATCTGCAATTTGTTTGATGTGATCTTGAAGAGAACGCACTACTTGTGCATACTCATCGGCCATCTCTTCATAATTATTTTCATCTATGTATTTATACTTCTTGAATATCCTACTCGCCGCGTTTCCAGCAAAGGTTACTCCATCATCTAAATACGTCGAAATTTCGCCCAACATTTCAATAGTTCTCCCAATATTATTATCTTGACTGGCCCTGGCCACCGCTTGAGGAAAGTGATGCATAGGACTCAAAAACCACTCGACGTTCCGATTTAGAAACACTTTCATTTGTAATTGTAATTTGATAAGGCCAAACTCAACAGAATTCGAATACACACCTAGGGAAAATTTTTCTAAATCTTTCATTAAATCGTCCCGATTAATGGGCACATTTTCATCATATTTCTTAAGAAGAAGTGCGAAAAGATTATCTTCTGTAAAATCCACTGAACCTCGCTTTCTAAATGCTTTAATCGCTCTGTTTATCGTCTCATTGATGCTCTTACCCAACTTAGCCGCATCTTTGGGTGTATGGATACCTTCTGCATTTAGGAAATTTTCCATCGATACCCCAAGCGTCTCAAGACCTGGAATATCCTCGACAACAATTTTTTTCCGATTAGATATCCCCGTTATTTTCTGTTTAATCTTAAGGAGCAATGATTTAAACGCTGCCATCGCCGCGTCTTCATCTTTTTCAAGCCCCTGCAGCCATTGATCAATCTTCTGATTCAGCCCTACTAACATGGCTAGATTCTGTTCATTCTCATCCTCCGCAACATACTCTACTTCACTTAAAATCTCTTGCTTTTTCTCTAAAAGAAGGTCAATTGTTTCTTCGATCGATTTCATTTCAACTTCAAGTATTGCTATTTTTTCCTTATCCTTCTTTTTTTCGTCCTTTTCTATTTTTAAAAGCCCCAACTCTATTGATTTGCCATTAAAAACATCCTCAAGGATTATTAGTCTTTCGACCTCATCCGGACTGTTTTGAAAAGCATTGCGCATTCTCCACGCTTCTAACCAGAACGATTCATTTCCTGCCGCAATGCCATTAAGATAAATTAATTCTTCTGTAGAAAGTTGCGCACCTGCTTGATTTTGCAATGATGACCCTTCATTTTCATAAATATCATAAGGACTGTCTTCCAGCTCACCTTTAAGTGCGAGTTTAAAAATATTTTTATAGTGCGTATCCATGGCCGATCTGAAATCCTGACGGTATTGTTTTAATCTCGATTTAAAAATCCGCACCCCATCTACCGTGTAGGGTAACCCCTGATACAATGCATCCGCGGTATATTTTTTATTCAACTGTCTAAACACATCTACATAATCATTGGCCCGAAAAGAAGCTATCTTCCCCTTAATCTTCGCAAAAACACCTTCAAATGAATGCCCTAACTTGGAATAGCTCTCCCCTAAACTTATCGCCACCTTGTACTTGTAATAATATACTTCATCCCATTTCTTATCTGAACTGCTTAAAACCCGATCAATGTAATCATAGACACCCCACTCCATATGTTTAAAATGCTTCATATGCGGCAAAACGTTTATCATAGCCATTTTTATTTTTTCCTTCTGGGCTAAAATCTCCTTTACACTAATGACGATCCCCTCTTCCTTCATTATTCTCTCTGCCAAACGGAACAAGCTTTGCATCACACTATTTTTTAGCGTTACGTATTCTTCGTCTGGTAGATCCAACGCTAAAACAGTATGATAAAATAATATTGCATCTGAGTGCTTGAAGTTGGATTGCTTTTTCAAGAATGCTTTTTCCATATCATAAAATATGCCAACAACACTGCTTCCTTCATCTTTTCCTATGGCATACCGAATTCTCATTGCATTCATAAGAACATGGACTCTTCGTATTCTTGCAGTATTCATCCTATTAGCTTCACTTTCTCTAAAATCAAACAATATCTTCTTAGCGGCCTGACTTTCTTTATCTGTAACCATCGCCGTATCATTCCAAACAAGCTCTTTGAAATCCTTTTGTTTCATTACTTCTTGCCCTTCACCACGTGTAATTTTATAAATTTTTCTATTTTTTCCGTACTTTTCCTCAATAATTACCGTTGGAATCCCTTTTTTATTATTGCGATAAAATAAATTATGATCCTTGTAAAAATTTTCCATTGTCTGATTGTAATCAACGTCAATAATTTTATTTTCTTGCCATGCAATTATTTGCACAGTATTTCCATCTTTCTGGATAAAATTTGCCTCGAATTCACCGTATTGATCACTTGGAAATCGACTAATGCTTATTCCAAAAACATCCTCCTCCCCTGTCTTACCAGCACTCTTATTTTTCAAAAGAACATTCTGAAGCGTGATCATCCCCGCCTCCTGCGTTTCCTGTGTACTTTTTTCATTCACCCCAACAAATTCTCTTCTTACCGCCTTTATTTTATTTTCAGCCTTGGTGATATCTGTGCGGATGTTTTTTAGCAAACCTTTAATATTCGGATTATTCACATAAAGCGACCCTTCAATAGCCTTATTGACTAAAGTTTTATCCTGAATAAATTTTTTAAATGAAGACTTCTCCGTTAAAGTCATTGTTGCCTTAGCAAGATCCCCCTTCGTCGCTATCCAGGCAAGATATAAATGCCTTATAAAGTGGAATACCTTTAAATCATCCTCATATTTAGGCGACCATTTTGTTATAAGACTCATCAAAAAAAACGGATCAAAATCTTGAAGCATCGACTCATCCGAAACGATTTCTTTTTCTGAGTTCATCAACACAAAATCAACCTGCGATTCAACCTCTTCTTTCACACGCACGGCAATACTCGCATTGTCTTTATTGGCATCGATCAGACTTGTTTGGTAGGATATCTCAAATCCTGTCGGTGCTACCTCAAATCGTGTCGGCCTATCCATAAATTTAAAAATACGGCTCAACATGGATTGATTCATTCCGCCGGAGAAATATTTGCGGGGGGTGATTTGTTGGGTGGCGGGGTTGTAATCTTCTTTAATGTAGTTGTACACGCCTTTTTTAAAAGATTCGACATATTGATCGTAAATTTTTTGGTTGATCTGCTTATCCTGAGTATCGACGCCCATGGTTTTATTTTGATCTACATACACCTGTCCCAATAAACTTTCCTGCAGCCTCTTTTTGTACCACGTAGACAAAATCATGGCATGGTAGATCTGGCGGAGTTTGGCAAAGTTGGCGCCTTCGTTTATTTCGCGTTCGATTTCAGGAATCAAGACTTCACGCACTACCTCTGAGGTGACACCACTGACAACCTTGGCCTCGCTCTTGGGCATCGCATCTAATCCATATTGTTCCACCCCTAAATTTTTCTGCAAAGCGACATAGTCTTCTTCCAACATAACCTTTAAACGGCTGCCCACTACAAAAGCACTTTTTTCACGCTCATAGACTTCAGCCGCCTGTGGCACAATCCAAATTTTGTTAAAAGTATTCATTGGAATGTCGGTGTTGCCGAATTTTTCATAAGCCTTATCATACACACGCTCCCAAAATTCACCACCCAGCTCATCCTCCGGATACATCATCGAAGACGTAAGTTGTTTAAGCATATAATCTTGCGACAACATATCGCGACCCATAGAGGTGTCGCCCAAACCATCAGGAATAATACGGTCCGCCTCATACGGGCTCAAGTTGACCCATAAATCCTTTTCCGGAATGGTTAAGGCCGCCAGGAAATATTTAATCATATCAGACGCCTCATCTTTAAGGGCCTCTCCAGTCATCTCAGAATGCCCGCTATCCACAATAAAATCAAACATCAAAGGATTGTCCGGATAAATGGTAATACCTTTAATCAGAGCCGGGGTAAATCCTTCGGTTATGCCCACCATCGTGCCGGGCACAGGAAGGTTTAAAACCGTGCCTGCCGTTGGCAAAGATACACTCTGTGCATAACCACTTGGGATAATTGTTGTTACGGAAAATACGGCCATAATAAAGGCTGATAACACTCTGTACGCTACACGCACCCGTTGTTTTTGGCGTAAAATAAACATATTTTTCCTCTATTGAGTTAAAAATAGGCCAATCCGTGGCGAGCCTGTCTACCGACAGGCAGGATTATTGGCAGGTTTTTATACGAAATGACTCAAGATATCGTTTTCTTCTCTAATACACTGAAAAGATAACATATTTTAAGCACATGTCAAGGGGACACAAATTTCAGGTAGGAATATTGTAACCAACTGATGGTTAATAGTTTACAGAAATTCTAATAAACGAATAAAAACTCATTAAAACATAAACTATTATGTATCAACATGTTATTATTCTTTTAAAATTTGACTATTTATTAAATTTCCCATCCCATAATTGAAAAAGAAAATCTTTCCAGGGAAGGATGTGAATATTATTTACAATGCGAGGCCGCTGTTCTAAAGAAACAATAACATAATGCGATAATTTATGCTCTTCCTGTAAAGCTTTAATACCACGCATATCTTTGGGTGTAATATTTTGTTTTGCTTTTACCTCCACCGCCAGCATATCATTAACAATAAAATCAACTTCAAAACCTGATCTAGAGCGCCAGTAACAAAGCTCCCCTGACAGAGAATAATCAATAAAAGATTTTAATTCATGCGCTATGTACGTTTCAAAGGCATCTCCAAATTCTGGAGATTTTTCTTCAAAGGGGGATCGATTCTGTAAAAATCGAACAACGCCTCCATCAAAAAAATAAAATTTTGAGGTACCCACAGGCTTACGCTTTATACTTTTTTTCCACGCGGGCACATCAAACCCAATAAGGGTATCGCGTAGAATTTGAAAATACTCCTGAACCGTACTGCTTGGCACCTGCGCGTCACTAGAAATACTGGCATAATTGATTAATAATCCGTTGCATAAGGCTGCTACTTGTAAAAAACGGCTAAACGCCGGCACATTACGAGTTAACCCTTCCGTCGCTATTTCTTCTTTTAAATAATCACCGGCGTATGCTTTTAAATCTTCCTGGGGGGCATCAGAAAAATAAATAGAAGGAATCAAACCATAATTAAGAGCTTTTAATAAATTGAAATGATTATTAAGTTCGTTAAAAATAAAAGGATGTAAATGACGCGACCGCGCCCTCCCCCCCAATAAATTGACACCACCCCGGCGTAATTTTCTTGCACTAGATCCGGTCAATAAAAAATGAAGCCCCCTCTGTTCAATAAGCCGATGCACCTCATCAAGAAGAGATGGAAGTTTTTGTATTTCATCAATAACAACAATCTTATCCTCTGGCTGAATTTCTTGTTCTAATCTTTTTGGATTTTGATTTAATAAAAGATATGTTTCACTATCCAAAAGATCGTAAATTCTACAATCCTTAAAATAACGATTGATCAACCAGGACTTCCCCGTCTGCCTGGGGCCAAATAAAAATAATGATTTTTTATTAAGGGTTGCCCGAAGATTGATACACCTTTTAATATCCATAAATTCCTCCAATTAACGACTAACTTGGTGATTATCATAACAAATCACCGTGTTAGTTGTCAATATTTAAATTTTTATGTAAAAAAATTTCTTACGTAACTCTGAAGCTACTTCTTGGGAGTTGTCCAAGCTGTTTTGGGACAATCTCTTAACCACTTCCAAACCTTTTGAGCTTGCATAACTTTGAATACATAACAGACATACCCGTAAAATAAAAATCCGCTTATGATTGCAAAACATAACTTAATGATTTCATTGGAAATAAAACAATATCGCCAAAAAGTAAACATCCCAACCCCGGTAAGGGCTGCAGCCAAAATCACCTTTAAGAAATACATTTTTAATTGGCCATTAAACTTACCAAGCTTTTTTTCAAGAAAATAAAAAAGTATCAAAAAATCAACAGTCCCCGCTATGGCACTGGCCAACGCAATGCCGCCGATTTTAAGCGGACCCATTAAAACAAAATTCAAAACTGCGTTCACAACCAAACAAAAAATAGCCACTTTAACAGGTGTCTTCGTATCCTGAAGAGCATGAAATGCCGTCACCAAAATCTTAATCCCGCCAAAACTAAATAATCCCAAACCATAAAACGTAAGCGCCCAGGACGTAATATCGGTAGAATAAGCATTAAATTCCCCACGCTGAAAAAGCACCCGAATGATAGGCGTCGATAAAAGTGCAAATATAACAATAAAAGGACACATCACAAAAAAGATATTTTCCAAAGAAAAAACAATTGTTTTTTTCATAGAATCCATATCTTTTTTGTGGGCAAAATCGGAAAGTGTCGGCAACACTACATTAGCTAAAGCAACGCCAAAAACCCCCATAGGAAACTGAATGAGTCGATTTGCATAATAAATTGCAGAAATTCCACCTTGCCCGACAACAAAAGATAAAGAAGCACAAAACGTATCAATCAGCACCGTTAGCTGATAAACCCCACTTCCAAACATTCTCGGCAACAGCAATCGACCAATCTTTTTTGCCCCGGGATGGCGTAATGTCTTAGGCTTTCGATATCGCATACCTAATTTCTTTAATGGGACTAATTGAATCATAAGCTGCAATAGCCCCCCTACAAGAACACCCACAGCCAGACCAAATACGGGCTCCACCATCGTTCTTGAAGAAATAAACGCGCTAATAATAATGGCAATATTAAGCAAACATGGACTAAATGCCGGCACCGCAAACGATCGAAAAGTGTAAAGAATCCCCATACTGTAGGCCGTCAAACCAATAAAAATAAGATACGGAAACATCCATTTCGTTAACTGAATAGTCAATAAAAGTTTTTCCGGATCTGCCATAAAACCCGGTGCAATCATACGAACAATAAGAGGTGCAAAAACAATGCCCAAAAGAGTAATTACGCTAAGGACAATAAAAGCTAAAGAAAGAACAACACTCACAAAGTTCCAAAAGTCCTCTTTATCTTTTTTGGCATAATATTCTGAAAAAACAGGCACAACCGCTGCATTTGTAGCCCCTTCCCCAACAAAATCCCTAAATAAATTAGGAATTTTAAAGGCCACAAAAAAAGCATCCGCTTTAATCCCAGTTCCTAATAATTTTGCTAAAATAATATCTCGTAAAAACCCCAAAATACGCGAACTTAAGGTCCCTAAAGATAAAACAGACGTTGATTTAATAATAGCCCGGGGGGAAAATTTATTGGTTGACATAAATGAACCTATTTGATATATTGACGTTTCTTAAATTAACGAAAGGAGCAGCACTGTGCCGCAAAGAAAGTCAGGAATTAAAGAATTAAGAAAAACTAGAAAACGTCGGATGCATAATCTTGATATCAAAACTGACCTCAAGAAAACAATCAAACAATTTCTTACCAGCGTCAACGATAAAAACACCTCAGATGCTCAAGCTAATCTAAAATTAGTTCAAAAGAAATTGGATAAAGCCGCTAAACGCAATATCCTACATGACAATACTGCTTCACGACGAAAATCTCGATTTAGTAAATTATTAAATACTGTGGTAAGTGATAAGTAGTAATTCTTAATTAGAAAAATTCTTATCATTTACCTCAGCACCCCTTCAATTCCATCCTAAATGTTCATTAATTTAACTACCAAAATTTCCAAAGCATGAATAGGATTTAAACGACTTCGTTTAATGTTTAGATCTGCTTCTTCAAGAGCTAAAAGACCATTGCGATAACGCTCTTCCGATAACCGATTCCGAGACTTTCCCCAAAACCAAACTAACCCACCCATAAGCTGCAAAGGATGCGTTCCGGAAGATATCAAACCCTCTAATATTTTAAGGGCCTGCTCTCCTTTCCCAGAAGACATGGCTCTTGTCATATCAAAAACATTTTTCTGGGATTCCGTTGAGAAACGCAGCAACTGAACGAACGGAGTTATTTTTTTTGTAAAACTATCCTTTGCATCAATTTTTTCAGAATCTAAAATCAATACCGATAATTTTTCTTTTTTCTGAATAAATTGAAAAATAATTTCTTTATTTTGAGGATTTAATTTGTGGACAGAACGAATAAGAATGAGCCTTTGTTTGGCAACAGCGGGAAGGGCAATAAGAGATTTTTTTAATTCAGCAGGGTCTAATTTTTGTCCATAAAAAGCCTCATAATCAAATTCCAAGGCTTCATTGCTTGAAATATACTTTTTCTTAATTTCTGTAATTTTCCGGTCTTTCGCACCACTATCCTCACCGCAAAGGAGGTACACCATTACCAATCCTCAATCGTCCGTTCAACAATACGACGCGCCAAATCAATAATAGCCTCATCCACAGCTGTTTCTTCAGATGAAGCTAAAGGTCCTGTTACAAAATAGGTAGCCTCTCCGACAAAACTAGGTTCGGCCCAAAGAACCTCCTCTCCCTCTTCCTCTGCGTAAGGATTTAATAATTCAAAGGATACACTAACATGCACCCGATATTCTTCCACATCATCGCTATCTGTATACCTTAACGGACTTCTTTCATACCCCACAAGATTCCCTTTAAGGATGTAATCTGCTTCGTCAGGTTTAGCAATTTTCAAACGACCATCAAACAAAAATCGATCAATCACCGCATTCCTTGAATTAACTTCCAATAAAGAAAAATAAACCCTGCGCCCGCTTGATGCCGTGTAGTCAATATTATTTTTAAAAGGTTCGACATAAATAGTTCTAATATTCGCTGGAAGTGTCGACCGTGTAGAATAACCGCAACTTATGGAAAAAATTGTTAAAAAAATAGATAAAAAAATAAATTTACGCATTATGTATTTTAACCTCTTAGTTTTGTTTTCCTAAGTCACGAATTTTCTTCAATGATTCAGAAGCCCACTTTGAACTTGGGTATTCATCAACAATAGTCTGATAATACATCTTAGCTGCCTTAAAATTCTTTTGTTTTTCATAAAATCTAGCAACTAATACATTATTTTCTGCTTCTTTTTCCTTCAATTCTTGAATTTGTGTTTTAGCCTCTTTAGACAATTCCGCCTCCGGATAAACCTCCACAAATTCTTTAAATTCTTCTACAGCTGATTCTGTAATTTTTTGATCATACTGAGCGCCCGCAGAACGTTTAGAATCAGACATAGCAATTTGATATTTTGCCGCCTTAGACCATTCACTATCCGGATAATCATTAATCACCTTTTCAAACTCATCCCTGGCATCTTGATACAACTGCTTTTCTAAAAAATACAAACCAATTTTATACTGCGCCGGACCAGCTAAATCTCCATAAGGAGCATTCTTAATTACCGCATTAAATACGTTAACCACGTCATAATCTTCATCCGATATAGCTTCCATCAACTTACTGCGCGATGTCTTTCCTTCTAAAAATTTCACGCCAATATCATACTGTCTTTTTACAATCTCTGCCGAGCGTTCACTAAATGGATACTTATCTATCACTAATTGATATTGTTTAAAGGCACCGTAATGCTGCTCCTGATTTTCAAAACAACGTCCGATAAAATACTGCGCATCAGGAGCCTGACGCGCACGAGGATAATGCTTCAATAATTTTCGATATTCCCGAATCGCTTCTTTATATTCTTTGGCTTGATAAAATTCTTGTGCATATTCAAGTTGTTCGGCGGGAGTTTCTTTAACGGAATATTTAGGGTTGGTCCATTTATTTGTTTCCGGTGTCCAAACCCAAAATGCGAAGCTATTTTTTGCAATTGATAAAGAAAATATGGATAAAAATAATACTATTATACATCTTTTAATCATAAGGCAAAATGTATCATACTCTCTTAAATTTGTCAATCATTACGGCCGACATTAAAAAGGGCAATTTAATACAAATTGTATTAAATTGCCCTTTTTAATAATATTTTTAAAAAACCTTATGCAATCGTTACTTCATCAGAAAGATACACATCCTGAATAACATTAAGGAGTTTAACTCCTTCATCGACAGGTTTTTGGAACGCTTTACGGCCGGAAATCAAACCCATCCCTCCTGCACGCTTGTTGACAACGGCTGTTTTAACAGCATCTTGCATATCATTATCGCCTGAAGCTCCACCGGAATTGATAAGACCAATTTTACCCATATAACAATTAGCTACTTGGTATCGGCATAAATCAATAGGATGATCAGAAGAAAGCTTGTCGTAAACAGATTTATGTGTTTTTGCAAACTTTAAGGCATTAAATCCACCATTATTTTCCGGAAGTTTTTGTTTGATAATATCTGCCTGAATGGTAACCCCTAAATGATTAGCCTGACCAGTCAGATCAGCCGCGGCATGATAATCTGTTCCACCCTTCTTAAACCCAGGATTACGTAGATAACACCAAAGAATCGTGAACATGCCTAACTCATGGGCGCGCTGAAATGCTTCTGAAACCTCTTCAATTTGTCGGTTGGATTCATCAGACCCAAAATAAATCGTAGCCCCAACGCCAACAGCGCCCATATCAGCAGCCTGCTCGACATCTGCAAAAAGCCTTTGGTCAAACGTATTCGGGTACGTCATAAGTTCATTATGATTAAACTTAACAACAAAAGGAATTTTATGCGCATATTTACGTGAAACAAGCCCTAAAACACCTAAAGTAGAAGCCACCGCATTACAACCGCCTTCAATGGCAAGCTTCACAATGTTTTCCGGATCAAAATACATCGGATTCGGAGCAAAAGATGCCCCTGCGGTATGCTCAATGCCTTGATCAACAGGTAAAATAGAAAGATATCCTGTGCCCCCTAATCGCCCATGATCATACATGGATTGCAAATTACGTAATACAGTATTTGATCTATCTGAATGACTAAATACACGGCCTACATAATCTTCACCAGGCAAGGTGATATTTTCTTTGGGAATGGTTAAACATTTGTGGTCCAATAAATCTTTGGCGTCAGCCCCTAATAAATCACTAATATGGCTCATGTGTTTATTCTCCTTATTACATAGTGCGTTTAAAAAATTTAATTCATTGTATGAAAAATGAATTTAAAAGCAAGAAAAAGTTTTACTTGATTTTATTTGATAACCTACGGAAAGGCCTGCTAACTATGCGTGGTCCTATTTTACGTCCTCAACAACATTCGGTTTACTTTGTAACACACCTTCGGGTTCAGATTCTTCTAGATTGCTCCCTTTCCAACTTCGGACAACAACAAAATTCTCAAATATCATTTTAATGTCCCCGTAATAATAAATCGAAAGTTCTCCATCAGCATCAGTCTCTATGGATTCTGTAGGCTCATCGTAGTCTTTACGAATTCGGGAAAATGTAATATTGTCACCGACGATTTCGTCACTTTCTAAATCATACCGTAAATCATCAATATCATCAGAATACGCTTGATCTTTAAAAGTATCATATTCCCAATCCTTCCAATATCTTTTTTTATCAAATTCGATTTTTAAATCCCCATAATTATAAACCAAACGTCTTGCTGTAGCCGTTATCGTTGGAGCCTCACCATATTTCTCTCTTATATCCTTAAGACGTGTTTGTCCAACCTGAATTTCTCCTACGCGAAGATCTCTTTTTAACCGACTCATATCGTCTTTTGTTGCTACGTCTCCTTGCAGAGCATAAATAGAAGAAATACTCAATGTAAGAAATAAAAAAGCTAAAATTAGTTTTCGTATATTCATCTTGACCCACCTTTCGAAAAAATATTTATAAAATAAATGTCTCTACGCTAAACACTATCTGATAGTATCATTAGAATTTAATTTTCCTAAATAAAAAATCAAAATTTTTTCAACTCTGATTTAACGGCATTCATAACGGGGGCGATGGTTTTTTCGCTAAAATCAAAACAGATACCTGCAGATTTGAATAATTCCGGCAATGTCGTCGAACCTCCTAGTGATAATCCTTGACGATAATGCGTAATAGCACCCTCCCAATCCTTTTGACTATTTAACCAAATTTGAAGAGCTCCTAACTGGGCTATTCCATACTCAATGTAATAAAACGGCACTTCAAAAATATGTAACTGCCGATGCCAAAGAAAATTATGTTCTTCTTCCAGCCCTTGCCAATCAATTAAATCACCACCAAATCGATTATAAATTTTCCCCCACATTTCCTTACGCTCCTCGGGCTTATGATCCGGATTTTCATACATCCAAAATTGAAAGGCATCAATAACGGCTACCCATATTAAGATAAAAATAATATCTTCGAAGTGTTCTTTTTTTGAACGTTGTTCATCCTCCTTATTGGCATAAAACTCCGACAAATACTCTCCCCCCAAAAGCTCCATGGACATAGAGGCTACTTCGTTAAATTCCATAGGACCGTGTCGATAGTCTAATAAAGAATCATGCCGACAAGCTAAGGCATGAAAAGCATGTCCAGCCTCATGTAACAGTGTCCACACGTCGTCGTCCACCCCAACGGCATTCATAAAAATAAATGGCTTCCTAGCCTCATTTAATGTTGACTGATATCCTCCGGGAGCCTTGCCTTTACGGCTGGCTAAATCTAAAAATCCCCCATCAATCATTTGAGCAAATTGATCCCCGAGTTGCGGCTCAACTTTCTGAAAAATATTTCGACAACCGTTGATAAGTTTTTCAACATTCTCAAATGGCTTCAAAGCCGCTCGCCCCAAAGAATCCACGGCTGTGTCCCAAGGACGCAATTTATCTAACTGCATTTGTTTTTTTCGATTTTCTAATATTTCCGCCCATAAAGGAACAACCAAGCGTTCCACTGTTTGATGATAATTTTTACAATCTTCCGGTGTGTAATCAAATCGATGCAAAGAACGAAATTTATAAATAGCAAAATTATCACTTTTTGTATTCTTAGCAATTTGATCACGCAACCTTAACATCTTATCGAATATTTGATCCAACTTATCTTTATCCTGTAGCCGTCTTTGTGCTGTTGCCCTCCAGGCCCGCTCACGCAAATCCCGATCTGGTTCAAACAGGAATTTCCCCATTTCTGGCAAGGTGCGTTCTTTCCCATCAAATTCAACCGTCATAGCACCGCATATTGTTTGATATTCTTGGGATAATAAATCTATTTTTGTCTGAAGAGGAACATTTTTTTCTTCAAAAATCTCTACATCTGTTTGAATAGCGCGCACATAAATTTCATAGCGTTTTTCATCAAGGGAAAAACGTTCACGCTCTTTTAACAATTTTTTATCCAGCTGATTTTCTAATGGCTTTATCGCTGGGATAATATTTTCAAGAAAATTCTTATAAGCCTCAGATTTTGACGCATCATCCGTTTGGCAGGTCATTTGAATGTACAAAATCGATCCCGCCTGATCCAAAGCTGATTCTAATTCTGACCTGTCTAAAATCCATTGCTCCAACTCTTCCAACGATTGGATCTCTTTATCTATCAATAAATTATGAAAATTTTGAACACTTTTCACATCCAAAAAGGCTACTTCTTCCGGCAAAAACTGACGTTTTGTGTAAGAGACTAATTTGTCCATTTTATCCTTTCTTTATTCTTTCACTCAAAAAATTCTTGACAAAAACCTTCTTTTGCGTATACTGGTGCAACATTTAAGTGACATCTGAGATTTTTTCAGGTGGCACTATTTAGGAGAAAAATTATGGCAAAAATATGTGAAATATGTAGTAAAGGTGCGATACCCGGCGTTAAATATAAAAGACGCGGCATGATCAAACGAAAAGGTGGCGCTGGATCTAAGATTGTTGGAAAAACTCTCCGCCGATTTCTTCCTAATCTTCAACGGGTCAAAATTAACCTCAAAGGCACTATTCAACGCGTAAAAGTTTGTACTAGCTGTATCCAAGCTGGCAAAATCGTTAAAGCCTAATTCATTTTACTTCGCTCACCCGAATATCTTTTAACATCAACTGCGCTATTGGGGCTTTATTCCAATCGTCAATCGAAACGGTATACGCCAAATCAACCAAACGCCCAGGAGCGATCATATCTTTGTAATCAGCCATTCCAAAACCAACCGCAGAAATTCTAAAATCGCCATCACTGACTAAAAACTTTATTGTATTTTTTCCCATCACCTTCGGATACCCCTGTACAGTCAAATTACGCGAACAAAACAAAGGCGTTGGATTGCCTTCTCCAAATGGTTCCAAATCATTAATAACATCAATTAAATCCATATCCACATTATTTAAAGGAATATCACAATCAATCGAAAGAGCCGGGATTAATTTCTTTGGTTCTAAAATATCACCCTCAACATCATTAATCATATCTTGAAAAAGATCAATATTTTCTGCTTTAATGGTCAACCCAGCTGCTCCGGCATGCCCTCCAAAATTTTCTAAATGTTCCGCACAACGGGACAAAGCTTCATAAAGATGAAAATCTCCTACAGACCGTGCTGAGGCTGTTCCTACCCCATCCTTGACAGATATCACAATCGATGGTCGATAAAATTTATCCGCAAGCCGTGCGGCAACGATTCCTAAAATCCCTTTATGCCACCCTTCCTTGCTTAAAACAATAACCTTATGTTTCTTAAAATCCATTTCCTGTTCAACAAGTTCTATCGCCTCATTAACCATCCCCCTCTGTATTTTTTGACGATCTACATTATATTGCTCTAACTCATCCGCCAAGCCATATGCCGCGTTCAAATCTTTACTCAAAAATAAATCTAACGATGTATGCGCCGAATCCATCCGTCCAGCTGCATTGATCCGTGGACCTAAAACAAAACCAACATGATACGGACTAAATTTTTTCCCTCGAATTTTTGTCTTTTCTAATAAGGCTAACAACCCTTTATTCGTCGTTGTATTAATCCTGGGTAACCCCGACTTAACAAACAAACGATTTTCACCACGTAAAGGAACAACATCCGCAATCGTTCCAATGGCCACTAAATCTAAAATACTCTCATCAACTTTTCCTAAAAGGGCTTGTGACAATTTAGCGGCTAATCCAACAGACGCCAAATGTTTAAAAGGATAATCACAATCTTTTTGCTTAGGATTAATAATGGCTAATGCCTTTGGAATAATTTCATCAGGCATATGATGATCAATGATAATAACATCTACCCCAGCCTGATTCAGCATATCCACTTCTTCACACGCCGAAATACCACAATCAATAGTGATCACTAAATCAACCTTCTCTTGATTAATCTTTTCCACACTTTTTTTCGTTAATCCATATCCATCCTCAAAACGATGTGGGATACGGTGAGCAACCTCAATCCCTATCTTTGCTAAGGCATGATTTAAAATAACGGACGAAGTCACCCCATCCACATCATAATCACCAAAAATTAAAACACGTTCTTTATTCGCCTGCGCCTGCTTAATACGCGACACAGCCAAATCCATATTCTTAAACATAAACGGATCATGCAAATCACCAAGGTCTGCCGCTAAAAAAGCCCGTGCCTCCTCAACATCATGAATACGCCGATTCACCAAAAGCTGCGCCACAATCGGATGAACATCTAAAGCATCACTTAATATTTTTTGTAACTTTGGATTCGCCTCTTGAATATTCCAAATTTTCTGCATTATGATCTCCTCTATAACATCTCTTAAGACTATTAGTACTTCACTTTTAATGAATTTTTCTGTCCCCTGCTATCCCCTTGAAACTTTCCCTTCAATGAAAAATTTGTAACCAAATGCGTATTAGCCTAATTCATTACGCCATAGCTTCTCAAGAAAAATTTTTACGGGAAGGATTTCTATATCTTGTATTTTTCGAGGGGCTTTATCCATAGAAATAACTATTTTTTTCTTTAAATTTATTTCTTCAGACAAAGCACGTAGGCCGGTTAAATGTTTTTCAATAACTAATTCTGAAGATTTGACTTCAATTGCAATTTCATCCCCTACAAGAAAATCAACTTCATATCCGGACTTTGACCTCCAAAAATGTAGAGTTCTATCATCCTTTGTATAAGACAAATAAGCTTTTAATTCTGTAAAAATAAAATGTTCCAAAACTTTTCCAAAAAGTTCTGTTTTGGGCTTGATTTCTTTTCTTCCCGCCAATATATTGCAGACGCCTACATCAAAAAAATAAAACTTAGATGTGGTAATCGCCTTTCTTTTTTTTGATTTAGTGAAGGGTTCTAAAAGAGACCCTATAAGGGTATCCTGTAATATCAGAAAATACTCGGCCACCGTTCTTGCCGGAACGCCGGCATCGCTGGAAATATTAGCAAAATTCACCAATTCTGCATTGTAAAGAGCAGCTGTCTGTAAAAACCGTGAAAAATTCCCCACCTTTCTGACAAGACCTTCCGCCTGTATTTCTTCCTGCAAATAATTTCCAACATAAGCCTCCAAATCTTCTTCAGGAGAGGCTGATGTATAAATCGAAGGAATCATTCCGTAATTTAAAATACGAATAAAATCATACCCAGGCACTTCTTTTGTCACTAAGGGAAACATTTGTTTAGTTCTTGCCCGCCCTCCAAGCAGATTTCCACCTCCGCGCTTTAGCTTGCGAGGACTGCTTCCGGTCAAAATAAAATGAAAACCATATTCTTCTATTAAATAATGAACCTCATCCAATAAAACAGGAAGCTTTTGAATTTCATCAATAATAATAGGCTGAGGGAAATTCTTTTCTAGGCTTAAAAGCTCTTCTCGCATAAGCTGCGGACGTTGACTCATTCGTAAAAACACATCTGCGAGCAAAAGGTTATAAAATGGTGATTCTGGAAAAGCTTTCTTTAAAAAAAACGTTTTTCCTGTCTGTCTCGGACCAAAAAGAAAAAGACTTTTTTGCCGAATTTCATGTTTAAAATTTAAAAATCGAATATAAAATATTGATTTTTTCATAATAATTTCCTGTGTGTATTGCTGAATATCATGATAATCAGCAATACATATGCTGAATGCACCAAATCAATATACTACACAATACCTCACAAATCTGTCAAGAGAAAATATAGTAATTTTTTGAAATCTATAATTTGGAACAATATATGCAAGGGAATTCTGCTACATTTTTTCTGGAACACTAACACCTAAAAGGCGTAAGCCGTTGGCTAAGACAACCTTAGCAGCGTTGACAAGGCCGAGGCGTTCGGCGGATAAGTCTTTATCGGCATCAACAACGCGGCAGACATCATAAAATTTATGAAAACAGGCGGCTAACTCTTGAAGATAAGTCACTAAAGAATAGGGGTCTAATTCATAATGACATTTATTTAAACTACTGGAAAATTCCCCTATTTTGTTAATTAAAGCTATTTCTTCAGATTCTTTTAACACACCAAAATTAGATTCCTTAGCCTTAATTCCCGCCTCCTGAGCTTTGGTATTCATACTGTGCACACGCGCGTGAGCATATTGAATGTAATATACAGGATTCTCTGAACTCTCTTTTTTCGCCAAATCCAAATCAAAATCCAAATGAGCCGCCATGTGACGCATCAAAAAGAAAAACCGTGATACATCTACACCAACCTCATCCATAACCTCTCGCAAGGTCACGTATTGTCCACCGCGTGTCGACATGGATACCTTAGTCCCATTACGATAAATCGTCGCTAACTGAACAATAGCGACTTCCAGGGCATCTTTCTCCCACCCCAAAGCCTGCACAGCCGCCGTAATTCGATTAATGTAGCCATGATGATCCGGCCCTAAAATATCAATCAGCTTGTCAAAACCGCGGTCCAACTTATGTTTGTGATACACAATATCCGGCATCAAATAGGTATACGCCCCATCACTCTTTTTAACCACCCGATCCTTATCGTCACCAAATTTCGTTGATAAAAACCACACCGCGCCATCTCTGGCCTCAATGTATCCCTTATCTTTTAAAAAATTTAAGGCTTCTTCGATTTTTTCCGGTGTAGCGATTTGTGATTCACGCGCCCAAAAATCAAAATGCACGCCAAAATCATCTAATTCTTTTTTAATAACGTCTAAAAGCGTATCTCGTCCATAAGCCATAAAATCCTCAACAACAGGAAGCTGCGCGACTTCTTGAATATTTTCTTTATTCAAAAATTCCTGAGCCATCTCTTTAATGTATTCTCCTTGATAACCATCTTCCAGGAAAGGCACATTTTCTCCTAAAATCTGCCGAGAACGGCATCGAATTGACTCCCCTAAAATCCGAATCTGATTACCCCCGTCATTAATATAATATTCTTTGTGCACCTCATACCCGATAAAATTCAAAATATTGGCCAAAGCATCCCCTACAGCCGCCTGGCGGGCATGGGCTACACTTAGAGGCCCCGTAGGATTCGCGCTAACAAACTCAATCTGCCACTTTTTCTTTTCCTTGAGTTCAATCCGGCCATAATCATCTCTTTTCTCAAATACCTGCTCTAAAACACCATAAAATGCCTGATGCGTGAGGTAAAAATTGATAAATCCCGGTTTTTTAATCTCAATTTTAGAAATTTTTTCTTTTAGATCTGCTTGCCCAATAACATTCTGAAATATAATTTGAAACTCTGCGGCGATGTCGAGAGGAGACTTTTTAAATAATTTTGCGGATTTTAAAGCGATATTCGACGAGAATTCACCATGTTTTTTATCAGCAGGAGTTTCAATTTCAACGGAGGGTAAAGACTGCTCAGGGAAGGCCTGCTTAAGAGACTGGGCTAGTTGATGTTGCAGTTGAATTCTAAGTTCATTTAACATTTTCCCAATCAATAACCTTTGCTTCTTGCCAAAGATATTCTAAGTTATAAAATTTGCGAAGATCTTTTTGAAAAATATGGGTAATCACATCCCCACAATCCATAACAATCCAGTCAGCCTTTCGGCGACCTTCTTTAAAGCTTAACTTTATACCAAGATCTTTAAGACTTTCATCGATGTGATCACTAATTGCGCGGACTTGCCGGTCGGTATTTCCAGAGCAAACGACAAAATAATCGCAGAAATTGGCAACTTTGCGCATATCTAGAACTAAAATTTCTTCTGATTTTTTATCAGCTGCGAATTCTGCAATTATTTTGGCGAGTTTTTTGGAAGTTAAAGAAGCTTTTCTAATGCTAACATCTCTCCTATTTCTTCAGCTTTGCGGCTTGATCTTTACCAAGAACTCTCCAACACTCATGAGTTCCGGCGAGAGATTTTGTAACAGCAAAAAAACGACCGCTTTTTTCTCTTACTTCATATTCGGTCGCGGTAAATTTCTTTTTTGTTTTCACATCATAAAATGATAATTCTTCCATTGTGCCTCCTCTTTCTTTTAAAGGATCATAGGATGGCTAAGATTTTCCTTAGCCCCGAAATATTTGTCTAGAGTCTACCCGATAACATCTGGCTTGTCAATTTAAAATTAGGCTATTATTGTTCCATCCAGGAAGAGAGACTGACAATATTGCTATAGAAAATACCGGAGTTGCGGATTTCTGTATCATACGTATAAGTTCTATTTTGAAAAACATTGAGATCTACGCCCGATTGCCCCTCCTGGCCCCGGACCGCAATAACGCCATCAAATATCAAACTACTATCTGCCGGACGCTGGCCTCCCTCAGCCTTAAAAACACCGCCATCCGCCCAGATAAAAGTGGATTTAATATTGAGATCAGAAACAGACGCCGGGATACGGACGTCCCCCGAAGCAAACAGACCAATTTTTAAAGAATCTTCTGAAGGCCCTATATTGCCCTCAATAATAATGTCCTTTGTCGCCACAATCGTCAGCGTGTTTTCAAACTCACCGCTAATCGTCACATTGCCATCTACGTAAAGAAGACCCTCCTCTCCTCCCAAGTCATCATCAAAACTAGTAATTGTGAGATCACCTTTATGTGATTCACCTACTATCGCTGCTAAGGCTTCATATCTTGGTAAGTCAAGTCCAGGATAAGAAACATTTTGTTGTCGCTCAACGCCATGCTGGCTTTCAATACATTGATTTAAATCAAATGGTTTTTCACATTCATCTTGCCTAAAATCCTGATCATCGACGGATATGGTAGAAATATCTGTAGAGGTTGCCGTAATATTGTTCATAAATTGAACTTTGCCACCAATAATAATATTCTGGCTGGGGTCGTCAATATTAAATACAACATCTCCTCCAAAAATACTGCTGCCGATAGTGGCACCACTCGCAACTCCTAATTCACCGGGGGTTGATACAAAAAATCGGGCTGGATCGATGACATTAACAATAACGGTTACGGTACGCGGAATATTATTTTCAACCTCTGTACCTAGAGAGCTAATCTTTACCGTTCTAAGGCCCGTATCATTTATGACCTCTTCAGCTTCATCATCCAATGTCGGGGTTAATGTAAGTGTGAACGTTCCCTTTACTTCCCGATCTTCCTCCTCATCTTCCTCATTTTGCATACCCAATACAGTTTGTTGACGATCAGCATCCTCTGGATTAAAAAGAATATCCTGACGGAGTTGATTGATCGAATATTCAATACCGGCCTCAGCAATGTAGAACGCCTGTTGCGCCGGTATGCGCATCCTTGCCGATTCAAATTGCATATCGGAATTGATAAAGGTTGACATGATGATCAACCCCAAAAACAACATAAGAAAAATAGCACCTACTAAAAGGAACCCGCCTTGATTATTTTTCTTTCCTTTATGCCCACAAAAAATATCTTTAATTACGCGCAAAGATTTCTGTGGACGTATCGATTGTAATGGGTCGACCGAAAACATCGTTTGTTAACTCCAGGTTAATGGTAAAATTACTGTTATTATTAAAAGTAGAATTAGCATAATCCACATTTCTTGATAGTATTCTTGTTTGCACATCACCGTCTGCCGTACTGCGCACCATAGTTAATGTTCCATCCTGTGCCATAGTATAACTGGCCGTTGTCCATAACGAAAGATTAGGCGTTGAAAAAACGACGGATTTTTGATCGGTGGCAATATCCATCAAGCCCCTCTGAGCATTCCGGGCATCATAGGATATGGTATCCACAATATCATCCATTTCCTGACTGAGGTTAGCCCTGACAGAAAAAGTGTCCAACGCTGTCCAGTTGTTGATAAAAATACCGTGAAAGGAGGCTATCGCTGTCCCCAGTATAGCCAACACCACCACCATTTCCATAAGAGTAAACCCAGCGTTATTTTTTCGTATAGCCATCTTACGCCCCCTACATACCGCCGCTGCCATTATATATTAAAGTTGCCTCCACCTCTGTTCTATTCCCTGCCTTAACAACAATACCTGTCTTTTTATAACTTTTATAATTATCTAAACTAACGTTCACCGTATAATTCGATTTTTTCTGGTTATATTGACTTTTACCTACGGCTCCCGGTGCCGGCCATGACTCTTGCACATTTTTTAAAGTTTTAATGCCATTGCTCCCTGTAGAACCGGAAGTATTCTTTGGTCCGGTAAGCTTTACACTAGCTCCACTTAAATCATTACCATTTGTATCCTTCACCGTCACCTTTACCTCACCTGTCTTTATCGGCCAAAGATAAATGTCTGGCGCTGTTTTAATTGTGATTGAATCAACTTTTAACTTTACTGGTTTATGTGCGGTATAAATGTTATTTCCTCCGCTTTTAAAAGGATAATAAATATCCTTTTTCTTATTATCTTTTTTCTTATTATCTTTTTTAGACGCTGTGTAAGAATATTTTTTAAATTCAATCGGAAGAAGCTTTGGATCTTTGCATAGATACTTATACCCTCCATCTCCTTTTGATGTTATGCCTTTTTGAAACACTACCGTAGCATTTGACAATGGCGTTTTATTCTTTCCATCGTACACCTTCCCCTTGATGTTTCCGCACTCAATATTTTTTGCAGTAAGATTTTTAAATATAAAATCTTTTTGGTATTTTCCTTCCGATTTTATACTGGTCGTAATAGTCTTCCACCCTGTCCAAATAGGTTGACTTCCATCCTTATTACAACATTCTGTTTGAGGCACATTTATCATTCCCTCTGCTGAAAACTTATCTTTGGAGTCAGGGGGGAAAAGGCTGTGTTTGGCCGGGATATCTATCGAATAAACACCTTTACCTTTTATTTTTTTTGAGTAGTAATAGCCACTTTTTTTATAAGTAAATGCCGAAGAACCTGTCCATCTAAGTTTCTCTTTAGATGCGTAGGGCCGAATGTATACCCGTGCAAAATTATAATCAGAAGAATCCAAAACTCTCCCCTTGCTGTCTTTAAAGTCCCCTTCCAGTTTAGCTGTAGGAACATCAACGAGACGAACCCCTACGATCTCATTTTTTCCCGGGTTGACACACACAGTGTCAATATCACTGTTTCCCTCCCAGGTATTAGCACAATTAGCAGAACCATTGACGAATACGGCGGACGACCAACCGTCAGGATTATTCGTTGTCTGACTTTGAGCTGCACAATTAGGAAAACTTCCGGCCAACCCCGATTTATAGGCATCATGAGTCGCCACCGTAAAACATCGTTTTTTCTCATCCTCAAATTCAACTTCAAATGTAAAGGAAGATCCTCCTGAACCCTGCCGCTCGATTTGAGTACCATTCTGATACAGAGCAACAGAACTCGAGCTTAAAAAATCCTTAAATGTTGCTGGCACACCAATATTATCGATATTAACCGTGATGGTGCCATTTTCCGGATTGGGAATCATATTAATGGGGACAAGTCTTTCCTCACCTGAAGAAACTTGTGCTGTTATTCCTTCAGAAGGATTTTGTGTAAAATTTTCATCTGTAGCTTGGACAAGCCAATTTACGGCCGGTTGAAGACGAAACCCTGCTCTGTTACGCTCCGGGGAAGAAAAATCATAATTGACATTATTATTACCCCCGCCTGAAGTAACGCCGGGGGTTTCGGATGTTCTCAATTCACTTTCGAGCTTTTCACCTGTACTAGGGTTGATCCTTGTGGCTGTAATCGTAACACCGCTGATAGGACCATCGGGACCAAGCACCCTTCCCGCAATGTTCCCGGGCAGCGGATCAGGAGGGCGGGATATGTAAGTTACGGAATCCAAACTTTTATTAACCGCAGCTCCTGTTTGGGGATTAAATTCTGTCCAGGACACACTCACAAAAACATTTTTTAGCTCTGTGGTTCCGGTGGCATCTTGAACGGTTAATGTCCTTGTAAAAATCGGATAGTCTGCTGTAAGATCATTATCAAAACCACATGTATCATTGGGAGTAAAGTCACACACAGCGCCATTGGGGCCCAAATTATCGTAATTTGTCTGCGCTACGGCCCGAATTGCTTCCTGACTTTTTTGAAGAAGATTCACCGCCGCGATTCTGTTTTCTGTGATTTCATCGGCACGTGACAACCCCCTGACGGCAGAATAACCTATCGCACTTACAATCGCGACTATAATGCTCCCCACAATCATTTCCGTCAGAGAAAAACCTTTTTGTGTATTTAATCGTCTCATCTGTCCCGCCTTAATTATCGCTACTGATAATTTTTGGAATAACGGTAATAATAAGTTCCGTATCGACAATCGTATGCTTCTCATATGAAAAAAGGTTACCTAAAAGAGGCACGTCACCCAGGAACGGAACCTTAAATAAATTATTTTTATCTTCCTGACTCAATAATCCACCGATGATAAAAGGTTGATTATTTTTCACCCGCACAAAAGCGGTGGCCTCTCTTGTTTTAATATGAGGAAACTCGTCATTAGGCCCGCGAAAAGCAAAGATAAAACTAACTTCCGGTTCCACCTTCATAACTACAAAGTCATCCTCAATAATAGAAGGCGTTATCGTCAATCGGATGCCGGGCTCGGCCCACTCAACTTCGGTCGTGGCAACACCCCCGGTTACGGATGTAATCGTATAAGGAATACGGTCACCGATAAAAATAACGGCCTCACGGTCATTGAGTGTCGAAACCCTAGGAGAAGATAAAATTTTCGCCTTATTTTGGTTCTCCAGCATCTTTAACGTTGTGTTAAAAAGAAACGGCTGACGCTGAAAATTGTTGAATTTAAAAATCGAATCCAGTCCTGAACCATCGGTGCTCAAAGTACTGTTCCGTCCATTTTCTTGTGTATCAATGGATATTTGGTCTTGCCAATCAACACCAAGATCTTTTAAAGCATCCCGGTTGACTTCAATCACCTTGGCTTCAATAATTACTTGAGGCTGAGGCTTGTCAATTCTTTTAATAATATCTTCCACCTTAACGATTTCCTGAGGCGTACCAACAACCGTCATAGTATTGATGTCTTCACTTATAGTAAGCTTATCTACAATTTCGTCAACCATAGATTGCGCTTCGACGACATTAATATTTCGCAGTTTGATTACTTTTGACACCAGGTTTTCATCCCGCAGTTTTTCTCTGCTGTCGATATATAGAGAATTTTCAACCTGTTTGAACCCTAAATCATAGGCATTGGAAACCAACAAAAACGCTTCAATCAACGTAACTTGCTTTAAATGCAAATCCAATATTTGCCCTCTCAAATCCGGAGCGATCAAGACATTGATATCCGCCGCTTTTCCAAGCGTCATAAAAATATCCTTTAAAGTGACTTCATCAAAGTCAAGATTGATCCGTTTCTCCAAATTATCCGCACCAAGAGCACTATGGATAATAGCTTTATCTGTTAAAACGGTTGAAGGCCCCTCCGGTTGCGACGGTAAAGGTGCCGGAAGCTCTACCCGTTCAAGCATCTTTACCTTAAGGTACTCATCGTCAATGACCAATTTTTCTACCAGGCCGTCCATACTCTGCTGCCTGATGTCTTCATCTTCAGCCCAAACAACATCATTGTTAAATGACACCAATGACAGAAACAACATAATGAACAATAATTTTAGAATATTTAATTTCATTATCTTTTCCTTTGTATTTGATATTGTTCCGACCCATCAACCAGCATGATGTGGTCATTCTTAATATCCGTAATGGTTAATTGTTTTATCTTATCTTTGAGACTATAAACTCCTTTTTTCTGTCCTACTAAAATCAATGCCGAATAACTATCGCCTATCTGAACCACACCAAGATATTCGATATTTATAAGGAAGTCTTTTTTGGAATCTCCTGACAAAACGTTGTCTTTTTGCTCTAATTTATGCTTTGTAATAATCGGCTTAAAAGGATCTTTTTCAATAATACGCTGTTGCGGCCTTGCCTTTTTAAAAAGACTGACCAATTGATCTTTTTCTTCCTGTGAAATGTCCAGGTCATCGCTCATAATCAACGCTTGATTTTCAGGAACTTTTTTATCTGTGTCCTTGCTTGGAAAAAATTCACAACCGGTTAAAGCAAACTGTAAAATTATAAAAAATAAGATAATTTTTTTCATTTTTGCACCATTTGTTGTTGTTTTAGACTATAAATAACGATTGTAAAAAAACATTCCAGGGTCGGATATTTCTTGATATTCCTGATCCTGATATTTTTAATATTCGTTATTTGCCGATAATTTTCGATTTCATCAAACAATTGAACGATTGATGTAAAAGGTCCTGTTACCTTAATATCAATAGGTAAGGCTGATAAAACCTCTTGAACCGTCTCTTCCGTTTTGTTCTGTGATCCATCATCTTCCTCTTCAGGCGTGATGATATAAAAATCTTTTGTTTTCATGTCGAGAATATTCAAATTAAGATTACGGGACATTTGAGAAATATCATCCAGAAAATCCGGAATATCGCGGTCTTGAAACAACAACTCGGAAAATTCTTCTTTTTCTTTTATGAGCCTTTTTTTCGAAGTGGTCAACATACGCACATTTTTCTGAAGCACTTCCAGACGCGCCTCTTCATTTTTTAACGTCTTTTCCACTTTCATCAACCCATATAAATTGGCAAAAGGTATCAGCATGAGTAATATGACTATGACCCCGCAGGATATATAAGCTGTTTCATTGATCCCTTTATTTGTCATCTGTTGCTCCTTCCTGCTTGGATAGGTTCGCAGAAATACCAAATTGAAATATTTTATTACCCTTTATCTGATCTTCCCTAAGAAAATCAAATTGCCCATTATGGAGTATGGCCGAATCATCGACCTGACGGATCATTTCCGAAACCGACTCTATGGCGAGGGCTTCTCCTTTAAATTTTGTGCTCCCGGACTGATTCAGGTCAAATGATGTTAAGGCTAGGTTATCCGGAATTTCCTGGGCAACCACGGCCAACACCTCAGACCAACTGACACTATTAATTTCTTTGACATAAGCCGCCTGTTTTAACAAACGGTTACGTGACCGCACATAAGATTGCCTTTGATCAAATAATTGTTGGGACTCACCCTCGACACGTTGAATTTCACTTAAAACCTCAGTCGTTTGCGCAAGCACACGGGTTTTTACCTGATGAAACTTGGCTCCCAATAAAATGAAAACGGAAGATATAATAATTAAACATACCGCAGACATAGCCACCACTTCTTTGCAATGCTTCCTGCTAAATGTTTTGGACAAGAAATGGATAAACGAGAATTGTTCGCATTGTTTTTTAAGATGATAAACTAACGGCGTTAATTGCAATGTAAAAATAGAATTATCCATTTCCAAATCCTGTTCGTCATATTGAATGGGCTGGCCATCCAATTGATCTACGGATAAATTTTTCACATCTAATTCTAATTTTTCCTGAAGCCCTTGCTGCAATCCCTGGCCTTGTGCATTATCCCAAACCAGCCAAACACGAGAAATACTCTCTTCCTTATATTCTGCAAGATACGATTTAATCACACGGCGCAATTCCCCTGATAACCCAAGTAAAGCCTGTTCATTTAAACCTTGTTTCTCTTGAGGGAAAAGATTTTTTATGCCCGTCACCATTTGATAATATAACCTATACTGCTCCTGATGAAAAATGATGACGTGACTTACCTGATCATGAATGACAAGCAAAATTTGTGTTTCATTTTCAGAATCCTTGGTTGAAATCAAATCTTTTAAATTTAAAGGCGCAATTTCTAAATGCTGGCAATCTATTTTAATATTTTCAATTTCTTTTATAAGGTACTGTAAAATTCTTTCAGCAAGAGCCGCAAAAATAATACGTTGTTTGTCTTTCTGACTTTTATATTTATGAAAAATGAACTCAAAATCCTGATTGGCAAAGTGAGGGTTTTTTTCTATTTCTGAAGGAATAATTTCATTTAATTCCTTATTTTTGACTTCCGGTAAAATAGCCTCCCGGATTAGGGTATCTTTGTGCGCAATCGTAAAGAAAAGCTTCTGTGGATGAATCCCTTCATTGGCGATTACCTCTAATATAGCCTGACTCAAAGCCCCTTCAGCCAGCACATCCAGCTTAAAATCAACGCTGCCTGCCTTCTGAAGCTGATGCTTTCCCTTTTCCTTTGCCACATAAGCATAGCGTATTTGGGTTGATGTTAATCCGATTGTTAAGTATCCTTTATTCATTTTCTTTTGCCTTATCCAGCCCAAAGGCTGTACATGCTTAATATAAATTTGTTTACTCTGACCGTTCTTTCCGGTTGTATATCTACTATAAGGAAAGAACGGTCAGCCAAACTTCAAATTATTAAATCAATTACTCATCGCCACCACCATCAATGTGATCGTCATTTGCTAATACTGGCCAATTAGGCCAATGATCAGTAGAGACAGTTGGTGAAATCCCTGCATCACTACTGTTAACACCAGTTATTTGGCTATCAACAATCGGGCATATGGGATCAGCATCTAAATAGTTTCCGGTCAAAAGAGCTGCCACGGTACTACACTCTCCATAATCCCTCGTATCTGAATAACACAACGCTACGGCCGATATTACTGAACGATGATGCGATTGACATGTTTTTTCATTTGCTTCTCGGATAGCTCTAAAGGTATTCGGTAAAATTAAAGCCAAAATAGCCCCAATAATGACCAAAACGACCAAAAGTTCTATCAAACTGAACCCTTGTTGCATTTTTGTAACGAATTTACGTTTTTTGTGTTGTGTGTTCATTTTATCTCCCCTTATTATTGGTTGGTTAAAAATAATTTACCCACAAAAAAAAGACCTATTCTCCATTTTTGAGAATAGGCCTTTTTAAAAACTTTGGCAACCGGCTGCCCTGAATCTAGCGCTCAGGGTCCTTGGCTTTGTGTCCCATTCTCTCAAATGGTTTACCTTTATCAAATTTCTTTATCAGTCGATTGAAGTATAACATTTAAGTTTCCATTGTCAAGTGCCTGAGAACTATCCAAGAAAACGCATTCTTTTAGACTTTTAAATTTGTTTCAACTATATTAGTTTCAAATAGTTATGAATAATTAAGCAAAAAAATAAATTTAAAAAAAATTAAAAAAACCATTTTTGACCTTCATTATACAATTTTACCGTATTGCTAAGAGGTTATCTAATATTTTGCCAGAGAGAAATCATCGGTAAATATATCGCCAAAAGCGTAATAAATACCACAAATCCTACAAAAATGATCAGGGCAGGTTCTAGTAAGGTCAAAATTTTGTTAAGCTGATAATCTATTTCATTATCGAAGGTATCCGCTGTCTTTTCCAAAAGAGCCACCATTGTCCCGGAAGATTCACCGACACCGATCATTTCAACCAGCATAACCGGAAATTCTCGCACTTTTTTAAAGGCTTCGTACATCGGGACGCCTACTTCAACATCTTTTTTAATGGCGCCTATTTCTTTTCTAAGCTTATGATTGTTAATCGTTGAATTGGCCTTATCTAAACTTAATAAGGCGCCAACTCCAGTTCCCAACAAAATACTTAAAGAACGAATAAATTGACTCAACGAAAAGGCCATAAAAAGAGGCCCGACAGCAGGTAATTTAATAATAAAAGCATCGAGATAATATGCCGTATTTTTATTTTTCCGTAAATATCGAAAAATAAAAACCATACTTATTAGAGTAACCAAACTAATCAAAACGAACACCGGCGAACGTGCAAATTCTGACATTTTTAAAATAATCCGTGTCAACATAGGTAACTCTACCTTCATTTTAAATAGCACTCTTTGAAATGTTGGAACAACATAAGCATACATAGCATAAAGAACAACAAAAGAAAAAACAATAACCGCCAAGGGGTAAAGCGTGGCTTTTTTTATCTTTGTTTTAAGATTAAATTTAAACTCCAAATAGCTTAACAATTTGTCCAAAACGAGCACAAGCGTCCCGCTTGTCTCCCCTACACTAATAAGGGAATGATAAATAGGTGGAAAAATCTTTGGAAAAAGCTTAATACTGTCCGATATTTTATTCCCTTCCGCTAACTTATTTTTAATACAACTAATAACTAACTGTATATTTTTATCTTCCGATTGCCGCCAAAGAATGGTCATCACGGATAACATAGGAATTCCGGCCGCTATTAGAGAAGACAGCCTCTGCGTAAACAAAATTAACTCTTTGGGTTTAAATCTAATATTGTCTAATTTTTTCTTATTGTAAGGTTTGGCGGAAACAAAATAAAAACCCGATTCCCGAAGCTTCACCTTAACTTCTTTTTTATCATTAGCTTCCGTCAGGCCGTATATATTACGCCCTAAATTGTCTTTTAATTGGTAAATATAACTAATCATAAGCCCCTTTCCTCATAATTTATTCTGTACCCGTGATGCTCAGCACTTCTTCCAGCGTGGTCAATTTGGCTAAAGCTTTATTATATCCAGCTGTCCTTAATGTTTTCATTCCTTGAGAAACAGCCAATTTTGTAATGGCCTCTTTGTTGGGCGACTCCAAAATAAGTTCCCGAATAGGGTCATTAATCTGAAGAATTTCATAAAGCCCCACGCGCCCGTGGAATCCGGTCTGAAAGCATTTTTCGCACTGCCCTGCAGAGGCAAGCGTGGCCCCAGGAGAAATTGAACCCTCAATAGAATGGCAAATGTCATCACTCGCTTCATATTCTGTATGACAATGAGGACAAAGCCTTCTCACTAACCTCTGTGCAATGACGCCGATCAAAGAGGCTCTTAAAAGAAAAGGAGCAATATTCATGTCCAACAAACGCATAATGGCACCAGCCGCCGAATTCGTATGCAATGTTGACAAAACAAGATGGCCTGTCAGTGCTGCGCGTATCGCAATTTCAGCTGTTTCTGTGTCACGAATTTCACCTATCATAATAATATCCGGATCATGGCGTAAAATATTTCTAATGGCTGAAGCAAAGCTATATCCGGCAAGATTATTAATATTTGTTTGATTAATTCCGGGTAACTGGTATTCGACAGGATCTTCAACCGTGATAATGCATTTTTCGATTTGATTAAGAAAATTAAGGATAGAATAGAGTGTCGTGGTCTTACCGGCTCCGGTTGGCCCTGTGAGAAGAATAATGCCGTGAGGAGATGCAGATAAAGTTTTTATCTTATGCGTTTCCTCAGGGCTCATCCCTAATTCTTCAAAGGACAAAGCCGTGGTATTACGGTTTAAAAGACGAATAACCATATTTTCACCAAGTATATCCGGAAGAGTAGACACCCTACAATTATACTGAGGATATTTTTCTGGTGTAAAACGCCCATCCTGAGGTCGCCTGGTATCCGTCACATCCATACCTGAAATAATTTTAAGACGCGAGATAACTTGCCTTTGTAAAGTCTTTGTAACTAAATTCTTTTCATAAAGCGTCCCGTCTATCCGAAACCTGACACGCATATTATCCTTTTGAGGTTCCAGGTGAATATCGGAAGCTCGCTCTGTGATCGCCGAACTGATAATAGAATCCACCAAATTAATAACCGGAACATCATCATCGTCCGTGTGAGCTTGCTCCCTGCTCCCGTGGAGGGTATGCACAGTATCGACAAACTTATCCAAATGCGTGCAAATATCTTTTAATGTTGCAAGATAAAGCTGGGGCTGATGTCCTGTGATATATTGAATTTCTTGAATAGCGGAAAGGTCAAGAGGATCATGGATGGCAATAAAAAGGTTTTGATTTTCTAACCGAACTGGTAAAACATTGTGGCGTCTTAAAATGTCAATAGGAATTAAATCGATGACGGATTGATCAATCTTAGCTTGGTTTAAATTGATAAAAGGTATTTGATAAATATCAGCCAAAGCTTCTGTTAATGCTTCATCGGAAAGAAACCCTTGCGCAAGTAAAATTTGACCCAGCATTCTCTTATCTTCTTTCTGAATACTGAGCGCCTCAAGTAGCTGTTCTTGAGATATGAGCCTTCTCTCCAGCAACTCTTGTCCAATTTTGATTGATTTATCATTCATAAACAGTCCCCGGTTCGTTAAGCTTCATTTACTGCCCTTACTAAAGTGTACTTTGTATTTTTTTAATTGTCAAATAAGCTTTGCAACTCCTTTTCCTGCTGATTTGTGATAGGGCCTACCAAGGCGAGATTAAACTGCTTGGGGTCCAGAATATCCTTAGCCACACGCTTCATATCTTCTTTTTTAATTTTCTTAAACTCTTTCACAACATGCTTCAATGTCTTGACTTTATCCCGGGAAATAAGTGAATCGCCGATCCAGAGCATATGCTCCATTGTATCTTCCAATCCTAACAAAAGTTGACCTAAAAGATAGTCTCTGGCCCGTTCAAACTCTCTCTGACCGACACCATTTTTCTTAATTTTTGCCAACTCTTTCAGAATTAACTGCATCGCCTGAATAATTTTTTTATTATCAACACCTGCCCTAATCAAAACAGCGCCTGTATCGTGCAATGATTTTGCACTGCAGCCAATTGAATACGCCAATCCTTTTTTCTCTCTTACCTCCACAAAAAGCCGACTGGACATATTTCCACCTAAAATTGTCGTTAAAAGACTTAAAGCATATTTATCTTTATGCTTTTCATCTAAACCCGGCATACCTAAGGCCACGTGCATTTGTTCGATATCTTTTTTAAAGAACCGCATGCGCGGTTTTGCCTGCAAATGCTCTGCTGGAATAAACGAACCTCTATGATCTCCTTCAAAGCCCTTAAATTTCTTCTTGGTCAAATTCAAAACAGCTTGATGACTGAGCCTGCCGGAGGCGGCCACTACAATATTACCCGGGACATAATTGTCCCGATGAAATTTTTTTAAATCCTTTACGGTCATATTGCCTACACTCTGATGTGTCCCAGCCAAACCTCTCCCCAAAGGATGCCCCGGCCACATTAATTCGTCCAGCAGCTCTAAAACATAATACTGCGGAAGATCATGATACATTTTGATCTCTTCTATAATCACGGTTTTTTCTTTGGTTGTATCACTAGGGGTAATTTTCGGATACAAAATCATATCTGCCAAGACATCAAAAGTTTGTGTCAAATGTTTCGCTGGAATTTTAGCGTAAAAGCACGTCTGTTCCTCAGAAGTGAATGCATTTAATGCCCCGCCGACGCCTTCGATTTTCTCTTTGATCTGCTCGCAGGAATACTTCTTACTTCCTTTAAATACAATATGCTCCAGAAAATGCGCAGCACCTTTAATGCGGTCTTCTTCATAACGACCGCCAACGCCAACCCAAAAACCGAGAGAAATACTGTCTCTCTGTTGAATTTCATGTGTAATGATCCGAAGACCGTTTGGAAGCGTAGATTCTTTGTACATAAATTTACAAACCTTTCGATAATGTTTTTACAAATGCGGCTACATTCTTTATTAAATTTTTATTACCTTTATTTTTCAAAATTTCATTAACAATCGCACTTCCCACAATTACACCATCGGAAATTTTAGACATAGATTTTACTTGTGCTGCATTAGAAATCCCAAATCCAATGCATACAGGTTTTGAACTTACACGCACCACAGATTTAATATGCTGAGTTGAGGATATTGGCGCTTGCTTACGAGCCCCTGTCACACCAGTTAAAGAAACATAATACACAAAACCTGTTGTGACGGCGATCACGTGTTTCATTCTTTTAGGTGTCGTTGTCGGAGATAAAAAAAATGTCGTGGCAATATCTCTTTTGCGGGCAGCGGCCATCAAACTATCCGCTTCTTCCGGTGGCAAGTCTGGCACAATAACGCCATCCACACCGTTATCGTACGCCGCCTTAATAAATTTAGTTTCTCCATAATGAAACACAGGATTATAATACGTCATAAGAGCGATCGGAATTTGAGATTTCTTGCGGATACGGCCAACGACATGAAAAATTTTTTCTAAATTAACACCTTTTTTCAACGCTCTTTGCGAAGATGCTTGAATAGTCGAACCGTCTGCCAAAGGATCAGAAAAAGGAACCCCTAATTCAACAATATCCACCCCACTCTGTTCAAAGGCTAAGACTAGTTCTTCCGTTGTCTTAAGATTAGGATCCCCAGCCGTTACAAAAGCAATGAAAGCTTTCTTTTTCTGTGTTTTTAATGCCTGAAATTTTTCATCAATTCTATTCATTAAATAAAATCCTTAATCTGCCCCATATCTTTATCCCCTCGTCCTGAAAGACAAACGATCACACTGCTCTTGCGCTTCACTCGGCGAGCCAATTTTTCTAAATAAGCAATCGCATGCGAAGTCTCCATCGCTGGAATAATGCCTTCTTTTTCAGACAATAATTTCAATCCTTTAATCGCCTCTTTATCTGTTACCGCTACATACTCAGCACGTCCAATTTTTTGATAATACGCATGTTCTGGGCCGACTCCGGGGTAATCTAATCCAGCAGCAATAGAATGAGCAATTTGTATCTGGCCATCTTTTGTTTGCATTAACCGACTTTTACTGCCGTGCAAAACACCAATAGGGGCTTTCGACAAAGGTGCCGCGTGATGTTCCGTATTTAACCCTGTCCCAGCGGCTTCCACTCCAATCATCTTCACATTTTTATCCTCAAAAAATGCATGAAATAATCCCATCGCATTGCTGCCGCCACCAACACAAGCTAATAAATAATTCGGCAAATGTTTCTCTTTAGCAAGAAATTGACGTCGGGCTTCTTGGCCAATCATCGCTTGAAACTCACGCACCATCACAGGATACGGATGCGGGCCGGCTACAGATCCGATAATATAAAACGTATTACGAACATTCGTCACCCAATCCCGTATCGCTTCATTCATCGCATCCTTTAAAGTCTGTGAACCACTCGTCACCGGAATGACTTCTGTACCTAATAAACGCATACGATACACATTCAAAGACTGTCGTTCCACATCTTCCGCCCCCATATAAACGACACATTCCAATCCCATTAAGGCCGCCGCTGTGGCAGTTGCAACCCCGTGCTGACCAGCACCTGTCTCGGCAATAATGCGCGTCTTGCCCATCCGTTTAGCGACAAGCACTTGTCCCAAAGTATTATTAATCTTGTGCGCACCGGTATGCAAAAGATCCTCGCGTTTCAAATAGACCTTCAACGTTTTCAAATGCGCACTCAAACGCTCAGCCAAATAAAGATTCGTCGGCCGGCCGGCATATTCTTTGAGATAATAATTAAACTCTTTCTGAAAGGCTTTATCGGATTTCAAAGACTTAAAAATTTTTTCCAAGTCTTCTAAAAGTGACATCAAAGTCTCCGGCACATACCGCCCACCGAATTCACCAAAATGTCCTGTTTTATCGGGTATATTTTTCATAATATTCTTTCATCACCATAGACGCATTAGCCATCCCAACAGCACCATCAATTTTGAGAGGAATTTTCTTATCGCTACTATCAAACCATATCTTATATTTCTTCGGTGTGCTTTTCATAAAATGAGTTTCAAATATTTTATTCGCAACCTTAATCTTTTTTAGGGAAGCTAATGTGATACGCACATCCTTTGTCGGCAAAGAAAGGTCTAACGTATCGCCTACTTGAAACCGGCCGTGCTTACGATACCGATAAATAAAACCATAAATATTGTCCAGACGATTTCCTTTTTTGGTAATCATGTCGTGGCTGATTTTATTGCCAACGGTCTTAGTAATTTTGACCAAACTCTTGTCCGCCGCATATTCTTCTACAATTTTTTCTTTTTTTCCAAAAATATCCAAATCACGAACAACCATCATAGGGTAAAATGTCTCAGGATCCAAATAAATTTTTTCTTCATCAAAAAATTTAGGCCCCTTCGCTCTAAATGTAACCAGCAAAGCATCCCGATTATTAATCTGCGTAGCGCCGCCAAACACTAATTCAGCCTGGCCTACCGTAAGGCCAAATTTTTTAATATCATATTTGATCGCCTCCCCATCAGAAAAAACATCCTGAGCAAAACAATGTCCTCCAATACATAACATAAAAAATAGTAAAATTAATCGTTTCATAAAAGATCGTATTGTTTAATAAACTCTTCCAATACTTGTGTTCCCCGATAAAGAGATTTGACGAAAATATATTCATCATTCGTGTGCGCTGTGCCGTGTGCCCCAAATCCTGTGGCAAAGGCCGGAATTTTATGTTTCTTAAATAAAGTAATCACGGTCGCGCCTTCACTCCCTTTGACAACCGCCTGATTTCCCATTTGACGTGCAATTTCTAAATACAATTTAACGCGTGAATCATCCCGATTGATTTCATAAGGCAATTGTACATCATCGAGTTCTAACTTAAATTTTGGCGTCACACTTTTTATAACCTCTTTCATCTTCTTTAAAACACTGGCTGAATTCATTCCCGGCATAAAGCGCATATCAAAGGCAAACTCACAAAGGTCGCACACCATATTCACCTTATCGCCCCCCTGAATGACGCCGATATTCATCGTCGGCCCGTGCAATAAACTGTGTTTTTTGTGGGGGAACTTTATCTGCTTAAGTTTTGTAATCACCTTGGCGGCAAGTTCAATCGCACTCACACCACGCCAATTGTACGCACCGTGCGCCTTCTTACCAAAAATTTGAATACGCCCGTGAATCAATCCTTTTTGGGCCGTCACCGCGTCAAATTCCGTTGAATCCATCACCAAGGCAAACCCTGGCTTCAACACCTTTTTATCCAATAAAGGGATAATACCCTCGTGGCTTCCCGTCTCTTCATCCACGGTCGCTGCCATCACCACATCTTTTTTTAACTGAACCTTATCCTCAACCAAACTCCGCATCACTTCCATACAACTCGCCAAGTTCCCCTTATCATCTGTAGCACCACGACCGTACAGCTTGCCGTTGACGACTTCACCGCCAAGCGGATCATATTTCCATCCTTGTCCGATAGGGACAGTATCAAAATGCGGCGTAATAAGAATGGCTTGTTTGGCCGCCTCTCGCCTTGAAAGAGTCCCTCTAAGCGTGGCTACAATATTCGGACGATTTTTCGCATACGTATACGTCTTCACCTCAAGGCCAAGCGCCTTCATATCGCGCTCAATAAATTTGGCCAAAGCTAATTCATTGCCCGGCGGGTTTTCAGAATTAATCCCAATCACTTTTTGAGTTAAAGTGATCAAACGTTTTTTATCAATCATTTAAAGAAATCCTCTGCTTTGGAAGCGCCGACATTTTTCTGATAGTCATCATAATCAACGATGGCCACAGGACGCTGTTCGATGAGTTTTTGTAATTTTGGCATGTGGACTCGAATATTACGGAAAGAAATATACTTAAACTCTGTATTGCACTCCGGACAATGCACATTCTCAAGCTTAACCCCCATATGATTGCAATTGGCACAACTAGCCGATAAATCCCCATAAATCATCAAATGCGGCTTAATCTTGCTCACATCATATTTTTTATAAACCCGAATAAATTTTTCACTCATAGTGGAATATTGTAATATATTTATTATCGACTATGCAAACGCCCTGCTAACACAAAACGTGCTTTTTCATGACGCAGCATTTCAAACGGTGTCATACATTTAACCCCAAGACCAATACAGGCATTTGGAATTTTTATTATTTTTGTGCTGGCAGCAGCAACCTCATGAGTTACAACCGCATATCCATGCGCAAGAGCGTGGGCCACAATATAATAATCTGCATTTTGAAGAAATGTATTGATAGCAGCAGGTTCATAGTTTTGATTTGTAACCCAAGCACTAACCTGCCCAAGCACGGAAAGAATCCTTTCATCTGGATAAAGAAAAAAACCTGGCCCACGCTTGATAGCCCAGTCAGAAAGCTCATCCCCTCCAGCATCAATCTCATCTCCGACTTTCTCAATGCTGAATATTTTCTTTTCTTGATTTCTCTGTATCAACCACTCCCAAAATGCTGGACAAAAATCAAGTCCATAATGGAGATTTTTTGCCTGTATAAAAACATTAGCATCAAGCAAATATACCATCAATTAACCCCCAAACTTCGTCCAAGGTCTTTAAAAGTTTCAAGTTTTGAAAATCCAAGCATACGAAAAGCATCACGATGCAAAGTTTGCCCTTCAAGCGTGCTAACAACAAGAGCACGCGCAAAACGTTTACTGACACGAGCGGCTTGTGTCAAATAAAAGTTTCCACCAGTTCCAGATTTAAGAGTTGTCAACCTCTCTATTTCTTCATGATAAGCCTGCCAAAATTGATCTTTTGTGAGTCCACCGGAATCATAAATCCGACGAAGAACAACTAAGGTGCTAACTTTAAAATATCGAGCAAGACGGCTAGACTCATCCTTTAACAGATTATTTTTTTGATATTCCTTCTTTACCATATCAAGCGGCACCAACAATTCAGCGGCCACAAGATTACACCATTGTTCAATGCTGTTTTCTGGTATTTGCACAGCCTGAGCATCAGAAACTCCAGATTGCCCAAGCCAAATATGTGCTAATTCATGAGCAAGTGTAAACATTTGAGCAGCTTTAGTATCAGCGCCATTAATAAAAACAAGCGGTGCCATATGGTCAGCTAAAGCAAAACCTCGAAATTCTTGTGGGTCAAGCTTACGTGTATTGTTATTACCAACCACACCGTTAACCATTACTAAAATACCAAGATTATCCGCTTGTTCGATAAAACCTCGTAAGGCATCAGTCCATGTTTTCATTTGTCGACGTTCTTCGATATTAAATCCAAGTGCATCCCTTATGTCAGCAGCAATCTTTTTGACTTTATTTGTTTTCTTAGCAGAGCCAACAAAAAGACAAACCTGCCCCCCAATTGAACGTAGATAATTTCGGTACCACTCTTGTCGTTGTTGACACATGTAAATAGTATCAAGCAAATCTGGACTTGGTTGACCAATGGAATTATTACCAACGGTGCGAAAATCAGGTATAGGAACATTTTCAACAGGTGGATTCTGAAGAAAAAAGAAGCCTATTGAAGTATAAGTACTTTTAGCAAAATTCTCTAATTGTTTAAACGTTGGATTTACTTCACCACGGCACCAAAAATCGTACTTTGGGAATTTTTTTGAAATATTTTCACTTGTTTTGCCAGAACGTTCAACAGCCCAGCGTAACATTTTAGGTTGTATTGTTACCCTCATTCATACTATCCGTTTATTATTTATAAATTAAATTTCTAAGATTATAGCAAAACCAAAAGTAAAGCGCTATCCAAATCAAAAAAATCCATTATCTGGTCATTTCTTTGAGGTGTATATTCTCGTCTTTTATTCAAGAAAATCGCCTACGGAGATACCCTAAGTCACATTCTTGCTACCGATAGAAAATTTTATAATTTCCTATGCGGTAAAAAATATAACCTAAACCTCAAGCTATAAATATTTAACATAACCATTTATATTTAATATATTTATGAATAATCGTCAAGTTTGACGATTGTAAACTCGTCAAACTTGGCGATTCAAAAAATAAGATAACCATGAATACGCCATTATTTTCTCTGCTGATTAACCTTATCTTCAATAAGGCATTGAAGAATTTCTAATTCATCTTTATCAAACCACATGCGTTTACAATAGAGACATTTATCAATTTCAATACGATAAAGGTCACTATAAAATACCCTCAGCATTTTTCGTTTAAAGTCAGTGCATTCTGGGCAATCATATAAACTCTTTGCATCCATTCGGGGTTGACCTCGCGCCGCTCCTTTTCTAATCATGTTACTTTCTTTTTTCACACCTTCCGCTATTTTGACGATCCTTGGCGAAAATCCAACTTCTTGCCGCACGATAATTTTCTGCACATCTTTTTCATAAAGAAGCACGCCTTGGCAACAATGACATTTTTGAATTTCTAAACCTTCGTAGATCACCGTATTTAGTGTCGTACGACATTTAGGACATTGATCTCTTCCTACTCCCCCTCCGTCAACTTTTCCTTTTGCAATCTGAACACCGACATCTTTATCTTGATATGCCATTTGGACACTCGCTTCACCGCCGCCAACACGCTGTATCCACGTCTCCGGCTGAACCCAGCCAAAAGACATCATCTGAACAATATCAAACGGGCCTTGCCACTGTCCTTCTTTATTCACCATCCATTGTGTAGAATTTACTTTAGCCTCGGGTACAGCTACCCTCGGCTTCTGTTTCATATTTTTGACTTTATTCACAACGATCTGAATATCGCTATGCGCCATATTTAATAAAATCTGTAACCGGCGTTGTAACGGAGGGTGTGTGGAAAATAAATCTGCTAATAAACCAGTCTTTTCATCTCTATCAAGAAATGCAGGATTCACAATAAAAATCGCTTCTAATTCCTCGGCAGGAAGACCGGCACCTCGCCAATGATGCACTATCGCATACAAGGCTTCGGCCAGGCTTAAAGGATCGCGCGTTAGACGCACTGCGACCGCGTCAGCACGATAATGTTTTTCTCTAGAAAGAAACATGCGCAAAAGCTGACTCATCAATTTTGTGATCGACAACAAACAATAAATCAAAACGAGCAATACTAAAATACCGCCACTGCCGCGTCCACGTCCCCGCGAAGAGGCTTGCGTCGTGCTTTTCAATACGTGTGCAATACCTTCTAACATACCACTGTACATTTCAAACAAGGACGTAGTGACACTCGTAATCAAACTATCTCCGGAGACAATATGCGCTGCCTCATGTCCGACAACAGCTTCTAACTGTGCCCGTGATAACCTTGCCAGCATACCTTCGGTAACTCCGATAATCGCCTGCCCTTTAAAATCTGCGATCGCAAAGGCATTCATTGCCATCGTGGGAAGCACAACTCCCTGCATTTTTTGTCCGCCTGTAGCCACAGACACTTCCTCAATAATATTCTGAAACACTTGGTGATAAGTATCCTTTGGATCCAAAGGCTCAGCTTGCAGCACTTTAATAATTTTAGAAATTAATGTCGTTGTCGTATATTGCCAGTGACAAAATCCGATGATCAAGGCTGCACCAAAAACCATACCGGTCTTGGCAAAATCTAAAAATATGAAATGAAAAGACGAAGAATGACTGTTTGCGGCTACCTGAAATTGGACAAAATTGCTGACTAAAAGAACAATAAATAAAATAGACAGGAAATAAAATCCCACCAAAAAAGAAAAGACAAAACCGATCGTTCTAGTTTTGTCTTTTTCTATTTGCGTGAATGAATAAGCCATAAGACGGCCTAAAATTTAACCTTAGGAACAGATTTTTCAGCTGGATCTTCTATTTCAAAAAACTCTTCCTTTTTAAAGTTAAAGTTACCGGCAATCACATTATCCGGAAAAGATTGAACCGCAGTATTCAACCGATTGACTTCATCATTATAATACTGCCGGGCAAACGTAATCTTATTTTCCGTGCTGGTTAGTTCTTCGTGCACTTGCATCATCTGCCGGTCAGCTTTAAGATCCGGATAATTCTCTGTAACGGCAAATAAACTCCGTAACGTACCGGACAAAAAATTCTCTGCCTCTTGTTTATCCTTAAACCCACTAGCATCCACTGCCTGCTGCCGGGCCTTAATCACGCCTTCCAGAGTACTATTTTCATGTTTCATATACCCTTTGGCAGTCTCCACCAAATTCGGAATCAAATCATGCCGCCGCTTTAACTGCACATCGATCTGCGACCACCCATTCTTAACATTCTCCCTCAACTGCACCAAACCATTATAAATCCCAATCCCCCAAAAAGCTGTCAAAAGGATCACTCCTAAAATTACCCAAACAACGATCATATCAACCCCCTTTTTTAAGAGAAGCAAAGGAATAAGAAGCAAAAAATAAAGAAAAAACATACTTTCTTTTATCTTACCTCTCTACACCTCTACTTCTTATTCCCCCTATATACATTACAAAGTATAACATACCACAACTTCCAGCCGCAAACCAATGCACGACTAAAAAATTTTGGCATCAACTATATCCATCGGGTATACTTCATACTAAAAATATTTTTATCGAAGGTGGATTACAGCCTATTGATGATGTGAGCCTTGTCGATAAATACCGCAACAAATTCTTTCGCACTATCGAAGAAATTTCTACTAATACTAATTCCATTAAATAACTCCTCTAATTTAATTCAACTATTCTTGTAGAAGCATTCGAGAAAAGTTGAATTAATTCTAGGAAATTATTTAATGGATTTAGTATAACTAGAAGGCTGTTTATACCCGCAGCAGTCGTCGCCGGGCCAGGATTTGAAAAGGATGTTGCGGATGGGGACACAGTTGAAAAGTTTTCCGCTCAGGGTTTTGTGCAGGCCGAAGCGATTTTTATAAATGGCACAGGCATACTGGCCTTGCCCTAAGGCAATAAGATGTTCGCAAGGATCGCCTTCAACACTACCGCAGCAGGCTCCGCAGCGTCCGCACAAGGCTTCCCACTCTCTTAATTTCTTCTCTTGTAAGGATTGATATCGTTGTTCATCGAAGGACATTTTTGTGAATTGACGATTAGGCTTGATCCGCTAATTCGAGGAGTAATTTTTCGGAGTCTTCCCAGCCCAAACAACCATCGGTGATGGACTGGCCACATATTGTTCCACCGACTTTTTGAGCGCCTTCTACTAAATAACTTTCGATCATAAGGCCACGCACACTTTTTCTCAATCGATCAGATTTTTGTCGACTCTGCATCACTTCCAAAGCAATCCGGGGCTGCTCGCTGAATGTCTTATTAGAATTGGCATGATTTACATCAACCACAATGGCTGGCTCCACAAAATTTCGTTTGGCGGACATATCTAAAAGCTGCATCAAATCTTCATAATGATAATTAGGAATATTTTTTCCAAAATGATCAGTGGCGCCGCGTAAAATCAAATGGGCCAATGGATTTCCCGATGTCTTAACTTCCCAGCCGTTGTAGATAAATACATGCGGGACCAGGGCCGCTTGAAGAGAATTTAATAAAACAGTCAAATCACCACTCGTAGGATTCTTTAAGCCCACAGGTACATCAAGACCACTGACGGTCAAACGATGCTGCTGATTTTCAACAGAACGCGCCCCAACAGCGACATAACTTAATACATCGGCCAGCAAAGGATAATTGCCGGGATAAAGCATTTCATCCGCCGCAGACAAGCCCGAATCTTTTAAAATACGGACATGCATGTTTCGAATGGCCTTTAAACCTTCCACAATGTTGGGATCTTCGTTGGGGTCAGGCTGATGTGCCATTCCTTTGTAGCCTTCTCCTGTTGTGCGGGGTTTATTGGTATAAACGCGTGGCACAAGCACCAAACGCTCTTTGACCTTATCCTGAAGTTTGGCTAATCGGGCCACATACTCACACACCGCATCCTCATTATCAGCAGAACAAGGACCGACAATAATTAAAAATCTATCGCTTCGCCCACTGATAATATCCTGAATAGCTTTATCGTGTTCTTGTTTAACTTTCTTAAGATCCTCACTCATCGGAATTTCTTCGATAAGTTCGGCGACTGTAGGTATTTTTTGAATATAAGAAAAACTCATAATTATCGATTTTTAAACGTGTTTATTATTTGGGAAGTTGGTACTATACAAGATAAGTTCACAAAATTAAAGGAAAAAAAGCCGATAAAGATGGGATGTCTCCCCACCGCTCTTCGGCAACCCAGCCACCATTTTGCCCCTCAACCCATTCTGATCTGTTAGTGCCCATTCCTTCGGGCCTTCCCGGTCTTAGACATTTTAGGTCTGTGGTTTTGTCAACGAGCCCTATTAGACTCGCGCCCATGCCCTACGTGGTACTTTGGGGCCAAAATCTCTCAGGATTCTGGTTGCCCGTACCCTTCGTGATGCAGCCTAAAACCCCGAAAGATTCTAGGTCATGCGTCCAACGCGGTACACGGGGCCCCCGGGTTTCCCCAGGTTTACCTTTATCGGCTTACTTAAAGGTTAACATATTTGCAAGCGAACGGCAAGCTTGTAACTACCTGAAAATAAATGAATTACAACTCTAAAAAAATAATACACCGCAGGCTTTATTTACGCCTGCAAATCATATATACTATTTTATAATGAAAATCCAAACACTTGCTGAATTTTACACACTAATGCGCCAGTCAAGAAATGATCGACAGCAGCTCACTAACATGCACTTTAATAAGGAACATATCGCCCCTGAGGATATCCAACCTCTTGAAAAAGCATTAACAGCCCTCAAAAATATTAATACCCGCGATAATCAATATCACCTCGAACTCACCGAAGATAAAACAATCGCTTTAGACCTGAGCTATGAAATGAATGAACTGGAAAAAGATATTTTTTTTCTCACACATTCACCCGAAGAATTTTATGCTTACCTTGAAAGTCTTCATCCAGACTTTTCTGCTGAAGTTAATGCAGGGTTAGAAAGACTAAAAGATATCTCTTTTAGAAATTTCATTACCGACCGTGACGGTACTGTTAATAATTATTGCGGTCGTTATGCTTCTTCCATTCAATCTATTTATAATGCCGTATTCCTCACACGCTTTGCGCAAAAAGTAAACAATGCCGTGATATTGACTTCTGCCCCACTGGATAATATCGGACTGGTCGATATCAGCGTTTCACCAGACAATATTTTTATTTATGCCGGATCCAAAGGCCGCGAGTATTTTGATAAACAAGGCCAGCGACACCAATTCCCGGTTGAACCGGACAAACAAAGCAAACTGGATATTTTTAATCAACAACTGACCGATTTAGTTAAGCAGCCGGAATATGAAATGTTCACCTTAATCGGCTCCGGCCTGCAATTTAAATTTGGCCAAACTACGATTGCGCGCCAGGATATTTCTAAAACCATTCCTGCCCAAGAGTCTGAAGACTTTCTTAACCTTATTACGAACATTGTTCAAAAAATTGATCCTCAAAAGAAATATTTCCGTATTGAAGATACCGGTAAGGATATTGAAGTTATTTTAACGATCGAAAATGCGGATGAATCCGGCGAGTTGAAAGATTTTGACAAAGGCGATGCTGTGGATTTTCTTAATAAAGACTTACATCTTCAATTGGCCCAAGGCCCAAATTTGATTTGCGGCGACACCAAATCTGACGTCCCGATGGTGCCCGCTGCGATGGCTCACTCTCAAGATACCTGGGCTGTATTCGTGACCGAAGACCCTGAACTAAAAACCCTCGTCCAAAACACCTGCCCCAACACCCTTATTGTATCCCGACCAGATGTGCTGGTGATGATTCTTAATAAGAAACAGTGAAAACTTCGGAACTTGCGTTCGCAATCTCTGACATATGAATTCCGAACACGTGTTCGGGATTGGGATTGGAGAAAATCAAATTACGAGCGCGCGCTCGCAATTGGTAATAAAATGAACACTCTTACCTAGACCAATATTTTTTATTCAATAGCATACCCCAATGCTTATTAAAAGGGTGCACCGTATCAACTTTTTCGCCATTCTGATACACATCCAAACCACGATTGGCCCACTCGAAAATACCACCGGTGAGATTGAAGGCATTGGTAAAACCTTGTTTTCTCAATTCAGATGTAATTTTCGCCGAACGATAACCAACTGAACAGTAAAAAACAATCTTTGTATTTTTACCCACCACTAATTTCTCAACCTCCTGAGCGGATTCAATATGCTCAGCACCTAGAATGTGACTCACGTGATACTCTTCGCCAGCGCGAACATCAATCACCACCACAGGTTCTTGATTGTCGAGCATATGGCTTAATTGCGCCGTACTCACAGAAGATGTATCTGGAAAATCTTGTTCTATAATTATCTCAACAGATTTCCAAGACATCCCTTCACTCCTCCCACAGGCAATAAAGATAAAAAGAAATAATACGGCTATCCAATATATTTTCACTTTTATTATTCCTAATAAAAAAGGACAGCTCTTTAAAGAGCTGCCCTTTTTATCAACACCCTACAATTTTATACATTCGCTGTTGCTTTACTTGCAATGTACTGAATAAGATCAACAACTTTACAGCTGTAACCCCATTCATTATCATACCAAGAAACAACTTTAACGAAATTATCATTTAAAGAAATACCGGCGCCTGCATCAAAAATGGATGTACGCTCATCGCCGATAAAATCGTTAGAAACAACTTGGTCTTCCGTGTAACCTAAAACACCTTTAAGTTCACCTTCAGATGCTTCTTTCATCGCCTTCTTGATTGCGTCATAACTGGCAGCTTTTTCTAAACGGCAGGTCAAGTCAACAACTGAAACATCCGGCGTAGGTACGCGAAATGCCATCCCTGTTAATTTTCCGTTAAGTTCAGGAATAACTTTTCCAACGGCTTTGGCTGCGCCTGTTGACGATGGAATAATATTTTGGCCAGCGCCACGTCCACCACGCCAATCTTTAACAGATGGACCATCCACTGTTTTTTGTGTTGCGGTTGTTGCGTGAACCGTTGTCATTAAACCTTCAACAATGCCAAATTTATCATTTAAAACTTTAACAATAGGGGCTAAACAGTTTGTTGTACAAGAGGCATTGGATACAAATTGCATATCCGGTGTATATTTATCTTCATTAACACCCATAACAAACATTGGCGTGTCATCTTTTGACGGGGCTGACATAACAACCGTCTTAGCGCCAGCATCAATATGACCTTTAGCGGCTTCTTTTGTTAGGAAAAGCCCTGTTGCCTCAACAACAATCTCAGCCCCAACATCACCCCATTTAAGGTCTGCTGGATTTCTCTCGGCTGTGACGCGAATTTTTTTTCCATTAACAACAAGCGCACCACCTTCTACGCTTACATCACCTTTAAATTTGTTGTGTGTAGAATCATATTTCAACATATAAGCCATATAATCAACGTCGATAAGGTCATTTATACCGACGACTTCCACATCACCTTTTTCAATCGCTGCACGAAAAACTAAGCGTCCGATACGCCCAAATCCGTTAATTCCTATTTTCACCATAATGTTTCTCCTTTTTGTAACTGTTATAAGAAATTACGTAAAAATTAATTATTGCGTAATTCCTAATTGATTGGTTTTTTTAATTTACCGCCTGAAAGGAAGGTATAAAATATATCGTCCGGTGTGAATTGTCAAGCGTATTTCTTAACCTATTAACGCAACATTCCCAAATGAATACTCAAGGCCTTATCTATATCCTGCAAACTTTTTTCATTTACAACGCCGATAAATTTGACTAATCGTCTCTTATCGATCGTTCGGATTTGTTGGCATTTAATTTTGGAATCTTTAACAAGACCTTTTGTCTGAGAGGATAAAGAGACTTCAAAAGGATAAACTTTTTTTCCTTTATCTGTAATAGGTAAAACGGTCACTGTCTGCGCGTACTGATTATTCAAATCATTAGAGGCAATAACAGCCGGGCGTGTTTTCTTTATTTCCGCCCCAATTGTTGGATTAAAATTAACCAACCAAATTTCACCACGGGAGGGAACTTTCATAAATCCAACCCATCTTCCAGCATTGTTTCTTCCCATTCTTGATTAATGTCCTGATCTTCTGCTGCCATCGCTTTATACCCTTCAATCATCAAAGCCTGCAACTTTGCTTTTTCTTCTTTTTGAAACTTCTCCCTCACGGCTAAGGCAATAAAACGACTCTTATTTTTGACCCTCCTTAACCGCTGATCCAAATCTTCCGGCATAGTAATATTTAATCGAACCATATCTTCCCACCTCCTACTTCAATAATACATCACAAAATACACACTGTCAATGTGTACGAATATGAGCATTATTTATACATAAAATATAACCCTATCCCACGGATCGCGGGTTTTGGTGGTGAAGGAATAGCTTAAATCCAGAAAGGTAGACGCATCTTTCGCAGAGGAAGCATCTTCCGGTGGAGGCGCACCAACTGGACTATTCAATCCAAGCTGCAGCAAAGTGACTGGCGTCACACTGTTGAGAATCGGATAAAACCCCTGAACCCGCATCCCCAAATCCGCCGGCTGCAATGAAAACGGCAACGGCACTCCGTTACCATCACGTCTCACCTGCAAATCCAACATCGCCGCGTCCAAGTTAATCCCGCCAAGGCTTTTCTTATCGTCTATATTTAACATTGCCTCGTCTACAAATTGAAAATACTTTCTAATATTTATATATGGATGATTATCTGCAAGAGCATACTTTTTCCTATCTCCTAAAGGATTTTTATCTAAAAAATTAGATTTTTGTAAAGGAGCCTTATATTTTTCTAAGTACTCTTCAACCCCCTCATAAAACTCACTCATAAAGCTACTTTCATCATCACCACTTACTTTATTTAGGTTGTATCCTATTTTTATATACTTTGGATACTCAAAACCGGCATATTCATTGCGAAGGTATTCCAGAAAATAAACAAATAGCCAACCAATAGAATTACCGACAGAAGAAGCATTTTCGTCTCGGTCTTTTTCGTCTATAAAAAAACCTTTTATAGCGTAAAACTCATCCTCCTTAAAATCTTGTAATACCTCTGCGATACGGCCTGCCTCGAGATCCTTTTTAATTTTATTCATATTCACAATCTTTTTCTTCGGAACATCACCTTTAACATTTCGAACCTTTTTTTCCCTCTTTTCATTTGAAGGCTGAATTTTCACAAACTCTATTTCCTTTTCAGGCTGATTACGTAGAACATCTTGCTCTTCAATAAATTCTTTAATGATGCCCTGAACCTTTTGTTGATCTATATTATCAAGAGCCCAATATACTTTTTCCGTCAAATTTTCATGCGGAAAAAGTGAATAATAAGGATCTGCTTCAGGACCCAATTCATTAAAAAATCTTTTTTTAATATATCCCTTCTTGATATAAATCTCATCGTAATACTGGTAGGCAACTAAGCCGTAATACATCTCATCGGCGCCTGGATAAGGTTTTTTTTCATACACAAATCCTTCATAAGAAACTTCTCCTTTTACCGTTATAACGGTATATTTATGTTCTTTTTTTGTGGGATTCATTTCTGTAAAAATCTCTGCAACCGAAGCAAGAGGATTGTCTTGCTTGTCTTGTATACGTTCTTCTCTCGCAAGAGCATCCAATTCTTTTTCACGCGCCTCCGTCTTAAGTTTTTCCTCTGCTAATTTAGATTTTCGTCCTCGAATAAAATCCTCTAAGGCAATCTCCACCTCTTTCACGCTTTGTATCTGCCTTCCTTCAGGTTCCCACGCTGAAAGACCAGACTCACTAGGCACACGCCCCTGAAACACAAAAACTTTCCTCCCTCTTTCCTGCTGAACATAAATCAAACTATTTCCTGAATCATCAGGGGTAATCGCCACAAAACTTTTATTACTATTCTCTTTTCTTGAATACCCAAAAGTGCCTTGTGTAATCGTATAATCCGTCGTATCCGCATATTGATTTTTTAATTGATATATTTTTTTTCTTACCTCTCCGCTCACCTTAAAAAAATCTATTCCACCCCCCTTATTACCCCCCCTAACCATCATCGACAAATCATCCGGAGGATTTTCGATGAAATTTTTGACTTTTGCTATATATTCGCTAATTCTTCCAACCTTTCGAAAAATTTCGATAAAATTATTCGTAGCTCTTTTTAAAGGCCCCCTTAAGGCCCCTACAGCTTGCCCTGCTGTTAGTATAAGGATAGGAATGATAGACACTTCGTTATTTTTTTCATTGTTTAACTCATCAATTAAATCTGATCCTGACATTTCTCCATCTAAGTCTAAATCCGTAATAATAAGGTCAATTTCTGCATAATTATTCCGGACATATTGCCAAGCGTCTTCTCCACTTTTAATCCACTCTATTTTATATTTATCATTTTCTAGCTCTTTTTTATATGCATCAGTCAATTCTTCGTCATCTTCGACCCACAAAATATTAATATGACCTTTACCCTGTAACCCTTTAAAATTCTGCACAACTTTTTTCCGTAGAGCTTTCTTCAACGCTTCTCGCTCCGTCTTCATGGCTGAGTCCAAAAAGGATAGATCAGTCTTTTTTCCCAAACTTGCTAAATCGAATTGGGCGCTTAGGATGGCGTTGTCTTCGTCTGAAAATATTTGAGTGGGGGCTATCCTGGTAATTGATGATTTTAATGCGCGCAATATCGAGAAATCCGCGGCAAACCCACCGGAGAAGTATTTGCGGGGGATGATTTGATTTGTCGTTGGGTCGTAATCTTCTTTGATGTAGTCGTAAACGCCTTTTTTGAAGGATTCAATATATTGATCGTAAATTTTTTGCGTAACGTGTTCGTCTTCGGTGGTGATGCCTTTGGTTTTGTTTTGGTCGACGTAGACTTGGCCAAGCAGAGACTGTTTCAGGCTTCGTTTGTACCACGCGGCGAGGATCATTGAATGGTAGATCTGGCGGAGATTGGCGAAAGTTGATCCTTCGTTGACTTCGCGTTGGATTTCGGGGATGAGGATTTCACGGATGATGGATGTCGTAGGGGCGAAACCCTGTTTTCGCCCTTGATTTGGGCGAATACGTGGATTCGCCCCTACGTTATTGGACGCGGCGAGATAATCTTCCTCCAACATAACCTTCAACCTACTCTCTAACACATACGTCGTGGCCGTCTCTTCATGCTCGTACACGACGGCCTTCTCGGGTACAATCCAGACTTTGTGAAAGGTATCCATCGGAATATCGGTCGTTCCGTATTCGGCTTGCGCACGGGCGTAAACACGATTCCAAAACTCTTGACCTAAATCTTCTTCCGGATGCATCAAACTTGCGGTAAGCTGCTTGAGCATATAATCCTGCCCCAACATATCCCGCCCCATATCCGTTCTACCAAGCCCTTCGGCAATAATTCGGTCCGGCTCATCGGGACTCAAGTTGACCCACATTTCTTTCTCGGGAACTGTCAACGAAGCCAAAAAATATTTCACTAGCTTGGTAATTTCTGCGTTTAATACATCCGCTCGTTTCATGCCAGTTGCACCAGTATCCACCACAAAATCAAACCGCAACGGATTTTCAGGGTGGAGGGTTATACCTTTAACCATCGCCGGATAAAATACATCGGTAGATGACACAAATGCCCCTGGAATAGGTAAATTTAATATAGTTTGTGGAGCATTTTGCCCATAACTAGGAGGAATAATACTGGTAAATATGAATGCAAATACTAAAAATACTGAAAATACACGATACAAACCATTTTTGCGGTTATTTTCTAAAAAAAACATAGCGATACTCCCATTTGAGATGTGTAATTTATGAGTAACTTGTACTGAGCCAATAAAATTACAATCTACAGTTTTAATGTTGTTGAAGTACCAATCCGTGGCTGGATCACTTGCTGAAAAACAGGCGAATATTGGTGGATTTAAATGATAAAAACGGTTTCTTAACGTTTATACAGGAAGGATAACATATTCTTTGCAATCGGCAAGAGCACAGCAGAAATTTAATTCGTTATATAGCAACAAGTTACAACTTTTTCTAAAAGTAATTTCTTAATTTTCCCACAAAGGATGATTTAAAACAAAATCCTAAGAAATATTTTCTTCAAACCAGTCGATGGTATCACGAAGACCTTGTTCCAACTTGACTTTTGGGGTCCATTTAAGGTGTTTTTTGGCTAGCGTAATATCTGGCTTGCGCTGCTTTGGGTCGTCTACGGGGAGAGATTTGTAGATAATTTTGCTCTTGGTATCTGACATTTTGATGACCATTTTAGCAAATTGCATAATGGTAAATTCATCCGGGTTGCCGATATTAACCGGACCCGAAATATTAGAATGCAACAAACGCACAATGCCTTCAACTAAATCTGAATAATAACAGAAAGAACGCGTTTGTTTGCCTGTACCATAAATGGTGAGAGACTTATTGTGCATAGCTTGATAAATAAAATTTGGCACCACACGGCCATCATTAATCCGCATACGCGGACCGTAGGTATTAAAAATGCGTAAAATCTTTGTGTCCACTTTATGATACGTCCGGTACGCCATTGTAATCGCTTCAGCAAAACGTTTTGCTTCGTCATAAACTCCGCGGGGCCCCACCGGGTTCACGTTTCCCCAATAAGTTTCTTTTTGCGGATGAACTTCAGGGTCACCGTAAACTTCCGAAGTCGACGCCACCAAATATCGCGCCTTTTTCAACTTGGCTAACCCTAACATATTGTGACTCCCTAAAGAACCCACCTTTAATGTCGGGATTGGATGCTTTAAATAATCTACCGGACTGGCAGGTGAGGCAAAATGCATCACATAATCTATAGGCCCCTTAATAAACAATTCTTGCGAAATATTATGTTTAATAAATTCAAAATTCTTATCATTTTTTAAATGCTTGATATTTTTCATGCTTCCGGTGATCAAATTATCCACACAAAAAACCTTTAACCCATCACCAATAAACCGATCGCAAAGATGACTTCCTAAAAATCCTGCCCCGCCCGTAATCACCACTATTTTTTTTCGCTTAGCCATTTCTTACCCTTCCCTAGAATTAAAACTTAATAATCTTTTTATTTTTATTTCCTGCATACACATCAAGAACATCATAAACACGCTTGGAGTGTTTTAAAAGTGCAGTGTAATCGACGTCTGTGTGATCTGCGGCAATAATAGCACAATCATAAGAAGACAGATTTTTCTTGTTAAACTCAATCGAATCTTGATGAACCTTGCCGATATTCAAAAAGGGAATAATCGGATCATAATAATCCACCTGACATCCTTGATTTTTCAAAAGCTCAATCAATTTTAAAGGAGGTGATTTTCGTAAATCCTTGACATCTTTTTTATAAGTCACACCAACAATAAGCAACTTCTTACGCTTAAACGACCCCTTTAAAACCTTCTGAAGATGATCTAAAGCATATTGCGGCATATGCGAATTAATATCTGCCGACAACTTAATAAACTTAGAACTGAATCCCTCATGCTTGGCCTTCCAATAAAGATACAAAGGATCATCCGGAATACAATGCCCACCAACACCAAGTCCCGGATAAAACGGCATATAACCAAACGGCTTCGTTTTAGCGGCTTCAATAACTTCACGGACATTAATACCCATTTTGTGGCACATCATCGCTACCTCATTCACCCATCCAATGTTGATAATGCGGAACGTATTTTCCAAAAGCTTGGTCATTTCGGCGGCTTTGGCGGAACTCACCAAATGCACTTGATTAATAATTTTTTCATAAAGAACCTTGGTTAATTCGCCGCTTTTCTCAGAAAAACCACCTACCACTTTAGGTATGCGGGTAACATCATATTTTTTATTACCGGGATCAATACGTTCAGGTGAAAAAGAAAGAAAGAAATCTTTACCCGCCTTCATACCCCCCTTTTCCAACTCAGGCTTAATCAACTCCTCGGTTGTCCCTGGATAAGTCGTACTTTCCAAGATAATCAACGTATCTTTTTTCATGTACTTTCTAATCGTCCTGACGGCACTAACGATATAGGTAATATCCGGTGTGTATTTACGCTTAAGCGGTGTGGGTACACAAATAAGAATGGCATCCATATCTTTAAGGATCTCAAACTCTGTCAACGCAGAAAAGAACCCCTTATTCACAACATTGGCTAACTCACGTGAAGATATATCGAGAATATAACTTTTCTTCGCATTAATTTGATCAACACGGTCTTGATCTTTATCTAAACCAAATACCTTAAACCCAGCCTTGGCAAAATTTACAGCCAAAGGAAGCCCCACATATCCCAAGCCGATAACGGCAATTTTAGCTTTTTTTGTTACGATTTTCTGTTTAAGTTTTTGAGACACTGACTGCTCCTTGTTTTTAATAATCTTTAACGAACTAAGAGGTAAAGATGCAAGAAGTAAGTTGCAGAGAAAAAACTAAAAAATTTTTATTTTTTGCTTCTCTGCCTCTTTATTTCTTACTTCTTACCTCTTTTATATTTTTTGATACTCCTAAACCATTCCCCTGCCAATTCCATAATATTCAAAACCTAATTTCTCAAAATCCTGTTTACGATACATATTACGCCCATCAAACAAAATAGGCTGGCTCATCACTTTTCCAAGTTTTTTAAAATCCAAATGCTTAAATTCATCCCACTCCGTCAAGAGCAACAAACAATCACATCCCTTTGCCAAGGCATAAGGATCCTTACTGTATGTTATTTTCTTCATCATTTTCTTTGCATTTTCCATCGATACAGGATCATAGGCTTTAATTTTAGCGCCTTCATGCTGTAACATTTTAATAATATCTAAAGATGGGGCATTACGCATATCATCCGTATTTGGTTTAAACGCCAAACCTAATACGCCAATCACTTTATTTTTTACGATCCACAATTTATCCTCGATAAGTCTAACAAAAAATGCCTTCTGTTCTTCGTTCACGCTCCTGACTTCATTTAAAAGTTTAAAATTGTAGCCACTTTTTTCACTCAAACGAACAAAGGCGTCAACGTCTTTCGGGAAACAGCTGCCTCCGTAACCAATCCCCGCGTCTAAAAAACTCCGACCAATTCGCTTATCAAAGCCCATTCCTTCAGCGACTTTAAGAACATCAGCTCCGAGATGATCACAAATTTGCGCAATTGCATTGATAAAAGATATTTTCGTTGCCAGAAAAGAATTTGAGGCATGTTTAATCAACTCAGCAGAATTAATGTTAGTAACAACCATATGTGGTTTTAACGGTTTATAAATTTCCCGCAAAATCCGTTCAGCTTTTTTAGATTCCACCCCAATAACCACTCTGTCCGGGTTCATAAAATCTTTAATCGCCGAGCCCTCTCGTAAAAATTCAGGGTTAGAAGCCACATCAAAATCCGGAATAGATTTTTTATTCTTGGGTAAATTCATCCGGATAGTTCGCGCGATACGCTTACCTGTTTCTGCCGGCACCGTTGATTTTTCAATAATAAGTTTATACGAATCCATACTCAAAGCAATTTCCCGCGCAACATTTTCAACATAAGTTAAATCGGCATCGCCATTCTTTTTCGAAGGTGTACCAACGGCAATAAAAATTGCATCAGATTTCTTAGCCGCCTCTTTTATCGCCCAAGTAAAAGAAAGTTTTTTATTTTTTAAATATTTTTTTAATAATTCTTCCAGCCCCGGCTCATAAATAGGAACCTTACCTAAACGAAGTTTTCTTATTTTCTCACGGTCAACATCAACACAAACAACTTTATGTCCGATATGGGCCAAACATACTCCTGTGACTAGCCCTACATATCCAGAACCTACTATAGCTATGTTCATTTTAGAATAATCCTTTCTCTCTTATTTTCCAATCACACTTTGTGATCCTGCTTTTCGCTTATTAAAACTTGACCCTACATCAAAACCTATATCTGGAAACGCCTTAAGCCTAAATACCAATAAAAGCTCATTGCCTCGCCCTCGCGTTTGATTAAAACTTATATCCATCTCCCAAGCATGCAAATCACGCGTAATAATGTATTCCTGCTCTTTGAGGGTCGCAACATCAATGTCAAAACGGTCATACATACTCAACGCCCATTTCTGATTTAATTTGTACTTCACTAAAGAAGTAACTTGATCGTCTGCATCCCGATTATATCGCTTTCCTAACTGCCATGACCATTTCTCCCCCCCATTGATGTACAAATCAAAATTAGCCGTGCTTAAATGATCAGCCTTTGTATCATAACTTGAATCAAAATACAAGGTTAACCACTCGGTGGGACGAAAATCAATATCTGTACTAATAGCGCCAAAACCACCCTTAGCAGCATCTTCTTTTAAATTAAAGGGTGTACTAATGATTGCCCGTAAAAGATCCACACTTTTATCATTTCTCTTTGTCTGCAATTTATTTTCCAAAGAAAATATAATTTTGTGACTTTTAGTTATCGAATCAATACTGTCAAAAGAATCTAAAACGGAATTTGGAATCGTTGGGTCAGCCGAAAAACCATAATCAATGCTTGGCGTAATAATATGCCTTAAACGATCAATATCCAAGCCCCACACATTTGATTTGACATCAAACACTCTAAAAAACTTTGTACTTAAACTAGCTCCTGTCCTAAATGCCCCCCGGATAGAATCATACTTATCTATTTCCTTGGTTTTACTGTAATAGGTGTGACTGCCTCCGACAAAAGGCTTAAATTCGATAATCCCAACTTTTTTGGGATAAGATAGTTCACTATTAATATGCAAACGCATTGTGTTTTGTCTAATTTCACTCGGCGATGGTGTCTTTTTCGTTAAATTCGAATACGTTGTTGTATTCTTAAGATACAACCCCGTATTCCACAATTGTTGATTAGCTAAATCAAAACGAACCTCTGGCAAACGTTCTACAGCCGATTCAAACCGATTGACACGTACGTCCGTACGAAAACTTAACGTGGCTTTGGGTAATGCGCGTGTTAATAGAAAAAAAGTGTTGGGGGAAACATCCTCCTCATTTTCTCGTTCAAAGAAATCTCTCAAAAACTCACTATCACTCAACTTATAATACTGCATAATGGCGCTGGTTTTTTTATCAATATTCCACTTATGCCGCCATTCAATTTTAAATCGTTCCCGCTCCTTGGTAGGCGCTGTGCGCTCTCCAATGAGGTTATCTTTATTTTGAAGCCGTCGTTCGTTAGTGTAATAGGTGCGCAAAATTCCGCTACCGTTTTTAGGTGTTTTATACGCCACATCAAACCCTGACGCCAGGTCTAATTGTGTTCGATAATCTAAATGAAGGGTTAAATCGATATATTCATTGAATTGATGATTCCAGGCCGTAAGAAGGAAATTTCCCCATTCTTTATCATGCCCCGGTGTAAAAAGAAAAATAGGCTTTTTCTTCTTTAAGCTATGTGTAAAACGAGGGAGATACAAAAAAGGGATTTTTCCGATGAGTAAACGTACATTCCGGGCAACCATCTTATCCCCCGGGTAAACATCCATTTTCTTTGAGGCTAATTTATAATGCGGCTTATCTAAATCACAGGTTGTCACGGAACTGACATCTATCGCAAGCTTATTTTCGTCAACTTTGGAAACTGTTTTTCCTTCACCATAATAAGGCTTGGCCACAATCCTTGCGCCGGAAAAATCCCCTGTCATCGACCCAAAATTATAACTTAACTGGTCTCCGCTTATTTCACCTGTCGCTGTCTTTAAACGGACATTCCCGAAAGCATTAGCCATTTGAGAATCTTGAAAGAACTCCACTTTATCGCACGTAAGTGTTGTCCCTTTATGGACAATAATCACATTTCCTGAGGCTATCATCTTATTGCCCTCAACGGAATATTCAATGACATCTCCGTTAAGTTCAACCGAAGTCTTTGGCCCTTGCTCCTCTTCAGCCTTAATCGTTAAAGGCCAAAGAAGAGTAAAAGACATTAAAAAAATACTAAGAATTAATATTTTATGGGAAAATTTAATATTCAACGACTACGTTCCTTAACCAAGACATGAGCCCCAATAAGACCGGCATCATCACCTAATTTAGCCTTAACAATTTTGACCATAGAAGCTGGAATTTTCATAGCACGTTGTTTGACAATTTTATTAATCGTAGCACCCAAATATTTATAACTATTGGAAACACCGCCTCCAATGATAATCAACCTTGGATTTAGCAAATTTATAATGCCAACCAAAACATTGCCTGTATGCGTAGCCACTTCATCCCAAAATTGAACAGCCCGCACATTGTCATGATTCGCCAAATTAAAAACATCTTCCAACTGTATGTTTTTATTTTTGAATATCTTTGATCCCTTTTCTATAAGATATTGATTACCCACATAACTTTCAAAACAACCCCATCCTCCGCATGAACACTTAGGCCCTTTTTCATTAATGGGTATATGCCCTAATTCGCCAGCCACGTTTCCTTCTCCTCGGTATAAATCATTATTTAATACCAAACCACTTCCTACTCCTGTACCTAATGTTATACAGACAAAATTTTTGTACCCTTTTCCGGCGCCGAATTGCCATTCGCCTAAAGTAACAAGGTTAACGTCATTATCAATAACGGTAGGAATTTTGAGCTCATCTTGGAGAAGTTTCTTGAATGGAATATTCTTCCAACCTGAAATATTCGGTAAAAAATTAACCACACCTTTAACTGGATCAACAAGCCCTGGCAATCCAACCCCCACTCCCAAAATATCCTTCCGATTTATTTTGGTTTCTTCCATTAATTCATCTGCAGCTAAAGCAATCCCCTGGATAAATTTATTCTTATTAGACTTAAAACTGCTTGTATCTAAACAAGTTCTGGAAACAACCTTTCCAACAGAACTAACCAATCCCAGCTTGATATTAGTCCCCCCCACATCAATACCTAAAGTATATTTTTTCATAACTGATATTGTACCTTAAAAACCTTAAGGTTCAAGATATATTAACGTAAAAAATGATTTAATGCGGCGGGACCTATTCTGCCGTTATTTTTGCCAACGTGAAAAAAAATTTGTAAAAAATAAAATAGAAATATTGTCTGTAAAACATCAACGCTTGGAACAGGCTCAATGATATACGCTTACGCGACTTTTATTAACCATATCGAAGGCTTAATACAGAAATGTCGTCATCCTGCCGCAGCAAGAACCTATTCCAATCCTCAAGCCACAAGCTAACATCACCCACTAATCCACCAGAGCTCGCCACAGGCAAACCCGTCTGTTCGCCAGGTAAAGTATCCACAAAGCCAAGCAGGGCCGGCAGCGAAACTGGCGTCACATTAATAATAATCGGCAAAAATCCTTGAATGTGCATCATGGAAAAATCCTGATCCCCCACCGGCAACGGCACCCCCTTGCCATCGCGTTTAATTTGTAAGTCCAACATGGCAGGGTCAAGGTTGATACCGCCAAAATTTTCTTTATTGACCATCATGGCCTCATCAGTATCTTGCGATGCATTTCTCGCATCATGAATAGATTTCGCCACTTCTAATATATACTCTCTATGTTCCATAAAATTAGAATCATTAATCCCCATTTTCTTTAACACCCCAACTATCTCCATTCTCAGCTTACTAAAAGGATCCAAATCATTAATGATATCTTTATACTTCTCAAAAATCTTTTCCTTGTTTCCATCTTTATGTTCTTTACTGAGCTCCCATTCTTCACGCGCAAAATACCATTCTAATAATTTTGTTACATTTTTCGTATTGCTACCATGAATAAACCTTGGGCGTTGTCTATCATTCTTGATATTCCTTAACCACATTAAAAGATTATCATATCCCTCTGTTTCCAAATAATTTTTAATACTTTTCTTACTCACCATTGCGTAATTTTTTAATATTTTTTCAGCAATAGCTTTTATTTCTTTCAATGTTTTCTCTGGGTCATAACTAACGATCTCAAGCGATGCAGCAAAAACAGGAGGAAGTCCCGAAGTAAAAACTTTTTTAATACTTTGCACACGATCATCTTTCAATCTCCCTGCCAGGATTCCCAGCTCATCTGAACCTTCTTGTAAAGATGCATAAAATTCAATCACATCCAACCTCTCATAATGCTTTCCTGTTTCTTCTTCTAGCCTATCATAAAACTGATTTTTATAATCCTCGGCAAGACCTAAATAATTATTCTCCCCCTTTATTTCCCAAAACTCATAATATGCTAAACCGATTTTTTTCAAGAACTCACTGTGTGTTATGGAATTTTTATCAAAATCTTTCCCATCCCTTGATAATTCTATTAACTCAGAAATCTCCTTTTCTATAAAAATATAATATGATGCGATATCTGCAAGAATGCCTCTTTGCCTTGCAAATTCTCTCAATTCAAAAGCCCTGTGCATGAATTTCCCGCGTATTTCCGAAAAATTACTCATATAAGTGTCCAAAAAAATAGGTCCACTTAAATAATAATTAACTCTATAAGCATGCAACCACGGAATAAGCAAATCAGCACGGTTAGCAAACTTATTCAACTCAGTTACTTCGAATATTTTATCGCTCTGATTGCGTAAGGCCGTACTTAAAGAATTTAAATTTTGTTTTATTTCTCCCAAATTCTTATCCAGCATCTCTTTCCGATTATCAAACTTACTCCCAACCTCCGTTGGAACTACAATCAATTCTTTCGCGATCGTTGATAATTTAGTTGAGATTTGCGAATTGGTATCTGCAATCGCTAATTTCATTTGTTCAATGTCACGGTTCAACTGAGGTTGCAAAACCTTTGCCTCCCACAAAGACACCCAATCTGTTCCAAATTCCTTGCCCAAGGCATTATAAAATTCCTGGCTTGCTCCCTGTAAACTTCCCATTATTTTACTTTTATAAAATAAATTCTTCAATATATTTTGAATCGTCTCAGAATATAATTGCTCACCTTTCTGCATAACTATAACTGGTTCCTTATCGGGTACAGGATAACTTCCATTTACCTTCTTCAGCAATTTAAATTTGTTCTTAAGATATTGTATAATATCTATGGCAAAAGGAATTCCTTCAGGCTTTTCTATCAGACTACTAATAAATTCACTTATCGCATTCCCATGATCTGCTTTACGTAAAATTAATTCGACGGTTTGATCAAAATAATTTCTCAGTAACTCTAAAACAAGATCCGGAGCAAATTCTAATAATTCATCAATACTAGGATCATCACCTTTTTTAGAATACCGGGACGAGGAGCGATTATCAAAAATATTAATCACATCTTGATATTCTCCATCTTTAATCAGTGTACGAATACGTTCTACTTTATCGGACATAGATTTATATCCTTCCGATTCACTCTCTTTTTCTCCATCCACCCCCTTTCCACCTTCCCCTTCCGATACCAAAAGAATTTGTTTGATGACCCATGATTTAAAGTCCCCTCTTTTCTCTTCAACTCTCGATATGCCTACATTACTCCCTGCGCCTGTAACATATTTTCTCTCAATAGCTTTCATCACCTCCTGCACAATTGCCTCAAACTCCTTTTTTGTGTAAGGAAATTCTTCACGAATATCCTTAGCTCTCTTTGCGTGTAAAGACTCAAACAAATTTGAAGACGATACATTATCCGGAGAGAATAGAACCAGAAACCATGCAATGACAAAAGTTAGTTTCTGTCGAAGGGACATACCCATCATGGAATTATCAAGCCTGCGGTTTAATACCCGTAATCCATTCTTTGCTTCTGTTTGGACATACCAAGGATAAGAAGAATCATTAATAACCCTCTGAAGAACTGGCTCAACTTCTTCATCTCCTATAACCCCCAACAAATATGCCGCCCACTTAAGCGGGTCACCTACAATTTCACGATTTTGGACAACCCTGATCAACGTAGGAACAGCCTTTTCTCCCATATTTACAATGGCCCGAAATGGCTGACTATACTTAGCCGCGTTAGGATCGGGAATTGTCAGTTGTTCAAGATAAGAAACAACCTTTTGATCAACTCCGGGCTCAACAGAATCAAGGTCTCCTCCCTTTTGACCTTGATATTTTTGTTTCAAAATATTAAGCCCATTTCTTGCTTCTGTGTGGACATACCAAGGATAAGAAGAATCATTAATAATGCTTTCAATAACCGGCCTAACCTTTTCATCACCAATAACGCCCAATAGATATGCTGCCCATTTAAGCGGGTCACCTTCGACTTCATGCTTTTGGACAATCCTGATCAATGAAGGAACGGCCTCCTCTCCCATATTTTCAATTCTTTTAAATGAACGGCTATTTTTAGCTGCATGAGGATCAGCAATCGTGAGCTGTTGGAGATAAGAAATAATTTCTCGATCTATTTTAGATCCATCTGAAGAAAGCTTTGGATGAGGCGGCGTAACTCTTTCTTCAATACCTGATTCCCTTTGCGTATCTTTCGATGATGAAGTAAATGCCTTTCCCCGAACCGAAACTTCTTTGGGGGCTGCAGAACGTAGGCCCATCTCGCTTAAAACCTGTTTATAAATAACACCCATCTTCCTATCTCGATGATGTCCTCCCGGATTATATTGCCAGGAAATCAGGGCGTTCCAATACCCAGGGCCACTGGGGGCGTAAATCTGATGATATGGAATTTCCTCAATAATACGGCGCATCCATTTCTTAACTTCTTTTGTATTCCCTAATTCATAATGCGAAGCGGCCAGACCCCACATCGCCGCCCCCATCTCGTTTAAGAGTGGATACCGCCAAATAGCGGATTCTGCTTGGGGAACTAGGCTTGGTGATACCCCCCATCTATAACGCACAAGTCCTCCAATATTCTGTGCTTTGTGTTTTTGATCCCTTTGCGCCAAACGAACCCATTCAGGATCACCCACCACTTTTTCCGCCCAACGAATGGCCTCTCGATAATCTCCTCTATTAAATGCCCCCCACATTTGAAGATTAAAATTTCCCGGTTCCACAATTTGAGTCGCTGCTTCCGGGGTCTCTGTGGGAACACTCTCTCGAAAAAAACGATTCGCCACTATTTTATTTACATATTTTTGGGCCTTTTGCTTTGCCTCTGTATTCATGGAAATCTTATCGTAATCTTTTTTGTAATTGTCATTAAAAATGAAAGGATTCACTCCGTTCATAGGTAATATCGGCCAACCCCCAACAGGGCTCCCTCCTCGGATAGTTTGACCGGATTTACCATTAACATTATAAAAAGGAGTGTCCCAGCCATGACCTACAGGCACACCCTGTCCCGTCGCATAAAAGGTTAGCAAACCTTCTAATCCTTCCAACTCATAAAATCCCTGAAGGGACTCTTTGATAAGAAGTTCGGCCAAGCCTTTATAAAATTGGGCTGTTTCTTGATGATGCGCTTTGCCAGAATTCCAAAACCGGACGGCATTCTTTTGTAAGGCCAGAATCACCCCGCCGGTCCATTCCATGGAGCCCATCGGATGAAAACCTCCGCGCTCGACCATACCTTGAGGCGCATCAGGGTCCGTAATCTTCATGTGCACGTTTCCCGGGTCTGTAAAATCAACGAGTATTATTGTTTTTGTTTGTCCATCGGGAAGTTCTAAAGTCACCTGTGTAAGGCTTTTCGTGAGCATTGTATTTGTAAATATTTCTAAATCTCCAAGAAACATTCTATCTCCGGCGGGTCCCGCCATTGTCCAGGAATACGCATCCGTGGCAAAAATGGTACTTGGCCCTGTTTCCCATATCCCCTGGTAAATTTCACCTTTGCCTGGATGATAAACATTCGTTTCAAACCATTGATAGGCGTGCTCAGCTGCCACTAGCCATCGTTTTTGACGGGTCAGCTGATACAATTGTAGAAACGCAGCGAAGGCATCCATATGGGGTTCTGTATGAACTCTATTCGGCCAACGATCACCATCTATCACAGCTCCGTCAAATCTTCGCATAGACAATAAAACTTCACCTAATGTTACAGCGTCCGTCAAATATTTTGCCGGATTAACGTTGATCATGGAAAGAATCATAAAAGACATAGGCCCTGGGGTTGTCAAATATTCCAACAACCCCTGTCCCTGACGTTTTGTTGACGTACGGTCGACAGCATTGATTAAACTGACAACAAATTCACTCCTGCCCTTATTCCCTTCTAAAGTTTTTAATATCCCATATATTCCATCTAAATTGGCATTCTTGATCACTTCGCTTAAAGGGATATGTAATCTTTGCGTAAAATAATCAATTATATATTCTGCCTCTTCTTGATCACCAGCGACCTTCAGAAGCATAGGATTAATACTTTGGTCATAAAGAAAAGATAAATTTTCGTATCCAGGATGGCCGAAATGACTTGGAGGAATACGCGTATTAGGATCTGAAAGACTTAAAATGCCCTGCGCAAATTTTGACGTCACTTCTTCTTGAGTAAATGTTTTTGCGTACAATGAAAGGGGAATGTATCCTAAAAACAAGACAGTCATGATTGACGCAAAGACAACCTGTTTTTTAAATTTTCCAAACTTTCTTTTAAAACGGCCAGCACTTTTTTTCGTACTTTCAATTGTCAATTCTGAGATTTTTTTAACCGCTTTATTAATGACCTCCATTGGTTCTGATGCCATTCCTAAATCTGTTACCTCAGTTCTAAGTTTGTAAGTATCTTCGTTCCCATAAAACAAATTTTCTAAATTTCCTACGGAAACATCATTCCCGGGCTTAATGGTCTGAAGCTTAACCAGCATAGCCAAATTGGCCTTAATCCCACCTGAGAAATATTTGCGTGGGATAATCTGTTGGGTGGCAGGATCGTAATCTTCCCGAATGTAATCATAAACACCTTTGCGAAAGGCTTCGATATACTGATCATAAATTTTCTGTGTGACCGCTTTGTCTTGCGTGTCGACCCCCTTAGTCTTGTTTTGATCGACATACACCTGCCCTAAAAGGCTTTGCTTTAAATTCTGTTTGTACCACGTGGCCAGGATCATAGAGTTGAAAATTTGGCGGAGATTGGCGAATGTCTTGCCTTGATTGACTTCACGCTCGATTTCGGGGATAAGGATTTGACGGATGATTTCCGTGGAAATCCCTCGCAACGAATCATTATCGAGGGTCGCTCGGGACTCAGCGTTGATTTTATTTTTGTTCAACGCTTCGTAATCTTCCTCTAACATCACTTTCAGATGACTCTCCACCACATAGGCGCTGGCATCTTCTTCATGTTCGTAAACAACAGCCTTTTCCGGCACGATCCAGATTTTGTTAAACGTATTCATCGGGATATCGGTCGTCCCAAATTCTTCGTAAGCCCTTTCATGCACCCGTTCCCAAAATGCTTCGCCAAGTTCGTCCTCCGGATACATCAGCGATGATGTGAGTTGTTTGAGCAGGTAATCCTGAGCCAACATATCCCGACCCATCTCCGTATCTCCCAAGCCTCCCGGAATAATGCGGTCGGCTTCATAGGGGCTGAGGTTAACCCACATTTCCTGCTCCGGCACGGTTAAAGAAGCAAGGAAATATTTAATTAATTTTCGCGATTCTTCCTTTAATGCCTCCCCATCTAAGTTTGTATCTCCTGTTCCCACAATAAAGTCAAACAAAAGTGGATTTTCAGGGTGGATTGTCAGCCCCTTGACCATCGCTGGTGTAAACCCTTCACTCATGCCTACCATAGTTCCGGGAATAGGTAAGTTCAGGGTGGTTGCAGGGCTGGATGGAATAACGCCCTGGGCAAAACCAGTCGGCACAATGGTTGTGACTAAGAATGCCATAGCCACAAAGGCGGACAAGAGGCGATAAAATAAATTTGTACGTTGTTTTTGAATAGCGATGTTCATCTATTGTTTATCCGATATTAACAAATTCTTGGTTGGATTATTGCTACGCTTACTTGTACAAAAAGTATAACATATTCAAAGGACAAATTACCACGCAGATGATTTTTCAACGAAATGTACCTATAATTATTTCATATAGTTACAAAAAAATAAAAAAAAATATTTAATTTTTCTCTTAATTTTGCGCAAGGGGAGGAAAAATTACGAAGAAATTTGTTACGAATATCTTTCCTTAAATTCTATGCATACTTTACAAAACCAAAATTAATCAAGTTATCATCAAAGGCGAACAAATGTATTATTTTTAATTCATGCATAATGGAAATTGTTGAAACATCTGTAAAACTATAATCTTTATCTTTATATTTCTGAAAATTTAGCCAGGTTTTATTAAATATATTCGCATCTACATTGATAATATTCACAAGCTGGCTACGCATTAGTGCATTACCTGCATTTATCGCCGCATCTGAATTGCTGTGGCTTTTTATTAACGTAACTGTTTCATCAATAATATAATCACTTGTATATATTTCTAATTTATTTGCTTTAATTTTCTTATATATTTGACTGGCACCTTGATGGAATTTATCTCTTTTATTAAATAAACCAACCCATCCTCCCGTATCTATAAATATTTTATTCATTGTGATTACCGTACAAATACTTATCATGATTAACTGAAGCATCTTCTACATTTAACTCAATCGAGCCAATAGATTTATCCAATGGGTCATCTTCCCACTTAACGTCCTTATCTTTTTTTGAGAAATATTCATCAATAGCTAACCTAATCAACTCTGATTTCTTCACATTAAGCTTTTCAGATGCCAAATTTAATTTTAATATTTGTTCATCTTCTAAGTATATTTGTGTTCTCACCATTTTTATCACCTCCATTTAAAGTATACACCATACATTATGCGTTGTCAATCTCACTCATACACCCCAAATGAACAAATCCTGTTTCGTCCTTGTTTTTTGGCGCGATAAAGGGCCCAATCGGCCTTATCGATCAACTCTTCCATACTTTTTCCATCTTCCGGAAATGTGGCTATACCGACACTCACGGTTGTTTTAATCTGTGTGTCGTAGGCCTTAATCAAGGCTTGCTCTGTGGCAGAACGGATACGTTCAGCTGCATACTGAGCCCCTTCACGATCTGTATCTGGAAGGACAACACAAAACTCTTCACCACCGTACCGGCCGGCAATATCAATCTCCCGAATATTTTCTTTAATAATAGCGGCTATTTCTTTTAAAACTTGATCCCCCGTTAAATGCCCATATTCATCATTAATACTCTTAAAAAAATCTGCATCAATCATAAGAAATGACATTTTAATTTTACGTTCTTTTGAACGATTGATCTCTTCAGTAAAACGGACTAAGGCATAATGACGTGTCTGAACCTCTGTTAGACTATCTGTAATAGCCACTTTCTCTATTTCTTGATAAAGCTTAACCCTTCTAATGGCCAAAGCAAATTGATGACCCAAAATCATTATTTTTTCTTTGTCTTGTTCAGGAACCCCTTTAATAGCCAAATACCCAATTTTTTTCCGTTTTTCCTGGAGAGTAAAAATAAAATACTCTTCTGATTTTTTTAATTCATTAATGGAAGGCGAAGAAGGGGCCAAAAAAAGACATTCTTCAAAGACTGTATGTAAGCTTAATTTTTGTTTAAAAATATCAAAGGCATCTTGCTCGTTTAAACTCTTCGTAATTTCTTTTGTAATTTCATATAAAGTAAAAATTTCTAAAGCTTGACCTTCCAAAGCATACTTTTCTTTACTTAAACTTTCTTTTTTCCGAATTAATTGATTATGCGCTTCTTTAGCATTCTTTATTTCTTCCCGACCAGTCAACTCTATTTGCCTTGCTATTCTTTTAGCACACTGAATAACCAGAAAAACAAAAATAACTATGATTAATGATAATAAAAAAGTCATATTCTTACACGTTAAACCGCCTTCGGCGGCGACTTTTAGCCATCAGACGTCAGGCTTGCAGTCGTCAGCAGTTTATTTTTCACTGACGTCTGATAGCTGATGACTGATGACTAACATTGAAATTCTTTCCCTTACGCTACACACACACGATTTCTTCCTTCATTTTTGGCTTTATAAAGCGCCATGTCAGCTTTATGGATAAGATCTTCTTTCATCTGGGCATCTTTAGGGAAAGTTGCAATCCCGACAGAAATAGTGACCTGTGTTTTTTCTCGTCGAAGCAAAACAGTCTGTTTAGAAATCTTTTGCCGTATTTTTTCTGCCAATTCAACGGCTTTATCCTTCGGACAATCCGGGATCATAACAGCAAACTCTTCTCCACCATAACGGCAAACTAAACTTCCCGGCTGTTTAAAAAAATCCATCAAAAGGATACCCACTGTTCTCAACACAATGTCGCCTGCCATATGACCAAAGGTGTCGTTGTACCGTTTAAATTTATCAATATCCATCATAAAAAAAGACATTTGACTATTACATCGTAACTGTCGACTCATTTCCTTTGGCATGCGCTCCATGAGATACCGACGTAAATACAAATGAGTTAATCCATCTTTAATCGCTAACTGTTCGACACGCTCATACAACTGTGCATTTTCGATAGCCACAGCACCGAGATCACCTATCGTGGCTAAAAAACGCAAATCTTCTGTTGTAAAATAATCTTCTTTCGGGCTGTCGATGCGCAATATTCCTAAAGCTTTATTACCCACCATCAACGGCGCACTAATAAGAGATCGAATTCCCCTGGCATCTTCTGTCACAATTTTATCAATATCAAAACGATAATCACTTTTTGTGTCCTCAACTAATAACGGCTGCATACTTTTAACCAACCATTGGTCAAAGAGGTCTCCTTTTTTCGATTTAATATTCACACGTAACTGCCCCTTACGCGACGAAGAAATACCTAGCACCCCTGTTTTGGAATGAAAAAGATACAAAATAATCGTTGTTTCTCGACCACCTAAAAGTTTATTTGCCTCAGAAGAAAGTGTTTTAGACGTGTCATCTAAAGTAAGGCATAGGCTCAACTCTTCCGTTAATACCTTAAGTTTAGAATAACTCACAATTTTTTTTCGAAATGCCTCTATAACTTCACCTTCCTGATGCGTCTCAGAATGCGTTAAATTTGTCCTCTCGTGACAATCCTGCACCTGAAGTTGAGCTTCCGCACCCTTCATAACAAGGTGATATCGCAACGGCACCAAATAAAAAAGACATCCTAACATACCTATTGTGATGAAAACAAAAAAAGGCTGGTTAAAAAACGTAGCGTAGATAAAAAAAACTATTAGGGTAATAAAAAGGAGGGTTAACTGTATAAAAGGAGGTTGACCCCTTCGGCAAGTTGAATTACTAAGAGGTTGTCCGAGAGTATGACTTTCAGACAATTTTTTAGATAATTGTTTTTTCTGTGTCGCGATCAAAGAAATGCACCTTACTCATATCGAACACGAGATCCATATCTCTATTAACATCCGGCCTATTATGAGCGCCAACACGGGCGATAAATGAATTTTTTCCTGTATTCAAATAGAGATACACTTCAGACCCTAATGGCTCAACAACTTCACATACAGCACGAATAGTATTATCCGGGGATGCTTCGGAAACAAATAATTTGTCATAAATATCTTCAGCACGAATACCAAAAGTAACTTCTTTACCGGCATAAGGCGCAACGACTTTACGCATCTCATCAACGATTCTTACTTTAAACTTCCCTTCATCGAAATAATATTTTCGTTCTTTTTTAATAATACGACCTTCCATCAAATTGATCGGTGGAGATCCGATAAAACCAGCGACAAATTTATTTGCCGGTTTATCATAAATGGTCATAGGATCCGCACACTGCTGTACTTTACCATCTTTCATCACCATAACGCGATCACCTAAAGTCAAAGCTTCCGTCTGATCATGTGTTACATAAATAAATGTCGTTTGAAGACGCAACCGTAACTTATGGATTTCTGTACGCATCTGCACACGCATCTTGGCATCTAAATTACTCAAAGGCTCATCAAATAAAAAAACTTTTGGCTTGCGAACAATCGCACGCCCCAAAGCCACCCTTTGTCGCTCACCACCAGAAAGTTGTCGAGGACGTCTGCCTATTAAACGATTAATCCCTAAAATTTCTGTGGCTTCATGAACACGACGCTCAATTTCCTGCTTAGGATATTTTTTTAACTTAAGGCCAAACGCCATATTTTCAAAAACCGTCATATGCGGATACAAGGCATAATTCTGAAAGACCATAGCGATATCACGATCTTTGGCTGGAACATCATTAACCAGACGATCGTTGATCATAATCTTACCTTCACTGATATCTTCCAGACCAGCGACCATCCGCAATGTGGTTGATTTTCCACAACCGGAAGGCCCAACAAGAACCATAAATTCTTTATCTTTGACTTCTACATTAACATTATCAACAGCTTTAACGCCGCCTTTATAAACTTTTGAAAGATTTTGTATTTGAATTTGAGCCATTTAATGAGCCTCGCTACGTTTGGTAAATTATTTACTTAGAAATAAATTTAAGTGCGTATTCTATCTATAAAGCTTTTAAAATGCAATGAAAATTATTCCTTCTTATTTTCTAACTTAGAAGAATAATTAATAATATTACTTAACCTATCCGCCATATCTTTTCGTTCAACAATCATATCAATTAATCCATGTGCCAAAAGAAATTCAGATTTCTGAAACCCTTCTGGAAGTTTTTGCCGGATCGTTTGTTCAATAACTCTCGGCCCGGTAAATCCAATAAGAGCCTTTGGTTCAGCCATAATAATATCACCAATTCCTGCAAAAGAAGCCATAATCCCAGCCATAGTAGGATTAGTCAAAATGGATATATGCAACAACCCTGCATTATTATGTCGAGAAAGCGCAGCACACGTCTTGGCCATCTGCATTAAAGAAATAGCGCCTTCATACATTCTGGCACCACCCCCGGAACCGGAAACAATAATCATAGGAAGCTTATGTTCTGTTGCAAATTCAATAACCCTTGTTATCTTCTCCCCAACCACAGAACCCATCGACCCCATAATAAACCTTGAATCGGTTACGGCAATCCCTATCTTTTTTCCATGAATTTCGCCCGTGCCTGTTACAACGGCGCACCGTATCCCTGTCCTTTTTTGGTCGCCCTTTAATTTTTCTTGATATGTCTTTGGACCTCGAAATTTAAGCGGATCTGTCGAAAACATATTCGTATCCATTTCTTGAAAAGTCCCTTTTGTGATGAGAAGATCGACCCTCTGCTGAGCTGTTAAGAAAAAGTGATACCCACATTTAGGACAAACATTGAGGTTATTTTCTAATTCTTTTCGATAGGTTGGAGCTCCGCAGTCAGGACATTTCGACCACAATCCCGCCGGAATTTCTTTCTTTTTGACATTGATAAGATTATTTCGTTTTCGACCAAACAGAGGCATAACTTACCTTAATCCATTTTATAAACAGTCAAACCGGATAATACCTTTGGATAGAAATACGTTGTCTTGGGAGGCATTTTCTCACCGTTGAGAGCTATAGCTTTCAATTGAGGAATTTTAACGGGATTCATAATAAAGCTGGCATCAGCTTCATCATTATCAACTTTATCAATAGCTTCACTAAGGTCTTTAGTGTAAACAATATCATCTGATTTTATACCTACCCTATCCAACACTAAGTATTTTAAAATAGAGGCATCCAAACTTTTATATTCTTTAGAACCCTCTTTAATATGTTCTTCAATAAGGAGCTTATTTTTCAACCTCAAAAGTTTTACACCTTCTTTTGTATAAAGGCCAAAAGCATGTTCATTACGCCCTGCACGGGCAAGATAAATCAAAAGTTCATCTTTACTCTTAACTCTATCGATTCGAAAAAAATCTTCAAGAAAATCTAGGTCTTGCGGCAAATTTTTAATAATTCTATGCATTGGAAAAATCTGCAAATCTCTCGAATCAATATTTGTAAAATATGTCATAACATAATTGAAATCTTCTGTTCCATTGCTATTCGTTTTTCGTCCTAATCGGGATCGGCGATATTCCATGGCCACTTTATAACGATGATGGCCATCCGCAATAAACAGATGTTGATTCGATAAAGAGCCGTTGATTTCCTCAATTAATACTGGATCATTAAGCCGCCACACCCGGTGTTTAACCTTATCATTATCTTCAACATCAATCATAGGTTGACTCATCACCACATGTTTTGTAAAAATCTTTTCTACTTTCCTTTGTTGATCCGAAAAACAGACAAAAATACAACTCAAATTTGAATTTAAAGACCTCCATAAATTCAACCGATCTTCCACAGCATGAGCGTGTGTATTTTCATGAGGAATCACACGAGAATCCTCCTCATCCTGCAATTCCATAAGAGAAATAAAACCTAAACGGCTATGTTTTTGCCCTTGTATTTTATATTCTTGTTTATAAAAATATACACCCGGTTTTTCATCCTGAAGCAGGATTTCTTTTTTCAGCCAATCTTCATAAGTTTTTTTAGAGCGCGTATATTTATTATTTTCCTTATCGTCTTTGGGTTTATCTTTCCCCAAGAGGATATGAATAAAATTATTTGGACTTAAATTTTCCAAATCCGCTTGCTCTTCTTCTGATATAACGTCATAAGGAGGACATACCACCTTAGCCATATCATTAATTTTTTCCGTATTGTAATAGACTGCTTTAAATGGTTTTAATTTTGACATATTTAACTTTCTAAACTAAAGATTTTTTTACAACTCCTAAGTATATTAAACTTCCCACCGCACCCCCTATGGTGTCGGCAAAACTATCAATGATTGTTGCACTTCGCCCTACTACAAAAGACTGGTGATACTCATCACTCAATCCATACAAAAATGCACCTAGAACAACAAACCCAAAAAGACTTTTTCCAGTTAATGTTCTGTTTGTTTTAAATAATGCTCTGGTAAGCAAAAAACCAAAAGGCGCATATTCAAAAACATGTAAAATCTTATCAAAATGGATACCACTCAATGGTGTTTCCACTCTTTGAAGAGAAGATACGTAAAAAATAATAGCAGAATATAGAATAACTGGAAACCAGAATTTAAAAAAACTCAAATTACCTATTTCCTCTATTAAGAACTCTTACAAGAAGCTGACTTTTCTCCACAACTTTCTGGGGCCTTATCTGTGGGTGTTTTTTTCTTATAATCGGTTTCATAAAAACCCGATCCTTTAAAAATAATCCCACTTCCTCCGCCGATTAATCGGTGAAGATTATCTTTTTTACATTCCGGACACGTTTTTAATTTTTCGTCCAGCATCGATTGAAGAGCTTCAAACTCATGACCACAGGCAGAACATTCGTATTGATACGTTGGCATTGTTTATCACCCCTTAGAGACTGCGTATAAATAATTTGTACGAGTTCCTTACTGAAATACCTTTTTAATTTTTTCTTTAAATGTTTTTCCCTTTGGCTGGACTTTTTCGCCACTGATTTTAGCATACTCCTCCAAAAGGTCTCTTTGTTCCTGCGTTAATTTCTTCGGAACATTCAACATCACCCTTACATACAAATCACCCTGTCCGGCTCCACGTAAATCAGGCATGCCTTTACCACGAAGACGAAACATTTTTCCACTTTGGGTTGCTGGAGGGACTTTCATTGAAACATTACCATTAAGCGTAGGAACAGAAACTTCACCGCCCAAAGCAGCAATGACAAAACTCAAAGGAAACTGAAGGTAAAGATCATTTCCTTCCCGCTGAAAAATTTCGTGAGGCAAGACATGAATATATAAATACAAATCTCCAGGTCCAGCGCTTCCGACTTCCCCTTCATTTTGTACACGCAGGCGTGAACTATTGTCTACACCAGCCGGTATATTCACCTCAATACTTCGTGTTACACGGTTTACACCTTTACCATTACATTTCGGACAATATTCTGTAATAATTTGTCCTGCACCTCCACAATCGGAACACGTTTGCTGCATACGAAAAAAACCACTGGCTACGGTCACACGCCCCAAGCCATTACATGTACCGCATTTTTTTAATTTGCTTCCTGGCTTGGCACCTTTTCCCTCACAATGTGAACAATGCTCATTACGAGGAATTTTAATATTTTTCTTTACGCCTGAATAAGCTTCTTCAATGGTGATATCCACTTCATATTGAATATCGCGACCGCGTTGAGCTCGTCTTGACTGCCCCCCGCCGCCACCACCAAAAATATCAAAACCGGAATCTCCAAAAAATTGACTAAATACATCCCCCATATTTGACTCACCGAATATGCTACTAAAATCAGCCCCACGGAAAATGTCATCCGAAGTATAATTTTGATCTATCCCGGCATGCCCATACTGATCGTAGAGGGATTTCTTTTTAGGGTCAGATAAAACACCGTAAGCCTCAGATATTTCTTTGAATTTGGCTTCCGCCTCTTTCTTTTCATGCTCCGGAACACGGTCTGGATGATACTTCAAAGCCATAGACCGGTAGGCTTTTTTAATTTTTGGAACCTCAACATCCTTCTGAACACCTAAAATTTCATAATAGTCTTTTTTCATTTTTTAGTATCATCTTCCGCTTTAAAGTCGGCATCTATGACATCTTCATTTTTATCAGCCGCCCCTTTTTGCGAAGACTGACTTTGATCAGCTGATCCAGCATTGGCCTGCTGGGCTCCTGCATCAGCTCCTGCACCTGCACCGGCTGTAGCGCCTTCAGGGCCTTGACCAGCGGCTTGCTGAGATGCAGAGGCTTTATAAACCTCTTCGGCTAATTTATGCCCTACTTTTTCCAAAGACTCCATATTCTGTTTAATCTTTTCTAGATCTTTGGCTTTGATAGATTCCTGAAGATTTTTAAGCTCTTTTTCAATGGCTGCTTTTTCATCTGCCGAAACTTTATCCCCATAATCCTTCACAGCTTTTTCTGTGGAATAAAATAAAGCATTAGCTTGATTGATAGTTTCTACTTCTTCCTTCTTCTTTTTATCTTCTTCAGCATATTTTTCAGCTTCCTTTACCATTTTATCAATATCTTCATCTGAAAGCTTAGTTGGTGCTGTGATACGAATAGACTGCTCTTTACCTGTTCCCTTATCTTTCGCCGAAACATGCACAATACCATCTGTGTCGATATCAAATGTCACCTCAATCTGAGGCACGCCTCTTGAGGCTGGTGGAATTCCTACTAAATCAAAACGCCCTAATTCCGTATTATCATTAGCCATTTGACGTTCACCTTGAAGCACGCGAATAGTCACGGCAGATTGATTATTTTCAGCCGTAGAAAAGATTTGACTCTTCTTGGCTGGAATGGTCGTATTACGTTCAATAAGTTTTGTACATACCCCACCCATTGTTTCGATTCCAAGCGTTAATGGCGTAACATCCAAAAGAAGAACTTCTTTGGCGTCTCCTTTGATAATTCCTGATTGAATAGCAGCGCCTAAGGCTACACATTCCATTGGATCAATACCACGTTCAATTTTTTGACCGACTTCTTTTTCGACAAAATCTTGTACAATGGGCATCCGTGTAGGACCACCGACAAGGATAACCTTGGCAATAGCAACATCTTCCCCTAATTTAGACTTAGCATCTTTAAGAGACTGAATAATAGGCCCTTTACATTTTTCAACAACATCTGCCACTAAACTTTCCAATTTAGCTCGTTCAACCGTCAAGTTCAAATGTTTTGGTCCAGAAGAATCGGCTGTAATAAAAGGAAGGTTAATATCTGTAGAAATAGTACTGGAAAGCTCTACCTTAGCTTTTTCAGCTGCTTCACGTAAACGCTGAAAAGCCATTTTATCATTTTTAAGATCGACACCAGATTCTTTCTTAAATTCTTCTGTAATATATTCTATAAGAATATTATCCATATCGGTCCCACCGAGATGATTATCCCCGTTCGTAGATAATACTTCAAATGTGGCAGCTTTATGCTCTTCATCCCAACCCATTTCTAAAATCGTAACATCCAGCGTTCCACCCCCAAAATCAAAAACCATAATTTGCTGTTCTTTACCGGCTTTATCTAAACCATAGGCCAAACAAGCTGCGGTCGGTTCATTGATGATTCGCAAAACCTTTAATCCGGCAATTTCCCCGGCATCTTTGGTAGCTTGACGTTGGCTATCATTAAAATAAGCTGGAACGGTAATAACCGCTTCATCCACGGTCTCACCTAAATATTTTTCTGCATCTGCTTTAATTTTTTGTAAAATAAACGAGCTAATTTGCTGCGGTGTAAACTCTTTACCCCCAGCCTTAAATTTTTCACTGGTGCCCATTTTTCGTTTGGCCGCATAAATCGTGCCTTCCGAGTTCATTGGTGCCTGACGCTTGGCCGGCTCTCCAACTAAACGCTGTCCGTCTTTCGTAAACGCCACAAATGATGGAAATGCCTTACCCGATGCAACCCCCGCCCCTTCGGCCGAAGGAATAATTGTCGGACGTCCAGCTTCCATAACCGCCGCTGCTGAGTTTGATGTTCCTAAATCAATTCCTATTGCTTTTGCCATTTTCTAATCTCCTTCTTTATGATTTTCTTTCTTTTTAGCTACTTTAACTTTTACTGTGCGGACAATACGGTCCCACAAATAATAACCTTTTTGAAATTCTTCAATAACCATTCCTTCTTCTATTTCATCCGTTTCTTCTTGCATGAGAATTTCATGACAATGCGGATCAAACATTTTTCCCTTAGCCTCAATAGATTTCACTCCATTTTTGGATAACATATCATACGTCTGGGCCATGACCATCTCTACCCCCTTCAAGAAGGCTGTATAATCTTCATGCTTTGTCTGCGCTGCTTCAACAGAACGCTCCAGATTGTCTAAAACTCCTAAAAACTCGACGATAACACTTTCATTGGCGTATTTGATAAATTCTTGCTTGTCACGTTCCAAACGTTTACGCGTATTTTCAAACTCCGCATAAAGACGAACATGTTTATCTTTATATTCTGCCGCCTCAGCCACAAGACGTTTATACTCAGACTCTTTGATTTCTATTATCTTATCTTCAACAACAGCATCTGCCTTCTCTATAATAGGATCTATAGGCTCTGCCGTTTCTTCAGTGACAACTTGTTCTTTATTTTTTTGTTTTTTAATCATGCTACAAAACCTCTCCTCTTTCCTACAAAAGCTCCTCCATTAATTGAGAAAAATAATCTATGGTTGAGACAACCTTTTCATAATTCATACGTTTTGGCCCTAAAATGGCAATACGCCCGCTCGGACCTTTTTTGGATTTATATTTTGAAATCACCAATGAACAACTATCCACTTCTTCGTAAAGAATTTCTTGACCGATAAAAATATTAATACGCTCTTTTAGTTCCTGATTAATAACTTCCAACAAACCTTTTTTTTCCTCCAAAGCATATAAAATTGTCTTAATTTTACTCAGATCCTGTTCATCCGGATATCCCACAACAAAATTTGTACCCCGGCAGAATAATTTATTTCCCCAACCGTCAACGGAAATAATGCTTGTATAATGGGTCATGTCCGAAATCACGCGCGATGTTTTATCCAGCAATACCTCTAATTCTTTAGCTTCCCGGGTATATTCATATTTAATACGTTGTTTTTCTTCCTCCAAAAGTTGAATCTCATTCATCAAATGATCTACATAATAACGATAACCTTTTTCTGTAGGTATGCGACCGGCTGAAGTGTGCGGATGGGTCAAAAAACCTTCCTGCTCTAATTCGGCCAAAACATTACGAATTGTAGCCGAACTTAAGTCCATATGAGATTCTTTTGCAATACAATTTGAACTCACCGGTACGATCGTTTCAATATAACGACCAATCGTAATACTTAAAATACGATCTTTGCGCGCCTGAATATTTGTCCAACGAGGTGTCATAGTCTTTTATTATTATCTTTATTAATGTTAATAAGTTACTGCCCTATTAAAATTTAGCACTCTAAACCCCTGAATGCTAAGTTGAGGATTATATCAAAAAAGAAAACCATGTCAAGGAGGAAATTACACATTTTTCTTAGGCAAAACCCTTGAATGAAAACAGGTTGTATGCTACCATGATCGCCTTATGATCGAAGAAATTCGGAAACAAATTGATTCAAGCCTTGCTTCTTTTATGGAACGGGTCAAAAAGGACTATAAACTCCATTTGGTGAGTCCTATTCTATTTGAAAGCATCAAAGAATTTTCTTTGCGCAAAGGCAAGCGCATCCGCCCGCTTTTGTTGATCCTCAGCTACAAAGGATACTCCCCAAAAAATAAAAGAACCACGCCTTCTCTATATAATGCATCAACTTGCATTGAACTTCTGCACAATTTTATGTTGATCCATGATGATATTATCGACTGTTCCAATTTACGGCGCGGCAAACCAACACTTCACAAACTCCTGGGTAAAATTGTAAAAACTAAATCACAGGATAAGCTTGGACGTGATCTAGGAATCATTGCCGGAGATATTGTGTATGCCTTTGCGATTGATGCCTTCCTATCAATTAAGGAGCCTGCGGAGCGCAAAGAGAGAGCTTTAAAATATTTTGTTCAAACAGCCGCTTTTACAGCGATGGGTGAGTTCATTGATACCATTCATGGCATGGAACCATTAAAGAAAATAAAAGAAAAAGATGTTTTTCTTAATTACACGCTTAAGACGGCGCGCTACACGTTTGATTGTCCTTTAGTCACGGGGGCCATACTGGCAGGTGCGGACAACAAAGACATCAAAAAACTTTCTGAATTAGGCATTATGATCGGGCAGGCATTTCAAATTCAAGATGATATTATCGGCATATTTGATTCCGAAAAGAATATTGGCAAATCCATCCTAAGTGATTTGGCTGAATCCAAAAAAACTTTACTCGTGGCGCATGCATATGAACATTTAAAGGGGACAAAAAAGAAACAATTTACGGATATTTTTAACAAGCCTAAAAAAACATACAAAGATCTCGTAGCGGTCCGAAAAATATTTATTGATGCAGGAAGCCTGCCTTACTGCCTCAAACACATAGATAGCCGCTTGAAGAAAACTTTAAAAATTTTGGCTAGTTTAAAAATGCGCAGCCCTTACAAAAATATTATCGAAGAAGCCCTCTTCCAATTATTTGATCACAGCAACCGCATAGCCCATCAAAACAACATTTCACACAAGCTGGGCGCATAACTCATCCAAAACTAATCTACCCCTGGCACTTGTTTTTAAATACCCCTTCTCCAATATAAGCCAACCTTCCTTAATGAAGGTGTCTATCTTTTTTTGTTGGTTCGGAGATAAAGAGCATCCAAATCTATCTTCTTCTTTATTTAAATTAACACCTTTATTCATACGCAATCCAAATAACACCACATCTTTAAACTGTTCATACGCCGATAAATCTTCAAACCCTTTACAAACATTAGGACACTTTTTAGTTTGAGCAAACGCTGCTAAGTATTCTTTAAATTTACAAACATTCCAGGAACGCCTTCCACGAAGATAAGAATGTGCAGCAACACCAAGACCAACATACTCTCCACCTCTCCAATAATTAATATTATGCGCTGAAACTTTTTTTGATTTGGCAAAATTGCTAATCTCATATTGACTATATCCTGCAGCCTCAAGAAACTCTGCCACCACAACATATTGCTCTGCTAACACTTGACTATCCGGTAAAGAAATTTTCTTCGTATAAAATCGGCTATTCTTTTCTAGAGTCAATGTATAAATAGATATATGTTCTGCTCCTAATTGCGTAAAACACTTTAAGTCTTGTTTTAATTCTTCAAAAGTTTGTTCGGGAAATCCATACATAAGATCAATGCTAACATTATCAAAACCATTTTGTTTTATTTTACGAAAAGTTTTTACTGCTGTTTTACAATCATGATTACGTCCAAGAGCTTTTAAATACGTATTATTAAAAGTTTGCACGCCTAAGCTAATACGCGTAACTCCTAAACTCTTTAATAGTCTTATTCTCGACGAGTAAAGCCCTTCGGGATTAGCTTCAACCGTACATTCCGCAGAATCACTAACTTCAAAATTATCAAAGATGATTTTAAAAAGTTTTTTAAACTGATTATTATTTAATAAAGTTGGAGTCCCTCCACCGATAAAAATTGAATTAATTTTATAACCTTTGTATTTTTTTGCTTCTTTTGCCAAACACTCTAAATACAAATCTATTCGTTGTTCTTGACTAACCACGACGACAAATGAGCAATAAAAACATTTTCGCTTACAAAAAGGAATGTGAATGTATAGGCTCATTATTTAATTTTTTTAAAAAATTATTTTTATTCTTTATATTTATAAATAAACTTTACTTTATTTTATTTCTTTAAACCACTTACCATATTTCTCGTCGACAAAAAACGCTTTTTTTAAAAATTTAATAAAATTCTTCTCAAAAAACCTCAGATTATTTTTGCATATGCAAAACAGTATGCTACTATGAAAATATAAACGTTAGAAAAAACCTAACCAAAGGAGGAATCATATGGCAGTCAAAAAGAAAGCAACAAAGAAAAAAGCCGTAAAGAAAAAGGTAACAAAGAAAAAAGCCGTAACAAAGAAAAAGGCTGTAACAAAGAAAAAAGCTGTAAAGAAAGCAGTGACAAAGAAAAAAACCGTAAAGAAAAAAGCAACAAAAAAAGCGGTAACAAAGAAAAAAGCTGTAAAGAAAAAAGCGACAAAAAAGAAAGCAGCAAAGAAAAGACGATAAGATTTTCCGTCGGATATAAAATAAAAACCCTCTGATTAATTTCGGAGGGTTTTTATTTTATGTAAAAAATATTATTTTCGCTTTCTTTTCTTGTTTAACTTTTGAAATTTTTCAGGTTGATTATACTTAAACCAATCTTCAGCATGAAGCCTAAGCCATTCATCCGTTGCACGTTCAATCCCAATGCTATACCCTGCCTTTTGACTTTCAATCCAAAGATGCTTATTAACCTCTTCAACAACTCTTTGATCTTTTAATAATTCATCTGCTTCGGGCATTTGCATATTCTCTCCTTTACTTTCTATAAGTAAATCGTGAAGCTATTATTCCAATTTCATACAAAACAATAAGCGGACCAGACAGCATAAGTTGCGTAATCACATCCGGTGGCGTTATGATTGCACTTACAATCAATATCAAAACAATCGCATACCTTCTTTTGTTAGCAAAAAAATCAGGCGTAGCTATTCCAATTTTTGTTAAAAACATAAGGACTAACGGAAGCTCAAACACAACGCCAAATGCTAAAATAAGCGTTCCTAAAAAAGATATATAATTTTTGATCGTAATCATCGGGACGATAACGTCTGAGGAAAAACTTAAAAGAAAACGAAGAGCTACGGGGACTGTAATGTAATACGCAAATAAACCACCCATAAGAAAAAGAAAAAAAGAAAAAGGAGCGAAAAAAATAATATACCGTCTTTCTTCCTTTCTAAGTCCAGCCGCAACAAACTGCCAAATCTGATAAAGCGTAACAGGAAGCGCCAAAAATAGGCCTCCAAAAATTGTCAATGTCAGCCGAGCAATAAAGGCATCAGCTGGAGATGTAAATACAAGCTTCCCAACTGGCTGAATAATAGCGATGAAAACAGAATCAATGAAAGCATAAAAAATACAAGCTGCAATAATAACAGCAATTACAATTTTAACTAGCCGTCCTCTTAATTCATCCAAATGCCCGACAAAACCGAGTTCATTATCCTTTTTTTTCATCATTCTTATCTTCGATAGAACTCTTCACTTCATCCTGAATCTCTTTACCAGCGTTTCTAAATTCTCGAATAGCTTTGCCTAAAGAGCTTCCTATTTCGGGTAATTTTTTTGCACCGAATAATACAATAACAAACAATGCAATAATAATAATTTCAGGCCAACCAATATGCCCCATACTACCCCTCCCTTTTTATAATCCGGCTGTGTCCAGTCCAAATTCTTTTTTAATCTTTATTTTTGTATCAATAAATTCTTTATGGTCCAACCTAAACAAACCGGAAATTTTCCGAATTATCTCATGCTCCTCATGATCCAGATCATTATCGACACACGCTACGCGAAAAATGTTTTCAAGAATGCCTATTTTCATATCGCGTGAAAGCCCCTGACTAACTTCATGTGTAAAAGAATATAAATCAATCCGCTCTTCTGCCGCTGTTTTAATAGATTCTAAAACCACCGCCAAATCTTGATCGGAAAGCTGATTATGTTTTCTTAGAATATTTTTTATAGCACCTTTCTCTTCAGGAAGAAATTTCTTATCCGCCTGAGCCACAATCCACAATAAAACCCCTAAAGCAATTTTATCATCAACCTTAACATCTTGGATTGCCTGTGGCTCACCAGAGAAAACTGAGGTAATTATTTTTTTTCGAAATTTATCTAAAAATCCTGACATAAAACCTCTCTTTATTTTTTCATTTTATCTTTTAATAAAATCCAAATTTCTTCAAACAATTTTTTACGGTCTATCGGTTTAGAAACATACCCATCCATGCCGGCATCGATACATTTTTTTCGATCTTCTTGCATAGCTCTCGCTGTTAACGCAATAATAGGAATATGATTTCCTGTCGTCTTTTCATTCTCTCTTATAAGATTCGTCGCTTCCAAACCATCAAGAATTGGCATGTGCGCATCCATAAGAACAACGTCAAACGGCTCCTTATGAATCTGATCGAGAACAGCCTGACCATTATCAACAGCTGTAACAATCCACCCTTGCTTTTCAAGCAACCGACAAGCAATTTTTTGATTAACAATATTATCTTCTGCTAATAAAATACGTAGCCCCTTCAAATCTTCTTTAAAACCATCTACATCAAAATTCTCTCCCCCAGCCCCTATGGAAGGTGTACTCCCTGTTTTATTTACTTCCACAATTTTAAAAGTTCCCGTAAAACTAAACGTGCTTCCCTTACCCTCTTCACTTTCAACCCAAATACGCCCCCCCATCATCTCAGAAAGACGTTTGGAAATAGCTAACCCCAAACCTGTCCCACCAAAACGTCGTGTTGTCGTATCATCTGCTTGAGTAAATATTTCAAAAACTTGTTCGTGCCTATCCTTCGGAATACCAATCCCCTCATCAATGACAGAAAATAATAATACGATTTCATCTTCTGAAAGAGATGAGGCCACTTTAACCTGCGTGGTAACCTTCCCTTTATGTGTAAATTTAATAGCATTATTAATCAGATTAATAAGAATTTGACGTAACCGGACAGGATCTCCTAAAATTTCTTCAGGCACTTTAGGCAATATATCCACCACTAATTCTAAATTTTTATTACGTGCAATAACCGATAACCCCTTACAGACACTGCGAATAACATTATGTAAATTGAATTCAATATTCTCAAGCGTAATCTTACCGGCCTCAACACGCGAAAGGTCTAAAATATCATTCAAAAGACCCAATAAATTATCGGCAGCCTCTTTAGCAACAACGAGATTATCTTTTTGCTCTTCGTTCATAGATGTATCCAGCGTTAAATCAATCATTCCCATAATAGTATTCATCGGCGTACGTACTTCATGCGACATATTGGCCAAAAATAATGATTTCGCACTGTTCGCCTCTTCTGCAGACAATTTGGCCTGAACAAGCATTTCTTGAAAACGCTTTTGTTCAGTAATATCCTGCATGATACCGACGGACCCTGTTACTTTACCTTCCGAATCTCTCAAAACGTTCACCGAAAGGTCTACATCAATAATATTTCCTTTTTTATTGATAATTTTTGTATGCAAATGATGCCTGGAACCGACTTTTCGAATATTGGCATCCCGAATTTTTTGCCATTCCTCTTCAGGATATAAAGAACTTACAGACTTGAGATATAAATCTTTTTTCTTCATTCCAAGGAGTTGTTCCGCAAATTTATTCCAGGAAACGATCCTCTCTTGACTATCGCTCAACATCATCGCTGCAGCAGAATTATCTAAAATAATCCGAATTTTATTTTCTGATTCTTTAATTTTTCGTTCAGCTATTTTCTGATTTGTGATATCCCGCATAATACCGATGGCACCGATAATCTTACCATTCAAATTTTTTAACATTGATATCGAAAGACTAATCTCAATAAGACCTCCATCTTTTTTATAAATTTGAGTCTCCACATCAGCATGCAAACCATTTTGACGAAGCTTTAGAGCACGCAATCTCCGCCACTCCTTTGAAGGGTAAAAATCTTTAATGGATTTATTAAAAAGACCTTCTTTATCCATCCCCAACATTTTCTCAGCAAAGGGATTCCATGCGATAATTCTTTCGTCCTTATCGGTCACCGTAATAGCTGCGGCTGTATTATCAAAAACCGTATGGAATAATTCTTTCGACTCTAATATTTCCCGCTCATACTGTTTTCGTGCCGTTATATCGGCCAGGGTCACATCAAAAAACTCCACCTTCCCCTTTACATCTTTAACCGTTACCACCGCTACAGAACACCATAAAATTTTTTGTTCCTTCCCCCTTAAACGTGCTTCAAAATTTTTAACACAACCTTCCTCAGACACTGTTTTCTTTAATAATTGATATTTCCGATGCTCCACAAAAATACTAGCTAAATGTAATCCTGAAATGTCTTTAACATTAAAACCAAACATCTCCCGAAAGGCGGCATTAACATACACACACTTTGACTGTGCGCTGGAAGAACAACGCATAACCCCTATCTGAAGATTATTTACTAAATCTTTAAATTCAATATGTTGAGCGGCCATAATATTTACTTATTTTGAATTTTTATATTTTGAGAGATAGCTAAAAGATTAAATATACCAATAACTACGGTTAAAACAACCATACACACCATGCGAACAGAAGACCAATTCCTTTCCATTTCGGAAGGAATAACTTCATTACTAAGATAGGCAATAATCACAAACGCAAACACCACTGTTGCCCCGGAAACAATAAAAACAAATAAAGAAAACAAAAAAGCAATGAGTACAACGTAACTATTATAGAGAAGAAGATTGCCTTTTGCAATCTTACTGGCGGCTATTCCGATGCGCTTCATAAGATGTCTCTTTGCTTGTTTGTTTGTGCAATCATTTCTTTCACCGCTTGCACACGGTCATCTAAATAAGGGTGGCTTCTCAAAATAAGTGGTGTCTTCGCCCCCTTTGACTCTTTTTTAAGTATTGTGAGTGTTTCCACCATGGCTTGAAGATCATACCCGGCCAACTGCATATACTTAACCCCAAGTCGATCAGCTTCATACTCATCTTTGCGCCCATAAGACGAAAAAACCAAAGTCATCAACGCATTAGAGCCCAAAGAAGCCATACCTTTTACCTGATCGCCCATCTCTACTTGATTTATTATTATATTACCAATAAGATTATATCCAAGTGCTGCTTGAAATTTTTTGATCGTATGCCTGGCCGCACAATGGCCTATTTCATGCGCTACAACTGCAGCGATTTGATCATCTGTTTTTAATTTATCCACAAGGCCGGTATTTAAATAAATATTTCCTCCCGGCGTGGTAAAGGCATTCATTTCTTCTTTTTCGATTAAATAAAAATGGTATTGATAATCTTGACGATCTGAAATTTGCGCCAGTCGCTGACCAATCTTTTCAATACGTTCTATTTTTTCTGTTTGTGAAGATAATTCATATTGGCGGATAATATTACCATGAACATCCCGTCCCATCGTCACTTCTTCGGAAGTCGGGATAAAAATAAGTTCACTTCGCCCCGTAGCTGCATTGTAGGTCCCTAAAGAGCTGCACCCTGTAAGAAATAAAATTAAGAATAGGCTTAGAATCTTATCTCTCAAACTTTACCACATCCTCCCACCACTGACCACTATCCCAGGATTTTATTTGGGCCCACATTTTCTGAGCCGACTTCGTTTTTAAATGCTCCGGAGCTCTTTTAAAAAATTTCTTCGCCTTTGTATGCCCGTTATCATAATATTCTTTAGCTTGAAGCAGACATTCTAAAATATCCGCATCGCGCGCCACCACACTTTCTTTGGTTTCTTGATCATCATACTCGGCGCGAAAATACGTCATTTCTTTCTTAACACCCTTATCTAAATTCTTAACCTGATCATGAAATACTTTTTTTTCGGCTTCTCTAAAATCGATGTAATGATGCCCCATTTTATGAAGATCATTAATTCTAGCTTCGTGCACATCATTAAAAAGTGTCATCACAAGCACTTTTAAAGGATCTACTTTTTCTAAATGGGCCAAATAATACCCCATCACAGCGCAACGAAAACAATGTTCAGCCACACTCTCCGGGTCTTTAATACCCGCCACCCACCATCCACTACGCTTGATGTGTTTAAGAAGGCCTGTCTCTGCAAAAAAATTAACGGCGGCTTTTATTGAAGGATTGTCTTTTGATTTCATAACATATTATTGACGTCGCATGCGCGACATTTAAAGATAATGTGTGCACCGGCATAGGAATTGTGATTTCCAAATCTAAATTTTTTTGAACACTCTGCCGAACACCTTTCTGCTCTGACCCAACGACAAGTCCAAGAGGAAATGACAACTCAGCCTCATACAACGATTTGCCATCCTTCACAACAGAACCGGCAATCCAGAATCCAGCCTCTTTAGCCTGCTGAATGGCTTTATTTAAATTCGATACCTGCGCTACCGGCACATAATTATCCCCCCCGGAGGCCACCCGTACAACAGTCTCATTAACATGCACAGAATCATGCGTAGGAAGAACTATCGCAAACTTCCCCAAACATCCCAAACTACGCATGATCGCCCCCAGATTCTGAGGATCATTAAGGCCATCAAGAAAAACAAGGCAAACCTTCTTTTTCAATGCTGTTTGAATCAAATCCTCATAAAGAACGTAAGGAAAATTTTCAACATCAATGATAACCCCTTGCGTATTTTTATCTCGCCCCACCTTCCGCATCTTAGACGAAGGCACGACAAAGATAGGAATGTTTCTTTGTTTTGCTTTTTTATGAATGTAGGCTGAATCCTTGTAACCCTGCTCAATAAAAATTTTAATAATACTGGAAGGATTAGACCGTAGCCGTTCAATAACCGAATTTTTACCAAAAAGTTTCATTATTACATTTCCCTAATACGATTCTGCAATCTTCGCATCTCTTTCCTGAACTTCTTTCGCATATGTCTCATCCAACCCATTCATCTCTTCCACATATTCCGCGTAGGTCAATTCTTTGTTTAAATAAGAACTTTCCAAAGCATTACGCTTATCTTTGTAGTTGGCAAAATGGGGATCCTTAATAAACCAGCGTGGATTTTTAATGTATGTTTTTAATTCTTGCCCTTCGTAGGCACACCCAATTAATGCAATTGCAACAAAAAGTAAAAGCAATTTTTTTACCATGACCTCTCCTTTTTTCTTATTCTCTTAAAAAGATAAAATAATAAAAATCATTATATACTACAAAACAAAATTTAAGGAAGTTTTTTATTTAAGTTGATTATCCCATACAGTTAAGATATAGTTGGCTATTGTGAACCGACCAAATTTCTCCAAGTATTATCTGAGCGGCATTCTTATCTTTTCTCTAGCAGCAACTATTTTTTTATGCATATCCACCTACTACATCAATTACTGGCCTACCGATTCGCATCATCCTTACATTCCAGCGGCAACGCGGCTTTTTAATCAGCCGTATGTTTCTGAAATTCATGAGCTCGTCGGGTTTAAGCTTATCATGCGCTTTAAAGAATCTCTGATATTAGGGATTGCTGTGATGCAACGCCTCCTCAATGATTTCACCACGTTGTTTCCTAATGTCCTCGTATTGATCATTGCCGTAAACATATCGACTGTTTTATTTTATTTTATTTTTAAAAAGCTTTTTAACGCCGCGACAGGATTTGTGGCCGCTCTACTCTTCGCTACGTCCGCCTGGCCTTATTTGTACATCCTTCAGGGCGCTCATCCTCCATTGGTGCTTATGAATTGTTTGGTAGCCATCTTTTTTCTCCAATATGGACGCCTTCGCAAATTCTTTTCTTTTTTATCTGGATTATTTTTAGGCTTCATGATCTTTTCTTCACCCACATCACCGATCTATCTTCCCTATTATATGGCATTTGCTATTTATCACTTTATTATCCCCTTTAAAAAATTTAATTTAAAGACAACCCTCCTCCATTTAGTCTTCGTACTTTTAGGATCCATCCTTATCCTTTTGTATTTCACCTTGCCTGATCCTGTTACCTACATCAAAACTTTTATAGATTTTCTGGCGTTTAGCCAAAAGGGTAATGATTTTATCCTCTGGAAGAAAGCACTGGTTGAATATTTCCCTATTCCTGAAGGGTTTAGAGGGGGCGGCTGGGCATGGATTATTAAATATTTCTTTTTCATCACACCCATTATGTTTATTACTTATCTTGTCAGCCTCGTGTATTTGGCGAAAAAATCTGTAAAAAGGCCTTGGATATTCGCTATTATTTTGCTCAGTATTTCAACGCCTGTCTGTGTAGAAATTGTTAAAGTAGCCCAATTTGGGCGAAATTACTTTTCATGGATCATAGGTATTATCCTGGGAATTGCGATAGCCGTTTACACCCTTAAAGAAGAATGGCCCGCGTGGTCTCCACGAAAACAAAAAATAATTGCGTTTAGCCTGGCCAGTATTTTTGCAGGTCACTTATTATTTAATGGTTTTATCTTTTTTAATGACATTCTTCCCTCACGCATGGCCAACACCCACATCTACGATTGGCTCATGAAAAATGACATTCATCGTATTTACACATACAAAAATCATGCACGCAATAAAAATGTTATCATGTTTCTACGAAACCCCAAAGAGACCGGCGATTTAAAATTTGGAGGCATTCAAACAATTGCCCAAGTCACAGAAGGGTACATCCTTGTGCCACCCATAACAGGAAAAACCATCTGGAACTCCTGCATGGAGAAAGATTTTAATGATGATCCTGTATTGACAGCTCTTTATCAATCTGGAGAATTCAAAAAATATGTCGTTGCCCGTTTTCCAACTCTTTCTTCTAGTCCTGTCTGGACACAGGAGCAAGAAGTTTGCACTTACCGGGATCTCATGTTAGGACAAATCAGCAAGGAAGACCGCCAAAAAGGATTTGTATGGATTTTAGATGGAAAGAAAATCCATGAACAATGGTTACCCAAATATCTTACTTTTCTTAAAATGCATCAAACCTCAATCAATGAAAAAAATTTTCCGGCACAATAATATTATTATTGGCTTCGCGGCCGTACTTCTTGCCATCAACATGTTCTTTGTGGGCGTGAATACCTTGGTTCAAATCCAAAAACTCCATAAACCTATCATAGCACCGGGATTTCCCTATGCTGATTTGAAAGAAAAACTCCGCAAAGTAAAACATGTCGGCTATCTAACCAATAAAGATATGTCGCCTGAACATAATGACGGAGAATTTTTACGCGCTCAAAACATGCTCGCTCCAACAATTTTAGATTTCAATAATGCAGATCACCCATGGACCATTTTAAATTACACCCATGAATCTTTTGTCCTTTACACATTAGATAAAATAGGCGCTGTACCGATTTATGCTAATCGCTACGGCAAGGTATTAGCTGTAAAAAAACCATGACCATTTTATTAGCTTATCTCATCTCATTCTTTATCGGATTCTTAACAATCCATGCGATCCTTCAAGATTCCAAAATGATGAAGGCCCCGCTACGTCTATCTCTCAGCCTCGGCCTTGGCCTAGGTATTTCTTCCATACTGACATTTTTTTCATTTCTTATGTTTAATGGTTTCCACCGATTTACCGTTATCGGCATAAACATAGTTTGCTTACTGGCCTTATCTTTTTTTTGTTATTCCAAAAAAAAACTTCCGTCGTTTGAAAATTTCTTTACAAAAAATATTTTTCGCCCTTCTTCCATCGGCCTGATTTTAGGTGGCGCAATCCTTTCCGGATGCCTCTATTTCTTGTTTCAAAGATACCCTTTTGGCGGATGGGATGCCTGGGCCTTGTACAATACAAAAACAAAATTCCTTATCCTCAACGGCGCTGATTGGACAGTAATTTTTGATAAACTCCATCCCTACACGCAACCAGATTACCCTTTGCTCCTTCCCTTTATTAATACCTGGATCTATGCCGTTGCCCCCGGCCCTATTCATCACATTACCCTGGCAACTGCGTTTGTATTTACTCTCAATAGTGGATTTTTAATCTTTGCCGGTTTGTACCAATTTACCCGAAAAAGAATCGCCTTCCTGGCTTCATTTCTATTACTCCTCATACCCCATTTTATTCTCTTAGGCTCATCCCAATATGCCGACATCCTTTTAGCCTTTTATCTCTGTGCGGCAACAATCCTGACCATGCTCACAATCCGTGAAAAAAACGATTCTATCGCCATCTTAGCGGGTCTTGTTATGGGGCTATTAACCTTTACAAAAAATGAAGGCATTGTCATGGCCATCCTCCTTACAGGCATGATTTGCCTTTATCTTGTTTTTGAGAAAATCAAAAACCAAACAGACCTCGGGGGTCTGCGTAGGTTATTATCCCGATTTTTTATCGGATTGATTGTCACTTTTTCGGCCTGCCTCATCTTCAAACTTTTTCTGGCGCCGCCTAATCCAGACATTCTTCCCGGCACTGGAATAAAAAACTTTGAATTCTTGAATTTAAAAGGTTTAACCATTACATTATCAGCCGTCATTGCGGAAATTGTAAACCTCAAGTGGGGACTGATCTGGTGCCTGATTTTGTTTATGGTCCTGCCGCGGTTTTCTGAATTTTTTCAAAAAGAAAATAAAGTGATTACATTCTTTTTTCTGACATATTTTTGTATTTTAATCTTTATTTACCTGACAACCATTAATTTTGACTTATCCTGGAGGCTCAGAAGCACTTTGAGCCGAATTTATTTTTATTTATTACCCTCGATTTTATTTTTCTGTTGTTATGTTTGTTTTAAAAATGACCCGACGTCTACCTAATTTCTTTATTAGCCCTGTCTTCCATATTGGCCTCATCCTGTTTGGAATGATTCTCCGGCTCAAGTTTTATTTCGAAAACCGCTCCCTCTGGACGGATGAATCTTGTCTGGCCATTGCTATTGTGAACCGTTCCTTTTCAGAAATATGGCAGAATGTCGAAATATTTCCTGAACTCGCCAAAGCCCCTTTAATTTTTCTATTCATCGAGAAATTTATGGTGACCCTATTGGGAAATCATGAATTAGCTCTTCGTCTGTTCCCACTTTTATGCGGCCTTGGATCTCTGATTTTATTTTATTTTTTTCTTAAAAACACTGTTGGGCCAAAAACTTTAACGCTCGCCCTGGCCTTATTTGCCATTTCCGAACGCCTCATCTACTACTCTGCCGAAGTGAAACAATACTCTTCCGATGTTTTTGTCAGCTTACTTTTATGTCTTATTTTTACAAAAATGAACCATGAAAAACTACGCCCCCTCAATATCTTTGTATTGAGCATTACAGGGGCATTAGCCATATGGCTATCTAGTTCTTGCCTCTTTATTCTCGCCGGATTAGGAATAATTTTGACGGGTTACTGCTGTCTAAAAAAACAATGGACCAGACTCTTAATGCTCTTACCAGCCTTTGCCCTTTGGGGGATAAGTTTCCTCAGTCTGTACAAGGTATCCCTCTCTCATATGGTTGACAACCAAACAATTTTAGTAACATGGCAAGGCGCCCTCATGCCGCAACCACTCTTGGCCTGGAAAAACCTGATATGGTTAAAATCTTCTTGCCTGAATGCCCTGCGCGACCCTGGAGGTTTTCGCCCTCTTTACCTCACAGCATTTTTCTTTATCCTTGGCAGCCTTTCTTTATTTAAAAAAAATCGAAAAATATTTTTTCTACTCTTATTACCTATTGTCTTAACCCTATTGGCCGCCATCTTACAAAAATACCCCTTTCGTAGCCGACTACTTCTTTTCTTATTACCTGCCATATTCATTTTTATGGCCCAAGGTATTGTATTTTTAATAAAGCTTATCCATAAAAGTAATTTAGGAAAATCTTCTCCGTTCTTAATTGGCCTAACCCTTTTTGCATTATTACTCTACAAACCGGTTGAAATAACATTAACAAATCTTTTCATCCCCCGTGTTATTGAAGATAACCGCTTTGTTCTTGAAGCCTTTAAAAAACATTTTCAACCCGGAGATTCTTTATTCCTTGACTCTTCTGCGCAATTCTCCTACTGGTACTATGCCAGCCAGATGAATTTCAGCCACACGCTCCCTAAAGAAAACCTGGGTAAACGAAACAGCTCCCTATTAGAAGGCCATAAAATCGCACAATTCCCTTTTTCCCCCAGCGAACATCAAGGGATTAACTACGTTCCTTTCCGATATGTCTACCACCTTTACAATACGGCAGGATATTTTAGAGAATCTGTTGTCCTCAATAATGGCGACAACAAAAATATCGTTATTGAAAATAAACGGCTTCCTTTCGCACTTAAAGGAAGAGTATGGCTTTTTTTCTCAACCGTTTCCGCTAATAACGACAAACTCAAAGCAATCATCTTAAGCGGATTTGATAAACAAGGAAAACGAATACAATATTTGGAACGCAAAGGAGCCTCAATTTATCTCTATGAATTATCGTAAAACTATCCCTATTTTACTTTTTATCTCATCAGCTTTATGGCTATTTGCTTTTAAAGATTTCTTATCAGGAAAACTGCGCCTCATTGTCGATGCTGTATCTTATTATGATCATATCAAATTTTACATCGACAATATTGGTCATGGCGTCTATCCTTTATGGGATCATTTCTGGCAGACAGGCCTCCCCAATGAGTTTTTCTTACGACGCATCGGAGCGTTTAATCCCTTTTACTTTTTCATTATGATCCTGCATAAAGCCGGGCTTCCCTACGTGTCGTCCTACCTCATATTTCTCTCTGCTTATTTTTTCTTGGGGATGAGCGGTTTCTATTTATTAGCTAAACGGATATTTCAAGATACGACCATGGCACTGGCCGCCTTCCTTCTCTTATTATTTTCATCGCTTGGCACACTTTTATTCTTTAATTACATTATTTTCTTATTTACCCCTATTGCCTGGTTTTTTTATTTCTTACTGTCCTTTTCGCAAGAACCAAAAAAACTGTATGGCCTGGGAATAACTTTTACATTAATGATCATCTTAACAACGTACATCCCATTTTATTTTCTGACTATCCTTCTAATTTCTCTATTATGTTTTATTCTTCTCTATTTTCGATGCTTAAAAACGATTTGCCTTCGCTATTATCAATTCCTTCAAAAACACAAAATTTTTGTTAGTTTTTGCACATTTTGTCTTATTCTATCTCTCCTCCCCGGACTCTTCTTCTATTTAGAAGGACAACAAAACGACATCGTTCTCCCCATGCGGCACGCAAACTCTTCGTCCGAAAATACCCTAAGCGTTGATCTTGCTGTTATTGAAGGTGGTGAACAGGGCATTATTACACGACTTCAATTTGACAAACTTTTTCCTGATTTTCGTAAAACAGGGTTAGAGTTATTTCATATCCCGATTTTTGGCTATTTACTGCTTTTGCTGGGAGCTTTTACAGCTTTGCATAAACGAAACTTTTTCTTTTTACTCTGCGGTGTCAGCCTTTTTCTTATTTTATCGACAGAGGGGCCTATTTATCATTTTTTGTATCAACATGTATTTTTCTTTAAATATTTTCGCAATTCAACCAATTTTTTATGGATATTTCTTTTACCTGTCTTTATTTTATTTATTGTCGACCAATTACGCGCATTCTTAAACATCCAAACCAATACAATAACGACAAAATATGGTCTTTTTCTTTATTTAATCCTTGTCCACCTTGCCGCCTTTATTTTTCTTCATAAACTCAACAATGCCATCATCACTTCTTATGCTGTTATCGGCTTCAGCTTTTTATTTTTTGTTTATCATTTCTTCCTGGCATCAAAGCTCCATCAAAAGGCGGCACGATATGTGCCCCTCTTCCTCTTTATCCTTACAGCAACACAATCCATGGAAGTTTTTCACTACATCAATCAAAATGCATTCATATCTAAAGATTCAAATAGGTATGACGCCCCTCATGAAAATTTTACTTTTACACGATGGGGCGAATCTCAAAAACAGGACCTTACTAATACGTCAGAAGAAAATACCGCCTTAATCCAAAAACCTTCCATACTGTACATTACGACAAAATGGCACAACCTTCTTCATAACAATATTAACCCAAACATTTTGGACGCCTATGCACGACACAAATTTATTCTTTATGATGATGTTCAATGGATCAATAATGACATAACCGATTTAAACCACCTCCAGCGCTTATTAAAAGAAAAAAAGAACCTGGCCCTCATTTCTTCACCTGATTTCAATAAAAAAACGATTACCCCTATCGCAGAAAAAAATCATCCAAAAACCTATCAACTTATCACAGAAAATTCACAACAATTTCAGGTTCTAAAATTTAATCCTAACGCCATAAAGGTTAAAACACACTTTGATACACAAAAATTCCTCGTCTACAATGATAACTTTCATAAAGACTGGAAAGCTTTTCTCAATGGGAAAGAAACTCCTCTCTGGCAGGCAAACATCGCTTTCAAAGGTGTCTGGCTTCCGGCAGGTGAAAATACGGTCACCTTTCGTTATGGCACCTGGTGGCATTATTCTTTAAACTACTTTTTATTAGGACTGTTTAATTTTATACTTTTTTACTTAATATCCCTATGGATGAAACAAAAACAAATAGAACCGGCGACCGATCCGTGCTAAAAATTATCCTGCACTCCGTAGTTTGGCTTTGCAAGCGTCTCGCTTTAATGTATGTATTGATCTATTTTCTTCTCGGCCATGTGATTGATTACACAAAAGTCCAGGATAAAAATATGCTCAAAGCATTGAACGATCTTAAACCCGATCTATCCTATTTCGTAAAATACGAAGAAAATCAAGGCCCCTTTAATAAAGCAGAATTGCAAAGAAACATTACCTATTACAAAAAAATTACAGAATTTTTTCCTCAAAATCCAACAGCTCATGGCATGTTGGGATTCGCGTATTATCATGCCGACGATCAAAACAAAGCCATTGAATACTTCCAAAAAGCCACAGAATTGCACCCTCAATTTTTCTGGTTTTATTACAATCTTGGGGTGATTAACTTTAAGGATGGCCGGTATGCCGATGCCATTGAACCTCTTAACAAAGCCCTGACCACAAACCTCACACATACCCTCACATTACTCAGTACTTCAGAAATTTATCGCAGATTATTTGTAGGATTATCCGGACTGGGAAAAACAATGTCCACCCATCTGGGCACTGGCACACAAAACTGTTACAAATTATTAGTCCTCAGCAACTTACACTTAAAAAACTACAAAGAACTCCTCAATATCACTAACTATGCCATCTATTTAAAAATCGATGAATTAGACTTCTTTTACTATTTTGCCGGCTTAGCCGCCTACGAACTCAAACAATACGGCCAAGCCATTTTTTATTTCGATAAAGCCCTCAAGGAAAATCCTGAATATTCAGACACCTACTATTATTTAAGCCTGTCCCTCAAAGCCATGAACCAAGAAACCGCCGCCACGCAAATGCTCTTAAAAGGCTCAGCCATCAACAAAGCCAAAGCCCCAACCCCCTACCAAAACACCATCATCAACCCACAAATGTTCTAATATCTTCACATGAATCGGAGCGTGTGCTGAGCGAAATTGAAATTAGCAACAGATAATTTCAATCTAGTCGAAGCACTAACTAGTTTTGTACAAATATCTAGGCTCCGCGGAGCCTGGATATTTGTACAAAGAGCTCCTCGACAAACTTTTCATATCAATGTCAAAAATGATACTTTTAAAAGAATTACGTAATAAATTAAGTAATTCTCAATCCTGACTAAAAAATCGGAAAATATAGAATTTTCTTAGAAAATACTTTATACTTTTATTAAGTATCATTTCCCTTCCCCCGGAAAAATAAACTTTCATGTATTAATTTTTGGTCACGATGGAGTCTGAGGTATGAGCAATGAAGTTAATGAAAAATCCCCGCTACCGCTACAGATTCTTGGTTGGTTCTTGATACTTGGAGGTTTAGTGTTTGTCTTGAAGATTATCATAAGTGGAAGCGACTTCGGATTTACGCGAGGAATCTGGAACGGCCTATTGAAGACCCTAGCGGTTGTCGCAGGCATCGGCTTCCTTCGCCTACGTAGATGGGCCGTCTATCTATATTTTGGAGGGTTCACAGTTGGCACCGCAAGCTTTTTTCTCATTCCTCCAAACGACGAAATATTAGTTCTTTACACACAGCCTGCTGTGCTAGTCACACTGTTCGTAGTACCTGTGCTCATCGGACTATTTATCTGGAAACATTGGCATCGATTGACTTAATCAGTGACCATACCGAGTACCCCGTCACCTGATGTATTACAGCCAAACTTCCGACCAAATAATCGATAAATCCTCCTTCATCAATCTGAATTTCATATCCCAAACAGTCCTGTTGTAATAATTCCGTAAGACCACAGACAAATCAAGGATGGCCGACAAAACTAAGAACAAGAGGCCACTTGCAAGCGTAAGCGTGTCCTTGACCTGTGGTACAATGAAAAAACCTAGAAGTAAAAAATGGCGAAGTCAGGAAATTTCTTATCGCTTGAATTCCTTAATTTCTTCTAACCATTTACTCATTATAACGGGCTCAATCTGTAAGCGACTATCACCCCATTTTTGATTTTTAAACATCGGTAAATGATCCCAATTAACATTAATGTAACTCAAGAAATTAACACGATATGTCTTCATATACTCAAAGAGTTTGTTCATCCATTCCAATTTTTCGTCATTGGTATATTGAAAAAATGGAGAACTTTCTGCAATCATTAATGGCTTATTAATTTGATGAGCAATTTCCGCCGCTTTTATCCGCTCCTTATCTTGTTTAGAATCAAAAAAAGATATGCCTACCCAATCAATATATTCATCTCCCGGATACCATTTTAAAGGATCATATGCTGGCCAATCCTTATCCCTCCACGCTATCGTATGCCAAACAAAATCGATATTACTGATGTCTCTAGATCGAAGACGATCAACAATATACCGATAGGCCTGCTTATAATCTTCGGGGTTATATTGATTTTCTAGGTTATCGAATTCATAACCAATACGCAAATAAACTTGTTTGTCGGTCTTTTTAATCCATTCTCCTAATTGATCTATAGTTTTATCAAAACTTCCATTTAGAGTCTCTTTAAGCATATAGCGCATATATAGACCAATCTGAATAACGGATATTTTAGGGTACTCTTTAAGTAATTGGTCTGCATAATTAATTCCGGCACCTTGGTCCACAGGCTCCCATAACCCGCGAATATCGTTTATGGCTGTGTATACCATAAACCCATCCGGTTGATCTGCATTTCTCTTTGTTGCTTCCATATAATCATGAATGGATTGTACCTCTTGGCCTATGACAAAGATTGGAGGACCATCAGCATAAGCAAATGGGGAAAGTATTACTAAAAAAAGAAATGTAAAAAATATTTTCATTTGAAAAATATTATACCTTAATTTACTGCTGTTACGATTATTTTTTTCCCGGTAAATCAAAAAATATTCCACGCATTATGCTCAGTCCAAATTAAAACGGTAGGAATCTGCTAAAAATTATGTAAGAAAATATTGAAGCGGGTAGCGTTTAACAAAGGCGGGTGGTTAGAAAATTACTAAGCTTCATATATGCCGAATAAATTGATACTGATCATGAAAAGCACATTTGTCTTTATAAATTAATACTTTATTTTTTTGAATTCGATGATTCTATTAAATCACCCAACCCTGTTAAAACAATAGCCGGTTTGTTTGGAAGTTTCACGGTTAGTTTTAATTTTCCACCAATAGCTTCAATATACCCTTGCAATGTCGAAAGCAACATATCAGAATTTCTTTCTATACGGGAAATATTACCTTGATCCATATGTAATTTCTTAGAAACACTAGCTTGTGATAAACCTGCTTCTTTCCGCACTTCCTGCAGACTCAAATATTCAGATTCAAGTTCCGCAGCTCTTTTTATTATGCGTTTTTTTCTTGCTTCAGATAAATTATCCCAAGTTTTTTGTAATATTGGCCCTTTGCTCATTATTCTTTCTCCTTCAATTTGGCTAAATGCTCATCAAATCGCCTATCAGCCTTTTTGATCAACTGCTTATAAAACCGTTTTAGAATTTTTGAGCGTATCTGCATGAGGTCTTTTCAAATGTGGTCCATATTTTTCTAATAGCACGATTTCGGCTAATAATTCATCTTGCACAGATTCAGAAAAGTCCTCAAATTCTTCCGCAAGTAATGGATGTTTCTCAACTTTCCAATCTCTCATAATAAATATACCATATTTTAATTATGTTGTCAAATACATATGTATCTAAAGGCATATTTCGTCTACCCCTATCCTGCCTTGTATAAATTGAAGGTAATATCAAACCCAATGAAGTCTCCCCGGGGCAAGCCCACGAGGTATCAAACGGAATTCCTAAATACGAGGCAAGCCTCGAGGAATTAAACCCGTTGGAGATTGGCTAAATAATTTGTTCAGCCAATCTCTTAATTAAATAATTGCCAAAATTAATTCGGTTATTCTCGATGCTTTAACGAGAATAACCAAGGTAAAAAGGGGAATCATTTAATGGAGTTGGTATAAAATCGTGCAAAATGCAACGGATACTACATGAATTACACTTTTAATTCACACTAAAAATCTCATACTCTTTTTCTTTTCTGCGAGGCTCAAGCCCTAAAAGCGGTAAAATGCTGGTGATGGGGGTAAAATTAATAAACACTGGGGCATAGCCATCCACACCCAAATCAAGAATTGGCTGGATTGTGGCTGGGTCGAAATGAATATTAACACCAGAACCTTGTCGGTCAACTTGGATTTCATTCAAATTAATACCACCAACCAAATCAGACTTATCTTTGTCCGATAGTTCCGTAATAAAATTTCGTAAGCCACCTTGATATTGTTCAGCCCTAATATTATCGTGATCTTCTGCGGTTAACTCTCTTCGCTCATGATCAATGGCTTCCTTAATTTGATCTCGATTTCCTTCTGATATGATGTCCTCTCGAATAAAAGGAATACCGTTTGCCGCAATTCCGTATATTCTATTTTTAATTGCGGCTTCATCTCTGACAAGAACTCGAAGAGTTTCACTCATCCTCAATTTTTTTTTATTCCTTTGATTTTATTTTTCTCCGCATTATTCAGCCCTCTTGTTTGAAGAACAATATCTCTTGGTGCATTTTCCTCATCAATTAAAAATTCTACTTCGACAACACCATCTTTCCTCGGAATACGCGTAGCATTATGCAGGGTCAAGGCACCATCCTTAGCAAGGGTTGTGCTTTTGTATTCCCACCGACCCATCGTGCCTCCGTTATCCTCAGAGTATTCCCCCCTATTTTTTTTCTGGGATTCTATGCGTATCTCTAAAGTATAGTTATCTCCAGCCTTAGAAGCATCCACCCCATCCTTCTTTAGGGGTGCACTCATCGTTAGCTCCATATCTCCTTCCGTAAATCCCCCTGAAAAATACTTGATATTTATACAAACTTCATAAAGCATATAATCTCAATACGACCAAGCATATCTATCTGAATTCAGAAAACATAAAACACTACGACCAGTTTGAAAAATTAAGATTAAAAAACTAGATGAATTAAGACAATCTTATTCTTTCATACAATATCACATAATAATTACCCCTAAAATAATACAATATCCATTGATATTTACCCATAAAATGTTACAATTTTAGTATGTTCAAACGAAAAATTCATGATTATTTCAAAAAATGGAGCAACTCTGATCACCGAAAGCCTTTAATTATCCGTGGGGCAAGGCAAGTTGGAAAGACAGTAGCTATTCAGATGTTTGCGCAAACACATTTTAAAGAGTTAATCTATCTAAATCTGGATAAAGAAGACCATTTAGCCCTATTTCAAAAAACCTTATCTATGCCTGATTTGATTCAACTCATAGAATTAAAAATGGGTAAAAAAATCATTCCTAAACAGACCCTTCTATTTATTGACGAAATTCAGAATTCTGCAACCGCTATGATGCAGTTGCGCTATTTTTATGAAGATATGCCTGCCCTGCATGTTATGGCAGCCGGATCTTTACTGGAAGTAAAAATGAAAAAAGAAGGTTTTTCCTTTCCGGTGGGACGTGTGGAATATGCTTACATGTATCCAGTGACATTCGATGAATTTTTAATCGCCAACCACGATGAATTCACGCATGAATACATCCATAAACTCACACCCCATTCCCTCATCCCCGATGAAATGCATAACCTGCTTATAAAAAAATATGGTGAATATTTACTCGTCGGTGGCATGCCGGAGGCCGTGGCTCAATATGTCGAAACAAAAAGCCTTATCGACAATGACAAAATCTATACATCAATCCTGACAGGATTTAAAGACGATGTCTTTAAGTACGCAACTAAAATCAAGGCCAGATACATCCAGCATGTTATTGAGCACAGCCCTCAATATGCCGGACAAACCGTAACCTATGAAAAATTTGGAGAATCAGGATTTCGTAGTCGGGAAATGAAAGAAGCTTTTGATATCCTGGATAAATCAATGCTGATAAACCGTATTTATGCCTCTTCGTCCAGCGACCTGCCCATCATCAATAAACTCCGTAAGTCTCCTAAACTGCTTTTTCTGGATATCGGCCTAATGAATTATTACCTTGGGTTACGAAGTGACATTCTTAATACACATGATTTCAACAACCTTGCCAAGGGACGCATGGCTGAACAAGCCGTAGGCCAGGCCCTAACATCATTATCCTTTTCTAAACAAATGTCTCTTTCCTATTGGTGCCGGGAAAAGAAAGGGTCCGTCTCTAAAGTTGATTTTATCTTACCTTTTCAAAATAAGGTCATCCCTATTGAAGTAAAATCCGGAAAAGTAGGACATCTCAAATCTCTTCACAACTTTATGACCCAATGCCCACACCATCTGGCTATCCGCGTATGTGCGAATACATGCGCCTTAGAGACGATAAAAATACCCAATAGCAAAAATTACACATTACTTACAATCCCCTTCTACCTCCTCCACCACTTACCGTTTCTGTTAGAAAAAACTTAAACTTTTCCAGGCCATTGCCTGGCCATTGCCTCAAAATCCCCTTGCTATCCCCCTAAGGTATGTATATAATACAGCCCAAATTTGAATTCTGCTCGATGGGGCGGGATGCAATGTTAATCTATTCAAAAGAAGGAGTTTTCAATGGCTGTAATTAATGTTACGGATAAAAATTTTGAAGGGGAAGTTATTAAGTCTGACTTACCTGTGCTGGTAGATTTTTGGGCCGAATGGTGTGGACCGTGCAAAGCTATCAGTCCTATCGTAGATGAAATTTCGAATGAATTGGATGGTAAACTTAAGGTGACTAAAATAAATGTCGACGAAGCTCAGGATCTAGCTGGAAAATTTAATGTCATGTCGATCCCTACCCTTTTAATTTTCAAAGGTGGCGAAGCTGTAGAGCAAATTGTCGGCGCTATGTCTAAAGATCAACTCTTAGAAAAAATAAATCCTCAACTATAAAATGTTTATTGAATTTTGCAAATCTAAAATTGCTTACGGCCGCATAACAGAAGCAGAACTCTTCTATGAAGGTAGTATTACCATTGATGAAGACCTGATGAAAGCTGTTGATATTATTCCGGGTGAAAAGGTTGAAGTGCTTAATGTCAATAATGGCAACCGCTTTAACACCTACACTATTTTAGGCGAAGCTGGTTCCGGCATAATTTGTCTCAATGGACCAGCGGCTCGTCTTGGTCTTGTCGGAGATCAAATCATCATTTTAAGCTACGCCCTTTTGGAACAAAAAGAAGCACGCGAATTTAAACCCAAAATTATTCACTTAGACGAAAATAATCGAATACATTCAAAGGAAAAAAAGTAAAAGGTTTTTTCCTTACGTCCATCCATGAACCCTCCTCTTTTAAAAATCAGGATTTATGGCGATCCTTGCCTTCGTAAAAAATCCGAACCTGTTAACGAAATTGGTCCAGGAGAACGCATACTCATTCATTCTATGATCCATACCATGAACCACAATCAGGGTATTGGCCTAGCTGCCCCACAAATTGGTGTCAACCGTCGTATTTTTGTCGTTGATGTCGGAGATGGTCCTATTGCCATTATTAACCCCCTTATCATCAAAGAATCCGGCTCTGCCGTTCAGGAAGAAGGCTGTTTAAGCATTCCTGAAGTCACCATAAACGTAAAACGTGCTAAAAAAATTTGGATTCAATATCTTGATGAACACAATAACCTCATAGAAAGAATACATGACGATCTTATGGCCAGGGTTATTCTTCATGAAACAGACCATCTAGATGGAAACCTGATTACAGACTATGCGACGCCAGCTGAAAAACGTAAATGGGAAAAAAAATTAGACAAAATGACGGATCAAGAAACCAAACAATAATGCCTCCAATCACAACAAATAAACCCCTTCCTCTCCCTTCTTGGTTCCGTCAAAACATACCGGACATAACCAAAGTACGAAAAATTAAAAACCTTGTCCGTACATCTTCTCTTCATACCGTCTGTGAAAGTGCCCGCTGTCCTAATCTCGGACAATGCTGGGAACAAGGGATTGCCACATTTATGATCCTCGGAGAAATATGCACCCGTGCCTGCCGTTTTTGTGCCGTCAAATCTGGCCGTCCTTTAGAGGTTGATCTGCATGAACCGCATCATACCGCCCTTGCCATCAAAGAATTAAATTTAAAATACGTTGTTATCACATCTGTAGCGCGTGATGACCTTCCGGATGAAGGCGTCGATCAATTTGTCCGCACCATCCACGCAATTCGGGCTCTTACGCCGCAAACAAAAATCGAAGTGCTCATTCCAGACTTTTCTAATAAAATGCATCTTCTCAAAAAACTGACTGACGCACGCCCCGAAGTTATTAGCCACAATCTAGAAACAGTAAAACGCCTTTCACCGGATGTTCGTTCCAAAGCTGATTATGCCCGTTCTTTAGCCGTATTAAAAACCTGCCACCAGCTTGCCCCTGCATCTATTATTAAATCGGGATTCATGGTCGGATTTGGAGAAACCTATGCAGAAATTCTACAACTCATGCAAGACCTGCATGAAACAGGATGCTCTATGCTCACCATTGGGCAATATTTAGCCCCCTCAACCTCACGTCGTCATTTTAAAGTCACCCGATTTATTACCCCAAAAGAATTTGAAGAATATCGCACCATTGGATTAAACATGGGATTTAAGCATGTACAAAGCTCCCCTTTAACACGCAGTTCTTTTATCGCAGAGAAAGGCTACCAAAAATGTCTCTCAACACAAAAATAAAAAATATATTTTCTTTCTGTCTCCGTATCGGATTAAGCGGCTTACTTCTATGGTATGTCTTTTCAAAAATTGACATAGACAATACCCTAGAAGTCTTAAAAACGACTGATCCATTTTTTGTTACCCTGGCCTTTTGTATATTTGTTTTTATTAATGGTCTCATTCTTTGGCGATGGATGATCTTTATGAAGGCTTTAAATCTATCCGTGGGATTTTGGAATGCCCTCCGCCATTTTGGTGTCGGCTTATTCGGCAACCTTTTTTTACCCTCCGCTATTGGGGGCGACGTCCTAAAAACGGTTGGATTATGCACAAACCATGATCAAAAAACAAAAGTGGTGGCCTCCGTTCTCCTGGACCGCTTAAGCGGCTTTGCCAGTATTGTCATTGTGGCCGTCTGTGCTTTTATTTTTGGATATCGGTTTATTCAGGATGTTACCCTCCTGATTGCCATATCTATTATTGCCTTGGTCGCCGGTTCCATAGCCCTAGTTTTATTTAACGAAAAAATTTATAGCTTTGGATGTAAACTTTTTAATTACTTCCCAAAGTTTAAAAATAAACTCATGGAAATGCATTACGACATTGCCTTACTCAAAAACAACCGTGCCCAAGGATTCAAAGCTCTTGGATTGGCATGCATCAATCAAGTTATTTTTGGATTTAGCTGGTATCTTGTGGCCAAGGCTTTGCATCAAGATATTCCCATCATTTATTTTCTCATTTTTGTCCCTTTACTTTGTGTTGCCTCTTCTTTCCCTTCCATAGGAGGACTTGGCGTCAGAGAAACCGGAGCAGCCTATTTATTAGGTAAAATAGGCGTTGATTCAGGTATCGCTGTCAGCATTTCTTTAATCAATTATTTTTTTATGATTGCCATAGGCATTATCGGTGGAATTATTTATGTCACTACATTATCTCCTGGACGGGTACAACATCATCTATCAAATGACACCTCTGCCCCCGGGCAATCTTGAGGAACAACGCAAACATCTCATTAATGTGATTGGACGATACAAACCTCAAGGAAGTCTACGCAACGAGGTTACATTAATTTTTGATGGTCAAGCCGGTATCATTAATTTTGATCCATTGCCATTGAGCGGGATAAAAATCGTTTATTCCAAAGGAGAATCAGCCGATGACAAAATAAAGAAAATAGTGTCCTTGGCCGCCAATAAAAAAAATATCAAAGTCGTAACAGATGACAGAGACATACAATATGCCGTCAAAGCCTTAGGCGCCCAAGTTGTCCCTGTGGCCCAATTTTTAAAAAAAATGCAGCCTGTTCAACAAAAAAATGCTACAACAAACAAAAATCGTAAACACAAAGAAATCTCAAAAAATATGCCTAAAAATATAGAAATGCAAATCACTTCGGAACTTAAAGATATTTGGGTGAATAAAGATAAATAACATGAAACCACTTTTTCAATATTTCATAAATATGATCACAAATCTTGGACGAGCACTCTGCTTTTTGGGTGATATTATGCGGCATATTGTCTGTGGCCGCATTCGATTAGGTGAAGTCCTTAAACAAATGTACGCGCAAGGGTTACAATCTGTCATTATTATTATGATGACCTCATTGGCCTCCGGCCTTGTCCTGGCCTTGCAGGGATATGTCGCCATGGCCCGATTTGGTGCTAAAGAATACATTTCCCATTTAGTAGCCCTTTCACTGGTTAGAGAACTTGGACCTGTCTTTACGGCCCTTATTTTTTCCGGAAAAGCCGGGGCTCGTATAACGGCTGAATTAGGCACCATGAATGTTAACGATCAACTCCTGGCCACCCGAACAATGGGCGTAGACCCTATTGAATTTCTTGTTGTCCCTCGCATTTTGGCCTGTTTTCTTGTGCTACCCATATTAACCGTCATTTCAGAAATGGTGGGCATTGCAGGCGGCTACATGGTAGGTGTTGGTGAAGCTCATATCCCAGGCCCTTTTTACATTAATCAAACAATTAAGGCCATTCAATACGTAGACTTTTTTAGTGGCTTCATTAAATCTTTCTTTTTTTCTATTCTTATTGGCTGGGTTTGCTGCTACCAAGGATTTACAACCAAAGGCGGATCTTTGGGTGTAGGAAAATTTACAACTAAGGCTGTAGCTTACTCTTACATCTTTATTATTGTTTCCAATACGATATTGACAAAAATCATTTTGACTTTTTGGGGATAGTGCTACACTAGGGAACATTACAACTGCTCAAATTACGGAAGCGTTAGTCAATCCGTCTATTGGAGCTTATGTTAAGATGGGCTGGCCGAGGGTTTACAAATTAAGAATTTAGATTCGTAATCGCGCAAAACAAAAATTAATGCATACGGCGAATTAGAGGCCGAGCAGAACGAGGCCTCTTCTGAGCCGAATGTATTAATTTTTGTTCAAAAGCGATTTCGTGTCTACATAAATAAACATTATGAATAAAAAACAAACAACATTTTCGCTTTTAAGTTCTAAACTATTAGCCCTATGTCCTTTGCTACTTTGCCTTTGCTTTCTTCCAGCTTGCCAAACAACGAAAGGCAATGCTGGCCGTATACAAAATTATCCTCTCTTGTCTACAGAAGCTGAATGGATACGTCATGGCGAACCGATTGAATTTGAAGGCAACCTATGGTATCCAGCTGATGGCGTGGAAAGTCTGACCGATTCTGAAGTTTACATTCTTGGAGAATACCGAGGTGTTCAATATTTTGCGGATAAGGTCGACGTTCGCCCTTATGAACGCTTGTACACAAAGTTTGACAAAAATAAATTTCGTTATTTTAAAAAAAAAGATCATGATCAAAATTGAAAATCTTTCAAAGACATTTTCTGGAAAATCTGTCCTGGATAACATTAATTTAGAGATCAAAGAAGGAGAAATTCTTGTAGTTCTTGGCCAAAGCGGCACAGGCAAAAGCGTTCTTTTAAAACATTTAATCGGACTTTTAAAACCAGATCAAGGGGCAATCCATATCAATGCCAAAGATATTACTTGCCTCTCTGAAAAAGAATTGTTAAAAATCAGATCCAATATTGGTTATCTTTTTCAAGAAGGGGCCTTGTATGATTTTATGAACGTGGCTGAAAATATTGCTTTTCCTCTGCACGAACATACACAATTTAGCAAAAAAATTATTGCCCAAAAGGTCACAGAAATTCTAGAAATCGTAGATTTAAAAGGTATTGAGAAAGTTTACCCTTCTGAGTTAAGTGGCGGAATGCGTAAACGTGTGGCCTTAGCCCGTGCTATTATCCTAGATTCAAAAATTCTTTTTTGCGATGAACCGACTTCCGGGTTAGACCCCATACGAAGCCGGGATATCTCAGATTTAATCCATGATGCATCCAGAAAACTCAACTGCACGACCGTGATTACTTCGCACGACATTCGCAATTCTTTTCGTATTGCCGACCGCGTCGTCTTAATGCACGGCGGAAAAATTACGGCTCAAGGCACAGAATCTGAATTAAGAAAATCACAAGATCCTTTTGTTAAAGATTTCTTGATGAATTGAATCTCCTCGAGGCAAGCCTCGGGGAATTAGACCCTTTTGGAATTTCTTTAAAACTAGAAATTCCTTAATTAATACAATGAACGAACAAAAAGAATTTATCAAATATTTATCTGCTGGAATATTCTTTCTTATCGGTCTCTTCCTGATTGGTAGTTTTATTTTTGCCATCAGTAAAGATAAAGGATTGGCAAAAGCAAAATTTCAAGTCACGGTGCTTTTTCGTAATGTCGGTGGCCTTACGGAAGGCGCTCCCACCCGTCTTTCTGGCGTCAGTGTTGGAAATGTCGCTAGTATTGACTTTCTTGAAAAAGCTATCAAAGGACGCAAAGTAAAAGTTATCCTCAACATCTTTGAAAAATACAAAAATCAACTCCAAACAAATGCCCGTTTTGTTATTAAAACGGAAGGCATCCTAGGGGAAAAATTGATTGAAATCTACACTGTAGACCAAGGCGGGGTACTTAACTTAACCCAACCGGTCATCGGCGAAGACCCACTTGATGTGCAAGACATAGCAGAGCAATTTTCCCATGCAGCCGCCTCTTTCACAAAGACATCCGAAGAAATGAGTAAAATTAATATGTTGGAATTATCCGAAGTCATGATCGAATCCTCCAAAGCGCTTTTAGGCACCGCCGAAGGCCTTAATTCTATTATGGGTGAAATGGACGATATTACTCAAAAAGCCAAACGCCTCTTTGATCGTGTCGAACAAAAAATTATTGATGGCAATTTGTTTAAAGTTTTTTAACGAAAGGACCAAAAATGTTTATATTTGAAAATTTTCTTCATGCTATTGCAGAAATATTAAGAATACTCTTAGATTTATATGGTTGGATAATTTTATTCTACGTCATAGTTAGCTGGCTCAAGCCAAGCCCGCATAACGAAATTATCAGATCCATTATTCATTTTCTTCATCTGGTAACCGAACCTGTTCTGACCCGTATTCGAAGAATTATTCCCCCCATGGGGCTTGACTTTTCCCCATTTATCGTTTATCTTATGATCATTTTCTTACAAATATTTTTGGTTACCTCTTTACACAAACTAGCGGATAATATTGGCAATTTGGGTAAACCCAAAATAGAAAATTCAACATATTCAATTCATCATGAATCTTCCCCAAATGAATATAAACAAACAAATGATTTATTTTAATTAAGGAGTTTTAGATGTTTGACAAAATGAAACAACTCATGGAAATGAAAAAGCAGGCTGACAAAATCAAACGTGAGTTAGATGCCTCAATTACAGAATCTGATGAAGGCCGTGGGATTAAGATCACCATTAATGGGGCACAATATTTTCAATCCATTGAAGTAAATGAAGATCTTCTTACTCCAGACCGCAAAACTAAATTAGAGTCTGAACTTCTACGCAGTATCAATGGCGCCGTTAAAAAATCACAAAACGTAGCCGCACAAAAAATGAAATCAGTTTTACCCGGAGGATTTCCAGGACTTTAAATGAGGAGTTGTCCAAAATTGGAATTTCTTTAAAGCTAGAAATTCCTAATTAAACAAATTTTCTTAAATTAACGTAAAAGTACGTTGATCAAAATCAAACAATTGTCCAAGTAATTTTTGGACAATCTCTCAAAGGAGAAAAAAATGCCATACGACAAATCATTAGATGTTGAATCCTTCAAAGAAATCAAAGAGTTTGAAGAAACACGAATTTCTGTTGGGGTCTATTGCTACAACAACGGGATCAAAAAACTTCAAGTAACACGAGAAAATAAAAATGCGGAAGAAGAATGGCGCTTTGCTAAATTAGGCCGCATGAATAAAGAAGAAGCCAAAGAAGTTATTCCTGTGATGATGAAAGCTGTTGAACAAATGTAATCACCCCAAAGGAGAGAAACATGTCTGATGAAATTTATTTAACACGTGCGGGTTTTGAAAGATTACTCGGTGAGTTAGAAGACCTTAAAAAAGACCGCATCAAAATTTCCGGTGCTATTGAAGAAGCCAGGCTTCAAGGTGACCTTTCCGAGAATGCCGAATATGATGCAGCCAAAGAGGCTCAAGCTCACAACGTAGCCCGATCTACCAGCTTGGAAGACAAATTAGCCAAAACCCGAATTATCGAAGATGAGGATATTCCATCTGATAAAATTTTTATCGGAGCCATTGCAACGTTAAAAGACGTCGATACCGGAGAAGAGTTGAAATATCAACTCCTTTCTCCTGAGGAAGCTGACTTTGACGCCGGTAAAATCTCTATTCACTCTCCTATTGGCAAAGGGCTTCTCGGGCATACCGAAGGGGAAGAAGTAAATCTCCAGGTTCCTGCGGGCACACTCACATACAAAATTCTTAAGATTAAACGACCGAAATGAATTAGTCCTCGCTTTCGCTCGGCGACTTTTAGTGGCTCGTCGCTCGTGACTAGTGACTCGTTTTTTAAGAGCCACGCGTCACGATCGACGATCTACCTTAAAATTTCTATCCCTTCCCAGGCACATATTCCCATTCAATAAGATTTTTAGAAGAATCAAAATACAGGTAGACTTTTTCTGAAGTAAAAAACTGCGTGGAGTAACGATACATCCATTCTACTGAAGCCTTCGTATGACCTACGACATCCTCAATAAGAACCGGATCACCGAAAGCCTCAATAATACCTTTTTGATTAGCATACACACGAATGGTGTCTGTTTTAATGGCCTGTAAAAGATTCTGGAATTTTTTATCAGCCTCCTCAACATGCTGATTAAGTTGTTCCTGCTCATTAGCCAGATCTTTTAGAGTTAAAAGCTGCGGAAGGTACTTTAATTTAGTACAACTCGATAAAAATAAAACACTCAAGAAAATTGCATTCATCAATAACTTGAGGCGTATTTTTGGTGCCGATAGGAAATTATATAATTTCCTATACGGCAAAAAAAGAACACTCAGTCGCTTCATAGCTATCCCTCAAGATTTATTCCAACGGAAATGAACAAAAATCCGACCCCAATTTTTATCATCTTTTTCAATCCTATGATAAATGCCTTTATACTTTTTTTCAAGAGTACGTAAAACATATTTCTTCAACTGTCCGCTTCCCTTCCCGGGAATAATCTCAACCAACTTAGCCTTTTTCGTCTGTGCTTCTTGCATAATACCCGCCAACGCTGATTCAAGCTTCTTACCCTCAGAATAAATATCATGCATGTCTAATTTAAGCTTCATAAAAATTATTTACTAATTCTAGTTTTTTCTTCTTCTAAACTTTTAATCGTACTCTCAATGTCTCTCTGCCGTCCTTGAATCCATTTCAGACGCTGTCCATATTCTTTAAGTGTTCCCGAATCTTGTTTATCAAAAGATTTCGATAAATGCCGTGACTTTACATAACTTTCCATCTCTAAATCTTTTTGCTCTTGCTCTAATTTCTTTATTTCATTTTTAATCTGTGTAATACGCTTAAGGGCTTGTTTATGCTGATCATGCAAGGCATCTAATTTTGAACCGCCTTTTTGCTTTAATTTCTTCCCCTTCTTCCCCTGAGTTAATGACGCCACCTGAGCCTTATCTTGCGACACTTTTCCACTCGCCTGCTTAGATCCCCCTAAAGTTTTTTGTCCGCTTTTTTCTAAATAATAATCTAATCCACCAAGATACGTCTTTAACTTTCCGCCATTAACATCAATAATACAATCGGCCACTTCCTGAATAAAATACAAATCATGACTAATAAAACATACCGTCCCCTCATATCCTTGCAAAGCTGAGGTCAAAGCCTTTACACCATCAAGATCTAAATGCGTTGTTGGCTCATCTAACAACATAAAATTTGGAGGATTGATGAGAAGCTTAGCAAGGATTAACCGACTCTTCTCCCCACCGGATAAAACCTTTACTTGTTTAAAAACATCATCCCCATGAAAATTGAATAAACCTAACAAAGCCCTTACTTTTAAAGCTGGGGTACCGGGCGGACCAGACGTAATAACTTCATCAAAAGCACTGCGATGCGGTTGCAGAACATCGAGCCTTGTTTGAGAAAAATATCCGTATTCAACATTATGCCCGTATTTAAGTTTTCCAGTGTCCGGCTCAAGGGCCTTGGCCAACATTTTTAAAAGCGTTGACTTTCCAGCCCCATTAGGTCCAACTAAACAAACTTTTTGTCCACGTGTAATTTCTAAATCTACATCTTTGTACACTTGTTTAGGCCCATAAGCCTTACTCACTTTTTCTAAATGGGCTACAAGGTAACCACTAGATGGGACATTTGAAAACTCAAAAACACCAACACTTTTATTTTCCGTACTTAATTGCACGTCTTCAAGGCGATCAATCATCCTGCGCTTATTACGCACAGAAGCAGCTTTATTCGGTTGGGCATGAAATCTTTGCGCAAAACGCTCTAATTGCTTACGCTTTTTCTCAATCACCTTTTGCTTTTTTTCCAGAGTCTTTTGAGTCATTTCTCTCTGCCGTTCAAATTCCTCGTAATTCCCTTTCACTTTCAACATCTGCGCGCCTTCGAGAATAATGGTGTAATTTGTCACATCATTTAAAAAAAGCCTATCATGTGAAATAAGAATAAAAGCGCCTTTGTATGCATGCAAAAAACTTTTTAACCAAAGCGTTGCCGATAAATCTAAATAGTTCGTCGGCTCATCCAAAAGGATCACATCATACGGATAGGTCAACAATTTTGCTAAAAGCGTCCTCATCTGCCAGCCGCCGCTTAATTCCACAATGGGCTTTTCAAAATCCTCTTCTTTAAAACCTAATCCCATTAAAATTTTTTCAGCTTTATGCTCAATGTCATAAATGCCTAATTGCTCTAATTCATGCAAAATATCTCCGTAACGATGAGAATCCGCCTTATGGGCATCTTCTAATTTCCGTTTTTCATTTTTCAAATCACGTATGCGTTGGTCCCCTTCTGTCAGCTCATCGAGAACAGTTTTTTTGGACGTGAAATGAGCTTCCTGTGGTAGATATCCAATATTAATATTTTTCTGAATCTGGACTTGCCCACTGACAGGTTCCGTACTCCCCAAAATAATAGAAAAAAGCGTTGTTTTACCAGCTCCATTCGGCCCGGTTAGACCAATTTTTTCATTTGGAAAAATACTCAAACCGACATCTTTAAACAACGTCCGTTGAGAAAACCCCATAGTTAAATCTGTAATAGTAATCATATGTTGTAAAAGAAAATGAATCTCCTCGGGGCAAGCCTCGGGGAATTAGACCCTTTTGGAATTTCTTTAAAGCTAGAAATTCCTAATTAAAAATAAAAATCATTGAGAGACAGCAAGACTTAATCTTTCTATTTCTTTTCCTTTCAATACTCTAAAACGCCCTTTTTTCAATACGCCCAATTGCAATGGACCTTGAGAAACACGCTGTAAGTACATCACTTTATGTTTAACCTTAGCAAACATAAGACGAATTTGTCGTTTACGTCCTTCATGAATGGTAATATTAAGCATCGTTTCGTCTTTTAATCGCCGAATATTTTTAATTTTAGCCGGCGCTGTTTTCCATCCTTTAAGCCAAACACCTTTTTCTACTTTTAGTTTAGTTTCGCCATCAAGCTTCCCGGCAACCTTAACAAAATATGTTTTGTCGACATGAAATTTGGGATGGGTCAATTTAAAAATCATATCCCCGTCATTAGTAAAAAGTAAAAGCCCCTCCGTATTTTTATCTAACCGGCCAACCGGACTCAAATGGGCATACTGCTTGGGTAATAATTCAAACACTGTTTTTTCTGCAAATCGATCAGTCTTTGTCGTCACATACCCGGTTGGCTTATGTAACAAAACGTAAGTGTACACTTTATCCTTAACCCTCTGACCATCAACATGAACTCTGTCTGTGTCAGAATCAATACCCGTTGATGGCTCACGGACACATCGATCATTGACCGTAACATGTCCGGCTTTGATCAAATCCATAGCGTTCCGACGGGAACAAACCCCATTTCTAGATAAAAATACTTGTAAACGCATTTTAGTTAAACCTCGCTTTGCTCGGCAATTTTCAGACATCAGCAATCAGTCTGCAGCCTTCAGCTTTTAAAATCATTTAATTATGACTGACGTCTGATTGCTGACGTCTGAAAGCTAGAATTTCCTCTGCCTCAATGCTTCATACAGCAAAATAGCTGTCGAAGTAGAAACATTAAGAGAATCGGCCTCTCCGTGCATAGGAATACGAACTTGCCAATCAGCATACTGTGGCCAGAAATCGCTTAATCCACTTTCCTCACTTCCTACAACAATAGCTAACGGACCTGTCAACGGCGATTCTGTGTACACCGCATTCCCCTGCGGTAAAGCTGCACATATTTTAACCTTCTTCTTTTTTAAAAATGCTAAAACCTCTTCATTGGATGCTACCACAACTTTATTCGTAAAGACTGTGCCCAAACTTGCACGAATGACATTAGGATTGTAAAGGTCTGTCTTAGGATCACACACAATAACACCTCCAACGCCTGCAGCATCACACGTCCTTAAAATCGCCCCCAAGTTTCCCGGCTTTTCCACATGTTCAACGACAACAAATAAAGACTTCAATTCCCCCTTAAACTGTTCAAATGAATCCACGGGCACTTTACAAACAGCTAAGACACCTTCATGACGATCACCGTAAGATATTTTTTGAAAAACAGCTGGAGGTGTTGTAACGATTGGAATCTTTAGTTTACTAATTTCTTTTAAAATCAAATCCTTGAGATTCTGAGCCCTAGGGCTCGTAATCTCTTCTTGCACCACAAAACATTCTTGCAACAAAACTCCTGCAGCCAACGCACATTGAACCTCACGAAGACCTTCGACAATTGTTAATCCATCCTGATCCCTTTGCCGTCGATTCCTTAGCCGAACCACAGATTTAATCCGTGGATTCGTCAAACTCGTAATGTTATTCGCCGTCATCGCCTTGATCCATAAGCTTTAAACTAATCGCCAAAGCACACAAAAGTACACCTGAAAAACCCACCACCGAAAAAGCTATTAAATGGGTATTAATTCCGTAAATACCCCACAAAAAGAATCCTATTGTAAAAATGACATACGACGTTGCAGAAACATCCCGCAAAAGTGACAAATTTCTTAATTCTATTATTTGAAACATCAATGCCGCCAAAAGAAAAAATCCAGCAATAAACACAAACATTATTTTACCTCCTCATCATAAATTAAAGACTTAAACACTAAAACGAAAATAAACGACATCCCCGTCCTGAATTTGATAATCCTTTCCTTCAAGACGAACAAGGCCTTTTTCCTGGACAGCCTTGTAAGAACCTAATTGCATGAGTTCTTTGTAAGGATAAATTTCAGCACGAATGAATCCACGCTCAATATCGCTATGAATTTTACCGGCCGCCTTAGCAGCCTTGGTGCCCCGAGGAATAAGCCAGGCCCGGGTCTCTTTCGGCCCAGCCGTAAAAAAACAAACAAGTTTTAAAAGGTCCTGTCCGGCGCGCGCTAATCGCGTCAGCCCCGGTGAAGTAATACCCGCTTCTTCATAATATATTCGACGATCCGCTTCAGGTAATTCTAAAATTTCAGTTTCTAATTTGGTCGACAAACTCACCAACTCTGCCTGATCTTGAGTAGCACGCGATTTTAAAGGGTCAAACAAACCGGAATCCAGTTCTCCTTCATCTGTATTAGCCACATACAACAATGGCTTTCCCGTAAGAAATTGAAATTCACTCACAACATCTTCATCAACATCTAAAACTCGAGCAGATTTTCCCTCATTAAAACCTTCACTTAATTCCTTAAGAATAACTTGTTTTTCTCTCGCCACCTTATCGCCAGCACGTGCTGCTCCCTCAATTTTGTTCAAAGCCTTCTCAACTTGTTGCAAATCTGCCAACAAAAGTTCCGTATCTATCGTTTCAACAGCCTCAAGAGGATTAAGATCGCCTGCTACATTAACGACATTTTCATCTCGGAAACAACGCACCACATGGGCAATGGCATCCACAGCACGAATATTAGCCAAAAATTTATTACCCAACCCCTCGCCTTTACTTGCCCCTTTGACAAGACCGGCAATATCTACAAAACGAATACCCGCAGGTGTCACTTTCTGACTTTTAAATTCTTCAGCTAATCGATTAAGTCTTTCATCCGGTAACGGCACAATACCGACATTTGGTTCAATCGTTGTAAACGGAAAATTTTCTGCCTGGGCCCCTGCCCCTGTTAAAGCATTAAACAAAGTTGATTTTCCAACATTCGGCAATCCGACAATTCCTATTTCCATGATGTTATTTTCACTCCGGGGTAATAATACGTTAAAATTTCTTTGTAATTCTTCCGTTGCTGTGACATGGCATACGCGCCCCATTGGCACATACCGACTCCATGCCCCCAACCATGCCCATGGACATCGAAATAATACCCGTTCATCTCAATATCATAAAAATTACTTTTTAATTCATTAGGACCAATAATATGCCTAAATGTCTTTCCGGCAAGGGTCACTGTTTTACCATCCCTCGTCGTAATTTGCAAATCTTTTATCCGTCCACTCTTTGCTCGACTAAGAATACGGATTTCTTTAATTAATTCTAACGTGTAACCATGTTTATTCAATTTATCTTGGACGCTCTTAGACTGAAAGTTTTTCTTCCATGCATAATGTGGTGTTAACTGGCAATAAACACATTTTTGTCCCCGTAACGGCGCCAGATCATGCTTCCACAATTCTTTCACATTCTCGGTATGACCGCCACAGGAAGCATGAAAATATGCCGGAAGAATTTTACCATTGTAAAGCAGTACCTGCCCCTTAGTCCGTTCAGCTGCCATATTGGTCCGGTACCGTTCTGCACTTCGGCCACCATAGACCTGCGAATAAATATCGCTGGTCACATCATACGGCCCTTCTTTATTCACCTCAGCTTGATACAAAGCATATGTCCGTGCGGCTACGGCCTGTGCCTTAATAGCTTCCAAAGGCCAACGGTGCGAAACTTCATGATACAAAACACCCCTAATGTACGCTTCCAACTCTACCGCATTGATAACCAACAATTGTCCTTTTTTATTCACAGAAATATCTATGGCACCACGATATCGTTTCTTCTTTCCAGTACGTTCAAGAGTTGCATCTTTCTGCAATAACAACCGAAGCTCTTTCCGTGCATAAAAACTAAGCCCAATATGAATCCCTCCGTCACGCAGGATGACCCGTGATCGGCTCAAACGTCGACCGTGACTCAAAACTTCCTGGGTCTTGGGATCAATAATCGTGTATTTTCCTCTGACGGATATTACAAAATTATTAACATTCTTTAAAATTGCCACCCGGATGAATTTTTCTTCACCTCGACCTAAGACATACGGTGATGAATACACCATCAAAAAACACAACAAAATACCCCAAACAAACCTTGGAAGCTTGCGGTACGATTTTTTGTTTACTTTTGATTCCATAAGAAGAAAATAAAACTCAGGATGGTACTGATAAGAATACAGGTTGTAAGAGGAAAATAAAAATTAAAGTTATCCCGTTTAACAAAAATATCCCCAGGCAGCCTGCCAACTCCAGGAATCTTCCCAAAAACCTGAAAACAAATCCCAATGAGGATAAAAACAATACCAACAAAAATTAATGTCTTGGCCATTTATACCAATTCCATTAAATAATGACCATAATCCATTTGGCTTTTCTCGAATGCTTCTACAAGAATAGCCACTACCAAAAGAGAAATTATTTAATGGATTTGGTATTACACTTTATTCACCAAAATATGCTGCACGGCTGCATCTGTTAATTCCCGACCGCGGGGGGTTCGATTAAGAAAACCGATTTTCAAAAGATATGGCTCTACCACGTCGACGATTGTATCGAGTTCTTCGTTAAGGGTGGCGGCTAGGGTTTCGATACCCACTGGGCCACCTTTGTAATGATCGTTGACGACTTGCATTAATCTTCGATCTAAGTCATCCAGACCTGCAACATCAATTCTGAGCGTACCCATCGCCTCATCTACAACGTGCTTTCCAATCGTTTCTCCTGAGGTCTTAACTTGAGCATAATCACGGACGCGACGCAGGAGCCTGTTAGCAATACGTGGAGTCCCACGAGCCCGACGGGCAATCTCTAAAGAAGCTTCCGGCATAATGGTCACATTCAATTTCTCTGCAGACTTTGTTACAATCGTGCTTAACTCTTCCGGCTGGTAAAATCCTAAATGATAAAATATGCCGAAACGATCGCGTAAAGGAGCAGCTAAAAGCCCACTGCGTGTTGTAGCGCCAATGAGTGTGAATGGTTTTAAATTAAAATTAATCGTTTTCGCATATGGGCCTTTATCGACAATAAAATCAATTTTAAAATTTTCCATGGCCGGATACAAAAACTCTTCAACCGTTTTGGACATGCGATGGATTTCATCAATAAATAAAACATCGCCATGTTCTAAATTTGTCAAAATACCAATCAAGTCACCAGCCCGTGTAATAGATGGACCGGATGTTGTGGTTAGACGTGCTCCCATATGATTGGCCACAATATTAGCAAGGGAAGTCTTTCCCAAACCCGGAGGGCCGGAAAAAAGCATATGCTCAATAGGCTCTTTACGTTGTTGCGCCGCCTGAAGAGCAACCTGTAAGTTATCTTTTAGTTCTTGTTGTCCAATGAATTCTTCAATACGGGAAGGGCGTAAGGATAGACTGTAAACTTGATCTTCTTCAGTTTCCTGCTGGTGCAATGAATCTCGGCCGGAACTGTTTTTACTTTCAGATGCGGAAGAATTTTCTTGATTGAAAATAATTTTACGTTTTTCGTTCATTTTATCGTCGCTCGTGGCGAGTGACTCATTTTTTACGAGCGACGCGCCACGAGCGACGAGTCACCTTAAAATTATTTAATCTCTAATTATCTGCTGGAACCATGTTATCCTTATTCCGCAAAATTTCAATATCACCAAATACGTTTTTCTGGACAGCTTTAATTTCTTTTAACCTGATAAGTTCCAGTACTGCAAGAAAAGTCACAATCATTTCAACCTTATTCCTAGCCTTTTCAAATACAGTTTTTAACTTCGTACTATCCTGTTCCAAAAGACAATGCAAAATATCATGAATTTTCTGTTCAATAGTAAACTCTTCCTGGATGATTTCATGAATAACTTCTTCCGGAACTTTCTTTAAAGCATCACTTAAGGCATTAATCAAATCAAAAAGATTAGCCTCAAAATAAATTTCTTTAGAATCTTCTTTTAATTTCTCTGTTGTCTGCTCATCAACCACACGTGGAAACAAATCTTGACGATCTTCTTCCCGCGTTTTCAAAACACCAGCAACTTCTTTAAACTTTTTGTATTCATGAAGACGTCTCACTAATTCATCGCGTGGATCCTCTTCTTCCCCTTCTTCAGCATTTGGATCGGGAGGCAGAAGCATTTTAGATTTAATATGCATCAAGGTGGCTGCCATAACCAAAAAATCCCCAACAACATTTAAATCCAAAATTTTCATCATTTCTATGTACTGCAAATATTGATCTGTTACCTCAGCAATAGGAATATCCGTAATATCAATATCATCCTTCTTAATAAGATAAAGAAGTAAATCTAGTGGTCCCTCAAAAACATCGAGCTTTAATTTGTAAGTCATCCGAATACGATCTCCTTGACCTGCCCCATGGTTTCTTGGGCTATCTGTTTAGCGCGTTTTTGACCACCATACAAAATATCTTTCACTCGGTCTTTATTTTTGCTTAATGCTTCCCTTTTTTCTTGAATAGGTTCTAAATGCCGCATCAATTCATCTGTTAAAATTTGCTTACAGTCCGTACATCCCTTTTGAGCTTTCGTACACCATTCCTGAACTTCTTCAGTTTTTTCTGGTGCAAAAACCTTGTAATACTCACACACATTACATTCATCAGGATGACCTGGATCAGAAAGCCTAATCCGTTTCGGATCGGTAAACATATTTTTTACTTTCTTTGTCACGTCCTCTTTAGAATCTGAAAGATGGATTGCATTCTGATAACTCTTGCTCATTTTCCGACCATCAATCCCTAAAAGACGAGGAGTCTTAGTCAATATGGCTTCGCAATCAGGAAAATACTCATTTTTAAAAATATGATTGAATCGTCGAGAAATTTCGCGGGATAATTCAAGATGAGGCAATTGGTCTTCACCAATAGGCACAGCATTAGCTTTGTAAAGTAAAATATCCGCCGCCTGTAAAACAGGATACCCTAAAAAACCATAAGTTTGCAAATCACGCGTCTTAATCTCACGCAGTTGCTCTTTGTAAGTGGGATTACGCTCTAACCAACCTAAAGGCGTTATGCAGGAAAAAATCATCTGCAGTTCTAAATGTTCCGGCACATGAGACTGAACAAAAAGAATGGATTTTGATGGATCAATACCACAAGCCATCCAATCAATCGCCATATCAATCACATTCTCGTGAATTGTCTTACTTTGTTCATACTCTCCCATCAAGGCATGCCAATCAACAATGGAGAATAGGCAGGAATACTTTTCTTGAAGGTCAAGCCAATTTGTTAAAGCACCAACAAGATGCCCCAAATGAAGCTTACCTGTCGGACGCATCGCACTAAAAACAGTCTTTGTCATAATTTTTGAGCTACCGATTCTAATTCATACATCTCAATAATATCGCCGGATTGATATTTATCAAAATTGGAAACAACAATACCGCATTCCATTCCTTCTGTCACTTCCTTAACATCATCCTTAAATCTCTTTAAAGATGAAAGTTTACCGGAAAAAACAACCTCTTCATTCCGAATAACATCCGCATGAGCTTTGCGATGGACTTTCCCTTTCATCAAATAACAACCAGCAACAATACCGTGTTTAGAAAGTTTAAAAACCTGACGTATTTCTGCTCGCCCTAAAAAGTTTTTCTTTGTTTTTGCTTCCAACAATCCTTCTAGGGCTTGTTTAATATCTGTTACCGCATCATAAATAATACGGTATTCCCGTATTTCAACCGGCTGGCGCCTCACCTCTTCTTTAGCCCGCACATCTGTCCCAACATGAAATGCAATAATAATTGCTTTGGAAGCTGCGGCTAAAAGAACATCTGATGTATTAATTTCACCGACGCCAACATGAATAAATTTTATTTTGACCTTATCACTAGGAATTTTGGATAAAGAATCTTTTAGCGCCTCTAATGATCCTTGCACGTCTGACTTCAACACTACATTAAGCTCTTTAACAGCACCTTCCTGGAGCTGTGCATGAAGGTCTTCAAGTGTAAGCTTCTGATTTTCATGCAATCTTTTATCTTTTAACTGCTCCTGCCGTTTAAAAGAAATATCTCTGGCTCGCTTTTCGTCCTCCACAACATAAAACATGTCGCCTGCCTCAGGCACATCAGACAAACCTAACACCTCTACCGGCATAGAAGGTCCAGCTGCTGTTACAGAGCGAGCGTGATCATCAAACATGGCTCTTACTTTGCCATAATAAGGACCTACAACAACAAATTCACCGGCATTTAATGTTCCACTTTGCACAATCATCGTTGTTACAGCACCTTTGCCCTGGCTCATATGGGCTTCAACGACAATACCCGAAGCTTTTTTCTGAGTATTAGCTTTTAGCTCTAACATTTCAGACTCAAGAAGAATCAATTCCAACAATTCATCAACCCCTTCTCCGGTAATGGCAGATACACCGATAGTCACCGTTTTTCCACCCCAGTCTTCTGCAGCCAAATTTATTTCAGCCAACTGTTTTTTAACACGATCACAATCTGCATTGGGCAAGTCAATTTTTGTCAACGCCACAACAATAGGAACATTAGCCGCACGGGCATGATCAATGGCCTCTTGTGTCTGCGGCATAATACCATCATCAGCAGCGACAACAAGAACAACTAAATCTGTAATGTGTGCGCCACGCGCTCTCATCGATGTAAACGCTTCGTGTCCGGGTGTATCTAAAAAGGTAATCCGTCCTTTCTTAAGATCAACAGAATAGGCTCCCATGTGCTGCGTAATACCTCCATGCTCAGCATCGGCAACTTTTGTTTTCCTGATTCTATCTACAAGGGTAGTTTTCCCATGATCAACATGCCCCATAAACGTTACAACCGGAGCCCGTGACTTTAAAAGTTTTGGATCTTCTTCTTCATGTTTATGAATATCAATAAGCTGCTCTTCTTGTGTCTTAATCTTTGCTAAGTTATATCCAAACTTAATCGTCAATCGACTAACAATATCTCCATCAAGATTTTGATTAATATGCGCAAGAATACCCAATTTCATCAACTCTTTCAAAACAAAGCTTGGTTTCTGTTGCATTTTAATCGCTAATTCTTTTACCGTAACAGGAAGATTGATTTCTAAATCCGGCAAGGATTCATCTCTTATCCATTTTTCTGGAACAGCCTCTTGTTCCGAAGATTCTTTATTTGCCAAAGATGCAGCCGAAGCTTCTTTTATCGCTGCGGCCAAACCACCTTCAGGAACAGTTGGCACATTACTTTTTTCTGCCTGATGTTTAAGAGCTGTCTTACTGGCATCAGATGATCCTGGTCCTGTAGGTTTTCGTCTTTTACGACTCAAAGGTTTTAAAGTAATAACGGGGGCATTACTAATCCTTACTTTTGCCTTAACAGGCTCTTTTGTAACAACTTTTTTCGTAGTAGTGGCTTTCTTTTTTGTCGTAGTTGCTTCCGGCTTTTCAGTCTTTTTAGCTTCGACTTCTGTAACCTTTGATTTCTTAACTTTTGTTTCTTTGACCTTGGATTCTTTGACCTTCGTTTCTTTGACTTTCGTTTCTTTGACTTTCGTTACCTTTTCTTTAACAGGCTTTTCTTTGCTTGTCTCAGAATCTTCTTTTTCTTTTTTTACAGCCTTCTTTTTTACAGCCTTTTTCTTAGTCGTCGTTTCTTTTTCCGATTTTTCCTCGCCTTTCTTAGGCATAGTATCTTTATGTTTATTTAATTCACTTTTTAAAACAGACGCAACCACGGCATTAAGTTCTTGTTGAGTACCTTTAGCTTTTAACTTCAAAGACTTTAATGTCTTTAAAACGTAATCATCCGTTGTATTGTATATTTTTGCAATTTCCGTAACCGTCATAAATTATTCCTTATTTAAAGGGACACAGATTGATAGAACCTTACCCCTTGACTCAAAATTATTTCTCAAGCAATGATTTAGCTTCTCCAATCATTTTTTCAGCTTTGATTTTACCTAAACCTTTGACCTGTGTCAAACCCGACGTGTCTGCCTCGGCAATTTTTTCTAATGAATCAAAACCAGCCTCTTGCAATTGATCAACCATTTTTTTTCCAACACCTGACAAATCCTGCAATGTATTTGCCTCAACCTCATCAGCCCTCTCTGAATTCTCCTCTTCCTCTGAACCTTCCTCTACCTCTACATCACCCTCTACAACTTCTGCTGCTTTTTCTTCCTCTTCTTTAGCATCTTCTTCTGCCTGCTGCTTCTGGATTTCTTCCCATTGCTCAAAAGAAAATAGATCAAGTTCCCAACCAACCAATTGGCTGGCAAGACGAACATTCTGTCCGTGCTTTCCAATGGCTAAAGATAACTGATCATTATCCACAATAATATTGGCTTTTTTGACATCAAAATCGAGCTGAATTTGCGAAATTTCAGCAGGAGACAAAGCCGCTTGAATAAATTCTTTGATATCTGATGAATAACGCACGATATCTATTTTCTCCCCCTGAACTTCTGAAACAATATTTTTAACACGCGATCCACGCATGCCAACACAGGCTCCCACACAATCAACCTTTTCATCCTTAGAATAAACAGCAATCTTTGTCCGCTCTCCCACATCCCGTGCTATCGACTTTATTTCCACGATACCTTCATAAATTTCCGGCACCTCCAGTTCAAAAAGACGTTTAACAAAGTTAGGATGTGCCCGGGACAAAATAATCTGAGACCCTCTGTGTTCCCGACTGACATCCAAAACATAAACACGAACACGGTCTCCTTGACGGAATTCTTCCCGACTTGATTGCTCTCTTCGTGGAATGCAGGCCTCAGCTTTACCTAAATCAACAATAATATTGCCTTTATCAAAACGATAAACACTCCCGGAAATAATTTCACCGATTTTAACCTGATACTCCGCAAAAACCACATCTTTTTCAGCCTCACGAATTTTCTGAATCACCACCTGTTTAGCTGTTTGAGCAGCAATACGGCCAAACTCAGTCGATCGAATTTCTTGATCCCCGGCATACGCTGTAAGTTTTCCTGTTTTTGGATTAAGAACAACCTTAATATCCTCTTCTTTATCCACCGTCCAAAGTTTCCTTGCCGCAGAAGCAACCGCTGTTTCAACAGCTTCAATAAGAATTTCTTTCTCGATGCCTTTATCACGTTCTAATTGTTCCAGTATTGTTAATAATTCATTGTTTCCCATAATTCTATCCTTCCTCAAATTAAGCCGCCTTCGGCGGCGACTCATGTGTCGCGTCGCTAGTGACGCGTCACTTAATATTAAATAATTTGTACTGCTTTATTAATTTTTGCTAACGGTATTTTTAATGATTCAGATTTTGTCTTAATAATAACATCATCCTGTTCAACATCTTCAATTGTACCATCATGCTCCAATTTACCTGCCACAGGTTCGGTGAGATGAAATTTTGCATTTCGACCAATAACGCGCACAAAATCTTTCTGAACTTTCATAGGTCGATCTAATCCTGGAGAGCACACATCAACACTAAAGTTACCTTCAATCAATTCTTTTTCTTCAATCTCTCTGGAAAGAGCTTTATTAATACGGCCACACTCCCCCATATTAACCCCGCCGCGAGCCTTATCGGCAATAACTTCAACCATCGTAAACTTATTATGTGTATTGATATTTAATTCAAAAAGTTCAAGATCATATTCATCAAGTAACGGCGTCAAAATAGATTCAATAATTTTAGATATTTCCTCACAAGCCATGGTTATTATTTACCCAACATTTCCAATAATTTTTGTTTGGCCTCATTTTTATCTACCAAAATCATTTCGCCTGTTTCCCGTATTTTGATTTCCACTTTACCTTGAGCCAAATTTCGTTGCCCGATAGTCAAACGATAAGGAATCCCGATAAGATCAGCGTCATTAAACTTCCGCCCCGCGCTCTCAGGACGATCATCAACCAAGACATCACATCCAGATTTAGTTAACTCTGCATAATATTGATCCGTTAATCCTTTGATGGCCTCACCACCGTCCTTTGAAGAAAGGGGTAAAATCTCTACATCAAAAGGGGCCACACCACTCGGCCAAATAATCCCTTTATCATCATTATGTTTTTCGATAATGGCAGCAATCACGCGGCTGACCCCAATACCGTAACAGCCCATAATCATGGGTTTTTGTTTCCCATCTTCATCTAAGAATACAGCTTTCTGGGCCTCACTGTATTTGGTTCCAAGTTGAAAAATATGCCCTAATTCAATGGTCACCTGCTTTTGCAAGGAACCTTTTTGACACTTCGGACAATTTGCCCCTTCATCTTGCCCCTCTTTAATACCCCCATGAAATTCACATGATGCGCACGACACAATCGCATCTTCCCCAATAGGCGCCGGAACCATAAACTCGTGAGAAACATCTCCCCCCATTGCCCCGCTGTCAGCTTCCAAAATAACGGTTTCTAATCCGCATCGTTTAAAAATAATTTTGTACGCCTCAAACATACGTTGATAATTTTTTTCCAACCCTGCCTTATCACGATCAAAGCTGTAAGCATCTTTCATAATAAATTCACAGGCGCGCACAATGCCAAAACGTGTACGCAATTCATCTCGAAACTTCGTCTGAATTTGATACAAAACAATCGGCAATTGCCGATAAGACTGCACAAAACCTTTTACCAAGTCTGTAATGACTTCTTCATGCGTGGGGCCTAAACACATCGGACGTTTACGGCCATCTTGAAATTTGAACATAACATCCTTTAAAACTTCATCACGTCCTGTTTGTTTCCACAATTCCATAGGATGCAGGCAAGGTAAAAAAAGCTCACTCGCTCCGGCAGCATTCATTTCTTCACGAATAATATCCTCAATACGTTTCAATACACGCAAACCTAATGGTAAATAAGAATACACCCCTGAAGTCAGCATATGCACTAATCCAGCACGCAACGATAGCTGATGACTGACAGCTTCTGTGCCTATCGGGATTTCTTTTAATGTTGGGATAAAATAATTAGACCAATACATGCTTATGCCTCAAAAAAACCTTCCGGTAAAATAACTCTTCTTTTTTCATACTTTTCAATAAAAGAAGGTCTTCGTTTATCCATGATCCATTCACCAATAATGTTTCCATCTTCTTTGACTTCATTTTGTTGAAATCGAAAAATATCATGCTGGGTAACTTTTCCTGTTGACTCATCATAAGCTAATTCTGTGACCGCTGTCACGCGACGTTTTCCATCCATAAATAACTCTACATGCACAATCAAATCAATGGCTTTGACGACTTGTTTTCGAATTTCCTCATTACTCAAGCGAATACCTGTCATCAAAATCATCGTCACCATCCGGTTAAAACAATCTTCAGGGCTCTCAGCATGAACAATAGCTAACGAGCCGCTGTGCCCACTGGAAATAGATTGAATCAAATCCAACATTTCTTCACCACGAATTTCTCCAATAATGATACGATCCGGGCGCATACGCAAAGAGTTAACAAAAAGCTCTCTAATTGTAATTTCCCCTTTACCCTCAATGTTTGAAGCCTTGGAAACCAACGTAACCACGTGCTCTTGAAGTAAACCTAATTCCGGAGTATCTTCTATCGTTACAATACGTTCATGGGATGGGATATGACGAGAAAAAACATTTAAAGCCGTTGTTTTACCACTCCCTGTCGCCCCGCAAAAAATCACATTCAATTTTGCTTTCATTGCCCCAATTAATAAAGTCGCAATACTTTTATCTAATTCTTCCAATTCCAACAAATCATCCACCGTCGCAATATTATCTTGAAATTTACGAATCGTCATAACCGGCCCAACCATTGAACAAGGTGAAATAATCACATTGACTCGCGAGCCATCCGTAAGAGAAAAATCAACATACGGCGATGATTCATCCACACGCTTATTCGATCCGGATCCAATAAGAATTTTCTGAATCGTATGTAAAAGCTGCTGATCATCCTCAAATACAATATCTGTTTTGATAATCCGTCCGTCCCTTTGAATGTACACTTTTTTAGCACCATTAATCATAATTTCCGTGATGGTTTTGTCTTCCATAAGCGATTTGATAGGCCCCATGCTCACAACGGCACTGACTAACTCCTGGATGAATCCCATCCGTTGAGCAAGATCCAACTCCAAAGTTTCCTCAGCGCTAAAATCATCAATGGCTTGATTAACAAACAAACGTAACTGATCTTCGTTCATGGTATCTTTAACTTTAAGAAAATCTGTATCTTTAATCAAATAACGATTAATTTTCTCTCGTAATTGTTCATCCATGATTATTCTCCAATAAAAATTTTCGGGAAATTAAACCCGTTGGAGATTGGCAAAATAATTTGTTAAGCCAATCTCTTAATTAGTGAAAAATTCCTTTAATTTTACTAATTAGCCCAATTCTCTCAAAATCAATGTAAAACACATACAAAGCCAAAAGGATCATCAAACTTAAACCAACTCGGGAGATCAAATCATCTGCCTTGGGCGAAAGCGCTCGCCCCCGAATTTTTTCTATTGCCAATAAAAATAAATGGCCCCCATCTAAAGGAATAATGGGCAAAAGATTAAAAATGGCTAAATTAAGGCTGATCACACCAAGAATAAAAAGAAAATGTGAAAAACCCAAAGCACTGGCTTCTTTAACAATATTAAATATGAGCACTGGTCCGCCAACACTCTCTCGGGCAGACATCGATCCCGTCACCATAGCATAAAGCGCTTTGTAGGTCATTGTTGTTATATCAACAAATTCATGATACCCTCGCCCTAATGCCGTCCACAAATTAAATTTGTGCGTCACCCATTTTTCCGGCATAGCGCCGACACCAATCATCCGTTTCTCTTTTTCCTCACCGGATCGTGTTTTCAATTTTTTAATTTCCGGTGCCACAATTTTTGTAAGTTCCTGACCTTCACGTAAAATCTTGATTGTAATTGCTTTTTCCTTTGATTCACTCACAGTCTTCTGCAAATCTTGCCAACCAAAAACTTCATGACCATTGATTTCTACAATACGATCACCTACCTGAAATCCCGCAACTTCCGCCGGACCATCCTTACTAAAACCTCCAACTTTACTTGAATTCGCATCTAACCCAATGGTTCTCTTATCTTCATACTGACCAATCATATTTTTTTCATGAACGACTCTGGACTCAATATTTTTTACAATTTCCTGACCATTTCTTAAAATTTTTAATTGCACCTGTTCTTGCGTGGATTGTGCAATATGGGATATTATTTCTTTTAAATAAAATACCTTTTGCCCGTCAACCTCTACAATTTTATCTCCTAACTGAACCCCTGATACCTGAGCCGGCAGACCTTGACGCATACCAACCACTACGGTCGAAGGATTAGAAAATCCCAGCATAAATACCAACACAAGGCAAACATACGCCAACACAAAATTCACTACCGGCCCGTTAAGGACCACTAAGGCCCGATGACCCGGCGGCTTTGAAAGAAACTCCTCGGGCAAACCTTTACATCGATCCCGTTCATCTCCAGCCATTTTTACATAACCACCTAACGGAAAAAGCTTAATCATGTAATTCGTGCCATTGTAGGGCTTACTTAAAAGTGTCGGACCAAAACCTAAAGCAAATTCTTCCACGTTAATACCTAATTTCTTGGCGGTAATAAAATGACCCCACTCGTGCACTGTAATAAGAATGCCAAGAAAAATAATAAATATGCCGATACTCTGAAGATTAGCTAATATGTGTTCAATCATAAATAAGGTTGAACCTCCTCCCTCGCCCATTGATCCGCAGCGAGAATATCTTTTAAATTTGGTTTATCAATAATTTTATGTCTTAACACTATCCGCTCTACAAGTGTGTAAATTTTTGAAAATGAAACTTTCCCGTTAATAAAACTTTCTACTACTTCTTCATTGGCTGCGTTGAGAACGCTCGGCAATGTCCCGCCTTTTTGGCCAACATGAATGGCTAAAGCCAATGCTGGAAATTTTTTAAAATCCGGATTAGCAAAATTCAACTGTTTTAACTTTGCAAAATTAAGACTCTTTAAAGGTGCCTTCCAGCGCTCAGGATAGGTCATGGCATATTGAATCGGCAACCGCATATCTGTCATCCCCAACTGCGCGATAATTGAACCATCCCGAAATTCTACCATCGAATGGATAATTGCTTCTGGATGAACCAGCACCTGAATATCTTTCATTTCCAAATCAAAGAGCCACTTTGCTTCAATAACTTCAAAACCCTTATTCATCAACGTCGCAGAATCAACTGTAATCTTCTTTCCCATCTTCCAACGAGGATGTTTCAAAATCTGCTGAACAGATAATTGATTAAAACGACTTTTAGGAACATTTAAAAGTGCCCCCCCGGAAGCCGTTAAATAAACTTTTTTCAAATCTTGACGACATTGTCCCTCAAGACATTGAAAAATTGCGCTCTGCTCACTATCAACGGGAATAATTTCCGCTTTATGCTTTTTAGCCGTATGCCTAATCAAATGGCCGGCAATCACAAGAGCTTCTTTATTAGCTGTTGCCACCCTTTTCCCAGCGCGCAATGCGCTTAAGAATGGACAAAGTGCAGCACTGCCCGACATACCGATCACCACAATATCTACAGACTTTAAACCTACCAGCCATTCTAAATCAGAAGCCGCGTCTAAAATTTTTATTTTTTTTGTATTAATATTCCGCTTTAATACAGAAATATTTTTGGTTCCCACAGCCGCATATTGAGGTGAAAAATCACGTATCTGCTTTTCCAGCAAACGAACATTATTATTAGCCGTTATACCGACAACTTTAAACTTATCTGAAAACCTCTCAATGACTTTTAACGTATTGACGCCAATAGAACCCGTGGAACCCAGAATGACAATATTTTTATGAGCCATAAAATTCTGACTATTCCTAAGACATCCCAAGCACTGCGCTCATGTAAAAATAAAATGCAGGGGTCGAAAATAAGAGGCTATCAATCGCGTCTAATACGCCCCCCAAAGCCGGAAGCATTTTCCCCGAATCTTTCACATTACAATCACGCTTGATCAAAGATTCTGACATATCGCCTAATTGTCCAAGCCCACCAAAGAAAATCCCAATAAGCACCATGTGCCCGACTGAAAAATGAAGTTCTGGTGGAATAAACGATTTAGCCGAAACAGCCGCCAAAGCACTAAAAACAGCACTTCCTATACTTCCTTCAATTGTCTTATTAGGACTTACATGGGACAAGAGTGGATGCTTTCCAAAACGACTACCAATGATCAAAGCTCCAATGTCACCGGCTTTAGTAATCAATAAAATAAAAGCCAACAACTTCACACCAGCTACACCCGGCAATAAAAATCTAATTTTTATCAAAAAACTAAAAAACCATGAGACGTACATTACGCCAAATAAAGTTGTCGATATACCGACAATAGCATTTTCATTATCTTTACGCCCAAGCTGCAAAAGAAATATTAAGAGCAAAACTAAAACAATGAAAAAAAGCTCCCAATTTCTGGTTAATTCAAATCGAAAGAAAATAGCCAACGGAATCATCGCACCGATGACGATTCCCGTGTAACTATAAATGGGGATACCTTTTTTCTTAATTAAGTAAAAAAATTCGTAAAGGCCTCCGATAATTAAAGCCAAAAGAACCCCCATAAAAACCCACTCTGACAAAATTGCAAAAATTGTCAGACTGATCATTACGGTTGAACTAATAAGACGGTCTTTACTAATCACTTACACACTCCCAAAACGTCGTTCACGTCTCTGAAAATCTAAAATAGCCTTTTCAAATTCATCTTTATTAAATTCAGGCCAATTTTTATCGGTAAAATATAATTCTGCATACGACAACTGCCACAAAAGAAAATTACTGATCCGCTGCTCTCCTGATGTACGTATCAATAAATCCGGATCAGGCAACCCTTGCGTGTAAAGATTTTGCGAAATGGTTTCTTCGCAAATATCTTCAACATCTAACGCGCCCTCTTGAACTGATTTAGCAATATTTTTTACCGCGTCAATAATTTCTATCCTACCACCATAGTTAAAAGCCAAGTTCATAATCATCCCACTATTATTTTTTGTCTTCTTCTCGCCGGCCTTTAATGCCTTTAAAACTTCCTTTGGAATAAGGTCTGTACGCCCCATAATTTGAAATCTAATGTTTACTTTTCTTAATTTCTCAATCTTCTTATTTAATTTCGACGTAATCATAGCCATCAGTAACATCACTTCTTTTTTCGGACGCTGCCAATTTTCCGTTGAAAATGTAAATAGGGTTAAAACTTTAACCCCCATAATCCGTGCTATTTCAACAATTTCCTCAACGCGCTTAACACCTTCTCTATGCCCTTGAGTCCTGGAAAGCCCTCTAGACTTAGCCCAACGTCCATTGCCATCCATAATAATGGCAATATGCTGAGGTAATTTGGCTGTATCAATGTATTCCATTAAATAAAAAGGGGGATTATTTATCCCCCAGCAAGTAAAACGCTGTATTAAGTACTGCCCCTAACTAATACACTTCATCGACAACTGCTTCTGCCATATCATCTTCAGTGGCAATTTCTTCTAACTCGATAATTTTTTGTTCCAATGTTTCCCTAACTAAATCTGCAGTCTCTAACCGTTCCTTCAACCCCTTATTCACTGTCACTGATTGCTTTAAAACGCCTTTTGTCATTTTAACTTTAGCTTTCGCCCTCGCCAACTCAGCTCTGAGAGATTGCAAAGCAGCCTTATTCTTTTCAATATTCTCTTCAGCAATCATCCTGGAATAACGTTCCTGGTTTAATTCTTGACGGGCTACAGAAGCTTTATTATTAAACTTATAAACAAATACGACGCTCAAAACAGCAATAACAATAACAAAAATAGTAACAAAAACTTTCAAGTCTAATAGACAACCCACATTTAACTTGCGGGTTGCTCCCTTAAAATTGACTAGACGCTTAAGTCGTCCGCCTATAACTTAAATATTATTTGTCAACTAACGCCCCTTCTTTGTTACCTTGGGAAGAATAACAATCTCAACCCGACGATTCCTTTGTCGCCCTTCTTTTACATCATTAGAATCAATAGGATGAAATTCACCATAACCCGTAGCTGACAAACGACGCGGTGGGACACTGTGCTTATCCTTAAGATAATGCAATACACTCAATGCCCTGGCTGAAGAAAGCTCCCAATTCGATTTCCATCCGGAATGTTTAATCGGGATATTATCCGTATGGCCCTCAACTCCAACATTATAATCCTTGACCGTGGTATTCAAAACTTTAGCGACTTTACTTAATTTACCAGCCGCTCCCCCACGCAAGGCATCTTTACCCGAAGCAAACAAAACTTCGGCCACAAAGGTAATAACCAATCCTTTGTCTTGCATATCAATCCGCACTTCATTATTGCCAATTTCATCCTGAAGCCGGCGTTCTAATTCAGCCTTAGCCCGTTCCATTTCACTTAATTGGTTTTTTAATACAGAAATTTTTTCGACGTCAACTCGGCGGCCCTTTTGAAAGATAAACGTACACCCGCTGAAGACAAAAACACTCATTGTTAACAAAATTAGCGATGCAAACCCTAAATATTTCTTAGGCATACAATTCCCTCCTCCGATGTTCACTGATTTATTTTTACAAAACCCTACCATAAGCCATTTTTAAAGTCAAGAATTTTGTCGTTAGCATAAACATAAAATACTCAAAAAGTTTTTTTAAATGAAAATCATATATTATTTAAAATATAACTAATAGTTAAATTCTTAGATTTACTTGAGTCCTAATTTATAGGTATCCTCCCCATCATTTATGATGATGACACTGTCAGAGTTTATTTCCAAAACCTTAAAACCATCTATATCTGCCCCAACCCAAACAACGTTATCATTAATTATTGCGCTAGGATTTTTGCTGTTCCAAACAATACCATTTAATACCAATTCATCAAAAATTGCATCTGGATCAGAAACAGAAACCTTTTCTTCTTTCAGATCAGGATCATTTGAATGCTTTTCCACAATAGTTTCTGAAAAACCTTCCGAAGAGTTTTTTAAACTACGCATCGAAACAAAAGGACTTCGTCCCCAATTTTTATATCTGCTCAACGTCTTTTCTTTTTCTTTACCCATCGCCTGAACCGAGACAAATAAATCATTTATATCCGATATCGATGGATAGCTCATTTGACTGGCCGATTGTTTCCCTTTAGAGTTAGACCCTTTAAGCATTGGCAGCCAAACAAAAATAGAAATAAGCCCCAGGATCGGTAACAGCATCTTTAATTTTTTTTCTTTGGTAGCCTTATCCATCTTTTAACAAAACCTCAATAACCATATTTGTTTTAATTAACGGCAAAATATTTTCATCGCGTTTCACTCTAAAACTTTTCACAAATACAAAACTTTCTTTTAATTGTTCTAAATCTCGCAAAAATCGGCCAAGATTTTTGTACGTCGATTCTAAATTAATCTGAATCGGCAATTGATTGTATTCGAAAGACTCCATTTTTTGAACATCTTTAGGCCTAATCAAAATAAAATTTATTTGATTCTTCTGACCGACACTTGTTATTTCATTCAATGCCAAAGCAACTCCATCATAATTAATAAGACGACCAACCCTTTCTTTTTGGCTTTGAATTTTAAGAATATTTTTAACACCTTGAACATTTTCACCTACTTCTAAAGATTTATAAATTAACTTCTGCGACTCGTTCAATATTGGCAAATAAATAAATATGATTAATAGAGTTCCGACCACAAAAACAGCCCCAAGAATCAAAGCTACTTTTTGTTTTTTGCTTATATTAATAGTCATCATTTAATATTCACCTGACATTTAATTTCAAAATGCAGTGCAGACAACTTATCTTCTTTTTTTTCTATTTTAATTAATTTCACATTATTAAAAATTCCGCGCTCTAAATTTACCATAAATTGAGAAATTAAATTTTCGGGTGAAACTTCTCCATGCTCAATAACACCTTTTAAGCTCAAACTATTATCATTTAAATCCATATCCATCAAATACATATTAACCGGAACAATATGGCTAATCTCTTTTAAAGCCGCACTCCAAGAAGGCCTTCTTGCCAATAATTGATCAATCTTTTTCTTTTCTTTTAATTGTTGTAATTGAGGCATCAACTGCATCAATTCTGCATTGTCCAATTGATAACTCTTGTTTAGGGACATCTCTTTATTTTTTATAACGCCATATGCTACCAATAATAATATTGCCACTGAAAAAACACCTGAACTCAATGCAACCTTTTGAACCGAAGAATTTGATTCCCCCTTTGTTTCCACGGGTAAAAGATTAATTCCTTTCATGCTGCTTGAAGCGGCTCCAATAGCTAACACTAACTTATGCGCATCCATCGCATTTTCCACCACTTCATCATCTAAAATATCAATATCTTCCAAAGGATTAGCCAAGTTAACTTCGAGTTCTAATTCCTTACTTAAAAATTCATCCAAGCCTTTAAGTTGTGCCCCACCTCCAAACAATACAATCCTGTCAATCTTATCCCCATGCATTTCTTCTCGATAAAAATCAAATGACCGTTCAATTTCATTCGCCAATTGTTCGACTTTCGGTCGGACCAAAGATAATATATGATTAGTTGTAATCTTACCGTCTACAATTTGATTATCTTCGACTCTCGGAACCCCATATTTTCTTTTAATTTGTTCGGCTTCTTCTAATGTTAATTCAACTTTTCCTTGCTCCGTCATTAATGCACCTGTTAAACTTTTTGTGATATCTTGTCCTGAAAATGGTATCTTCCGAGAAAATTGTAATCGTGAATTCTTAAAAATATTTAATTCCGTAACAACCGTCCCTATTTCAACCGCAACCAAAGTCTCCGACATTTTTAAATTTGATTTTTCAATAATATTTTCTATGCATAACGACATTGGCAAAAGCCCTGAAAGTTTTATCCCTAAAGGATTCTCAAGCTCTTTGCCTTCAAATTTTTTACTTATTGCTCCTGTAAATGGCTTTGCCTTTTTCTTTATAAAATAAGAAAGCAATTGCGCAATCGTTTCTTTTGGAGAAGCCGCCACAATAACACTTAATTTTTCAACACCTTTATCCCGAACGTCCTCAATAACATTAAAATCTAAAACCGCTTCCTCGAATGGAAACGGAATGGATTGTTTGACCTCCAGACCAACAGCTCCTTTAAGCTCATCCTTAGGCATATAAGGCGTAATAACTTTTCTAACACATGTTTGTGGACAATTCACAACACAGGCCAACTTTGCATTCTTTGTATTAAAATTGGATAAGGCTTTGTTCAAAGCTTTTAATGTTGTCTGCCCTTTATCTTCATCAACTTTTTTTTCAATACAAACAATGGCTGTTTTTATTAATGTGGGCTTTCCTTTATATTTCGCCATTTGAGCAATATTGATTGAACTTGTTCCAATATCAATGCCAATCGTCGTTTTTCCCGCAGCTAATTTTTTTTGTAACTTTAGTTTTTTGAAATCAATTTCAGCCATTACATTTCTTCCCAATTGTTGGCAACTGCATTTATGGAAGCCCCGACTCCTCCAACTTCTCCACCAGAAAAATACGGAGGGTCGCTTGAAGCAAAGGTGACACTAAAATTATTTGAATCCCCAAATTCTATATTTCCATCGGCAACCATGCTACCGATGACGCCGACATTTACAATATCCTTAAAAACGAGATTCCCTTCAGAAAAAATAGGCCCGGTAATATTAATATTATTTGACTCACTTAAATCAATATTGCCTTGCGCTACTAGCGCCGGGTAAGGAGACGTAGCTGTGATATCAACATTATTCACATTCTTTATTTCGATATCTCCCTCGACAATCAACGACCCGTTTATGGTAACACTCTTTTCAATAATAGCATTCCCTTTCACATACCAAATCCCGGAATACGTATTGTTTTTAGAAAATGTTTTATTCCCGTTAACGACGGTATCCGCTATATTTTCATATTCACTATAATCAACCGTCGGGGTAACAATACTTGAACTGTCTGACTCTGTTCCGTTGACCGTAATATTACTGGAATCCTCAATGTTTCCTTGCGCCCCGATATTCCCTGTGACTGTTCCATTATGAGCGCCATCAAAGGTAACATTCCCCCCCGCATGATTTGCATAAGTCAATGCTTCGGGGACGCTCCCGCCCGCCGAATACGACACAGCCTGTCGAATGATTCGCTCAATGCCATTGGCGGTCCCGCGGGCAGTAATCTGAACGTCACTTCCAGATGTCTCAACCCACATTGTGTACGTCCCACCTCCTAATGATTCTTGCTGCGGATCCGTATTTCCAGCACCAGGAACGGCTGGATAAGCCGTGGTGCGCCACGAACTATCCGTTGAACTATCTGGGGCTGTGTTTAATAAATAATAAATAGCTTTATTGAGCCCCGCTTCTGCCAAATAAAATGCAGATACATTACTTTTCTGTCCCCCAACATTCCTCGTGTCATACGTAACCAAAAAAATATATGAAGAAGCCACGACGATTAAACTCACCATAATAATAAACGTGAGAATAAGAACAACGCCACGCTGATTAAAACCGATCTTTCTGGACATCTTCACAAATTCCTTGGCCTAACGTTTGAACGCAACCTTACCGTTTCTTCTCCTCGCGTCGCCGTTAAGTCTAAAGTGATCACATTACCATTTTGAGTAAAAGGAGTATTGATTGGCTGCGCAATATCTGTTGCTAAATTAGCCCCGGAACCGTAAGTCGTTGTTCCTTGCGCCCAACGCAAATCATAATTATCTTGTGAATAAGGAGGGTTCGGCTCTGAATCAGATGCATTGTAGAGATACACGCGGTATGAGCTACTCCCACCGCCTAAATCAGCTGTAAAAGTAATGCTGCTGGCTGTTATGGCATCGATACTTGTTGCTCTTCTTAAATTTTTACTGACTAATTCTAAAGCTTGAGAAAGATCTGTTCTAATACTTGAACGACTAATTCCTTCACTCCACAAATCTAGCCCTACGATATACACATTATTAACCACCCCAACGACAATCGTTAAAGCGAGAATGACGATGAGGATCTCTAATATGGTAAACCCCGTTAGAGATAAAAACACCTTCAATCGATTTTTTAAGTATCTTTTCCCCATCCCCGATTTTAAATATTTTTCTCTAGCTATAGCATCTTTTTCATTAAGACATGCTTCATAATATATTAACTCGAAAGGCCTTCTAGTTTTTGTTGAAAAGACATTTCCTTCATTATGCTCTTTAATCCGATTTCGTAAATCCTTGGTATACCCTGTATACCAATTATTATCTTTTTTACTTTTAATAACATACGTGAAGTACATTTTTTATCTCTAACGGGGTAAACCCTTGTTTTTTCATCAGTAATTATAATCGGCAAATAATGAAACCAAATCAACACTCTGCTCCGCCCCTTTAACATTCCAATAAACAATAACATTGACCTGCTTAGGTGTTCCAGAAACAGTAACCTCACGAGAAAAGTCAATAAAACTCCCGGTTAGGGCTGTTTTAGATGCCGCAAAAGAATCAATATTCGCGTAAGATGAAGCGTCACGAACTTCTTCCATCTTTTCTTGAGCCAAATAAAAAGCGGTTGTTTGATTCTCTGTTTCTGCGTCTGCAAACAGTCCGATGCTAAACATCTGCAAGATCGAAATAACACCGACCGTCAAAAGAACAATCGTTATAATGACTTCAATTAAAGAAAAACCTTTTCTATTAGAACCCTGTCCCATTGGTTGCATAAAGATCATCATCATCAGCCCCTGCTAAAACACCAGCATCACTTATGCCTGTAATATCCGCAACCCCATCCGGGCCAACAGAAAATATGACATAATACTGACCATTACTTGATTTGATATAATTATATTCCGTACTCGTCGTTAAGAATGGATCATATAAAATATCCGAAATAATCAGCGGCGTTTGATTATCCAATGTTGTATTTACAATTGTCGTAGACGATGCTGGGTAGGCATTTGGAGTTTGGTTTATGTAATAAGATTCAATGGCCACCTTAATTGTCTTTGTTTCAGCTTCCGCTTTGGTCATATTCGCCTGATCCTGCATACCTTTAATTCGGGGCACAGCGATTCCAATCAGGATCGAAATGACAGCAATAACGACTAATAATTCAATAATTGTAAAACCTTTCCTCTTCATTTAACTTCTCCTTTTTTAATTTAATTAAGAGATTGGCTGAACAAATTATTTAGCCAATCTCAAACGGGTTCAATTCCCCGAGGCTTGCCTCGTTGTAATGTTTTAAGTCAATACCTTGCGTACTTGCTCCGAGGAACGTCATTTCTTAAAGTTAATTTTATCTTTGTATTGTTTTAACCATATCAAAAATGGGTATAAGCATTGACGCCATAATAAATCCTACCACGCCCCCCATAATTGTGATAAAAATTGGTTCAATAAGAGTTGTTAATTTCCTAACTTGATAGTCAATACTTGTATCATAAAAATCTGCTATTTTGTTTAACATTGGCCCCAACTTCCCTGTCTCCTCTCCTACAGAAATCATATGAACCGCATCATCAGGAAATTCACCACTCATTTTTAATGGTTGATCTAATCGTTCCCCTCTTTCAACGCTTTTCCGCACTTGCCCAATAACACGACGAAAAACTTCATTTCCCACAACATCCTGCATGATATCCAGAGACTGCATCATAGATACCCCGCTATCGACTAAAGTTGCCAGCGTTCGGGTAAACCGTGCCACCACAACTTTTCGTACAACTGATCCAACAATCGGTATTTTAAGTTTTAACTGATCAAATTTAAACCTACCCTTCGGCGAATTAATAAAAGATTTAATAGCCAAACTTACTAAAAAACCACCCAAAATCATTAAATACCAAAACTTTTTGACCGCGATTCCAAATCCATAAAGTATCTGCGTTGGTAAAGGAAGAACAACATCCGCTTTATCAAAAATCACAATGAATTTTGGTATGACAAATGTCACGATCACAAGAATAACCAATAGACCGGCGACGATCAATATCATTGGATAAAAAAGTGCTCCATTAATTTTCTGCTTTAATTCTTCTTGTTTCTCTAAGTAAATAGCTAGTCTGTTTAAAATCTCATTAAGCTTTCCTCCCGTCTCTCCAGCTCTCACCATACTTACAAACAAACTGGAAAAAACCGTCGGGTGTTGCACCAAAGATTCTGAAAGAGAAGCCCCTGCGGAAACAGATTGTGTAATTTTCTCAATGACACTTTTAAAATTCTCATTCTGTATTTGCTTTGATATTATATTTAATGCACTGAGCAATGTGATACCGGCATCAAGCATACTTGCTAACTGCATATTAAACATAATCTTGTCTTCAGATTTTATCTTTTTAAAAGAGTGGCTTGATTTTTTACCCTCCGTTGCAATCTTTTGAACAGACTCCTCAACACTTACCGGCATATAACTTAATTTTCTCAATTTATTGATAAGTTCATTTTCTGAAGCAGCCTCCATGATACCGGCAATAGATTTTCCAACCTCATCACGCGCTTTATAAACAAATGTCGGCATATTATGCCTCCTCCTGTGTCACACGAAGAATCTCTTCTTTTGAAGTCATCCCCTGCTCGACCTTTGACATTCCGTCATCGTTCAATGTTTTCATTCCTGAATTAATCGCCGCCTTTTGAATTTCTTCGACGGAGGACTTACTCATTGTCAGTTGCCGTATTTCATCATTTGGTATCAACAATTCATATATTCCATTTCTTCCCTTATACCCTGTATTTAAACAAACTTTACATCCCTGCCCCTGACATTCTTTACATAATGTTCGGATTAACCTTTGCGCAATAACACCAATAATGGATGACGATAATAAAAATGGCTCAACGCCTAAATCAATAAGACGAGCCATAGCTCCTGAGGCATTGTTTGTATGTAAGGTTGCAAAAACCAAATGCCCCGTCAAGGCGGCTTGAATAGCAATTTCTGCTGTTTCTAAATCTCTGATTTCACCCACCATAATAATATCCGGATCCTGCCTTAAAATTGAGCGTAAACCATTTGCAAATGTTAAATCCACATCCGGATTAATTTGCATTTGACGAACCCCAGCCAGACGATATTCCACAGGATCTTCTATGGTAACTATTCCCTTGTCAGGCGTATTAATAGAATTTAAAGATGCATAAAGCGTCGTCGTTTTACCACTTCCCGTTGGACCGGTTACTAAAATTATGCCATTGGGTTTTTTAAGAATATTTCTGTAAGTCTCTAATATATCTTTATGAAAACCAATTTGATCAAGACCCAAGATAATATTACTTGTATCTAAAAGTCGCATAACCATATTCTCACCATACACCGTCGGCACACTGGATACACGCACATCAATTTGCCTATTATCCATTTTCATTTGAAACCGTCCATCCTGCGGCCTTCTTCGTTCAGATATATTCATATCCGACAAAATCTTTATGCGTGAAATAATAGCCGATTGAAAATGCTTCGGGGGTGAATCTTTTTCATGCAAAATCCCATCAATACGAAACCTCACTTTTAATAAATTTTCTTCCGGCTCTACGTGAATATCAGAGGCCCCTTCACGCACAGCTTGTGCCACCATCATATTCACCAATTTAATAACCGGAGGCTCTTCTCCTATTCCTTTTAGTCGGTCAACCTCAATATCTTCCCCTTCTTTCACCCCTATTTTATGTTCATCAAGGCCTTTGATAACATCACTCATACTTCCTTGCACCGTATACTGTTCATCGAGAGCTTTCTTAATTTCTTCTTCTGTTGCGACAGCAGGTTCTATGGTTAAACCTGTTTTTAAAGATATTTCATCCATCGCATAAATATTAAAAACATCCACCATGGCACACGTCACGCTTTTACCTATTTTAAGAATCGGAATTAATTGATGTTTGCGGGCTAAATCCTCCGGAATTAATTCAATCACTTTCGAATCAATCAAATAATTATTTAATTCAATTCTTGGAATATTCATATGCTGGGATATAAAATTAACCAAATCTTCTTCAGAAATAACCCCTAATCTCAACAATACCTTACGAACAGGTTCATCCGCACGCCTTTCTTCCTCTTGCACTTCTTGCCATTGAATTTGGCTAATAACGCCCTGCTCAAGCAATATCTCCCCTAATGATTTTTTTTCTTTTCTAGACATTCTTCCTCCCTATACCTCTCCCAATAATTTCTTGATTTTATTCATCATGTCCTCAGCATTAAGAGGTTTATTAATATACGCGTTTGCCCCAACGTCTTCACTTAACTCTTTATCAGATTCTTGTGCACGGGCTGTAAACATAATAATAGGAATTTTATTGTATCGCGCATCTGCCTTCAAAAGACCACACACCTTATATCCGTCCATTTTAGGCATCATGACATCGAGAATAATTAAATCAGGATTTTCTTGTTTTGCCATTTCAAGGCCTGTTTGTCCGTCATGCGCCTTTATAACTTCGTACCCCACGGCTTCCAAACGCATTTGAACCATTTGTACCATTTGAGCCTCATCATCAATAATCAAAATTCTTTTTTTATCCATTACTACTCCTTCTTACTTAGAAACACTTTCTCTTAAAATTAACTCTTGATGGATCATATTTTCTCTCTCCTGTAATTTCTTTTTTGATTTGCCCAAGAATTCTTTTGCTTTATCTCGCATATCACTATACGGGTATACTCTAATTAATTCCTTAAACGCATTAGAAGCCTCTCTATACTTCTTAAATCCATAATATAATTCTCCCGTTTTGAATAAAGAAAAATCAGCTTTTTTGGAATCAGGAAATTGATTTACAATCATTTTATATGTATTCAACATCGCCTCTTGACGATCGAAATATGTTTTATTTGCAGATTCAACGGAATCAGTATCATCTAAATTTTTGGCATGCTCCAATAATTTGGCTACAAGGTTTATTTCCCCAACTCTTTCGACATCTGTCTTGACGAATTCTTCTCTCATACCGGCATATTGATTATATGAATTAATAATACGTGGCGTGATAAAAACGGTTAATTCTTTTTCTTGTAAATCTTTAGATTTTTTGGAAAATAATTTCCCTAAAATAGGAATAGACATTAATCCCGGCACACCGCCCTCAATACGATCGTCTTGTTTGCTAATCAATCCTCCAATAATGATAGTTTGCCCGTCTTTAACACGGACCGTGGCATCTGCTTCTCGGGTCGTAATATTGGGGCCTGCGGCTAGATTGGCTGTAACGGAAGAAACCTCTGGATGAACTTGCATAGTAATCCATCCATCTGGTGATACTTGAGGTGTAACTCTTAAGGTTGTTCCGACATCAACAAATTCTGTTGACTCAGTGGTGGCGGTTTCAGTGATTGTTTTTTGAATAATAGGAACCCGATCTCCAATGATAATACGCGCCTCTTTCCCATTAATCGTAGCAATAGACGGCGATGCCAATAGATGAGCTTTATTTTCTTGAATTAATGCATCAATTGTGAGCGAAATATCCAAACTTTTCGTCACTGTTATCAGCTTCATCTGACCTCCAGATAAACTTGAAGAAGGCCCTGCTAAATTTGTCGTTGTGTTTAAAGATTCGGAGGCTCCTGTTGAACGACTAAACAAACCTTTCCCTGTACTGCTTCCTTTTGGATCATAAGTAACCGAAGTCGTTACACCTAAATTCTCAAATGCCTTGGATTGAATATCCAAAATCTTGGCCTCAATTAACACTTGCAATGGCTGGATATCAATATCTTTAAGCACATGCCTAACTTTTTCTATATCGCCCTGGTAATCCGTCACGACAATACTATTTGTGGCCTCGTTGATCTGGATATCACCTTTTGGTGAAATAACCTTACTTAATAATTGTTTGGCTTCTGCCGCGGTCAAATAACTTAAACGCATGGTAATAGTCTGTTGGCCAAACCCCTCCATCCCTGATCCTGAAATAATATAAATAAGTTTTCCTTCTCTTATAAAGGTATACCCATTAACACTTAAAATTGCATGCAACGCTTCATCTATGGTCACATCCGTTAAATGCGCAGAAACAACCCCTTCAATATCTTTTGTGACAACAAGATTTAAATCATTTGAATAAGCCAAAGCTTTTAATACCGAAGTTAAATTAGCATTTTCATAATCAATGGTGAGCAATGTCTCATCCGGAACGTCAGAAAATGTAGGCGGAACTAAATAAGTGAATAAAGCTACCGCAATAAAAATAATCATCACTTCTAAAAATTTAATTTTATGACGATTAAGTGTCATTATTTATTTACCTCTGCCAAATCAGCTATAGCAAATTCTCTTTGAATAAGACGTAAGGTATACCCCATATTCATCATATCGCGAATTTTTTCGATACGTTTTGACACTTTTTCTTTATTATACAGACGCTTATTCTTCTTTTTCTGCTGGACAATAATAAGGCCTATATTTGTATAGTAGTTGACAGTGGCCTTGGAGACCTCAAAAAGAGTGGCAACTTCTTCTACTGTTATCAATTTTTTCATTATAAATGACTTTTTCCTGATCAGAGTTGTTAATACTTATTAGTAACTTCTAATAACAATTAGCAAGTAATATTTTTTGATATTGAATAATAATATATCATAACAAGTGTTAACATGTAAGAAATATAAAAAAAATTTTGCCTTTAACTAAATTCTAAAAATAGTATTAAAAACTACTTTCCTTAATCCATTTAAGAATATCTGACCGACTTACAATGCCAACAACTTTTTTATCTCTTACAACAGGGACGCGTTTAAAATTCTTTTGAACAAGAATTCTGCTTATTTTTACAATCGGCATGTCTTCCGGTATACTTAAAATTTCAGTACTGATAAATTCTTTTATGGAACTTTTTGTTTCTCCAAGAAAATCAAAAGCGATAAGGAGATCTTGCTCCGATAACACACCCACCGCCTCCTCACTTGCATTGACAACAATCAACCCACTAACCTTATGACAAACACACAAATCAATCGCCTCCTTTATAGTCGCCTCTAGTGTAATTGTGAACACTTCTTTTGTCATAATGTCTTTTGCTTGCATCAAATTACCTCCTTGATCATTTTAATTAAATGTATAAATCCCCCTGTTTTAGGCACAACCGGGATCAATCCAAATCCTGCTGATTCCTTTTTTACCGTCGCAGGATCTTTTGCTGTTAAAAGAATAACCGGAATTGAGGCTGTATTTAGATCCTCTTTTAAACGGCCTAAAACTTCGTATCCATTCATTTTTGGCATCATGACATCTAAAATAATCATATCCGGTCTTTTTTCTTGAATCATTTCAAACGCATGTTCTCCATCGTAAGCAGCACGTAAATGGCAATCTAAATCTTTTAATCGACTTTCAAGAATACGAAAAATTTGAGGATGATCATCAACAACAAGAATATTTTTTCCTTGTGCAATGTTATCCATGGAGATTTTAATCATATCATTACGATCCTGAGCTTCGAAAGGATAAACAGATAGAGCCAATTTAAAATCGACCTTGATACTATTTTCTTTCCCACCAAATATGCACTTAGAAATAGATTCTTTGATTTTATTAATAATCGTATACCCTCCCGCTTTGTTTGTATCCGGGAACACCGCATGTATACTCTGCATATCGCACATCATTATTTTGTCATCTGACCTTGATATCACTTCATGAATGATACTTAAAATTTTATTCATTAACTTCATAACCTCTTCTTCCCCATAACACGCTTTAATTTGATCATAATTATTTAAACGCCCTAAAATAAAAACAACCGAACAATTAGTTACCTGGGCAGACTGTAACACTTCGTCAAAATAATTATCAAATTCTAATTTAGTTTTCTCGAACTTGGAAAGTTTAAAATAGAATTCAGCCCCTTTATTCAATTCGCTCTTTACGCCAATGACACCCCCATGTAATTCGATCAAAGATTTACATATAGCTAACCCCAACCCTGTCCCTTTAATTCCAGGTCCTTCCTGACGACCGATTTGTTGAAACTTTTTAAAAAGCTTGGACACATTCCCTTTATCTATACCCATGCCAGAATCTTTCACAGTGCATACCACATCATTTTCATCATGCGTTAATGACACCTCAATCGTACCCTCCTCTGGCGTAAATTTAAAAGCATTATTCAACAAATTGGTTAAAACTTGTATAATTTTGTCTTTATCAACAAATAATAAATTACCTTCGGAAGGAAGACTTGTGGTAAGTTTGATATCCTTAACAGCCACAACATTCTGAAACGACTCAACAACCTCAGTAACCAAACAATTCATATCAATAACATTCTTAAATAAGTCTATTTTACCGGATTCAATTTTGGATATATCGAGTAAATCATCAATAATCCTATTAAGCCGATGAAGATTTTCTTTTGAAGTAATTAACAAATCTTTTTGTTTTTCATTAATGTCGCCTACCAAACCATCAATAATTAAACTAATACCTTCGGTTGATATCGCTAGGGGCGTACGCAATTCATGAGAGACCGTTGAAACAAAATCTGATTTCAATTGATCAAGGGCTCGCAACTCTTTATTTCTTTCTTCCAACTCTTTATTAGTCAACTTTAACATCTCATCAATTTTTACACGCTTATCAATTTCAACATTCAGCTGATCTGTTTGCGATTCAAGTTTTTTGTAATTGACATACACGCTTGTGAGAAAGCCCGCCAAAATAAACAAATATCCTAATAATTTAAACAAATGCGCGACAATATACAACATGTCAGAAAACTGACTGGAAAAAAATAAGAGGACCAATTGCCCTCCCACAGCCGTGATTAGTGACAGTATCAGATAATGTTCCCAATATTTTTGCTTCCAACCGCCTTTTTTAAAATATCCAATCAATGCTAATAAAAAGAAAAACCCTGCAATAAATTCTTCATATCTGAATGTGGCAAACATATTATAATTTCGAGGAATAGGTAAAAAAGCAAACACAATAATCGTCAAAATAGTTACAACTGTTATGCCGGCATAAACTTTTTTTTCATTAATTTTAACTTTTACCCCAAAATGCGCTTGTTTTTTCCAGACAAACCAACTCACAAAAAGTAAAATTGATAAGAATATACGCGCCGAACTCCCGCTCCAGGCAACTAAAGTAGCTGGCTTAAACACGTCCAAGGTCTCAAAAAATGTGCTTGTTAAAAAAGCATGATGCCCTTCCAACAATGCTGTGCCAATAAAACCAGCCCCTACAAATAAAATCACATTATCTTTTCGTGTATAAAATCGAATGAGGGCAATGACCCCAGTAATGGCCGCAAAAATTGTCGACACAACGTCAATGAGGGTATGTACGGATGGGCTTATTTGGATAGAGGAATTATATGAAAAATAAAAAATTAAAAACAATAAACCTGTGAGTTCGAAATACTGCCGATTTCTTTGCTTTACAACTTTATTGTCAATAGGGATATTATCTATGTCTTCCACAACCATTTCCTTTTTTATTTTTTTATTTTAACATTTTTTCTTTTTTCTTACGATTTTAATTCAAGTTTTTCCTAGAAAATTCATGTACGCTAAACATAATTCCTATAATATATTTATATTATGCTAAAGAATTTAAAAATTATTTATTTATTTCTTATCCTCACCATCACTTTCATTGCTTTCACACCCTCTTTAACACATGATTTCACCAACTGGGATGATGGCATTTATTTAATAAATAATCCGCTCGTCCATTCTTTGGATATCCAAAATATTAAAACCATTTTCACGAACACGGTTTCTGGACTTTATATTCCACTGACCACGCTAACTTTTGCATTGGAATATCATTTTTTCCAACTGGATCCATTTGTTTATCATCTTAATAATGTTCTATTGCATTTGATAGTAACAGCTTTGATGTTTGTTTTAATTTTACGATTAGGCCTACCCCTCCGTGCGGCTGGTTTGGCGGCGCTGCTTTTTGGGATTCATCCTATGCATGTGGAATCTGTGGCGTGGGTGACGGAACGGAAGGATGTGTTGTATGCCATATTTTACCTACTGGCATTATGCAGCTATTGGAGATATTTAGAAAATATGAAAGCAAGACAGCGGCTTACCACTACGGCAACTTACGTATTAACCATTCTTTTCGGGCTTCTTAGCATCTTAGCCAAACCAATGGCTTTAAGCCTACCTCTCATTTTCTGGATTCTTGACTGGAAATTTAAGCGGCCATTAAAGAAAGATATCTTTCTCGATAAGTTACCCCATATCCTTTACATTATTCCGATTACCTGGATGACTTACGTTAATTTTATGCGTATCCCTGGAAAAAACTTCATGGAAGGATTGCTATTATGGACATGGTCCTTCATGTTTCACATAATTAAATTTCTAACCCCCTTTAATATCATCCCGATCTATGAAATCCCTCAACCCATATCTATCTTTACACCCTCTTATGGATTATCTCTCTTCCTCTTCATTGCATTGTGCCTATGTCTAATAAAATACAAAAAGAATACCTGGTTTTGTTTTGCCTTTTTATTTTACTTTGCCTCAATCTTTTTCTTATTGCGCTACGATGCATCCATGGACAAACACATGGTCGCTGATCGGTTTATGTATTTGCCGAGTGTGGGGATATGTATGCTTTTAGGATATGCCGGCGATAAAATCTTCTATCGTTTTCAAAATAAAAACACGCTAGCAAAGCTGGTGCTTTACAGTTGCGTGATTATGCTCTTTACAACTCTATCTATTAAAACATTTCGACAAAATAAAATTTGGAAGGATAGCCTCACATTATGGAATTACGTCATTGCCAAATCTCCGAACACGGCCTTTGCCTATCACAACCGAGGCGTTGCGCATCTTGACCAAAGCATGTATCCATCGGCTCTGGATGATTTTAGCCAGGCCATCCGCCTTGACCCTCAATATCCTGATGCTTATTACAATCGAGGCATCATCCATAAAATACAGCAACGTTACGACTTAGCCATATCCGACTTTGACAAGGCCATCACTATCAACCCCTATGCCGCAGAATATTACAATAATCGTGGGGCCGTGCTCAAAATAACACAACACCATACCTTAGCCATGAAAAATTTTAACCGTGCCTTAAAGATAAATCCAAAACTGGAGGAAGGATACATCAACCGCGGAGCCCTTCATGTGATCCAAAAAAATTATCGTGCTGCCATAGCCGATTTCAATCAAGCAATTCAAATTAACCCTAATTCCTCAGCTAATTATCTAAAGCATTCTGTAAAAATATTGGATGCACGATACCTACAATAAATTCTAACGCACAATAATCTCATCCCGCTTCGTACCAATCGAGATGTATTTGACACCGACTTTAAGAACTTCTTCTAAACGTTTGATATAAAGACGGGCATTTTTGGGGAGAGCCCGAAAGGTACGGGCAGCAGTAGTAGGCGCTTGCCAGCCGTCCATTTCTTGATAAATAGGTTTAGCTTTACCGACAATTTCAGAATCCATGGGAAATTCACGGTAAATTTTACCGCGATATTTGTATCCTGTACAAATTTTAATTTTCTTTAATGTATCTAAAACATCCAACTTCATAATCGCCAACTCATCAATACCATTGACGATCACCGAATTACGGACCAAGACACCATCAAACCAACCACAACGACGAGGTCGGCCGGTTGTAGCACCAAATTCATTTCCTAAAGAACGAATTTCATTATCCATCTTTGAAGAAAACTCTGTTGGAAATGGCCCTTCGCCCACGCGCGTCGTGTAGGCCTTAACACAAGCAATAGCTTTATCGATCTTTGTCGGAGCTACACCACTCCCCGGACAAACACCACCAACAATCGTATTCGAAGATGTCACAAAAGGATATGTCCCATAATCAATATCTAAAAACGTTCCTTGGGCTCCTTCGAAAAGAACCGACTTATTTTTTTCAATGGCATCATTAAGATACAACATAGTATTGTCTACATACTTTCGTAATTTTCGCCCATAACTCAAATATTCTTCATAAATACCTTTAAAGGGAAAGTTTTTCTGACCGTAAACTTTACGAAAAATTTCATTCTTTTCTAACAAATTATCTTTTAACTTAGATTCAAAAACACGAGGATTTAACAAATCAATCATACGGATACCGCAGCGCGTAACCTTATCGGCATAACAAGGGCCGATACCTCGACCAGTTGTCCCAATTTTATTTTCTCTTTTTTCTTCTCTGAGTCCATCTAAAACACGATGATAGGGCATGACAATGTGACAAAGGCCGGAAACTTTTAACTTTTTCGGCGTCACCTTAAGTCCTTTTTTGCTTAACCCTTCAATCTCGCCCAAAAGCGCCTTGGGATCAACGACAACGCCGTTACCGATGACACACACTTTTCCAGCATGAAGAATAGCCGACGGTAATAAATGAAAAACATATTCTTTATTTCCCACCACAACCGTATGCCCGGCATTATTACCACCTTGATAACGGACTGTAATATCCGAATCTTTGGACAAAATATCGATTAACTTTCCCTTACCTTCATCTCCCCACTGTGCACCGATAACAACTATCTTCATAATTAATCCTTTTTAAATTAAATTCCCTAAACATAAATTTAAATACAAAATCCCAAGCCCCACCGACAAAAATATAGCCGATGAAACAATTTTCAACTTCGAAACAAAATTATCACTCTTTTCATTACCCTTCATCCGCATAACCATCCACCACACGCCAACCAAAGGTAAAATAAAAAATAAACTATAAAACCCCAATGAGGCGAGCGCAAAACGCTTATTTTCTCCGGCCATCATATGAGAAAATAAAATAAACACATACTCATTCTTAGGATAAATTAATCCTAACAACGTCGCAAACCATCCGTAAAAGGCTGAAGAAAATATGAGAAAAAATATATTCGGCTTCTTGACGCCTTCTAACTGCCTTGCAAAGACCGGCAGCTTCAAAATAAATCGTTGCGTATCTTTACCCTGCTTAAAACGCATCCAATCCAAGAAATGTTCGATACCCTTTACAGAAAGAATACCCCCTAAAACAACATAAATAATACGTATCCCTTTACTCACACCAGGAAAATTTAACGCCTCATCATAACCACCTAAAACAGATAAAAACGTAACAATCAAGGAAGCTAATATAAAAAAACTTCCTGCCACCCAAATATGTTTTCGTGTATGACCAACACGTGAAAGAAGCATATAAAAGAGCAAAATAGAAACCAAGCTACACGGATTAAAACCGTCTTTTATCCCAACAGAAAACGCTGGCCAAAAACTGATAACAGCGAAACTTTTGGAATAATGATATCTTGACTTTGTCATCACACTTTCAAGAACTTAGCAAACAAAATATCTTTATGATTTTTTAGTTTGTCTAATGTCGCCTGGGATGCTTCACTATCCACATTAACAACACTGATCGCCATGCCGCCCCGACTTTCCCGGCCAAAAGTAATGCCGGCGATATTGATATTTTCTTCAGCCAAAAGAGTTCCGACTGTACCAACAATACCCGGTGTATCATTATTATGAATAACCAACATATATCCTTCGGGCACCGCCTCGACATATACATTATTCACTTTGACAATACGCGGCTGTTTATTTCCGGATAATGTTCCTATAAGAACAAAAGGTTCTTTATCCGTTTTAACCTCAATACTGATACAATTAACAAACTCTTCTTCTTTATTTGATTTTATTTCCTGCACATTAATCGCCCGCTCTTTAGCAAGGTCCAAAGCATTAATAAAGTTAACCGTATCCCCTAAAATCGGAGTTAACAAACCATTCATTAAAGACAACGTCATCGGAGCAGACTTGTATTCATTAACAATTCCACTGTACGTAATTTTAATTTCATTAATACGCCCATTAATTAACTGCCCGGCAAATTTCCCCATACGCAAGGATAGGTTGATATAAGGCTCTAACACTTTGTAAGCGGTGGCATTTACTGACGGGAAATTAGCCGCATTCACAATTCCCTTCCCAAGAAGAGCATCTCGTACAGTCTCTGCAATTTCAATCGCCACATTAATCTGAGCTTCAGAAGTAGAAGCTCCCAGATGCGGCGTTGTCACACAATTATCAAATTTAAATAACGGCGAACTAAGATCCGGTGGCTCTTGTTCATAAACATCCAAAGCGCAACCAGCCACTTTCCCTTCTTCCAAAGCCTTAATTAAAGCCGCTTCATTAACAATTCCGCCACGAGCACAGTTAATAATACGCACATTCTTTTTCATCATGGTGAATTCTTTATCCGAGATAAGATCTTTTGTTTCACTCGTTTTTGGAATATGAATTGTAATGTAATCCGACTGCTTTACTAAATCCTCAAACTCAACCATGATCACACCCTTTTTAGCTGCAACTTCGACGGACAAATAAGGATCATACACAATAATATCCATGCCAAAAGATTTAGCAAATTTCGCTACGGTAGCTCCAATCCGTCCGAAACCAATCACGCCAAGTGTCTTGCCATGAAGCTCCACACCTTTAAACTTAGCACGATCCCATTTACCGGATTTCATAGAAGCACAGGCCAACGCCGTATTACGAGATAAAGACAATATCAAACTCATGGTCTGTTCAGCCGTAGAGGTAGTATTTCCTGCCGGGGTATTCATCGCCACCACCCCTTTTTTCGTAGCTGCCGGTAAATCAACATTATCTAATCCCACCCCAGCCCGACCGATAAACTTCAAATTATCAGCCGCTTCGATAATGTCCGACGTAACGGTTGTCCCGCTACGAATGATTAAAGCGTCATAATCTTTAATGATACCTTTCAGCTCATCCGATTTAATTCCAAATTTACAATCTACTTCAAATTCTTTAACTTCAGTTAATATATCAACACCCTCTTGAGCTAATTTATCACTAATGAGAATCTTCATTTTCTTAAACTCCAATTTCTTAAACTTTCTGACTGAATGACTCTTGCAAGGCATTAACGCCTGCACCGGCTGTAAAATTATGACCTAATGCTGTAAGAACTTTTTCCAAAGTAGTAAAACCTCGCGTAAGGTCTTCTTCATTAACGCACCCCATATGCGCGATGCGAATAATTTTCCCTTTTAATTGGGCTTGCCCGCCGGCAACAGAAACACCATGCTCATCGCGCATCACCTTAACTAGCTTACCACCATCGACCGCCTCGGGAACATTAATCGCTGTCAAAGCATTAGAAACACACGCATCGTCAGGAAACGGTGTCATTCCTAAAGCTCTAGCTGCCGTTCTTGTAGCCTCAGCTAGCCTGGCAAAACGCGCAAATAAATTTCCTAGTCCTTCTTCACGCATAAGCCTTAAACTTTCATTCAACGCCACAATAATACCGATGGCTGGCGTAAATGGCGTGTCTGTCTTGGCAAAAGCCTTTTTAGATTTACGTAAATCAAAATAATACCGTGGGCTTGTCGCCTTCTCTATGACGGCATGCGCCTTGGCACTCACGGATACAAAGGCCAAACCCGGCGGCAACATAAACCCTTTATGTGAGGCTGAAACGACCATGTCGACGCCCCAATTATCTGTTTGAATATCTGTCACAGCTACCCCGCTGATACCGTCAACAACTAAAATAGCTCCTGTGTCTTTCACAACATCCGCAATAGCTTTAACATTTGTTGTTACTGCGGTAGATGTCTCACAAAGTGTAATAAATACCGCTTTAATATCTTTGTCACCATCTAAAATTTCTTTAATTTGTTCCGGCTGGACTGACTTACCCCATTCGACATTAATCACCTTAGGATCTCCGCCGTAGGCTTGGCATAATTCTGTCCAACGCTCACCAAATTTTCCACCTTCAACGGTAATCGTCTTATCTCCTGGAGAGACTAAATTAGCGACACAAGCCTCCATCCCGCCCGTCCCGGAAGCGGCCAGCAAATAAATATCATTCTTTGTCTGAAAGACATACTGCAGACCTTCATTCACTTCTTTTAAAATATCCTGAAACTGCGTTGTCCTATGATGAATAATCGGACGTCCTAAAGCTTCAAGAATATCAGGATGAATTTTTGTCGGCCCTGGCGTTAATAACAATTTTTCCTTCATTAGGTCCTGCCTTTCTTAAAAGAAATAGCGAAGTAAGAAACAAGATACAGAGAAACCAAAAAATAATTGTAAAAATTTTTCTCTGTTTCACTCTTCTTGCTTCTCTGCATCTTACACCTTGCTTCTCTAATTTCTTGGTTCTTATTTACTACGCGAAGAATGTGCAATAACCTCATCCACCAATCCATACTCTTTGGCTTCTTGTGCACTCATAAAATAATCACGGTCACAATCCTTCTCAACCTTTGCAAATTCTTGACTACTATGATCCGCTAATATTCTCGTTAGCTCTTCCTTCATACGAAGAATCTCTTTTGCCTGAATCGAAATGTCACTCGCCGTCCCTTGCGCCCCACCCCACGGTTGATGAATCATGATACGTGAATACGGCAAAGCAAAACGCTTACCTTTGGCTCCAGCCGCTAACAAAAGTGACCCCATACTGGCTGCCTGACCTAAACAATAGGTAGCCACATCCGGCTTCACAAACTGCATAGTGTCATAAATCGCTAAGCCGGCGGTAACTGACCCTCCCGGAGAATTAACATAAATGCTGATATCTTTTTTAGCATCCTCACTTTGCAAAAATAAAAGCTGAGCAATAATAAGATTAGCTACTGTATCATCAATGGCTGTGCCAATAAAAATAATTCGGTCTTTTAACAAACGTGAAAAAATGTCATAAGCTCTTTCACCTTGCCCTGATTTTTCTACAACCATAGGAACTAATGTTTGGTAATTCGCATTCATGTTCATCTCCTCCTTAAAATTAAGTCCATTCCGCTTCTTTTAATAAAAACTCTACCACCTTTGCCGGTAGATTTTCGCCTTCTTTTACTTCAATATTCTCCATTGAAGCAATTTTTTCTAAAATAAGAAAAATTGTAAGATCTTTTTCAACCATGCCCTTTAATTCTTTACGCATTTCCTCATCTTTTTTCTGAATTTCTTCGTCCGAAATTCCCTGAGATTTCATGCGTTTTTTTGAATCCTCAACCCGACGTTCTAGCTGTTTTTTCACCAAAGATTGTGGCACCGTTAACTTAGTTTTTTTCAAAAGAACTTCAAAAATCTGATTTTCTACATCAGCCCTATTTTGTCGATCTTTATCGATTTCTATTTGTCTAGATAAAGATTTTTTGAATTCCTCTAAATTTGGATACCCTAAACCATTTGCAAAAGCATCATCAATGGGAACCTCTTTTTCTTTCCCCTGCCCCTGCTTAAAATATTCTAAAGTTTTATTAATATCTTCATCGGTCACTTCTGAACTCTTGCGATTAACTTTAATTTTTTTATAATCTTTAACTTCAAATTCAGGCTTTATGTCTAACTTAGCCGTAAAAGTAACCTCACCGTCTTTATAATCTACATCCTGAATTTCCGGCATATCCATAGGCGCTAATTTTTCTTGTTCAATAGCTTCTTGATAAACTTCCGGAATAATTTTATTCATCACTTCATGCTGAGCCGTATGACTATATTGAGCTTCCAAAACATTACGAGGCACTTTCCCTTGTCTAAAACCTTTAACCTTGGCTTTTTTGCTCAAATCTTTATAAACTTCTTCAAGCGTTTTTGAAACCCGCTCTTTGGATACCTTAAATTTTAACTCTCGTCTTACTGGATCTAATTTCTTAACTTCAACTTGCATGATATTTTACTGCTCCTCTCAAGTTTAACCGCCTTCGGCGGCAATTTTGGCTATCAGTCTTCAGCCTTCAGTCATCAGCAAAAAATACTGACGACTGATAGCTAACGACTGATGACTAACATTAAATTACATTTTAAATTTTTCACCTAAATACATCTTCCGTGCTTCCGGATCATTAATCAAATCTTCCGCCGTCCCCGAAATCAGAATTTTCCCATCGGCAATTAAATATGCTCTATCTGTAATCGCCAAAGTTTCCCGCACATTATGGTCCGTTAAAAGAATCCCCAAGCCCCTCTCTTTAAGATCCTTAATGATTTCCTGCGCCTCAGCGACTACAATCGGATCAATACCTGAAAAAGGCTCATCAAGAAGAAGAAAAGATGGATTCGTCACCAGCGCTCGCGTAATTTCTAACCGCCGCCGCTCCCCCCCGGATAAAGTATACGCCTTGCTTTTCGCTAGATGCGCAATATTTAATTCTTCCAAAAGAGATTGTAAACGTCGACGACGTTCACGTGGACTGATCTTAAGCGTTTCGAGAATCGCCATAATATTTTCTTCTACCGTCAACTTCCTGAAAATAGAAGACTCTTGAGCCAAATAGCCCATACCTAAACGGCAGCGATCATGAATTGATTTTTTCGTAATGTCTTCCTGATCAAACAAAATATTACCTTCATTCGGCTTGATGATGCCTACCGTCATGTAAAAAGTGGTTGTCTTTCCAGCTCCATTCGGCCCTAATAAACCGACAATTTCTGAGCGACCCACACTAATACTCAAACCATCCACAACCCGACGATTTCCATAAACCTTAACAAGATTCTTAGTTTCCAAGAGATGTAATGGCATTGTCTCCCTCTGTTAACATGATCAATTTTGGCCTTCCTGAAAGAACCAATTTTTGCGTTTTCGCATTGTACGTGGCTTTTTGAGCATACGTTTCGTTTTCACCTTTAACAATCACAACATTCCCGATGCAAATCATTTCCGAAATGTCATTCATGTCTGTATTAAAATGTATTTCCATACGATCAGCCTTAAGTGTTTGGCCATCTTGAACGGCGACCACATTGTCTTCAAAAGTAGCCATCGATTTAGCCTGATCAATCACCATAGGACCATCACATGTAATCATAACTTTTTGACTTTCTTGAAATTCGCTCTCTTCTTCATCTAACTCCATATCAATCGTTACCGTTACTTCTTCTTCGATGATGGCATCTTTTAAGTTTGGATGCGCCTCCATTCCTCTTCCCGTTGCTGTAAATCTTCTATCAGAAATATAAACATCATCATCTGTTGTTACTAAATCATCATTTTTCTGCCAGTCTAGGGAGTCGGTCATCAACTGAGATCCTTCTTCGCTGGTAATAACAACATCATTCTCTAAATGCATATTTCCGGTAGCTTGGTCGATAGTACCTGACTCTGCCGTTAAATTCATTTTTTGATCACCAAAGGAATTAGCCACCACATTATTGATTTGAATAGCCGTTCCCTTGATGTCTGCGGTATCGCCCTTAACATCCCAGGACTTCTCTCCTTCCTCGGTGTATCCCTGCAAATTGAATCCCTGAAAACGTTGTGTATCATCCTCTTCGGCATAAAGGACATTACTGGTAATAAGAAGCATAAGAATTACAAAAATAAATTTTGACATATGAAATACCCCCTGGTTAACGACTCCCTCTCTCCATAGTCTCCAATACTTCCTTCCATTTCCCCTGTGTCTTCAAAATCAATTCCACCACTTCTCTCACAGCCCCAGCACCACCATTTTTTTTAGTCACATAATCAGCCATTTGTTTGGCTTCCTTTGCAGCATTTGCCACAGCCACGGATAACCCCACCTTTTTAAAAACACACATATCCGGAAGGTCATCCCCGACAAAACAAACCTGTTCATCTTTTAATTTTAATTCTTTTAATAATTCCCGGTAAGCTTTCAGCTTAGGATACGCATCTTGATAGACTTTGTCAATTTTTAGATCTTTAGCTCGCGCTGTCACAGCTCCACAAGACCGAGCCGAAATAATGGCCGTTTTCAATCCACATCGCTTCAGAAGAACTAAACCAAACCCATCCTGAACGTTAAACACTTTTAGTTCGCGTCCTTTTTCATCCAGATTAATCGTTCCATTCGTCAAAACACCATCTACATCAAGAGCGAGAAGTTTTATTTTTTTAATCTTTTGTTTGATATCATTTTTCATAACAATCCCGCTTTCAACAAATCCTGAATATCCAATAATCCTGACAACTTACCATTTTTATCCAGAACAGGAAGTTCATCAATTCTTTTTTCCTGCAAAACATGCAAAGCCTCAACAGCCAACTTATCTTTCGAAATAGTGGAAGGATTCTTTGTCATCACCTCACCCACCTTGCGCGCTAAAATGTGTTGATCCGATTTTAGATGCCGCCTCAAGTCTCCATCTGTAAAAATACCAATAAACTTACCTCGACCATCCACAACACAGGCTGAACCACAGCGTGCACGCGTAATGGCCAATAAAACATTTTTAACTAAAACAGATTCCTTCACTTTTGGATAATAATTTCCTTTACGCATCAAATCTTCAACTTTAAGTAATAATTTACGTCCCAAGGAACCACCAGGATGATAGAATGCAAAATCTTCTTTACGGAATCCCTTACGTTGAATCAAACAAGCGGCCAAAGCATCGCCCATCACAAGGGTTGCCGTGGTCGAAGCCATCGGGGCAAGCCCCAAAGGACAGCCTTCTTTTTTAACAGCCACATTAAGAACCACATCACTGTGCTTTGCCAAAGCCGATTTAGGCTGTCCTGTCATCGCAATAATTTTTACGCCGATTTTTTTAACTAAAGGCAATAAACGTTTGGTTTCTTCTGTTTCACCACTGTGGGAAATAATAATCAAGGCATCATTTTTTGTAACTTGACCTAAATCTCCATGTACAGCTTCAGCGCTATGCATCCAAATACTCGGTGTACCGGTTGAAGATAAAGTCGCCGCAATCTTACGCCCAATAATCCCGGTTTTACCCATACCGGAAACAATGACACGCCCTTTGCATTTTACAATCAAATTAACGGCTTTAAGGAATTCACCATCAATACGCTTGCTTAAATCTTTGATGGCTTGTGCCTCAATATTAATGACTTCTTTGGCTTTTTTTAAAGACATAATTTGCTATATTTTTAAAAGATGTAAGAAACAAGATACAAACAATAATCAATGTTCAAATTTCAACATTTAAAACCAATAAATTTGTTTGAGTTTTTGGTTATTAATTTTTGGAATTTATTTGTATCTTGCATCTTGTTTCTTACTTCTTGCTTCTTTCGAAGCATTTCACGACTTGATCAATCGCTTTCAATGTTTTTAATACTTTTTCCAGTTTATTCAACGCCACCATATTCGGCCCATCAGAGAGGGCTTTTTTGGGATTAGAGTGAACTTCCATAAAAATCGCATCGCATCCGGCCGCAACCGCACAACGCGCAAGAAGCGGAACATATTCACTCTGTCCACCGGAAGTGCTTCCCAATCCTCCAGGCTGCTGAACACTATGTGTTGCATCAAATACAACTGGGTATCCGGTCTGACGCATAATACTCAAAGACCGAAAATCACTCACTAAATTATTGTACCCAAAGCTTGTCCCTCTTTCCGTTAATAGAATTCTTTTATTCCCGGTATGCTCAATTTTTTTAATGGCCTGCGACATATCGGCCGGCGCAGCAAATTGCCCCTTTTTGATACTTACAATTTTTTTTGTTCTTCCTGCCTGCACCAAAAGATCAGTCTGTCGACATAAAAAAGCCGGAATCTGAAGAATATCTAATACCTTTGCAGCCTGCCACACCTCTTCAACTGAATGTACATCGCTTAAGACAGGAACATTAAGCTGATCTTTAACTTCTTGTAAAATCCTAAGCCCTTTATCAATCCCCGGTCCACGAAATGAATCAATAGATGTCCGATTCGCCTTATCATAACTGGCCTTAAAAATAAAAGGAATCTTTAATCGTGACGTAATTTTCTTAATTTCTGACGCCGTATTAATGGCCATCTGTCTATTTTCAATCACACACGGCCCAGCAATCAAAACAAAAGGATTGTTTCCACCAATTTTAATTTGATTAACTTTAACAATTTTTGGCATTAAAAACCTCTTCCACTTTTTTCAAATCTTCTGGAGTATCTACCCCTACCGTTTCTATACCCGTCAATACCGTTTTAATTTTACACCCAGCTTCTATGGCCCTCAACTGCTCCAAACATTCAGCCTGCTCCAAAGAAGATTGCGGTAAATTTTTAAAACTTAACAAAAAATCTTTCCGATACGCATAAATACCTAAATGCTTGTAATAAGGAACTTCTCCATTACCACGATTGTACGGAATGGTCGCTCGCGAAAAATATATGGCGTAGTGATTGTGATCAATCACAACCTTGACCACATTAGGATCATTTAGTTCTTCGCTTTTGTCTAAAACTTTAATGACCGTGGCCATACTGGCGGATTCGTCATCTTTTAATACTTTGACTAAATCATCAATAATGGATGTTGCAATAAGCGGCTCGTCGCCCTGAATATTCACAATAATATCTGCATCTGTGCTCGACGCGGCTTCAGCAATACGATCGGTTCCCGAGGCATGATCTTTGGATGTCATGACAACTTTGGCTCCAAATTTTTCAGTCGCCTGAAATATTCGCTCATCATCACAGGCAATCATGACATCATCCAAAAGCTTGCTTTGTTTGACCCTCTCCCATACATGCTGAATCATGGGTTTGCCCGCTATGTCTGCCAGAATTTTACCTTCAAATCGTGTCGATTGCCATCGGGCGGGAATAATACCAATTACCTTCATCATTCATGCCCTTCTACGGCTGCATAGATTTCTTCCACTGTAATCGCCACAGCCCCCATCTTGCTAACCACAACTCCCGCTGCAGAATTTGCCAAATCGGCGGCCTCATGTTTCGTTGCTCCACAAACTAAACTCAATGTAAAAACAGAAATGACTGTATCTCCAGCCCCCGTCACATCGTAAACTTCCTGAGCCTTTGTCGCGATACGCGATGGCGCTGTTTTTCCTTTTTCAAATAAACACATGCCATGTTCGCCCAAAGTCATCAAAAGAGAATCTAATTCAAGATAACGCAACAATTCCTGGCCTGCATTGCAAATAGCCTCGTCCGTCGCTAATTTGTCTGTATGAATGGCTAACTTATCCCCGGGATTCTGTGTAATTTTAATATTGCGGATGGCATTTTCTGTTTCTTTTTTATTCGGGGTTATGGCGGTAACACCTTTGTAATAATGAAAATGCTCTTCTTTGGGGTCAACCGTGATAATTTTATTTTTAGAAAAAGCGGCTGTGCTAATTTTACGTACTAATTCCGGCGTAATAAGTCCTTTGCCATAATCGGAAATAATAACGGCATCAAAATCTTCTATTTTCTGATCAATAAAATCAGCAATTTTTGGGTTTAAATAATTCTCATCCTCACCATTATGTTTTTTTTCTCTATCTACACGGACAAGTTGCTGATGTTGGGCAATAATGCGTGTTTTTAAAGCGGTTGGAAAATCAATATCTTCAATAATCGCACTAATGTCTACGTGACGTTTCTTTAATTCCTCTTTAAGAATTTCCCCTTCACGATCTTTACCAATAAGACCAATAATTGTAACTTTTGCCCCTAAACTGCTTAAATTATTTACAACATTGGCCGCACCACCCGGTGTATAAGACGGATGCCCTTCCTGCAAAACAACAGGGACCGGTGCCTCCGGAGAAATCCGGGATACAGTGCCACGAATATGTTGATCTAATATTAAATCTCCCAAAACAAGGATTTTTTTCCCTTGAAATTGAGAAATAATCGGCTGAAAATTATTCATTGAATTAAATCTTTAAGTTCCTACATATTAACAGGTTATAAAAATAAAATGAAGAAATAAGGCAAATGAACGGTGATTCTAACATAGTTTAAAAATAGAGTCAATAGCTTCCAGGACTGTAGAAGGCTTGATTTTCTCTAGATAAAAAGCATCTGTCGTGCCGGATTTCTGAAAAGATTGAGAATAATCCTCTGAAACACTCACCACACGTGAACGTTTACCTAACGGCTTCCAACGCTGCGGATTAATACCGGGTTGATTACGCGTAAAAATGGAAACAACCGGCGTGCCTATACCTGCCGCCACATGAACCGGCCCAGAATCGTTAGATATTAATAGAGAACATTGCTTTAAAAGACTGACCATTTGCCCCACACTTGTTTGCCCTGTTAAATCAAATATGCAAATTTGATTTTCTTTAGATATGTTAGAGGCGTATTGCAAAATTTCCTTGGAAACATTGCAAATATCTGCAGCCCCAATCAAAACAATTTTACAATGATATCGCTCAACCATGTCATTCATCAACTCTGCAAAATATTTCGTCGGCCACCGTTTGGCAGAATCACTCGCTCCGGCATGAATAGCGATCAATTGATCTTCTGCATTAATATGATTTTGCGCCCAAAATTGATCAATCCATTGTTCATGTTCTTTTTGAATAGGCACATAAGGCTTCAACGAATGCACATCAATACCCAAATGACGCAAAACATCTAAACAATATTCTGTCTCATGCTTTTCCCCTTTGTAACGAACATCCGCAATCGGATCATTTAACAAAAATCCGTATTTATTATTTTTGTATCCGACACGCAGCGGAATACCCGCTAAAAAGCATGTTAAATTTGTGCGTTTCTTTGTATGAAATACAATGGCTAAATCAAATTTTTTCCTACGAAGCTGGCGAATAAGATGAAAATGCCCAATCAACCCCTTATGCATTTTTTTACGATCATCTACTATGACATCATCAAGGTATGGATTTCCCTCCACAAGATCCTTTGTGACGGGAGAAATCAAAATCGAAATGCGTGCTTTAGGATACGCTTCCCGTAAAGCTCTAATCGCAGGCGTTGTCAAAACCACGTCGCCAATACGGTCGGTGCGGACAATGAGGATGTTCATAAATTTCTTCATATTTAATACCGTACGGGCACGGCGCGCCGTGTCCCTACAAACCAATCACACGAACGGCCTCCATAACTTCCTCTGATGTAATCGCCTGCATGCACGTATGCTTCGCTGCGCTTTTTGCATGTGCACACGCTGCGCAAGGCTGTGGATTTTTGATGTACCGACACTTTGCACTCCACGGCCCATACTTCTTTGGATCCGACGGGCCAAACAAAGCCACTACCGGTTTATTCAAATAACTCGCCAAATGCATTGGGGCACTATCATTAACGACAGCCAAACAACAATGGGTAATCACTTCAGCTAATTGAATCAAATTTAAACGTCCGCATAAATTTGCTGATGGATTATCCATCATTTGAGCAATTGATTGCGCAACTTTGTTTTCTTTTTCATTCCCGACAAAAATGATTTTTACTTGATGTTCTGCAACCAATTGATCGGCCACTTGCGCAAAACCTTCTTGCGTCCATCGCTTATCCCAATTCGCTGCCCCCGGTGCAAAAATAACATATCGTTGATTGCTTCCTATTTCTTTTTGGATTAATTCCGTAACAAAATTTTTATCTTCATCAGAAACAGATAAAGCATATCGCTGCAGCGCTTCTTGTGAATAAGGGTAGACTGATTTGAGACGATCGAGATGCTTCTGCCGCATATGCAGTCCTTCATTCTTTTTGGTAAAACACGACGTACGATACCGAGGAAAAATTACAAAAGGAATGGCCGTATTCTTCAAATCAACCACTAAATCAAACCGCTCACGACGCAACTGCCCCATCCAACTCAGCGTCTTCGTAAAAATTTGATGTTTGTCATACACATAGACTTTATCAAAATTCGGATTCCCCATCACCAATGACTCCGCCTTCGGCCCAATCACCACCGACAACGAGGCCTCCGGAAAATCCTGTTTAAGAATATCCATCACCGGAAACGTCAACACCACATCCCCGATGTTCGACAAAGAAATGACAAAAATTTTTTTGATGGTTGATTTATTCATAACGCCGGGTATTATCGCTTAACAGGCGGGGAAATACAAATTAAAAAATAGATGATAGTAATAAGTAAGTCGTTGCAACTTACCTCGAAATATAAATCTTATCTTGCATCGCCTCCTGAAATGCTGTCCAGGCCTCTGCGGATGATTGCAATCTCCAGTCATGTTCTTTATTTAATTCAAACCAATAAAAAGCGCGCACTTTGGGATAATCGGTTTTCATTTTAGTAAAAGCTTCGCGAATCCATTCAGCCTTGGTTTGTTTGCTGGACAGGTTTGCCGCCATGGCAAACTCACTGAGCATCACCGGTTTATCACCGAAAATTTCGGGATGACCTGTGACGGCCAAATAAATGTACCGAAAAATTCCATCAAAATCGTGACCGCTCCAATTGTATCCATCCAGCCCGATCCAATCGACATACTTGGGACCGGGATAATATTTTTGCAAAATCGTGTAATCATACATATGAAAATTCGGCGCCCAGACAAATTCTACCTTGTTGGCTCCCTCCTTTTGAAAAATCTGATGAACGCGTTTAAACGCCGCCACATAATCGTTCGGGCAATCCTGCCACGGATACCATCCGGGATGGTCATCTTCGCTATACGGCACATCATTTTGAATCATTTCATGCGCAAACCGCAGCCGGATCGGCCGGTCAAACGCCTTCATATCACGCGCTAACCGTGTTAAATAATCATCTGTCATGCCTGCATTGATTGCGTACATCGAACACTTCGCATCTGCTTTCCCGTCCAAAGGCCGACCCCAGGGCTCCAAAGTCATCATCGGGATAAGAGATTGCCCTTCTGCTTCAACACTGCTTAGCAAGGCATTCAACTCTTCAAGAGGAAAATTGGCATACTCACTGGTTTCCGTATTAAACCCCATAAACCATCCCACCGTGGCCAACGGTTTTTGTAATTTTTGTTCAAACGATTGAATCTGCGTCACACTCGGCAAACTCCCATCCACATTCATCGCCGCCAACCCAATCTCAATCGTCTGCGCCGCAGCCTCCTGTATCCCCATACCGAAACAACATAATCCCAAAAGCGAATACTTCACCTGCTTCCACAATCGTTGTTCTTTAAACTTCACGTCGTTGGCCATATCGAACTCCTTTCAATACATCATCCGGCACATAAGCTTTTTGCTGTTCTTCCCCCCACCAACTCACTTGCCAAGGGTCCTCTTGTTCGACCGGAAGCAGCCCTATGAGATTCAAATGCTGAATTACATTGATCGGCATAATGCGCAAGATCACCGGCAAAACCCCTTCAACACGCATCCCCAAATCCGCATCCTGCATATCCAAAGGCAACGGAACCCCATTCCCATCCCGCTTAATCTGCAAATCCAACATCGCCGCGTCAAGATTAATACCACCGGGCTTCTTGACGGCCTCGTCTTCCAAAACTACAACTTCTTTTTGCCCCATCATCGCCCGATCAGGGTTTATTTTATATGCTACTCCGGAAATCACCTCTATTTGTTTTTCAATTTTTTCTATTTCCTTCTCTACATCATCATTCTGGACAACACCTCTTCTTAGCCTCTTAATTTTTTCTTCTAATTTATCTTTTTCTTCTATCTTTTTCCAAGCAATACCATGTTTTTCGCCTTCTATTTTAGAATAATACAATGAATCATTTAATGACTCTATTTTCTTTAACTCATCAGACCTAAACCATCGATCCATCTCATCATTACTAAGCATATCCTCCAATTCCTCTTTTTTCAGAGTAAGCTCCTTAATATGTTCTCTCACCTTGTCAGCCCAAAATACTTGATAAGCGTTGGATATAACTTTCTTATTATGAATTAAATCCACAAGAATATTTTTTACCTGCCTAAAAACATCTTCCTCAGATAACTGACTAAAACGCGAATCTTCTAAAATAATTATTGAAATTTCTCTCGAAGTCACGTCACCACCAGTATAATCCAAAACAGACATGACAACATTCTCCGATACTGTACCTTTCCCATGCTTTTCTTTTTCTTTACGTTCTGTTGCTACTGCTTTTTCTGCCTCTTCTACTGCTTTTTTTGCTTTTGCGTCTTCAGCTTCTGCCTCTGTTTCTCCAGGAATCATATCATCCAAACCCTTACTTCTTGTTGTTACAGAATCAGACAAAATCATTTCAAGATTTGGATCTCTACTAGCCTGTTTTAAAGGTACGGATTTATTATGTAGTGGATCAGTATTAAAACCTGGTTCATCTACATGGACTAAAGATAAATACTTACCTCCTCCGGAACTAAAGCGTTCATAAAAAGAAAACTTCCTAACAATATATATCTCTTTCACTTCAGAAGAATACGCTACCCCAAAAATATCGTCATCACTTCTTTTAATAAGCATGGATTCCTTCCAATTTCCTTCTCCATTTCTTTCATTAATTATTATTCCTTTAAAATCTAATTGATAATGAATACCCTCTGCGCCTTCGAAAAGAGAATACTTAATTGATAGTCCTCCATCAGGTGCTTCCCAATATTGATTTAGTCCTGAAGACTTCCTTTTATTTTTTTTAACATTTAAAATTTGACCATATAAATTTCCTACTAGATCGTCCTTTTGAAAATTTTTCTTCAGAACTTTGACAACATCATCAAAACTTAAAGTCCTAAATTTCTTTTTTAATTTTCCAACCTTTTCTAGGTCAATTTCTTCAATTTTTTCCCGGGCATATATTTGATTAAAAATAGATGCTTCTTGTTCCCAAAATTCCTTCAACCTTTCAACAGCCTGCTTATCAGTAACCTTATCTTGTTTATATTGAACTACAATTTTATCCATTTCATCTCTACGCGCCTTCACATCGAGTGTAGCTATAATTTCATCTACCTTCTTGCCGATCATGGCTGTGTCCTTTTCCTTCTCTTTAATATCCCGAACAATCACCGCGGCTTCAAGCAAAGGCGATGTTCGATTGGGATGAAATGATAATTCATGATTAGGATCCAAACGATTAAGAAGTTTTTGTTCATAAAGAGGATTAATACCTTCAATGCCTGCCTTGTGCTTTGCTTCTTCATATATTTTCTTAATTTCAGACTCTTCATCTTGATCATTAAAATCAAGTATCTCCGATTCTATCGAGCCTATAGCCCCACGAATCTTCATGGTTTTCCAGGCATCATTTTCAATTCCCAACTTTTTTGCTAGATCATCGACAAAATAGGCTGTGATATACCCAAAACCTTCTATAACCATAATCGGCGCCATATTTACATCATCCGGTACCTCAAACAACAATTCATTCTGAAAATATATATTCGTTCCGTTATTTCCTTTTTTTTCACTCCACCATTTTTCTTGATTCCATAACTGATCTCCCTCTAAATCCTCCACGGAATATTCTTTAGCCGCCGAATATATATGTTGAACAACCTCTTTGATTATTTGACTACTTAGTTCTACGATGTTGCCAATCCTGTCATTCTTAAAACTCGCTACTTTTAAGAAATTTGCTGTTTTAAATATTAAATCATCTTCCAAATCAACAAATTGTCGATCTAAACTCCTGACAAAATTCCTTTTTGGATCATCATCTTCCTGTTTAAAAATTTCCGGATTAATTAGTAATGCTGAATCTTTAGAAGCACCTATTTTGTTCGTAGACACCTTCTCGTTTTGTAATTCTTTATTCTTTAATATAATTCTTTTCATTCTTTTCAAAAACTCATCTCTATCAACGACATCATCAATAACACCTTTTATCACAGTATTAAACGCGATCATTTTAAAATTTGAGTTCTCGACTTCACTGATGGGTATAAATCTATTAAAAATATGATTATTGGAAAACTTTCCTAAGAAATCTCTCACACTTTTATTTACAGACTGAGTCTCCCATCCACTTTTAGCAATTTGTTCATCAACCCATCCACTTGTATAAATCATACTCAGCCCTCTACTACCCACGATACTACTCACTTGTTCTTCATCACTGAAGATCATTTCAGAGTTTTCAACGACCCCCCCGTTTTTTCAGCGATAGTGTCCTCAAGTCCAAAGGTTAATTAACTATCAGCGTAAGGCGAAATTGCCTATACGTTCTAAGAAGGCTATAATAGCCTTAAGGAGGAACCTATTGGACATCATGACAAACACAAACCGAA
>JAJDCA010000008.1 GCA_029261055.1 Candidatus Omnitrophota bacterium | reverse complement strand
GTTGTATGCCGACACGGACGACAATCTCTACTATTACGATGGTACGAATTGGGTTGATCTAACAGCCAGCACCAGTAGTCTTCAAGACACAGATGGAGACACCAAAATCCAAGTCGAAGAAACCGGCGACGAAGACAAAATTCGCTTCGACACGGCTGGGTCCGAGAGGATGATTATTGATGATTCGGGGAATGTTGGGATTGGGACGGATGTGCCATCAGTAAAGTTACATGTGCGTGGTGGAGATGTTCAAGTTGACAGCGATGAATGGATTGGAGCTAGTTCAGATTATGGAGTGAAATTTGCGCAAGCAGGAGATGGAGCGTATGTTGCTGTAAATTCCAATGGTAATATTTTTCTTAACCTGGATGTTGGTAATAATGATGCTGATTCTAGAAAATTGATAATTGCAGAGAATGCTTCTAATACATCAGGTACTGCGTTAATGACAATTCAAGATACGGGTAGCGTCGGCATCGGTACTACCGCGCCAACCGCATTGTTGGAAACCTTTGGAACCTCCACAACCGAAGACTTCCGTATTACCAATGCTGAGGCGAGTGCGGACGGTGTGGCTATGACACTGCATCACGATTCCGCAAGCCCAGCCAACAGCGACACGGTCGCCACAATAGACTTCGCCGGCGAAGACAGCGGCGGTTCGGAAGTCGACTACGCGAGAATTTCCACCATCATCAACACCTTCACCGGTGATGAGGCGGGCGAGCTCATCTTCTCCGTTGCCAAAGCCGGCAGCCTCACCGAAGCCATGCGGGTTGATGAGAATGGGTATGTGGGGATTGGGACGACTGCTCCAGGTGCGGAATTAGAAGTGAATGGTGTTATAAGGGCAGATTCAATTTATAATGATAGTTCTGAATTAATGTTGAACGCACAAAATGGTGCCTTTAGGTTTTCTGATGATAATACAGCAATGTTACAAATTAGAATGGATAGAGATAAAGATCAAATTATTTGGGGGTTAGATGATGATGCTGGAAATCAATTTGTTATTTCTCGTCAGGGAAATGTTGGTCAAGATCATGATCACATTGTCCAGGTTGATCCAACTTTTTACATTCATTCCGACACATCTCCAGATACGGACAATACACAATGGCTTTCGTTTGCACATACGAAAACTAATGCTATTTTTGGTTTGGGGACTGGGGCTTATATTTTTCAGGATGGCAATGTCGGTATTGGCACGACGAATGTATCTGCAAAGCTCGAAGTAGAGGTCTCAGACACGGACAACGTCCCCGGAATTCTCATCGACAACAACGACACGACCAATGATACCGCTGGCCTGATGATTTCGATGGTCGACCAAAGCGGTATCCCGTTGTTCATCACACCGCAGACGAATGAGCCGGCGGTTTCGACGGAAGGCGCATTATATGCGGATTCGGATGCGGATAATTTGTATTATTACGATGGCACAAACTGGGTCGACTTAACGGCCAGCACAGGGAGTCTGCAAGATACGGATGGGGATACAAAAATCCAAGTCGAAGAAACGGGCGATGAGGACAAAATTCGTTTCGACACCGCTAACGTTGAGCGGATGATTATTGACAATAATGGAGGCGTGGGGATTGGGACCACGAGTCCTGTAGCGAATTTACATGTGCAGGGAGGGAATGCATTTGTAAAAGCAACAGCTGCTGGCGATGGATTTGTGGTACGTGATGTTGCCCCTTCAAGTGGTTTTGGTTTGGCGATCCAATATAATGATGGGTCTGATACATTGGGGTATGGTGCAAATTATCGCCACGCATTAAGTTATAGTGGAGGAGAATCGTTAGCCATTGTTGAGGGGGGAACTGAGTATTTGGTTGTTGAATCAGGCGGAGAAATCGGGATTGGGACAGTGGCACCAATCACAAAATTGAATGTTTATGGTGCTGGTGGTATTGCCAATGGAATTCGTATAGATTCCACGGGGACCAACAGCTCGGGGTTCCTTGGATTAGAGGCTGGAACGGTTTCACCCAATGCTGGTAAAATTTCTTTTGGTGATGGAAGTGGTTGGAAATTATATTTTGGAACAGCTGGAAGTGATTTAATTACTTTTGTAGATACCGGCAAAATTGGGATTGGGGTGACAGCACCAACTGCGAAATTAGAGGTTTCCGATAGTGGTACAGGCGAAGACTTCACCGTAATCAATACCGACGCCGGCACCGACGGCGTAAGCGTGACGTTGCATCACGATTCCACCAGCCCGACGAACAGCGACACGGTCGCCACGATCGACTTCGCCGGTGAAGACAGCGGTGGTGCGGAAGTCGACTACGCCCGCATCTCCACCATCATCAACACCTTCACCGGGGATGAGGCGGGCGAAATGATCTTCTCCGTCGCCAAAACCGGCGCCCTCACCGAAGCGATGCGGATTGATGAGAATGGGTATGTGGGGATAGGGACGACCGAACCAAATAGTTTATTGCATTTTGTACAAAATGCAGATGATAATGCGATATCATTAACTGGTTTTGATGATCAAAATATGCAAGTTGCAACAATTGCTATGGACTCAGGAGGGGCTCTTGCATTAAACAATTCAGGTGACAAGGTAAAGGTAAGCGGAACAGAATTTCAAGTTATAGCTACTTTACTAAATGTTAATAATACAAATGGTTTGAGATTAAATGATTCAGATGGTTCGTTTCCGAATAGATTGCTTAGAATTGGCACAGATTCAGATTATGGCATAGGGTATTATCCAACAGATGACACTCTTCAAATTGTTGACGGTAGTGCAATAAATACAAATGTCAGAATGGCAATCGACTCCTCCGGCAACGTCGGTATCGGCACGACCGCACCAGTGAGTGCATTGCATGTTCCGGATGGAAAATATTTTCAGGCCGAAGATAATAATGCCGGAGCGCCGGCGGCCGGGGATTGTGATGATGATACTGAGCGCGGCCGGATGAGTATTGATACCAGTAACAACCGCCTGTATGTCTGCAACGGCGCGGCCAGAGGATGGGATTATGTGGCGTTGACGGATTAAAAGATTGGGTTGACATGTATAAATCATTCGTTATAATGAACGATAAGGACAATAAAATGAACGATAAAAAATTAACACAATCTCTCTATAATCTTACACCAATGAAAATTTTATCATTTTTCTCGTTGCATCCAGGAGAAGTCTTTTCTGCGCAAGAAATAGCTGGAGGGCTTTGTACGAGCAGAGGGGCAACGCATCAATCATTACAATTATTGTTAAAATTTAATATTATTTCCCGGGAGGCTAAAGGGAATATGTTTTTGTACATGCTTAATAATGATAATGTGAGTATTGTTCATTTTCGAATTTTTGAGAGTTTGCTTCGATTACAGGAGATAACAAAACAAATAAAGCCTTTTTGTTCTCAGGTAATTCTTTTTGGTAGTTGTGCGGTGGGAACCAATACCGGAGAAAGTGATATTGATCTTTTTATTAAATCGGAGAATAAAACTAAGGTTCGGAAAATTATTAATCGATATGGGTGTGATATGAAAATTAATGCTGTAATTCAGGATGCTTTAGAAATGGTTGAAGCAGAACAGGCAGATAAGGAATTTTATAAACAAGTCAAAAAAGGGGTTATTCTTTGGGAAGGAATGGCGGATTATGAAGAAGTTTGATCTTTCTGAAGCAATTGAGAAAGGACGGATTATCTTTTTTGCGGATGCTCCAAAATTGGTTTCTAAAGAATTGGAAGCCTCTGAAGAAGACTTGTTTGAAGCTAAAAAGACTTTGGATTCTGGTAATTTGAAATGGGCAACCATACAGGCATATTATTCAATGTTTCATGCGGCCAGAGCGTTGCTTTATGTTAAAAAATATCGGGAGAAGAGTCATATTCATTTGGCTTTTGCTATTCGGTCACTTTATATCGAGAAAGGGATTCTTCCAACAGAATTTTATGATGATTTTATTCAGGGGATGGATTTAAGACAAATGGCAGATTACAAAAGAAAGTTCTCCGAGTCTGGCGCAAAGCGTAATATTCAGGCTGCAGTGAAAATTCTTGCATTGGTTAAAAAAATTTTGAAAAGATAGTCAGGATATTCGCCAGGAGTATCGTTTTGTATTGTCTGCAACGGCAGCTGCCCCTACATTGTCATTATCAAATATTGTGCAACGGGTTAAAACATTAATGACGCGGCAATATATTCGCGAGGTAAAGGAATGTCAATGGATGCCATTTAATGGAAAATTGTGGCAACGCCAATAAGGATTACAAAAGCAGTGTCAATCATTATCATTAGTTGTTTTCTCCTTTAAAAATATTCTGAATCTGCACCCCACGAATGATTTGTCTATCCGTTAAATCCTCCGACCAGAGGGTGTCACATTTTGCGCTTTCGGCGCTGACAATAATGAGGGCATCCCAGAAGGTTATTTGGTTGAGTATGCTGCAGTCAATCGCCTCTTTGATAAGGGGAGGGTCAATAGAAATAACTTCGAAATTTTCAAAAGAATGCATAATGTTTTTAGCTGTCAGCGGTTCTACAGAAAGTTTTTTTGTGGCGGTGACATAAAATTCTTGTAGGACTTGTGTTGAGATAACGCCAAATATGGTGTCGTTTGTTAAACTGTGTAATTTTTTTCGGGCTGTTTTTTGTTTTTGCGGATTATGTTTATCTAAGGCATACACAAGGATATTAGTATCAATAAAAATTTTAGACATCGTAAAGATCCTCACGTTTCCATTTTTTTCCTTTTGAATTGGCTTTTGATTTGGACATAAGCTGAAAACATTCATCCATCCATTGATTTTTTGATGAAGTGAGGACTGTTTTTTCCAGCAGTTGACGGATCAGCGCATTAAGCGAAAGATGGTGTTGTTTGGCGTATTTTCGGCTTGCAGCAAGCATATGTTCTTGCAGAGAAATTGTGATATTGTGCATTGTTTTTGCCTCCTTTGCTAATGAAAGAATAACACGTAATACGTGTACACGCAATAATTATTTTTTTACCGATTTCGTCTGCGACTGCGGATAATACCATGAGGATGTCTATGGGGATTGTGATGATGATACTGAGCGCGGCCGGATGAGTATTGATACCAGTAACAATCGCCTGTATGTCTGTAACGGAGCAACTCGAGGGTGGGATTATGTGTCGTTGACGGATTAAAAGGGATGAGCGAGTAAAAAATTTTTGGTGAGGTCTATTTCTTATGGTATACTTTAACAAAGGAGGAAAAATTATGGTTCCTGCAAAAACATTAATATCAGAAGCATTACAATTGAAGCCAGCAGAACGATTTATTGTTATCGAAGCCTTAATCAAAAGTTTGAATATTCCTGATCCACACATCGAAGAGGTTTGGGCTATTGAGGCAGAAAAAAGATTGAAGGCATATCAAGCAGGAAAGCTTCAGACGATATCTTTCGATGACATGTTTCAGGATAAAAATGTATGAAGATTATTATTACGAAGCTTGCCCAGAAGGAATTTAATGATGCGAAAGCCTTTTATGAAATTGAACAGTCCGGATTAGGGGCTAGATTTGAAAAAGTAATAAAACAAGCGTTATTACGTATTAAGCAGTTTCCTACCACATGGCCTTTCGAGCGAGGAGAAGTTCGTCGGCATCTTGTGCATAAATTTCCATATAAAATTTTATATTCTATTCAAAAAGGTCAAATCGTTATTCTTGCCTTTTCTCATTTTCATAGGAATCCGGATTATTGGATTGACAAAAAATAAATGTGGGCGGATGAGTATTGATACGACCAACAACCGTCTTTATGTCTGCAACGGTGCCACGCGAGGGTGGGATTATGTGTCGTTGACGGATTAAAGGATGGTGTCAAGATGCTAAGTTGACGTAAATGTTTAGCGTTCTGAGCTGTCTACGAGCTAAAGCAAAGGATTATTTCACGCAGGAGCGCTTGATCGCCCCTGCGGGCTCACATCGCTCGACGAAAGTCCTGCGCATTCCATGCTGAACGCATGGAAACCGGCTGCTTGGGCTTTCAACGTCCTGCTTAGAAATAATCCTTTGCTTTTAACGCTCTCCGACAACTCAGAACGCTACAAGTTGACAAAAATTCGAAAAAGGTTATACTTTAGGTAGGCACAAAAGTGCCTACAAGAAAGGGGCATAAATATGGTAAATATATCATCCGCTATTATGAAGGCGAACCATTTTGGGATTAAAGACTTGAGGTCTAATGCGTCTTCCAAAATTTTTGAGAAAATCTTTGTGGTTACAACAAAAGGGAAACCTATCAGTGTCAATTTACCTTACTCTGATATTTTGAATTTAATCGATATGATTGATGAAATTTCTGACCCCGAAACTCTTAGTCTTGTAAAAGAGCACCGTGATGCTGTAAAAACAAGCCAGAAATTTATTCCTGCCAGTAATCTTTTTCAGAAAATTCGCAAAAACAGGTGATAAATGTCCTATGAATACGGTTTTTCAAAGCCTTCCATAGAGAAAAAGTTTGAAAAGGCTCTTGAGAAGATTTCTAATCACAGGCTGCAGGATAAAATTATGCAGGCGATTGAAAGTCTAAAAGATAATCCTCGGCCATTTGGAACAAAAGCTTTTAAGCGACTAAACCCTCCGATTGTATTTCAGGAACTTACAGCAAGTTATCGTATCCGAATAGGCGACTATAGGATTCTTTATGATATTGACGATAAGAGAAGGATTGTTTGGTTGATTGCATTAAGAAAGCGAAGTGAAAAGACTTATAAAAAGTAATTGTGATTTTACCGTTGAGCCCCATGAATAGTGGTATGAAGGTATTCTTTTAAACTACGCATTTCTATTTCATCTTTAATGCATTCAATTTTTTTATTGGCGTGCTTAAGTTCAATGAGTATCAGAATTGCAAGAGCAGTGAGTATTACAAAAGCACAGATAAGCAGGGTCATCATTTTGGTAGAGCTTTCTTTAGGCGGAGCTTATATCTTTTTTCTATTTGTTCGCCCTTTTTGTTTAAATACACTATGCGTTCTTTCATAGTCATATGCTTTGTCTCTTCATAAAGAGCATCTTTCCAATCCCAGACTTCTTGTAATATCCATTTTTTCTGGTGCATCATTAGCAAAATAGAAATTCCAGGCTGACGTTTCAAGATATAGTTTTAATTTTTTCATAGTTAAAGTATACCGCGTGAGAATATTTCTTCAATGTTTTATTTCTTCTCTAAATGCCGGGGCCCCGGCCGCCGGCGATTGTGATGATGATACGGAGCGCGGGCGGATGAGTATTGATACGAGCAATAACCGTCTGTACGTCTGCAACGGCGCGACCAGAGGGTGGGATTATGTGGCGTTGACGGATTAGTAGGGGTGGCCCCCTGTGGCCGCCCGGTTTTTTGCGACCTGTGGCCATCAATTAAAAATAAAAAAATGAATTCAGAAAATAATAAAAAATATCTAAAACGACATTCCATCCGATTAAAGAATTACGATTACACCCAAACAGGTATGTATTTTGTGACGATATGTGTTCAGGATTGGATTCAATTATTTGTGGATATTGCTGATGGAGCGATGAAGTTAAATGATGTTGGGAGAATGGTGGAAAAAATATGGCGTGAAATTCCAGAATATTATTCAAATGTCGATATTGATGAATATATTATTATGCCTAATCATATGCATGGGATTATTGTTTTGATGAATGATGATGGGCATCCGCAATGAAGCGTCCATTCACAAAATCCGTCGCTACATCCAGGATAATCCCGTAAAATGGGATGATGATCCGGAGAATGTGTAGATCCCAGGAATGTTAACCAAATTTCATCGTAAGGTGAAAAAGTCAAGGCTATATTTCACTACAGGGTAAAAAAGTCAAGAAATTCTTGAGGGTAATATCACCGCCTCCGCTTCCGGCTGCGGATAATTTTTTGATTGCTTGTTCGTGTTCTATTGGAGGCTCTTAAGGCAATACGGTTGTTAGGTGTTCGTGTTTGATTACGGTAACGTCGGGCTGTTTTGTTGTTGGAGATGCGTGTTTGATTAGAATTTATTCGTGTTGTGGTTTGATTGGTCGTAAAACCATTGATGGACGCTCGTTGTCTGCCGTGTTTTACGTCAGGTGTTTCGCGTGTGATGAAGCCGGAATCCGCATAAGATGCGCGAAGTTTTGTCAGGCGTGCTTTTAGTTTTCCTAGTTTGTACAGTTGGAAGTAATGGGGGAAATTTTTTTTCAAATTTGCCAGCTCTTCGGGGGTTTGTGTTAATTTTTTCCAGGCTTTGGCAATCACACCTTGATTTTTTGTCTTAAGAGCTTCAGCGTAAGCCTTTATTGTAGCGGGAATTTTTTGCGTACTTTTTGCCTGCACATAACTTGTCCCTCCCAAGAGAAAACCTACTAGCATAATAATAATTTTCTTTTTCATGATGATGACCTCCTAATAATTATAAGTAGGGGCGGTTCGCGAACCGCCCGTACAATTTATTAAATGATAGAAATACGGTGTATTCTAAGTATGGAATATTTTTGCGGGATGTGCAAATTTATTTTTACGAAGGTAACGGACATTATTATTTTTTGACAAATTCAGATCAAAATGTTACACTGTAGATACATTAGGGTAACTTAGGTATTTCGATGCTTTAACGAAATTCCAAACGGGTTTGATATCTTTAATTATGGAGGGAAAAAGATGATAAAAACGTTAACAACGCATGGAAATAGTCTTGCTTTGATTATTGAAAAGGGTATTTTGGACATCTTAAGTATTAAGCAAAAGACTCCGCTTGAGATTACCACGGATGGGACCAATATTATTATTTCACCGGTTAAAAAGGTTTCTAGAGCCAAGGCATTTCAAACAGCACTTTCTAAGGTAAATAAGAATCATAAAGAGACCTTAAAAAGACTTGCGGAATAGGGCTTTTCAATGAAAGAACCTACTTTTTTAACATTGGCTGAGGTCATTGATATCCATGAAAACCAGATTCGACTTTACGGAGGCGAAATAGGTATTCGGGATATTGGTTTGTTGCAATCCGCCATAGCGCAGCCTGAGGCCAGTTTTGCCGGACAATGGTTGCATAAGGATATTTTTGTGATGTCTGCGGCGTATGCGTTTCATATTTGCAAAAATCATGCTTTTATTGATGGGAATAAAAGGGCAGCATTAGCTTCCGCATTGGTATTTTTAGAATTAAATGGTATTACGATCATTGATCCAAAACAAAAGTTGCTGGATAATATGTTACAAATAGCAGCTGAAGATTTAGATAAAGAAGCATTTGCCAAAGTTCTTAGAGCTCTTTCTTTGTAATTTTGATGACTTCCACCTTTTTTTCTTCCAAAAATAACAGAAAATTCTCCACAATTTCATTGCAAATCCTAAAGTAAAAAGTATACTGAGAAAAGATTTAAAAAAAGGAAGTTTTTTATGAATGTACCATTTATTGATTTTAATCCGCAGTATCAAACCATAAAAGAAGAAATTGATTCCGGTCTTAAGGCTGTTTTTGAGAAGGGTAATTTTATTCTCGGGCAGGAAGAGAAGGATTTTGAGACGGAATTTTCTCGCTTTTGTGATGTTTCCTACGGTGTAGGTGTTAATTCCGGCACGGATGCCTTGTATTTGGCCTTGGGCGCTTTGAATGTTGGGCCTGGGGATGAGGTTATTTTACCGCCGTTTACCTTTATTGCGACCGCATTGTGTATTTCTTACACAGGAGCCACACCGGTTTTTGTTGACGTGGAAGAAGGGACCTACAACATTGATCCTCAAAAATTTAAAGAAGCGATCACAGATAAAACAAAAGTTGTGATGCCTGTGCATCTCTACGGACAGCCGGCTAATATGGATGAAATCAATACCATTGCCAAAGAACGCAACCTATCCGTCATTGAAGATGCTGCCCAGTCACATGGTGCGCGGTACAAGGATAAAAGAGTAGGGTCTCTTGGTGATATCGCTTGTTTCAGTTTTTATCCGACGAAAGCCCTCGGTGCTTTTGGTGACGGGGGAATGATTGTCACAGACAATAAAGACATTTATGAAAAAACTTTGATGCTCCGTGATTATGGGCGTCAGGGTCGGTATGAGCATAAAATTAAAGGCTTTAATTCTCGCTTGGATACAGTACAAGCTGTGATTTTATCCGCCAAATTAAAGCATTTGGATGAATGGAACAAGATGCGCAATGACCATGCGTGTTATTACAATGAATTGTTGGGTGATGGGAACGGCATTAAAACGCCGCAGATTCAAGACGATCGATCGCATGTGTTTCAAACATATGCTGTTCGTGTTAAAAATAGAGACAAAGTAGTTGCAGCTATGAAAGATAAAGGCATTGGTGTATTGATCCATTATCCTATTCCGTTGCATCTTCAGGAAGCTTATGCGGATTTGGGGCATAAGTCGGGTGATTTTCCTGTTTCAGAGAAAATAGCCGGAGAAATTTTATCATTGCCTATGTTTCCACATATGCAGAAAGAACAGGTTGAGTACGTTTGTGAGTGTTTGAAGCAAGAGGTTAAAGAAGTAGAGAAGTAAGGTGCAAAGAAACAGAGAATTCTAAAAAAAATTAGTGAAGCAAAAGGCAAGAGATTAAATTTAAATTCTTTGCATCTTACACCTTGCATCTTGCTTCTTAAGAAAGTTTATTTATGAAGAAACTACCCCTTAGTGTTGTTGTGATTACAAAAAATGAAGAATTGAATATTGGCCCGTGTTTGTCTAGTGTTCACAATTGGGCGGATGAAATTATTATTGTGGATGATGAAAGTACCGACAAGACGGTTGAAATTGCAGAAAAATATGCAGATAAAGTATTTCATCGACGAATGGATAATGAAGGCACGCATCGTAATTGGTCCTATGCGCAAGCTAAAAATGAATGGGTGTTAAGTTTAGATGCGGATGAATATGCCAGTGAAGAACTCAAAGAAGAAATTAGCGCGGTATTACCGAATACAAAGTTTCATACCTTTTCGATTCCTTTACGCAATTACATTGGAAAATATTGGGTACAGCATTCCGGATGGTATCCCGCCGGTAAATTGCGTATGTTTATGAAAAGTCGATTTAAATATGAAGAAGTCCAAGTGCATCCGCGTGTTTTTATCGACGGAGAAACAGGGCATTTGACTAAAGATATCGTTCATAAAGGATATCCCGATTTCGAACATTTCTTAGCGAGTTTAAATCGACAGACCACATTGGAAGCGCAGAAATGGATTGATACGGGTCGGCACATGTCTTTAGGTCATGCGATTTGGCGCACGATGGATCGATTTCCTCGTTCTTTTTTGCGTAAAAAAGGTTTTAAAGATGGGTTTATCGGATTTATGATCGGATTCTTTGCTTCGTTGTATCAAGTTATGAGTTACGCGAAGTATTGGGAATTGAAAAATAACAACAAAACATAATAAAACATCATGAAAATAGTTTTTCTCGACAGAGATGGGGTTATTAACAAATTTCCAGGAAATGGGAACTATGTGACGAAGGTCAAGGAATTTCATTTTGTTCCGGGGGTTTTGGATGCATTGAGGATTTTAACAGAAGAAGGGTTTTCTCTTTTTGTTATTTCAAACCAGGCTGGTGTCGGTAAGGGAATTTACACAAAGCAGAAATTGCAGCATATTACCCGTAACATGCTTAGAGATGTTCGTGCGCATGGGGGGAAGATTAAAAAAGTATTTTATTGCATACATAGGTCTGATCAAGGGTGCGATTGCCGTAAGCCGGAAATAGGTTCGATCCGTAAGGGTTTAAGTTCGATGAATAAATCTATTCGTGCAGCTCAAAAAGCTTTTTTTGTCGGTGATACGGAATCTGATATTCAGGCAGGGCACAATGCCGGATGTCAAACTATTTTTGTTCTCTCCGGTCGGGAAGACCGTGGCTACATGCGTAAGTGGAAGGTGAGGCCTGATCATATTGCAAAAGACCTCCTGGAAGCCGTGGATATTATTAATCAACGTAATATGAAGCGGTCACGTAAGAGGATACGACGGGTGTTAAGGTGAAAGTCCTTGTCATTCACGCTTCCGCTGGTGCCGGTCATTTAAAAGCTGCTGAAGCCATCTACGAACAGATTCAGAAAGATACCAATCACCAAGCCGTCCTTGTCGACGCCTTAGATTACACCAGCCCATTTTTTAAGAAGATGTATCGTGGGTCATATTTTTTTATGATCTCTAAATGTCCCCCTCTCTGGGGCTTTTTTTTTGCTCTGGTTGATTTAGATTTTCTACAGCCATTGATTCGTGCAGGACGTCGTATTTACAATGGACTTAATGGAAGGAAGCTGCATCGTTACCTTTGTGATCAGCAATTTGATTACATTTTCTCGACACATTTTATGTCAACGGAAGTTTCTGCCGCTTTAAAGCGTAGTGGGCGTATTCGGTCTAAAATTGTCACCGTTGTGACGGACTTTGATGTGCATAAAATTTGGCGGGCTAAGGGGGTAGATCAATATGCGGTGGCGAGTGATTGGACTAAAGAAAAGGTAAAGACATTGGGGGTTCCTGAAAAGAATATTGTTGTGACAGGTATCCCTACGAATGAGAAATTTTCCGGGCAGCCGGATGTGGCTACTTTAAAGACGAAATTAGAAATTCGCCATGATGTGTTTACGGTTTTATTAGCGACTGGTTCTTTTGGCATAGGTCCTATTGAAGAAATTATTGCCAAGTTAAAAGGGTTTCAAGTGGTTGTTATTTGTGGGCACAATAAAAGTCTTTTTCAACGTTTGAGCAGGGAAAAACTTGACCTTGTCAAAGTGTGCGGCTTAGTGGATAATATGCACGAATGGATGGCGGTTTCCGATGCTATGGTTACAAAGCCGGGCGGGTTATCTATCTCCGAGGCACTGGTCAGCCAGTTACCCATGATTTTCTTTAATGCAATCCCGGGACAAGAGACAAATAATATTAAAGTTTTGAAAGAACACGGCATCGGGGTTAATAGCCGGTGTATTGAAGATATTGTTCGTGCTGTAACGACGTTAAAATCCTCCAGAGATGCTTTTATGACCGCGCTTAAAAAAACCAAAGCCTTAGCCCGTCCTTCCGCTGTTAAAGATATTGTTGGATTGATAAAATAAGGGCATGATAAATCATGCCCGTACGAAGAGGGGCGTTTGTACGCGCGAGGAGTATCATCTGTAGGGGCATGATTTATCATGCCCTTTAATATTTTCCATGAATCCCAAAATAGCCAAAGTTGTTGTTAATCTTCCTGTGGAAGGCCCCTTCGATTATTTAATCAGAGAGGATTTTCGTCCGCGTATTCGTATTGGTCAGAGGGTGTCTGTTTTATTTAATCGACGGAGGCAATTGGGCTTTGTTGTTGATTTTAGCCAAGAAAGTGCCTTTGCAAAATTAAATCCTATTTTGGCTCTTTTAGAAGAAGAACCTTCCTTAGGTGCTAATGCCCTCAAATTAACAAAATTGATCGGCCAATATTACGGCTGCGCATGGGGTGAAGTTATCGGCACGTATTTACCTCCGGCCCTACGTAAGTGTAAAGATGTAGAAATCGGTAAGCAATCTGTTTGTTTGCCTGCCGAGTCTTCGGAATCTTCTTTGCTCACTCTTGTCCACGACATAAGTCAGAATCAGCGGTGGGCGATTATTACAGAGCATATTCAGCAGGTTCTGGACAAAAATCAAAGTGTCATTTTTCTTGTACCCGAAGTGGCGATGATGAAAAATGTGCGGGAACGATTACAAAACTTTAAAGATATGATGGGGGATGTAGGGGCGGTTAAAAGATTAACGGCCAAAAAAGAATTGGAGCGATGGTTAAAAATTCGGACAGGCGAAATTCGTTTTATTCTTGGTACACGTTCGGCTATTTTTGCGCCGGCACAAAATCTTGGATTGATTGTTATTTATGGTGAAGAAAATGGATCTTACAAACAGGAGCAAATGCCGCATTACCATGTCAATAAAGTTGCAGAAATACGATCAGCGTGTGAGCATTGCCGTGTTCTTTATGTGAGTTCTGCCCCATCCGTCGAGACTTGGCGGCAGGCTGAGGCACACCAGTGGAAGAAAATGAGTCTTCAGGATGAACAACAGGCGGATGTGCAAATTGTTGACATGACGAATTACAATCCTCGAAAGACTTCGATTCTTTCTTTTCCGTTGCAGAATAGTATGAATAAAACGTTGGAGGCCAGAGGCAAGGTTGTTTTATTTATGAATCGTAAAGGGTTTAGTACGATGACGCGTTGTCAAAAGTGTGGTTTTATACTTAAGTGTCCTCGATGTGATGTTAATTTGACATACATGTATTCTACAAATATGATGGTGTGTCGTCATTGTCAGCATAAAGCGGCGCAGCCTAAAGATTGTCCGGAATGTCATGGGGCGTATCTGCGTTCCATGGGTATGGGGATTGAAAGGCTTGAAGAGCAAGTCGTACGTTATTATCCTCAGGCGCGTGTCGCCCATTACGATAAAGATAGTTCATCACGTAATATTTGGAATAAGGTTGACGTGCTCATAGCAACGCAGGCTATTTTTAGAGAGCAACTTAATTTTTCTGCAGATTTAATGGCCGTGGTGAATTTTGATGCGGAATTACATCGGCTTGATTTTCGTTCGGCGCAGAAGGCTTTTACGCTATTAACCCATTTGCGGCAATTGGCTAAAGAAAAATTAATTATTCAGACACATATGAAGGAGCATTATTGTATTCGTGCGGTGTTAAAGAATGATTTTGAACATTTTTATCGTGAAGAATTAAAGCTGCGTAAAGAATTTGGTTATCCGCCGTATCAACATTTTGTGGCTGTCGGTTTACGTGGTGCAGAGGAAACGGTGGTGTTTGATGAGGTGCATCGGCTTTTTGGTAAGATGGAAGAGTCTCGACCGGAAGCGATTGAGGTTTCCGATCCGCATCCGGATGTCAATCCGAAATTGCGGGATAAATTTCGGTACACGATTATGGTAAAAGGAAAATCAGTAGATAACATTTTGATTTTTATTAAAGGCGAATTAAAGAAATTTAGAAAGAAAAAAGGAGTTATTGTTACGGTGAATGTGGATCCGTAATTGAATTTAAAGTCGCTGAGCGAAGCGAGGCCTAATTAATTATGAATATTGTATTTTTCGGTAGTGATGATTTTGCCACGGTGCATTTGGAGTCCTTGATAGGTTCTACGCATGAGGTGGTGGCGTGTGTGACGCAGCCGGATCGTCCTAAGGGGCGAGGGATGAAGGTGATTGTTTCACCGGTCAAAGAGTGTGCGGCAAGAAATTCAGTTCCTGTTTTTCAGCCGACTTCTTTTAAAGATGAAGGTTTTGTCGAGGCGCTCAAACAATTCGAGGCGGAGGTGTTTGTTGTGATTGCTTACGGACGGTTTCTTTCTCAGGAAGTCTTAGATATCCCTACACAATGTGCGATTAATGTACACGGTTCACTTTTGCCAAAATACCGTGGGGCTGCGCCGATTAATTGGGCGATTATTAAAGGGGAATCTGAAACAGGGCTTTCCATTATTAAGATGAATGTACAAATGGATGCCGGTGCTGTTCTAGCACAGGAGAAGATTTTGATTGAAGCTGAAGATACATCTGTGACGTTAAGGGCCAAGATGATGCAATCGGGTCCATCTTTATTGTTAAAAACGATGGAGGATTTGATGGGGGGCAGCGCAGTTTGCGTGCAGGATACTACAGCAGTTACATTTGCTCCGAAATTAACGAAAGAATTAGGGCACATTCAATGGGAACAATCTGCCGAAGAGATTCATAACCTGGTTCGAGGATTATTGCCCTGGCCAACGGCGTACACATTTTACAAGGGGAAGCTTTTGAAAATTTTGGCAACAGAAATCGTTGAGCGTGATGATGAAGATTGTAAACCTGGTGAAATTATCGAAATCAGTAAAGACGGATTTATTGTCACGACGGGTCTGAACCGTAAACAAACCTCGGGGGTTTGTGTAGGTTCAGACTTCACACAAACCCCCGAGGTTTGTTTACGGTTATTAATCAAACAGGTTCAGTTAGAAGGTGGCAAGGTTATGGATGCTTACAGTTTTACGTTGGGGCATAAAGTAGAGATAGGGTTGTTATTAGGAAGGGTTTAAGAAAGAAGTAAACATCATCATATGATTTCTCTCAAAGATTTTGGTTACACAATTCCGGAAAGTTTAATTGCGCAGCATCCTTTGCATCGTCGTGATCAGGCGCGGCTTATGGTGATTAATCGGCAGGAGCAGACGATTCAGCACGATATTTTTTCGCATATCGACAAATATTTGCCGCCAAATTCTTGTTTAGTTGTCAATGATAGTAAAGTTGTGCCCGCCCGTCTTTTTGGACGACGAGAAGGGCATACTGGACGTGTGGAAGTGTTTTTGTTGAAGAAGCTCGATGATGGTTATTCTTATGAAACGCTGATGCGTCCTTTACGTAAATTAAAGAACGGTGAACGCATTGTATTTGACGGCAGTGCATTGAAGGCGTGTGTTGTAGATCGGGATAAGCGCATAGTACGGTTTAATAAGAAGGATATTTCAAAGGATCTTAATGCTGTTGGCCACATCCCTTTGCCGCCGTACATTAAGCGTCAGGATCGTGCAGAAGATCGGAAATATTATCAAACTGTTTTTGCGCAAAAACAAGGTTCAGTCGCGGCTCCAACGGCTGGTCTTCATTTTACACAGCCTTTACTTAATCGATTAAAAAAGCAGGGGCACAAAATTGAAAAGGTGACGCTTCACGTTAATTACGGTACATTTAAACCTGTCGAAGAAGAGGATATTACGCAGCATCCGATGCATTGGGAAGATTATGTGGTTACGAAAAAAACTTTTCAGAGTATTACACAAGCAAAGACCAAAGGGCAAAAGATTGTTGCCGTCGGTACAACGAGCTGCCGTGTTTTGGAGTCTATGGCTAAGAGTGGCAATTTAAAAGCGAGTACGAATCTTTTTGTTTATCCTGGATACACATTTCAATTAACCGATATGCTGCTGACGAATTTTCATCTTCCGTACAGTACATTATTAATGCTCGTCAGTGCCTTAGGCACGCAGGCACTTATTAAAAAAGCCTACGCAGAAGCTATTCAGAAAAAATACCGTTTTTACAGTTACGGTGATGCTATGTTGATAATTTAGGAAGTATATGTTATAATTTATGTGTACACATAAGAAGACACATTGAATTAAGAGATTGGCTGAACAAATTATTTAGCCAATCTCCAACGGGTTTAATTCCTCGAGGCTTGCCTCGTATTTAGGAATTCCGTTTGATACCTCGTGGGCTTGCCCCGGGGAGACTTCATTGATAAGGAGATTGCTTTATGGGCATTACATTGGATTTATTAAAGGCTGAACACGTGGGAGCAAGGGCATTAAGGAATAATCTTTTTGAGTTTCTTAAAGAAGATGGACCTTTGGTAGTGACGGATCGTGGAAAACCAGTAAGAGTAATTTTGAATTATGAAAAGATTTTAGAGCTTCTTGATATGCTTGATGAGCTTTCTGATCCTGAAACCGTGGAAGCTGTGCGGGAAGGGCGAAAGGCTATTGCCAAAGGGGTTAAAGGGATCCCTGTTTCCCGGCTGTTTAATGAAGTCAGGAAAAGCCGGAAGAAAAAATAATGTACCATGTTGATTTTCCAAGCTCTGCCCGCAAACGCAATTTTCACAAAAATCTTTTGAAGCTTTCAGTTGTTTCTCAAGATGCCATTATGGAAGCGGTTGAAGGGTTAGCCAAAAATCCTCGCCCATATGGTGCTCCTAAAATAAAACCTCCTATTTCTATTGGAAAAGATTTGGCCCGTTACCGGATACGCATAGGTAATTACAGAGTTCTTTATGATGTAGACGATAAAAAAGAGACAGTCTGGATTTTGGCTTTGAGGCAACGCTCGGAGAAAACTTACAAAAATAAATAGGAAATCATTTCTGCTGATTTCTTGAGAGCGGTGTTGATGATGGTTTGGTCGGTTGGTGTGATTGGGTTGTAAAAAGGTTTTTCGTTGAGGATGTCGGTGACGACCATAATGGCGATGGCCTTGCGTTGGATATGGGTGGCGGCGGTAAAGAGGGCCGAACCTTCCATATCGACAACTTCAATATTTCGTTCTTTTAAGTAATCTATGTAATGTTCTTCTAGTTTGAGAGAGCCAAAGGAGACGCCTTTGGTTTTGTAGATAGTTGGGGCTTGATGGTTAGCGGTGTTGCAAAATTCGTTGAGAAAGTTTTTGTCGGCATGGCTGTATGTGTCTGGGGGGAGTTGGCCTGTTAAAGCCTGACTAAAACTTTCCATAGCAAGGCAACTCTCAGGACAGAGAATGCTTCCGATATTTAATGTATCGGTTTTATTTGTTAAGCCGCATGTTCCTAAAAAAATAATATTCTCACATTTGGTTTCTTTAAGATATAATACGGCATCTCCGCAGAGGGAGGCACCGATGCGTGTATGAATAACCGTAAAGTTATCATTGTTTCCCGTCGCATAAATTTTCCCCTGGGTTAGTTGATCAATCTTAAGGTTTTTTAAAATGTTCTTGGGAAGAAACGGCAGTAAAACACATGTTTTTTGAACATGTGTTTCATCCAGGCCAAAAAGATTTTTAAATTTATTAGAGGACATGATGGCGAGTATGTTAAATCAAAATGAAATATAAAACAATACCAAATACAGATCTGAATGTTTCGGTTATTACTCTGGGAACGTGGGCTCTTGGAGGCGACATGTGGAATGGGGCTGATGATGATACGTCGGTCGGTGCAGTGCAGGCCGCATTGGATGAGGGTATTAATATGATTGATACAGCGCCTGCTTACGGGAACGGTCGTTCTGAAGTCGTCATCGGCAAGGCGATAGCCGGTCGACGTGAAAAGGTGGTTTTGGCCACAAAGTGTGGTATTGTTCAAAAAGGAAAACGTATTGGCATAGATTTGTCGCCAGCTTCCATTCAAAAAGAAATAGATGACTCTCGACGAAGGCTTCAATCGGATTACATTGACGTGTATCAATGTCATTGGCCAGATCCTAATACTTCCATTGAGAAAACGTTGGAAACTTTATTGAAATTAAAAGAACGGAAGGTTATTCGTTACATTGGGGTATCTAATTTTGATGCAGCCCTTTTGAAAAAGGCGCATGACTTTACACCGATTGTAACTTTGCAGCCACAATATTCTCTCCTGGATCGAACTATTGAAAAAGATGTTTTGCCAATGTGTCGTGATCGGCAAATTGGGGTAATGAGTTATGGCAGTATGGCTGGTGGTATTCTTTCCGGGAAGTACCAGGAGGAACCAAATTTTAGCAAAAAGGATGCGCGAAGTATGTTTTACAGGTACTACAAGGGAGAAGCTTTTCAGAAGGTTCAGGCGTTTGTTGAACGATTAAAAATTTTTGATCAGCCATTGAATCAAGTCGCTATTAATTGGGTGAGGCAGCAAGAAGGTATTGTGAGTGTTCTTGTCGGATGCCGCAATGCCCAGCAGGTTCAGGATAATGTGGCCGCGGTGAATTGGAAATTATCTCAAGAGCAGTTGGAGCAAATGAAATATGAATGAGGAAAAGATGGATGGTCTTAACCGTTACACGAACCTCGGGGGTTCGGAATCCGAACCCCCGAGGTTCGTTTACGGTTCTGGTATCAAAGAGTTTGTAGATGCGAAGTATCCGCGGTTCGGGGAGACTAAGCGTCAGGAGATTACACGGCTTTTGTATGAAATCGCTAAGCGGGATAAATTAGATGTTGAAGATATTTTGAGAGATTTTTCTGTGGAACCAGTACGGTTTGATCCGCTTAAAAGTTATCTTTTGAAACGACGATTTCCTAAATACAAAACGAACGTCCTAAAAATTCGGGCTGCTTTGCCTAAAGTAGAAATTAATCCGCGCTTTGAAGCCAGGTTTGAGAAAAAAGAATTTTATCCAAAGTATGTGTACATTGAAGAGGCTGTTACGCAAACGTCATTGGCCCAACGCATCAAACAAAAATTTCCGGAAAGTAAATTTGAAACGATTTCATCGTATCGTGAATATGTAAAGACGCACTCCTATGATTTGGCCGGGTACAATGATCGTCTAGATTATTGTTTTTTGACGCAGGAAAAGTTTGATTTTTTTAAAAATTGTCCATGCTCACCTAAGTCTGTTTCGTGCGGTTATCATATTGTGAATCTTGGCGTAGGGTGTTCGTATGAATGTATGTATTGTTTTTTGCCGGCTTATCTTAATTCACCGGGCATTCAGTTTCCGGCCAATCTTGAGGATTTTTTTGATGCGTTTAAAGCGTACCATCAGGACATTCGTGTGGGTAGTGGTGAGTTTGCGGATTCATTAGTGTTTGATCATATTACAGAATATTCTCCGCAAATTGTGGAATTTTTTAAAGATTATCCTAAAGCTACGTTTGAATTTAAAACGAAAAGTGTTAATATTGATTTATTAACTTCGGTGAAACCTGCCGGCAATATTGCTGTTGCCTGGACGGTGAATCCAAAAGATGTGGCGAAGCAAGTGGAGTGTTTGACGCCATCGATTGATGAGCGTTTGAATGCGGCTGTGCGTTGTCAGGCGGCCGGTTACAAAATTGGATTTCACTTTGATCCGGTGATTCATTATGAGGGTTGGGAAAAAGATTATGAGCAACTTGTTAATGAAATTTTTGACAAGATAGAAGCTAAGAATATTGCCTGGATTAGTTTGGGCACATTACGGATGACGATGGGGTTAAAGAAGACCATTGAAAATCGTTTTCCACACAATACGATTTTAGACGAAGAAATGTTTTTGGGGTATGACGATAAAATTCGTTATGCCGCCAATGTGCGGCAATCTATGTATGAAAAAATGTTTAGTTTTATTCGTCGCCGTAGCCAAAAGGTGTGGGTGTATTTGTGTATGGAGGAGAAGGGGATGTGTGGGAAGGTGGTAGGGGCATGATAAATCATGCCCGTACGGCGGGGAGTATCGTTTGTAAGGGCATGATAAATCATGCCCGTACGGCGGGGAGTGTCGTTTGTAAGGGCATGATAAATCATGCCCGTACGGCGGGGAGTGTCGTTTGTAGGGGCATGATAAATCATGCCCGTACGGCGGGGAGTATCGTTTGTAGGGGCATGATTTATCATGCCCTTTATGAGGTTTAATATTATGAAAATGCCCGAAGGTGTAAATAATCCGGATGATTTGGAATTTAATGCGCAGTTTGTTAAGGCGTATGATGTTTTGGAGAATACTCAGAAAAGTGTATTTGTTACCGGGCGTGCCGGGACAGGTAAGTCGACGCTTTTACAATATTTTCGCCACAACACCATTAAGAAAGTTGTTGTCTTAGCCCCGACGGGGGTAGCGGCCGTTAATGTTAAAGGTCAAACAATCCATTCATTTTTTCGTTTTAAAACAGATATCACACCGGAAACCGTACCTAACATTCGTCTGCGTGGCAAACAAACCAGAATTTATCGCAAGCTGGATGCCATTGTGATTGATGAAATTTCGATGGTGCGCGCTGATTTATTGGATTGTGTCGATACGTTTTTACGGATGTATGGTAAAAATCCTGATGCAGCCTTTGGCGGGATACAGATGATTTTTATCGGCGATTTGTATCAATTGCCGCCGGTTGTGCCGCCCAGTGATCGCGATCTTTTTAGAAATCATTATGCCAGTCCGTATTTTTTTGATGCGAATGCTTACGGTGAATTAGAGATTCAGCATATTGAACTTCAAAAAGTGTATCGTCAGAGAGATGACTATTTTATTAAATTGCTCAATACGATTCGGAATAATACCGCGCGTGATGTGCATTTAAATGCGTTCAATCAACGCTGTCAGCCGCAATTTACACCTAACCAAAATGATTTTTACATTTATTTGACGACGACTAATGCTATGGCAGATCAAGTTAATCTGGAACAGTTAAATAGACTTAAGGCCGATCGAGAGTGTTTTGATGGGGAAACAACAGGAGAATTTGGTGACCGCAGTTTTCCAACCCATAAACGGTTGATATTGAAGGTTGGCGCGCAGGTGATGCTTTTAAATAATGATCCGCAAGGACGTTGGATTAACGGTAGTGTCGGGAAGATTATTTCGTTTGATAGTGAAAACTCAAGTGAAGGCATTAAAGTCGAGTTATCGGATGAATCTATTGTGGAGATTATGCCGTTTACCTGGGAAATATTTCGTTTCTTTTTTAATGAAGAAACCAAAGGCATTGATTCAGAAAATGTCGGGTCTTTTACACAATTTCCGTTAAAGTTGGCTTGGGCCGTAACGATTCATAAGAGTCAAGGCAAGACTTTTTCAAAAGTTGTGATCGACATAGGGCGTGGCACCTTTGCGCACGGGCAGTTGTATGTGGCGTTAAGTCGGTGTACCCATTTTGAAGGGATTATCCTTAAACGGCCGATTTTAAAGCGTCATATTATTTTAGATAAAAATGTTGTTGCATTTTTGGGCAAATGCCGTGACAATAGCCCGGAAAATATTCAGGAGATTGAAGATGATCAATACCAAGACGCTACACAGTTTATTGAATCTTGACGAAGACGAGATTAAAAATTTTGATATGGAACAACTCCGTTTGATGCTGGGCATTGTTCGTTATTCTGCCCGTGTGTTAGAGCGTGAAGTTAATAATCGAGAAATAAAGGAATCAGAATCCGCGTGACGCCTTCTTCAGAAAAACTTCTTGAGATTTACACTTCAATTCAGAAAATCCGCAAGGTCGAATTAAAAATCGAAGATCTTTATCATGATGATGAGATGAAGACGCCGGTGCATCTTTCTTTAGGTCAGGAAGCTGTTTCTGCCGGTGTTTGTGCTAATTTATTGAAAGAAGATTACATCTTCAGCAATCATCGCAGTCACGGACATTATTTAGCCAAGGGCGGAGATTTGAAGGCTATGATTGCGGAGCTTTATTGCAAAGAAACAGGATGTGCCAAAGGACGCGGTGGTTCGATGCATTTGATCGATACTTCCGTTGGGCATTTGGGTTCTTCGTCGATTGTAGGGGGCGGTATTCCCAATGCCGTTGGTGCGGCCTTTGCCAGCAAGATGGAAAAAAGAGGTTTGGTTTCCGTGTGTTTTTTTGGAGATGCCGCGTGTGAACAGGGGGTACTTTATGAAAGTATGGGATGGGCGGCCTTAAAGAAATTACCCGTTATTTTTATGTGCGAAAATAATCAATATTCTGTTCATTCTTACATTGATGTACGCCAGATTCCAGGAGATTTAGCCAAGCGGGCCAAAGCCTTTGATATTCCTGCGATGACGATTGACGGTATGAACGCGGTGGAAGTGTATGAAAAATCACAACAAGCGATTGAGCATGCGCGAAGTGGTAAGGGGCCTTATTTTTTAGAATTTAAAGTGCAACGTTGGCGTGCCCATGCCGGAGCGGGTGATCCGATTAAAGAAAAATATCGTAAACCTCAGGATTTGGATGAAGCGAATGAGCGTGACCCATTAGAAGAATTTAAGCAATACCTTTTGGATCAAATTCTGTCTGCGCAGACAGAATTGGAAAAAATTGATGCCAATTTAGATCAAGAAATAAAAGAGGCCTTTATCTATGGCCAACAAAGTCCCCTACCGGATGATAAGGATTTGGGGAAGTATCTTTATTCGTAGAAAAGAATCAGAGAATCAAGATGCAAGAAGCAAAGATTTGAAGAAAAATAAAAAAAGTAAAAAAATAGAGATGTAGAGGTTATTCTTGTTTTTTTTTAAAATTTTTGCTTCTATGCTTCTGGCCTCTTTGCTTCTTTAATAAATTAATAAAAAATGCCTTGGACAAAATTACAAATTGAGAAAGAAGAAGTTGGATTTGACGAGCATAAAGGCGAAGATGTCCGTAAGTTAAGTTACGGCGAAGCCCTTTGTGAAGGATTAGATCAAGCCTTAGCGCGTGACCCTCGGATTTATGTGATGGGTCAGGGGATTAATGATCCTGGCGGCATGTTTGGTTCAACCGACGGTTTGTACAAAAAATATGGCACTGAACGTGTTTTTGATACGCCTCTTTCTGAAGCAGGGTTGATCGGAATGGCCGTAGGGTCAGCCATGGCGGGCATGCGTCCTGTTTCGATTCACAACCGTCCGGACTTTTTGCTTTTAGCGATGGATCAAATTGTCAACCATGCCTCCAAATGGAGTTACATGTTTGGCGGAAAGGTTCCGATTCCTTTGGTGATCCGTGCCTGTATTGGTCGCGGTTGGGGATCAGCTGCGCAGCATTCGCAAGCCTTGCAATCATTGTTTGTTCATATCCCTGGATTGAAAGTGGTTATGCCTTCAACCGCTTATGATGCTAAAGGCCTTTTAATTGCCAGTATTGCCGACAATAATCCCGTAATATTTTTAGAGCAGCGATGGCTGTACAAGCACAAAAGTTATGTGCCTGAAGATGTGTATTCTATTCCATTCGGCAAAGGTGTGATACGCCGTGAAGGAAAGGATTTGACTATTGTGGCCGTATCTCAAATGGTGATTGAATGTCTGCGCGCCGCGGAAGAATTAGAAAAACAAGGTATTGATGTCGAAGTGATTGACCCTCGTAGCCTTAAGCCATTAGACGAAGAGATTATCCTTACATCTCTCGCTAAAACAGGCCGACTGCTCGTAGCCGATTTATGCTGGCGAACCGGCGGCTTTAGCGCCGAAGTCATCGCCACCGTCACCGAAAAAGGTTTTGATTTGCTCAAAGCCTCACCCCAACGCCTCACCTTCCCAGACCTCCCCACCCCCGCTGGCTACACCCTAGAAAACGCCTTTTATCCCGGTGTACCGGATATTGTTGAAGCAGTTACCAAAATGGTTGCATAAATTCATAATTCATAATTTGACCTTTGTGGAGTGGTGGTATAGAATGGTCATATGAAGGCTAAACGTATTATTTACAAGAAATTATGTGATGACCTTAACAGGCCGGAAATTAGTATTTTGTTGGGAGCCAGGCAGGTCGGCAAGACGCATCTTTTAAAAGAAGTAGAAAAATTTGCCAGGAAATCAGGAAAAACTACAGCTTATTTTAATCTTGAAATTCCTGATGATTTATTGCAATTTACAGGTTCAGAATCAGAGTCCTTTCATTTTTTAACCACAATCGCTGAAGTTATTTTTATTGATGAGTTTCACTATCTTAAAAATGCTTCTCACCTTTTTAAAGCCGTATTTGACAGCAAACATAATGTAAAGATATTTGCTTCTGGTTCTTCCTCTATTGAAATTCATAAACATTTAAAAGAAAGTCTTGCAGGTCGAAGACGTGTCCATCGTATTTTTTCTTTATCCCTTGAAGAATACAAAATAAATAATTTGCCCATGGATTCGATATTGATTGAAGGGAGTTTGCCGGGGCTTTTAAAAGAAGAGAATATGAAAGATAAAATGGTGTATTTACAGGGTTTATTAGAAACATATATTTTGAAGGATATAAAATCATTAATTAAAGAGGAGAATGTTCGGGCATTTAATCATTTGCTTTATCTTTTGGCTGAAAATCAGGGGTCGGTTGTTTCTGTGGCTAACTTGGCTCGTGAAGTTGGATTAACATCAAAAAGTATTGATAACTATCTGAATATTCTTGAGCAAACGTATGTCTGTTTTTCTTTACCAGTTTTCTCAACAAATCAGGGTAATGAATTAAAGAAATCCAAGAAATACTTTTTCTACGATTTGGGTATTCGTAATGCTATTATTAAAAATTTTGAGAGGGTTATGAATCGACGGAATGATAAAGGGGTTTTGTATGAATCTATTATATTTTTGGAGCTGTTACAAAGGGTTGGCCCGGATACGTCTTTATATTTTTGGAGGACAAAACAAAAGGATGAGGTTGATTTTATTAAAGTCATTAATCGTCAGCCTATACCTATTGAAGTTAAAAGTGATTTAAAACAAATGCGTGTGCCCGATGGGTTAAAAGCATTTTTAAATCGTTATCCTTCTACGCAAGAGGCTTATGTGATTAATACAAAACAGGTTGGTGAATTAGAACATAAAAATGTTTCTGTTAAATTTATTCGTTGGTCTGATGGTTTGAAAGGGGTTTGTTCATGAATCGTTTACAAAAAACTTCCAAAATATTCATCGTAGGCCACAACGATATTATTGAGAAATCATTGCTTGGATATTTTCGATCCCACGGTTTTGAGAATGTGTTTTCTTCTTCGGAGATGGCTTTGAATACGACGATACAGCCTTCGGTGTATCAGTTTTTTTCAGAGCAGCGGCCGGAGTATGTGTTTTTGACGTCCACTCGTTCGGGGGGGATTGATGCTAATCAGAAATATGCGGCGGAATTTATTTATCATAATTTAGAGAGTCAGAATAATATTTTGTATGCGGCGCATAAATTTGGGGTTAAGAAGTTGCTGTATGTCGCGAGTTCTTGTGTGTATCCGAAAGAATGCGCGCAGCCCATTAAGGAAGATTATTTGTTGACCGGGCCGTTGGAGGTGACGAGTGAGGCGTATTCTATTGCCAAAATAGCCGGCATAAAATTGTGTCAGAGTTTTCGTCGGCAATATGGATTTAATGCGATCGTGATGATTCCGGCCACTATTTATGGGCCGTTAGGTGATGAAGATCCGGCTAAGGCGCATGTGATTGGCGCTCTAATGGCGAAATTTCAGAAGGCGGTTCAAGATAAGCAGTCAAAGGTAGAGGTTTGGGGGACTGGAAAGCCCAAGCGAGAATTTCTTTACACAGAAGATTTTGTTAATGCATGTCTTTTTTTAATGGAACATTATGAAGGAGAAGAAATGCTTAATGTGGGGTGTGGATATGATGTTACCATCAAAGAACTCGCAGGAACAATTGCCGAAACGGTTGGATATTCCGGGCAAATTATATTTGATGATTCTAAACCTGATGGTACAATGCAAAAGTTATTAGACAGTACCCGCATGCATAATCTGGGTTGGAAGGTTCAGACTAAGTTAAAAGAAGGAATTTCGAGGTTAGCTATCAGTCTTCAGCCATCAGACGTCAGTAAAAAATAAACCACTGGTGACTGAAGGCTGAAGACTGATGGCTGATAGTTAAAAGGGAGAAGAATTGATGCATATTTTAATTACAGGTGGTGCAGGATATTTGGGATCAATTATGGTTCCGGAATTACTTAGAGCCGGGCATAAAGTGACGGTCCTGGATAACTTTATGTACAATCAATCATCTTTGTTGGATTGTTGTATTGATCCAAATTTGACTATTGTTTCTGGAGATACGCGTGACAAAGCGTTGCTAGAACGTTTGATGAAAGATGTGGACGCGATTTTTCCTTTGGCGTGTTTAACGGGAGCGCCGTTATGTGCCAAGGATCCGCAAGCGGCTGAAGCCATTGTTTTGGATGCGGTGAAGCATATTTTGGAATTGCGCAGTAAAGATCAAATGATTATTTATCCAACGACGAATAGTGGTTATGGTGTTGGAGAAACAGGAAAGCATTGTACCGAAGAGACACCTTTGCGTCCGGTATCTCTTTACGGACAATTAAAAGTGAAGGCGGAAGATGCCATTCTCAACGCAGGTAATGGTATTACGCTACGTTTAGCTACAGCTTTTGGTGTGAGTCCACGTATGCGGTTGGATCTTTTGGTGAATGATTTTACTTATCGTGCCGTTAATGATCGGTTTATTGTTTTATTCGAAGCTCATTTTAAACGTAACTTTATTCATGTGCGGTCTGTCGCGCAAGCGTTCATACATTCTTTGAATAATTTTGACAAAATGAAGAATGAACCTTACAATGTTGGCCTGAGTGATGCGAATTTAAATAAAGCAGAGCTTTGTGACGCAATTAAGAAATATGTTCCGGAGTTTTATTTTATTGAATCCGATATTGGTAAAGATCCTGACAAGCGCGATTACATTGTCAGTAATGAAAAAATAGAAAAAACCGGATTTAAACCAAACGTGTCCCTTTCTGAAGGAATACAAGAATTAGTTAAAGGTTACAAAATTATTCATCGTAATCAATATGCGAATATTTGATCGTCGCACCTCGTGTCCCAATAAATCATTATGACCGATATTGTTTTAATCAAAGCTAATAATCAAAAAAAGCTTTATCAGAATCTTAGCGACGAAGATCTTACGGGGATCGAGCCGCCGTTGTGGATAGCCTTGACAGCCGCCGTTCTGCGGGACAAAGGATTTTCTGTTCAGGTTATTGATGCTGAAGCAGAAAATTTAGACCCCAAAGAGGCTGTTGCGAAAGCTGTTACATACAATCCTGTTTTAGCAGGCGTGGTTGTTTCTGGTACAAATCCTTCGGCCTCAACGATTAATATGCCTGGGGCCAGTGAAATGCTTACAGAGTTTAAGCGTATTGCACCTCATGTTCCTACCATCCTTTCCGGACTTCATCCTTCTACTTTATCTGAAAAAACAATCACCGAAGAAGATTGTGATTTTATTGCCACAGGAGAAGGGTTTTTAACCTATGAGGAATTGGTGAAGGCATTAAAAAATGGCCAGTCTAAAGACGATGATTTTGCGATTAATGGTTTGTGGTATGTGAAAGATGGCAAGACGGTTTCTAATCCACGCTCCGCTAATGTAGCCGATTTATCGACATTGCCTATGCCGGCCTGGGATCTTTTGCCGATGGATAAATACCGTGCACACAATTGGCATTGTTTTGGTCATGTGGATCAACGTCAACCTTATGCTGTGATTTACACGAGTCTGGGATGTCCGTTTACATGCAGCTTTTGTTGTATTAATTCTATTTTCGGTGGTCCGGGCATTCGTTACCGTCCACCAGCTCAGGTTGTAGCGGAAATTGATCATTTGGTGAAGACATACGGTGTTAAGAATATTAAAGTTTTAGATGAAATGTTTGCTTTAAAGCCGACGCATGTTGAAGAGTTATGTGATGGGATTATTGCTTTGGGACACGATTTAAATTTTTGGGTGTATGGGCGTATTGATACGGTGAAAAAACATATGCTGCCTAAGATGAAACAGGCGGGTATGAATTGGATTGCTTACGGGATTGAAGCCGGAAGTAAGAAAGTTCGCGACGGCGTTTCAAAGGGGCGTTTTTCTCAGGAAAAAATTTATGAAGTTGTTCAAATGACACACGACGCTGGTATTGAAATTGTGGCTAACTTTATTTTTGGTTTGCCGGATGATGATTTTGAAACAATGCAGGAAACTTTGGATATGGCCAAAGAATTAAATTGTGCCTATGCCAATCTGTATTGTGCGATGGCGTATCCCGGTTCTGAATTGTACCGGGATGCTATTCAGCAGAATTTACCGCTTCCAGAACATTGGGATGGTTACGCCCAGTTTTCAAAAAACACATTTCCATTGCCGACAAAGCATCTTTCCGGGGGGGAAGTATTAAGTTTTCGTGACCGTGCTTTTGATGAATACAATAACAGTACACAGTATTTAAATATGATTGAAAAGAAATTTGGTATTAAAACCGTAGAACACATCAAACGTATGTGTGCGGTTAAGTTAGAGCGTAATTTTGCTGACCCGTTACCCGCAGGAGTTTAAGCCGCATGATCATTAGTCGTACACCTTTTCGCATGTCTTTTTTTGGAGGCGGCACAGACTATCCCGGTTGGTTCAAGGATCACAATGGCGCTGTTTTAGCTACGACGATTAATAAATATTGTTACATTACGTGTCGTTATCTCCCGCCTTTTTTTGATCATAAATCACGCATTATTTATTCTAAAATGGAACATGTCAGTAAAATTAATGACATTGACCATCCAGCCGTGCGTGAGGTTTTACGGTTTTTAAAAATTCGTCAGGGAATTGAGGTTCATCATGACGGAGATTTGCCGGCGAGGACAGGTCTTGGTTCAAGTTCATCATTTACAGTCGGTCTTCTTAATAGTTTGTATGCCTTAAAAGGTGTTATGCCGACAAAGGAAAGGCTCGCGAAAGAAGCGATTCATGTTGAACAAGATATGTGTAAAGAAAATGTGGGATGCCAGGATCAAACATTGGCGGCTTATGGCGGTTTAAATTATGTCGAGTTTGGAGGAACGAATCATTTGCGTGTAAGGCAGGTTACAATTTCGAAAGAAAAACGGAAAAAATTACAGAGTTATTTGATGCTGTATTTTACAGGGTTTTCGCGGACCGCTTCAGAAATTGCCGTGCATCAGATAAAGAATATTTCCAAAAAGGTAAACGAATTAGAAACAATGTATGGTATGACGACGGAAGCCATGAATATTTTAAACGGAAATAATTTAAGGCCTTTTGGGAAAATGTTGGACGAAAGTTGGAAATTAAAACGTTCTTTATCCCACAAGGTGTCGACGCCGCATATTGATGATATTTATCGGGCTGCCAAAAGGGCGGGTGCTTTAGGGGGTAAGGTATTAGGCGCCGGTGGCGGAGGATTTATCCTTTTCTTTGTGCCTCCGTCAAAACAAGAGGCGTTTGGTGAAAAATTTAAGAAATTATTAAGGGTGCCGTTTAAGTTTGAGAATTCAGGTAGTCAGATTATTTTTTATCAGCCTAATGGTGGCGCTGAAGAATGAGTTTAGAAGGAATAGATGCGGTTGTTCTTTGTGGTGGATTAGGTAAACGATTAAGATCAGAAATTGGTGAATCCCAAAAAGTGATGGCAGAGGTTAAAGGTGAACCTTTTTTGAATATTATTCTTGAGCATCTCAAAAAGCAGGGCGTAGAACGTATTATTTTATGCACAGGGTACAAAGCGGATAATGTTGAGGATTATTATCGTAAGAATAATTTTGGGCTAACCATTGAATTCTCAAAAGAAGACAAGCCGTTGGGAACAGGTGGGGCTGTGAAGCATGCACAAGGGTTAATTAAGAGTAACCCTTTTTTTGTTTTAAATGGTGATTCATTTTGTGAGGTAGATTTTCCTGCCCTCGTCAAATTTTATCAAAAAAAGAAAGCTGGAGCTGCGTTAGTTGTTTCGCAAGTTCAGGATAGTAAAGATTTTGGTGGAATTACATTAGACGGTTCAAATCGCATTACAGCGTTTCAGGAAAAGCAAGGGGTAGATGCGTATGTTAATGCGGGGGTGTATTGTTTTAATCCAAATATTTTTGCGTTAATGCCGGAAACAGATCAATTTTCATTAGAATACGATGTGTTTCCTAAAATTTTAGATAAGAATGTATTTGGATTTTTAATTGAAAAGCCATTTACAGATATTGGAACTCCAGAAAGGTACAAAACCGCTAACGAACCTCGTAGGTTCGGATAAACGAACCTACGAGGTTCGTTAGCGGTTAATAAAAAATTATGGAAAAAAGTTCAACATTATCAGCCAAAGCAAAATTTAAAGTCCCTTTCGGGACAGTCTCCATTACTGATAAAGCAAGGGTGTTGATTGATGAAGCTTTGGAATCAAAATGGGTGACACGGGGAAAGTATGTACAAGAATTTGAGGAAAAATTTGCGGCGATTTTTGGTGTCAAAGAAGCCATTGCCGTTTCCAGCGGTACAGATGCTGATGCCATCTGTTGTGCGACTTTGTATGATTTTGGGGCGCAGCGCGGGGATGAAATTATTGTACCGGCGTTATCATTTGTAGCGACGGGTAATTCTGTTTTACAAGCAGGGTTTATGCCCGTCTTTGTGGATGTTAAGCGCGAAACGCTTAATATCGATCCTGATAAAATTGAGGCGGCGATTACGCCGAAAACACGCGCGATCATGCCTGTGCATTTAATGGGTAAGCCTGCGGCAATGGATCAGATTCAAGCGATTGCTAAAAAACACAATTTACTTATTATTGAAGATGCGGCTGAGGCGCACGGGGCTGAGTATCAAGGTCAGAAAATTGGGGCTATCGGGGACATGGCGGCGTTTAGTTTGTATGCCGCGCATATTGTGACCACGATTGAAGGCGGAATCATTATTACAGATAATCCAAAAATAGCTGAAGCGGCCCGTTCTTTACGTAATCATGGTTTGGTAGGTAAATTTACATTTGGGAGGATTGGGTTTTCAGCAAAAATGAATGAAATTGAAGCGGCGGTTGGTTTGGGGAATATTGATATTTTTGAAACAATTTTATCCAAACGTCGGCGTAATCTTCATCGGCTTATTGAAAAATTTAAACCGTTTGAAGAGTATTTTATTACGATTAAAGAAGATAGTTACGAAAAAATCGGCCCGCATGCTTTTTCTATTATTTTAAGAGAGAATTGTTCTTTTACGAAAGATGAGTTTGTGCAATACATTGAAAAAGAAGGCGTAGACTCTCGTAATCTTTTTTATTCAATGCCGACACAATGCCCCAGTTATGCGTTTTTAGGGAAGAAACTCGGTGATTTTCCCGAGGCGGAATATTGTTCTAATCACGGCACGCACATTGGGATTCATCAGGATTTAGAATTAGAAGAGATGGATTACATTGTGGAAGTTGTGGGGAAGTTCCTTTCTGATTATGTCAAATAAAAAAGATGTTTATGCAGTAATTCTTTGCGGTGGCGTCGGGACACGATTTTGGCCCTTGAGCCGTAAGGCCATGCCTAAACAGTTTTTAACGATGGTGGGTAATAAGAGTTTATTAGAAGAGACTTTGCTGCGTATCCAATCTGCGGTTCCTTCCGAAAATATTATTATTGTTTCCAATCAAGTTTATCAGAAGCGAATTGTGTCGACGTCGACACAATTCAACATTTCACGGAAGAATATTTTATTAGAGCCTGAAGGGAAAAATACGGCGCCGGCCATATGTTGGGCGGCCACGCATATTCATAAGATTAATCCTGACGGTGTTATGGTTGTTTTACCGTCGGATCATACCATTCTTAATCAAAAAGCCTTTTTGAAGGTTTTAAATCAGGCCATAAAATCAGCCGTAGATCGGCATGTGGTTACATTAGGTATTGTCCCGGACAGACCGGAAACAGGATATGGGTATCTTAAAACAAAAAAAGTTGTGTCGAAGGGAACGGCGATTACGCGCGTTGAGAAATTTGTCGAAAAACCTAATCGTGCTAAAGCCATCCAATTTTTTAAACAAGGGAATTATTGGTGGAACAGCGGCATGTTTATTTGGCGATGTGATGTTATTTTGGAGGAATTCAAATCGCATTTGCCGAAGGTGTATCAATATTTTGTGAAACAAAGAAGTCAGGCTGCGATTAAAAAAAATTGGCGGCAACTGCCGAGTATTTCTGTTGATTATGGTATTTTAGAGAAATTAAAAGGGGCGGTAGCTGTAGGGGCGCAATCAATCGGATGGTCGGATTTAGGCAGTTGGGAAGCTCTTGTGGATATTCTTAAGAAAGATAAACAAAAAAATATTTTGAAAGGCGAGGTAAAACAAATTAAATGCCGCAATACATCTGTGTTTGGCCAAAAGCGTTTGATTGCAACCATTGGACTTGAAGACATTATTATTGTTGATACCCCGGATGCTTTATTGGTTTGTCGTAAAGAAGATTCTCAGGAGGTTAAGAATATTGTTACAGGGTTAGCATGCACGACTTAATCACCGTTATCATTCCTACCTACAACCGCGCGTCTATGCTTAAGCAAGCCATAGAAAGCGTGCGCAATCAGGATTATCCAAATATTGAAATTATTGTTGTTGATGACGCCTCAACGGATGACACAGCTGATGTCGTTCAATCTTTGGGTGATCAAAGAATTCGGTACTTCCGTCATGAAAAAAATAGCGGCGGTGCAGCAACGACACGTAATACCGGTCTTAGAGAAGCAAAAGGGAAATACATTGCCTTTTTAGATACAGATGATGAATTTGTTTCCACCCGTCTTGCACGGTTACACAAACTTTTTAATGAGCTTATGCCACAGCCGGCGATGATTTTTACCAATGCCGAAGATCGGCATGAAGATAGCGGTCAAACAAAATTAAATGCACCTGAAACTATTGTGTCCGGATTTATCGACACATCTGCGTTTCCTGCTTCAGTATTTTGTCCAACCAGCTGCTGGATGGTACGGGCTGATGCCATTAAAGATGAATTTTTTGATGAAAAAATTTGGGTGATTGAAGATTGCGACTTTTTTGCCCGGATGGTACGCAAAAATCCTGTGTATTTCCTAAATGAGTCCTTGCTCATTAAGCATGTCCATTCCTTCCAAGGTGGCCGTGTGCCAATTGAATACGCCGAGAGCACCCGAGAACGTATGCTCGAAAAATGGCTCCCGGAAATGCGAAAAGACAAACACTACCTCACAAACTTCTACTGCACCATGGGTAAAGATCTCCTCATCTGCGGCAAAACACAAAAAGCCCGCGATTATCTTTGGCAAGCTTTCCTTTTAAATCCTTTTAATTTTAGAGTGTTACGCAAATTTTTAAAAGCCTGTTTTGTTTAGATTTTTAACTATCTTTTGACAACGGCCAAAAAATAAAGCATACTTCATATGTAAGGGGTTACATATTATGAAAGATAAGAAATTTAATATTTATGAAATTGCGCGAAAAGCAAACGTGTCTATTGCCACGATTTCAAGAGCCATCAATCCGGAAACACGGGCCAAGGTCGCGCCGGCTACTTTAAAGAAGATAGATCAGTTAATCAAAAAATATGGCTACACCCCTAATTTAGCCGCGAAACATCTCAGCGGTAATGTAACAAAAACCATTGGGGTTGTTTTCCCTTATTTGCCGGGAATTTTCTACAGTAATTATTACAATCATATTCTTGCCGCCGTATCGGATTATCTGTTTGATACCCATTACCAATTTAAGATGCTTTTATTAAAGGTAGCCGGGGATACATGGGATAAGTATGATTTCAAAGTAGGAGAGAGGGTGGACGGTCTGTTGATAACGCATTGGTTTAAGTTTTTTTCCAAAAAGTCCATTTTAGAAAATATGAAAATCCCATGTGTGGTTTTAAACGACGTTGACCGTAAAATCAAAACGCAATTTGTGGGGGTAGATCACTATTTAGGCGGGCAAATAGCGGCCAACCATATTTATTCTTTAGGTCATCGACGGATAGCTATGCTTTCCGGACCGGATTGGTCGATGGATAATCAACAGCGTATGAAGGGTTTCATTGCTTTTTTAAATAAAAAAGGTTTAAGAATTAAGCCTGATCTCATTGTCAAAGCAGATTATTTGGAGCATATGGCGTACAGCAAAGTTGAAACATTATTAAAAATAGATCCCAAAATAACGGCCATATTTGCCTGTAATGATCAAATGGCCTTTGGAGCAATGTCGCGATTAAAGGAGCTTGGGATTGCCAGCCCCAAGGATATTTCCGTCATCGGCTTTGATGATGAGATGGATGCCGCCAAATTTACCCCGCCATTAACCACGATGCATGTCCCTATCTATGATATTGCCACAAGAGGTACGGAAATTTTAATTAATCATTTGCAAAGCAAAGACGCTAAGAAATCCCTACGAGGTATCGAAATATTGCCTGTCCGATTGGTCGAACGAAAATCCACCGTAAAAATTAATTCTTAATTTCTCATTCTTCCTTAAATTCTTAACCTTGACAATTGGTGGAGTGTATGGCATACTTTAAATGTAAGCGCTTACATTAATATTACACGCCACGGGACGGATCGATAAGAGGGCTTTTTGAATCATATTATTTAAGTGCAGGCATGGGGCAATCAGCCCTCTTATTGAAATCTTAGATTGCACGGATTAAAAAAGGAGACGGATCATGGATGAATTTATCACAATCAAGCACCAGGCATTATTAAACAAGGTTTTATCGAGTTTCATTGCAGTAATTTTTATTTCAACGAGCATTATTCCTCCGGGATGGGCTCAGGCACAAATAACACCACATACGGTACTTAATTTACCTGTGCCGGGCAGTTTTGTCCCGCCTACGGACGGGTTTGTACCGGCGATTATTAAGGGAATAACCATTCATCCGGACAATGCGCTGTTGTTTGATTTTATTATTGATTTGGGGGATAGCGATCTTCAGGGGCAGGAAATCAAACCAGAGGCTGATACCTTAATTAAATATTTCCTGGCGGCGCTGACCGTGCCTGAAAAAGAGATGTGGGTAAACCTTTCTCCTTATGAGGCTGACCGTGTCATTCCTGAAGGATTGGGTGATACTGAGATGGGCCGCGATCTTCTAGCGCAAGATTATTTGCTCAAACAATTGACCGCTTCCTTAATGTACCCGGAGGATGAATTGGGAGAAGAATTTTGGGATCGGGTACATGAACGCGCGTATGAAGAATTCGGCGTGACGGATGTTCCGGTTAATACCTTTAATAAGGTTTGGATTGTACCGGAGAAAGCCGTGGTGTATGAACACGAAAAAAGCCGCAGCGCGTATGTGTTGGAGAGTCATTTGAAGGTGATGCTTGAGGAGGATTATGTTGCTGCGCAACATAGTGACGCGTCGCTCGTGACGCGTGACTCGAAAAAACAGTCGGATATGGAACGAACCACTAGCGACGCGTCACTAGCGACGAGCCTTATTCGTGAAATCCTCATCCCCGAAATCGAACGCGAAGTCAACGAGGGCGCCACTTTTGCCAAATTACGTCAAATCTATCATTCCATGATTCTCGCCACATGGTACAAACAAAACCTGCGGGAAACCTTATTAGGTCAAGTCTATGTGGATCAAAATAAAACCAGGGGCGTGGACACGGATGACAAACAAGTGACCAATAAAATTTACAATCAATATCTCGAAGCTTTTGAAAAAGGAGTGTACGACTATATTAGAGAAGACTACGATCCGGCCACCCAAGAGATCGTCCCGCGTAAATATTTTTCCGGAGGTGTAAATGCGGGAGATATAGCCATGATTGTGAATCTTCAGAAGATAAGTGGAACAGGTCAATTATTAAATGGAAACAGTGTTTCGAAAGATCAATTGCCTTATTTTTTGTATGGGGATACAAAAAATGAGGTGGTGGCCAGGGCTATGGTATTGAGTCAAAGAGGCAATGACGATATTGAAGCAAAAGTAGCAAAAATTAAGACGGAAATTATTCTTCCAGGTCAAGAACGGCAGGCAAAGTCACGTATGTCTGAATTCAGCATTGCAAAACTCGCGGGACTTCGGGATGCGGCCATGATAAATGAAGAAAAGGTGATTAAGGATTATGTTGAGAGTTTAAAATCAGAAAATAGTGTTCAGTATAATAATGGTCTTAAATTTATTTTTATTCTTCAAAAGTTTGAGAAAAAAATTAATTTTAAACGTAAATTTGGCGATAAGCTTTCTATAAAAGAGATTCTTAATGAAAAAATCGAAGATTTAGTGCGTGATTATATGAAAACTGAATTGATTCTTGAAAAGGAATTTATGTATAAATTTGGTTTTATTATTATGAATCTAAAATCGGAGTTGATGGATTCAAAAAATGTGGGTTTGCGAGATGAATTAAAGGTAGATTTTACCAAAATTCTTGGGAAGGTTCGGCAGGAAATCCAAGTAGTTAATGATCTGTCAGATCATAAAATGTCAGAATTTGTGGATAACTTTTTTTCAGAAGGTTCAAGTGTAGCTTCAGGGCGTTTTACAAGATCGGGATCTACAGTAGTTGAAGGTGTGGTGGCGGAAATAATCAAGGAATTGAAACATACTGTGAGTAGTTGGGGGGAGGAATTTAATATAGTATTGTCTGATCTAGAGTATTGGAATATAAGTCTTTCTTTAGACGAGAAAAAAGAAAAGAATATGACTAAAGTATATTTACAGAACGTTTTATTTTTTGAAGTTCCGGATGATAGACAGGAGGATGTTATTTTTTATCGGGAGAATATTTATAGATATTGGAAGGCTGTTGTTTTAGATCAAATCGCAAAGTCATGGGGGATACAAAATTATTCATTATTAACTATGCAGGTTCGAGGAGTTATAAAAGAAATAGCGCAGAGGGTTAATACTTTAAGTGAAGAAAAAAAACAAGGGTATCAGGATGGAATTATGAAAATTTATGAACAGGAAAAGGAACAGAAGAGTTTTCCGATTTTAAATCCGTGGGAAGTGTATCAAGTTCTTAATGAATTTCTTAATGGTCAAATTTTAGATAATAAAGAAATTAATTTTTCCAAGAATCCTCAATATTTATTAAAAGCCATTCAAACCATTCGGGATATTTTGAAGGAAAGGTTAAGTCATCTTGCAGGGGGTGAGTTTATTGAGTCTGTTACAGAAAATTATGTTGTTTTGAAGGCAATTAAATTTGATGTAAAGTCTTTTATAGGAGATGTTCTTCCTGAGAAACGTCGAGAACATATGGGGTGGTTAGTAGAAACATTTAAAAATACGAATCTTATTTTTGCGGAGTTTTTCAGCGAGTTTGACCTCAAGCCGGTTGCATAGTTACTTCTGATGGCTCTCTGTGAGAACCATGCTGACTTGTCTGCCATGCAGTATAACGCAGCAGACGAGCCATTTCAAGATTGCGTTTTCTCTGATT
>JAJDCA010000070.1 GCA_029261055.1 Candidatus Omnitrophota bacterium | reverse complement strand
GAAACATCGATCGCATCCGTAAGCACACCGGTACTTGAGGCTTCTACAATCAAGGCATCGGTCATGGTGACACCAGCGCCATCATTGTCTAAACGTAACAATGATGTGATCTGCGCATCTCCCGCTTCAAATTCGGCTAGGTCACCACCGGTGGCATTGCCGGTTTGATCAATTTTAAAAAATGTCGTGGTCATAGCGCCGATGCTCCACGTATTGGCCAACGCGGCAAAATTGAGTGTACTGCTCGCGTCCGGGTCAGCGATGTCATTGTATTTCGTGGAAATAACGCCTACGACGTCATCGACGTATTTTTTGGTGACGATTTGGCCATCAGCGGTAAAAGAAGGATTCGCATCATAAACAGCAATATCATCGGCATCCAACGTAAGCACACCGTCAATAAAAGCAGTGCCGCTCACAACGACATTGCCACTGGCGGTGATGGTATTCACGTTGGTGATGTTACCCGCCGTATCGACTTTGAAATTTGTAAAGTTAACTTCAGCGGTGGTACCGGTAATAATGTTGGCGCCTACGTTAATCGCGTGCACAATCTCCGCATCAGAAACATCGATCGCATCAGTGATCACACCGGAGGCATTTGAGGCATCGATAGTCAAACCATCGGCCATAGTGACAGCGCCTTCATTGTCTAAATGCAACAAAGCGGTGATGTCTGCATCATCGGCCGCAAACTCCGCTACAGCACCGCCGGTGGCATTGCCCGTTTGATCGATTTTAAAAAATGTTGTAGCTATGGTGGTGGCCGTCCATGTATTAGAAAATGTGGTGAAGTTCAAGCCACTGTCGGTCGTAGGGTCAACGATATTATTATATTCTGTTGAGAGAACACTTATTTGATCATCTACATATTTTTTACTAATGATTTGCGCGTCTAATGAAAAAGTTGGGTTGGCATTATAGATAGCGATATCATTGGCGTCTAATGTAAGTATGCCTGCAATATTCGCCGTCCCAGTAATAATTAAATTACCATTAGAATCAATACTCGCAATCGTCGTTGTATTAGAATCCTGAATAATAAATTTGCTGGAGCCATCATCGGAATCCAAGACTGCCTGAATATCGGAGGCCATGACCGGGACAGGGATAGACAAAAAAATAATAGAAAATATTAATAATGAAAATAAAGTCCGGACCGCTGAGGACCGACGAGAAATGTAACGACAACGTAAAAATTGGAATATCATTAATTTAATTAGTATATATATACATATGTGGATAATAGATAGTTATATCGTACAATATACAGTTTATTGTTCAATAATATTCTTAGTTATTTTTTTGAAATTTTTAATCTTTTAATTAAATGCACGTTTTCAATAAATCCGTTTTAGAGTGCATGTTAAAGCCTTTCGGCTCAGAGGACGCAGTATTTTTGTTGCGTCCAATTCGCCTCCAGACTTCAACACACACTCTTGTTAAAACGGATTTATTGAAAACTTGCACACTAAAATCGTAATCGCGTAAAGCAAAGATTAGCGCGTGAGGCGAATTAGAGATCGACCAGAAGGAGATCTCTTCTGAGCCGAATGCGGTAATCTTTGCTCAGGAGCGATGTCGTGTCGTTAACAACCTTTGTTGTTTTATTTTTCCGAAAAAACGTCTGCGGTGAAGATATCGATTTGTGTTTTGGGGTCTTTCCAGCAATCGGCTGGGAGGCGGGCTTTTTGTGAGCAAAGTTGGTTAAGAAATTCTTCTTTGGTCCATCCTGTTTCAGTGGCAACTTGGGGCAAGAAAATACCTTGATTAGAGGGCCCGCGCCGTACAATCACACCATGTCGGCCCATCTGTATTTCATCTACATTTTTAATGCGCCAGGGTTTGGACAGGACAGAAACCTCAATATCAATTTTCGTAAGTTCTTCTTTTTCAAGAGGTTTGAATCGTGGGTCATTTATAGCGGCCGCAATCGCCATATCCCGCACGGTTAAATACAACGGACCACGACCGATAATATTGCCAATGCAACCACGTAAACGCCCCTGTTTGTGAATCGTCACAAAAGCCCCTTCTTCTTCATGAAGCCGCGGATCTGTTTCTTTCACATCAAAGGCCTTGCCTTCTTGAATATATTTCCAAATCGTATCTTTCGCGATATTAATGAGACTCTGTTTTTGAGGTAACGACAATTCTGTCGCTAGTGACGCGTCACTTGAATTGTCTGCATATATTACAATCGAGGCATAACCAACAACACGGTCGCTATCACCGGAAGTATCTCCGGAATTTGCGGTGTTAAGAACATCAACCTTCGACAATCCTTTTTCTTTCGCATACAAAAGTGCCGCAACGACAGGAACGCAACCACACATCTCCATGGTACGCTCGCGACACTCTTGAAAAATTTGCTCGGCTTTTTGTTGTTTAATGGCATCGACCGCCTGACGATCCATATTACGTGCGGTCTTATCGTCGTGGTAATGGGACAAATCTGTGCTTACCACGACGAGAACATCATTACGCGACCCTATGGTCTCTTGTAAAACTTTAGCAAAATCCTGTAATGTCTGAAATGTCGGCTGCCCCATAATGACAGGGACGATTTGAAAATCGGAAAAAGTTTTTTGTAAGAAAGGAATCTCAACTTCCAAGGAATGCTCTCGAGCAAAGGCCTCCGGAATAAATGCGGTATGATCATGTCTCTTGATTAATTTTTGAGCAAATTCCTGATCAACGGGAACAACGCCAAGCGGCGTCTGAAAACCCCCTTCATTCCAAACGGACATACCATCAAATCCGACAAAATGACTCGGGGCCAAAATCACAATCGTGTTGTACTTGCCTTGACTGACCGCCTTAAATCCATGCGCAGCAACCTGACCGGAATATATGTACCCGGCATGAGGCGCGATCATAATATCGATAGGCTGATCGTAAGGTTTCACATCAGCCTGCGCAAGATATTGATCAATTTCCGAGGAGAGTTGCTTAGCATCAGCCGTGTAAAACTGCCCGCTAACGTTAGGCTTCTTAATTTTTTGATCGCTAAAAGCTGACGGCATAATAAGAAAAAAAATTACAAAAAAAATAAAACTACTATTTATAAATTTCATGTGTGCCAATATCTAAAAACAACACCTCATTTTCTGAAAGAAAAACAAATTTTATCCTGTATGAATAATTTACCGAAAAAGACCAGAATTCTTTTTCTTTTCCAACTAATTTATGTGTTTTCAAAGATAAGGTATAAGGATTTTTCCTAAAAATATTTTCTCTTTCTATCGCTTTTAGCTTTATATTCTTGGGTAATTTTCGATACTTTTTTTCAAACTGAGGTGTTAGATGAACCTCCATCATGGCTTATCCAAATCTGCCAAGGATTTTATTTTCTTACATTTTCCCTTTTTATACGCTTTAACACCTTCAGCAACCATAAGATCTGTTTTCTTTGCTTCATCCTCATCAAGGTAATATGTAGGTGCTGCACGCTTACATAACAATTGATATTCTTTTAAAGTAAGAATAACAATCCCTCCTTGTTGACTAATTATATTTTCCGGAATACTGATATTCTTTTTTACCGTAGCCATTAATTTCACCCCTTCCCCATTAGCCCTTAACCGTTGACCGAAGGTTTATAAACCATGATCGTAATCGCGTAAAGAAAAGATTGATGCATGCGGTGAACCATTCGACAAGCACAAAATGGTGGTGAGCTTGTCGAACCATTCGACAAGCACAAAATGGTGGTGAGCTTGTCGAACCATTGGAGGCCGAGCAGAACGAGGCCTCCTCTGAGCCGAATGCGTCAATCTTTTCTCAAAAGCGATTTCGTGTCTATTACTATTACACAGCCACTGGTCCGGCGGTTTCGAGTTCTTTTCCTTCTTTGACATCTTCAAAAGTTTTGAAATTCTTTTGGAACATGTCGGAAAGTTGCTGAAGTGTTGTATCGTATTCAGCTTTGTCGGCCCAGGCATTACGCGGGTTTAATATTTCGGTAGCAACACCATCAATGGATTTTGGAATTTGTACATTAAACATTGGCATGGTTTCGAACTCAGCATTTTCAATGCTGCCGTCTAATACCGCGTCGATAATTTTACGAGTATCTTTTAACGACATTCTTTTTCCAACACCATATTTTCCACCGGTCCATCCCGTGTTGATGAGATAGGCTGTTGCGCCGTGTTCTTCCATTTTTTTGCCAAGAATTTCAGCATATTGTGTTGGATGCACCATCAAAAAGGCCAAACCAAAACAAGCGGAAAAAGTAGCTTTGGGTTCTGTAACTCCCAATTCAGTTCCAGCCACCTTAGCGGTGTAACCACTTAAATAATGATACATCGCCTGCTCTTTTGTCAATTTAGCGACGGGAGGTAAAACTCCGTAAGCATCACATGTCAAAAAAATAACTTTTTTAGGATGCCCGCCTTTAGAAACCGGCTTAACAATATTATCAATATGATGAATCGGATAAGATACACGCGTGTTTTCTGTTTTGGCTTTAGAGGTAAAATCAATTTTACCGTTACCATCAATGTCTAAATTTTCTAATAAGGCATCACGCTTGATGGCATTGTAAATATCCGGCTCATTTTCTTTTGAAAGATCAATACATTTAGCATAACACCCACCTTCATAATTAAAGACACCTTCTTCATCCCAACCATGCTCGTCGTCACCAATCAATTGACGCTTTGGATCGGTTGAAAGTGTCGTTTTACCTGTTCCGGAAAGACCAAAAAATAAAGCGGTGTCTCCTGCTTCTCCCATATTGGCTGAACAGTGAAATGAGCCAATCCCTTTTAAAGGAAGAAAAAAGTTCATAATGGAAAAAATTCCTTTTTTAATTTCCCCACCATACCATGTCCCACCGATCACCGTCATGCGTTCTTTAATATGAAACGCTACAAATGCTTCGGAGCGCATATTATATTTTTCAAATTCCGGACACGTGGTTTTACACGCGTTAAGAATTGTCCAGTCCGGCTTAAAGCTCTTTAATTCTTCTTCTGTCGGACGGATAAACATATTCTTAAAAAAATGGGCCATCCAGGCTACTTCGGTCACGAGCCTTACGGACATACGTGTCTGCGGATTAGCGCCACAAAAACCATCCGCCACATATAATGTTTTACCACTGAGTTGTGTAACGGAAATCTCTTTCAACCGACCCCAGGCTTCTTCGGAAAGTTTTTTATTATCCGACCCGTTCGCTGTTCCATCCGCCCACCATACGTTATCTTTCGAAGAATCTTCCTCGACGATATATTTATCCTTAGCAGAACGCCCGGTAAATTTTCCGGTATTCACGGCTACGGCTCCGAGTTCGGTGACAACACCTTGATCATATCCCTCCAGAGCTGGGTTAGTTTCGTGCTCAAAGATTTGATCATACGATAAATTATGATGGATGGTTTGCACATTGTTGATTCCTAAAGCTTCTAAATTGACTTCTGACATCTTGATTCTCCTTTTTATGAATTAGATATTGGGCATGATAAATCATGCCCCTACCGCCCCTCGTTCGTACGGGCATGATTTATCATGCCCCTAATCGATTTCCCCATGCCCCTATACTTTCGGTACAGGCCCCAAGCTTAATTCGGCAACAATCCGCTTTTCGTTACCAATGGTAAAAGTGATTTCATAAATATTCGGTTGCTTCCGATAATATTCAACACCATTTAAAACTTCATTACGATAACTGGAAAAATGTGACATCGCCAATTCTTTATATCCAATCTGCGTCAGACCATTTTTAAAATTTCCAGCAATAAGATTACATAATGTGCCCGAGGCATCTTCCATAAGCTCTTCATCATCATAATCATCAATGGGATATTCTAATTTTTGCATCAAATCTACCACGTACTCTTCTTCGACATAAAGAATAATAACCCCTAAAGTATTACCATTTTCCAAACCCTCCTCGCTGGCATAAAGATTAACCCATGAAACATAAGTCGCTGTATCAAATTTATCAAAACTGGATACCCGCATCCGTTTCATAAATTCTGAAACCGGCTTCAATTCAAAATCTTTTTTAATCGGCCAACGTATACCAGCCTTCCGCTTTAAAAGTCTTTCAATGACTTTTGATAAAAGCACGGCCTGCGTGTAAAAAACTTCTGCTGTTTTGCTTTTTTCAGACATTTGTAACACCAACAAACGGTTTAACGGCTTCTATTAATCTAAGTACACTAAAAGGTTTTGTCACATATCCGGCGAGGTCCGGATTGGCCTCTCGGGCAATATTCTGACTGCTGATAGAACTTGAAACACTCACCATAATAATAGGAATCGAAGCGAGATGCGGAACCTTCCTGAGAACTTTCATGAATTGAATGCCATTAACTTTTGGCATTTCCCAATCTAAAAGCACTACCGAAATGTCATCAAAATGTTCAGCTAAAAGCTTAATCCCTTCTTCCCCATCACCGGCTTGCAAAATCTCACTCTCAATTCTTCCTTCTGCAAGAGCAGTCATCATAAGCTTGCGATCTATTCGGGAATCATCGACAATAAGAATTTTCATGAACCCGCACTATTTAAGATGTTGCCTCACATTTTGTACCAGAACTTCCGGTTTATACGGTTTGACAAGATAATTGGCAAGATGGGGATTAGCATCCATAGCCTGACGCCGACTCTCTTCAGAGCTGGACGCTGTAATCATAATAATAGGAATGGTGGCCACTTCAGGGACTTGCACAACCCCTTTCATAAACCCTATTCCATCTAATTTCGGCATCTGCCAATCAAGCAAAATCAGACAAACATCCTGATGATTTTCACTCAACATTTTAAGGCCTTCTTCTCCGTCACAAGCTTGCAAGACCTCATTTTCAACCCCATTCTTTTTCAAAACACTCATCAAAAGCCTGCGATCCATACGCGAATCATCAACAATTAAAATTTTCATATTATTCTTCTTTATACTTTAATTCCACACCATGTGTCGGACAAAATTTAACTTCCTCATCATAAACTTCACCACCGACAGGACAAAATTTATTTTTCATCTTATCCCCGATAATATATCCACCCAAGGCGCCAACAGCACCACCGATAGCGGCCCCTTGTCCGCCATGCCCTGACTGATGACCGATAATACCGCCAAGGGCCGCCCCACCTAAAGTCCCCGCTGTCGTCCCCTTTTGCGTCGTTGTACAGCCGGTCAAAACAAACAAAATAATTCCACCTAAAACTAAATTTTTCATAATCTTCTCATCTCCTTGCTGAAAGAAACAGAGAAACAAAGAAGCTAGATGCAAAGAAAAAAAATTATTTACTTTTTCCTTCTCTGCTTCTTACATCTTTACGCCTTGCTTCTTTATAAGAATTTTTTAATAGTACCACAACTCCTAGATATTATTCTAATAATTTTATGTAATCGTTGCAATAACAATTGAAAACCTACCTTAACCATCCAAATTATAGACCCTTTCAGTCAATCCGTCCATTTGAGGTTACATTAAAACCTTTCGGCTCAGAGGACGCCATTATTTTGTCGCGTCCAATTCGCCTCAAGGCTTCAACATAACCTCTTGTTGAGACGGATTGACCGACAGTTATAAATTAAGACCGTAATCGCGCAAAGCAAAGATTGGCGTGTGAGGCGAATTAGAGATCGACCAGAAGGAGATCTCTTCTGAGCCGAATGCGTTAATCTTTGCTCAGGAGCGATTTCGTGCCTAGAATTATTTCTTTTTAGAACGATACAACAATTTCCAAGGATTTATCTTTAAATCATTACTCATTTCTTCTAAATTTACAGAGACATCACGAAAATTTTTCATAATATCATCAATATCGTGCTGACTTACTTTTAAACGCTCATCCACATTAGCGGTAATCGAAGCAATGTTATTGGTGGCTGCACTAATATTGATTAAAATATCGTCAATGGCTGTACTGTTTGTTTTGAGGTGTTCGTTAACTTCGTGAACAATTTGCTTTAAATCATTTGCAATTTTTTGCCCATCACTTAATAAAGCTTCAAGATCCGGAGGCTCATTCCCCATAATAATAGAACCCGGATCTAAATAGGCCGCACCTTTTTCTCCTGACGTCAAACTAATGTACTTTTCTCCCATCAGGCCCAAATTCTTTACAAGAGCCTTAGAGCCCTCTCTTAAACGCGCTTTTTCCTGAAGCCATAAGGTAAGCTCCATTTTAATGGCATTATCTTTTTCTGCTATCACAATATCCTTCACCACTCCCATTTCATATCCATTAAACATAACGGGTGAGCTTAAATTAACACCATTGATATTGTCAAAAAGTACTTTAACTTCATATCCTTCTTGCGAAAAATTAAAACGACCTGTTTTAATAGTCAATATAGCCAAAATGCAAAGGACAATAGTGACCATAATACCAATCTTTGTTGGATTATTCATTTTCATGTTTAGTCCTCTCGTGAAGAAATAGGGCCATCGATTTCTCCTTTAATAAATTGTTGTACAATTGCATTGGACGTATTCTTTATCTCGTCCTTTGTACCTACTTCTAAAAGTCGCCCCTGATAAAGCATAGCTACACGGTCAGCAATACGAAATACACTCTCCATATTATGCGTCACAACAACAGATGTTAAATTTAATTTCTGAGTTAAATCTAAAATAAGCTTATCCACAACCGCACAAACAACAGGGTCAAGTCCAGCGGTCGGCTCATCATAAAAAATAACTTCCGGATCCATGGCAATCGCGCGGGCAAGGCCGACGCGTTTTTTCATCCCACCGGAAAGCATACTCGGCAAATAATCTTCAAATCCTTGCAAGCCCACTAAATTAAGCTTCATTTTAGCAATAATGCTGATAACCTTTTGTGATAATTTGGTGTGCTCTTTTAAAGGCAAGCTCACATTTTCTTCAACGGTTAAAAAATCAAGTAAAGCCGCCGACTGAAAACTCATACCAAAACGCCGTTTAATTTTTTCATGTTCCTCGGCGTTTAAACCACTCAAATCGTTATCTTCAAAAAATATTTTTCCTGCATCCGGCTTAATCGCACCCGTCATCATACGCAACAACGTACTTTTCCCGCTTCCGGAGCCCCCCATAATGACAAAAATTTCACCTTTGCATACGTCGAGAGTAACATCATCCAGAACCTTCCGATCCCCAAACGTTTTTTCTAAATTTTCTACCGAAATGGCAATTTTTTTGTCTGACATAACATTAGTAATCCGAAAAGAAATAAATTCCGGTTAAAAAACAATCTGCAAGAATAATAAGAATAAAACTTACAACGACACTCGTCGTTGTGGCTTTTCCTACACCCACAGCGCCTCCTCGAGTCTTTAAACCCTGATAGGCGCCAACCAAAGCAATAATCATGGCAAAAACAAATGATTTAGATAGCCCCGTGTAAATATCTTTTAACTCTAAAAATTTTAATGCTGTCTGCACGTAAAGCCCGGAATTTATTTTAAGATTAAAAATCCCTATAACATATCCACCCAAAATGCCTGAGGCATCTCCAACAATAGTCAAACACGGCAACATAATCACCAAAGCTAAAAATTTAGGAACCACAAGATAACGGATAGGATTGATTCCCATGGTATCCAGGGCCTCAATTTGTTCGTTTACTTTCATCGATCCGATTTCTGCTGTAATCGCAGCCCCGATTTTTCCCGCAATAACAAGAGATGTAAGAACAGGTCCCAGTTCTCGACAAATCGAAACGGTCACTAACCCCGCCACATAAAAAACAGCCCCCATCTGTGCTAATTGAGGGGCCGACTGCATGGCCAGAACAATACCGGTAAAAAACGTGACAAAAAAAACAATCACAATGGAATGGATACCCATAAAAACCATCTGCTCAAAAAAAGATGGCATATTAAGCGATTTCTTCTTAATCGGCCCCATAATAATCCAATATCCGGTTTCAAAAGATAATCGTGAGAAACCGACAAAAACATTCATCCATTGAATCACTATGTTACCGATATTTTCGAAAAAGTTATTCAGCATTATCCTTCGTTTCTAAAAGTTTGATTGTTTTTAAAAGTTCTTGCATATTCAGGGGTTTAGTAAGGTAGGCATCTGTACCCATTTCCATTCCAATTTTGACATCTTCCAAATTATCTCTCGATGTAACCATCACAATATGGATATGTTTTTGAGCTTCTTCCGATTTAATTAAACGACAAAAATTAAAACCGTTAATAACCGGCATCATCACATCAAGAATAATAAGATCAGGCGTATGATCCATAGCCAATTGAAGCCCATCCGAAGCTTCTGTCGCCGCCATAGTTTCATAACCGGCTTCACTTAAACCCTTTTGCAACAACTTAACCTGACCCGGATCATCGTCGACAACTAATATTTTTTTAATTTCTTTCATATTTATTGACTTTCATAACCATCCAAATTTAAGAAAACTTTAGTCAACCCGTCTATTGGAGTTGATGTTAAAGTACCACTTCAACATCACCTCTTGTTAAGACGGGTAGACCGATACTTTATAACTTAAGCCTCGTAATCGCGCAAAGCAAAGATTGACGCATGAGGCGAATTGGAGGCCGACCAGAAGGAGTCCTCCTCTGAGCCGAATGTGTTAATCTTTGCTCAAAAGCGATTTCGTGCCTCGCATGATGCTTTCCATCAATAAAGAAACTTCACACAATCCCATAAGCCAACATCGCATCTGATACTTTAACAAAGCCGGCAATATTAGATCCTTTCACATAATCAATATGTCCCTTTTTTTGTCCATACTCAACACATTGGGCATGAATATTTTTCATAATTTCCTGAAGTTTGGTATCCACCTCTTCACGGGACCACGTCATTCGTATCGAATTTTGCGTCATTTCAAGTCCTGAAATCGCCACACCACCGGCATTAGAGGCTTTACCGGGAGCATAAAGAATTTTGGCATCTTGAAAAAGATGAACCCCTGCGATACTCGTCGGCATATTAGCTCCTTCAGAAACCAACATACATCCATTTTTCAATAACTGCTGCGCATCCTCTTCTGTAATTTCATTTTGAGTCGCCGAAGGAAAAGCCATATCACAAGGCACTTCCCAAAGTTTTTTTCCTGGATGATATGTGCATCCAAATTCATCTGCAAATTCCTTAATGCGGCCATGCCGATTTGTCTTAAGGTCAATGATGTACTCTAATTTTTCATGAGTAATGCCTTTAGGGTCGTGAACATACCCGGAAGAATCTGAAAGCGCGACGACTTTGGCGCCTAAATCAATAAGTTTTTGTATGGTAAATTGTGCCACATTACCAGACCCGGAAACTAAACATGTCTTACCTTCAATAGACTCTCCTTTTGTCGCCAACATTTCACGCGCGAAATACACACTGCCATATCCCGTCGCTTCTGTCCGAATAGGACTTCCACCAAATGAAAGGCCTTTGCCTGTCAAAGTTCCTACAAACTCATTTCTAAGACGCTTGTATTGTCCGAAAAGATAACTCACTTCACGCGCACCGCATCCAATATCTCCGGCGGGAATATCGATATTTGGCCCAATATGACGATAAAGTTCTGTCATAAATGATTGACAAAAACGCATCACTTCCCGATCACTCTTACCTCTTGGATTAAAATTCGATCCCCCTTTGGCTCCCCCCATAGGCAACGTTGTTAAAGCATTTTTAAACGTCTGTTCAAACCCAAGAAATTTTAAAATACTGAGATTAACGGATCTATTAAACCGTAATCCACCCTTGTAAGGCCCGATGGCATTGTTAAATTGCACACGAAAACCCCGATTAGTCCGCACATTCCCATTATCATCTTCCCAACACACACGAAAAATAAGAATACGATCCGGCTCCGTCATCCTTTCCAGAATATTTACCCCTTTATATTTCTTATCAGATTTCATAAACGGCAGGACAGAAGCGGCAACTTCTTCTACAGCCTGATGGAATTCCTTTTGTCCAGGATTCCGACGAATACACCCTTTCATAAAATGATCTAATTCCATAATTTCACTCCAATATTAACTGTCCCAACTATCAAAACTAGACGATACTTTCAAGTCATCCCGTCCATTGAAGTTTATGTTAAAGCCTTGCGGCTCAGAGGACGGTCCCCTTCGGGGCTGCGTCCAATTCGCCTCCAGACTTTAACATAAACTTTTAGTGAGACGGGCTGACCAATATTATATAAACTAAGAATCGTAATCGCGCAAAGCAAAAATTAACGCATGAGGTGAATTAGAGGCCGACCAGAAGGAGGTCTCTTCTGAGCCGAATGTGTTAATTTTTGCTTAAAAGCGATTTCATGTCTCTCATAATCCCATCATTTGTCTTTGCAAAGCCTGCTGATATTGTTGTTGCATGGCGGCTTGTATCGCGGCCTGTCTTCTCTGTTGCTCTATCTGAATCCTTCTTTGAACTTCTGCCTGAAGTCTTTGCTGAATAATTTGTTGCGCGACTTGTTGTCGAACCTGCTGCTGAACGGCTTGTTGCATGACTTGCTGCTTTACTTGTTGTTCTACAACATTCTGCACCACAGCCTTTTGAACCTGTTGTTGCACTGCAGCCTGCACGACCTGCTGTTGCACTTGCTGTTGTACTGCAGCCTGAACAACTTGCTGCTTTACTTGCTGTTCTACAACATTTTGAACCACCGCTTTTTGAACCTGTTGTTGCACTGCAGCCTGCACGACTTGTTGCTGAACTTGCTGCTGCACGGCCGCCTGCACAACTTGTTGCTTCACTTGTTGTTCTACGGCTTGTTGCACCACAGCCTGCTGAACTTGCTGCTGCACGGCTTGTTGTACCACCTGTTGTTTAACTTGCTGTTCTACTGCATTCTGCACTACGGCTTGCTGAACTTGCTGTTGCACGACTTTCTGTTTCACCTGCTGTTCAACAGCAGATTGCACAATTCTTTTCTGAATTTCTTGCTGAACAATTTTTTGCATGGTTTGTTGAGCAATAGCTTGTTGAATATTTTGTTGAACGACAGCTTGAACTTGTTCTTGAATAATCGCTTGAGTAACTTGTTGTTGTTTTTGAGCAACCGCTTGTTGGACACCTTGCGTATATGCCTGCTGAACAGCCTGCTGCACCACAGCCTGCTGCAACCCCTGAAGCATAGTTTGTTCAATCACCTCCTGCATAACAGCCTGCTGAACTTTTGACTGAATCTGCTGCTGGACAATAGTCTGCTTAATTGAGGCCTCCATCATCTGCTGAAAAGTAGACATAACGATTTGTTGAACAAACGTGTTCGTATCCTGCTCCTCGGCATGAATAAAAACAGGCTGACTGAAAATGAAACTCACAACTAAAGTACTTAATAAAAATTTTTTAAACATATTTCCTCCATTCGGTTTTAATTAGGAATTTCTAGTTTTAAAGAAATTCCAAAAGGGTCCAATTCCCCGAGGATTGCCCCGAGGAGATTCATTTGTACGGGTGGCTCGAGAAAAGTACGAGCGGCTCGCGAGCCGCCCCTACTTAAACTTTAACAACGCTCTCTTAAGCGATTTATTTTCACTTGTTAAGACATCTAAATTTTCTTTCAATCGTAATTGTTCCAAATTATTCTCGGAATTTAAATTGGATTGACTTCGTCTAACTTTTTGCTTTACCCGATAAAGAATTTCTTCTAACTGCCGCTTACGGAATTTTAATTGAATAATTTCTTCATCCAAATTAGCAGACTGTGTTGTACTTTGTTTTTCCCAATCGTTAACCTCATGGTAAAGCCTTTTTTCCTCTTCTTGCATAATTTTAAGTTCATCCTGAAGAATCGTCAATTGCTGTTTCGATAAATTTTGCTCTTCTTTTAAAGCATTGACCATCTTTTTCGAATTTTCACGTTGCCCTTTTATCGCAGATAACTCCTTAACAAGCTTAGATAAACTTTTTCTGCTGGCTTCATTTTGCTTTAATAAATCTATTTTTAAATTAACCTTCTCCTTTTTTTGCATCATATTTCTTGATTCATTTGAAAGTTCGCGAATCTGGCTTCGTAATTTCTCAATCCCCTTCTGCAAAGAAATAATCTCACTTTGCATTTCTTGACCATCATTTTCCTTGGATTCAATATTATTTTTTAACTCCCCTAAAGTTTTATGAGCCTTTTGGATATCTTTATTTAATCGCGATTTATTTTTCTGCGTAATTCCAATTTCCTGAGAAGAATTTTCTTTATATCTATCGAATTGCTTTATTTTTCCGGAAAAAGATTCCATCTCATGTCCCATCGACTCTGATTGTTCCTGCAATCGTTGAATTTTTTCACGTAATTGTTCATTCTCTAAAAAAATTTGATTATTTTTATCAACCAATTGCTTCATACTCTCCTTTAAACTCATCATACTCAAATCAAGAATATCCTCGGTGGATACATTACCTGTTTGAGCTAAAACAATACCCGAGCTTAAACAAAAGATACAACTTATCAGAATTATTTTTAAAAATTTTATCATTGAAATCTCCCCAAGGCTTGCCTCGGGGAATTAAACCCGTTGGAGATTGGCTAAATAATTTGTTCAGCCAATCTCTTAATTACAGAACCGTTGTCATATTCAATATTGGCATAAACAGAGCTACGACAATAAATCCGATAATAACACCCAAAACCCCGATGATTAAAGGCTCAATAATACTTGTCAATCCATCCACCGCCGTGTCGACTTGATCATCATAAAATTCGGCAATCTTAAGAAGCATTTTTTCCATCTGCCCTGATTTTTCTCCAATCGAAATCATACGTACGACCATCGGAGGAAATACACCGCTTTTAGATAAAGGCGTTGCCATGCTTTCCCCTTCCCGCACATTCGACTTCACATCATCCACAACATGTTCCAGAACACGATTACCAATAGTTTTTTCAACAATATCCAGCGACTCCAAAATAGGCACACCACTTTGAATCAAGGTGGCTAATGTTCGGCTAAACCGACTGATGGCTACCTTTCGAATAAGCTCTCCAAAAATAGGCATTTTTAAAACTGCGCCATCAATAATAACCGCTCCCTTTTCTGTTTTGTGCCATTGTTTCATAAAAAAAACGACGGCCCCAACTCCAATAATAACAAATATTAAATTATGTTTTAAAAGATCACTAATGCCTATCAATAACTGTGTCATTGAAGGAAGATCATGACCTAATGAATCGTAAATACCCGTAAACGTCGGAACAACAAAAACTAATAACCCTATCGTAATAAGCACGGCCATAGAGACAACGACAGCAGGATAAATCATAGCAGATTTGACTTTACGTTTAAGTTTAAGCGTTTTTTCCATATAGCTGGAAACGCGATCTAAAACGACACTTAATGCGCCACCTGTCTCACCCACCTTAACCATATTTACAAATAACGTATCAAAAATTTGCGGATGTTTCGCAAAAGCGGCCGAAAGACTAGCCCCTTGCTGGATATCCACTTCTACATTAGCCACAACTTTCTTAAAAACAGGATGTTCTATTTGTTCTTGCAAAGCGTTAAGACCTTGGATAATAGGCAGCCCTGCATCAACCATCGTCGCTAACTGACGCGAGAAAATAACAATTTCATCAGGCTTAACCTTTTTACTAAGAAATGCTTTCTTTGCGGCTGTAGCTTCTTTAACCTCATCAATATTCGTAATAATCAAACTACGTTTACGAAGTTCTTCAATAACAGCCGCCTTGTTCTCCGCTGTTATTTTACCGGATACGGTCTTAGAGTCTTTATTTTTCGCTGTGTATTTGAATGTTGCCATCGTTTTAAAAGATGTAGAGAGGCAAGAATCAAAGAAGTAGAGGCTAAAACCTTTTCTCTGTTTCTCTGATTCTTATTTCTCTGCTTCTATCCTTTCTTTTTCGTGTATTTTCACATATCATGCGCCGTAACGCGCAAAACTTCTTCCAAAGTTGTCACACCCGCCATAGCTTTAGCCAACGCATCTTCCCAAAGAGTTAACATACCCTGTTCTTTTCGCGCATACTGTTTAATTTCATCAGAAGATTTTCCACCGATCAACATGTCCCGGACTGTATCATCCACTTCCAAAACTTCAATAATACATGTCCGTCCAAGGTACCCCGTCTTACGACATGCCGCGCAGCCTTTGCCTTCATAAAATACGGTCCCGGGTTTAATCGAACAATGCATATCTTCCAATGTTTCTTTCGAAACCTCAACAGGAGTTTTGCATTGTGCACAAATTTTTCGACAAAGTCTTTGAGCGCTGACTAAAACCAAACTGGAAGAAACTAAAAAAGGCTCCACGCCCATATCAACCAAACGTGTCAAAGCACCGGCTGCATCATTTGTATGTAATGTCGAAAAAACTAACTGCCCTGTCAAAGAAGCTTTGATCGCAATATCAGCCGTTTCATTGTCACGAATTTCACCCACCATGACAATATCCGGACTCTGGCGCAACATGGCGCGTAACCCCTCAGCAAATGTCAAACCTATTTCCGGATGGGCCTGTATCTGCGTCAATCCTTCTACCAAATATTCCACAGGATCTTCCACCGTAATAATATTTTTGTCAACAGTATTTAATTCATTAATAATAGAATACAATGTCGTCGATTTTCCACTTCCCGTCGGACCAGTCACCATAACCATACCAAAGGGACTTTTAATGGCATCACGAATACATTGTAGAGATCTCTCTGTTAGATCTAATCCATCTAATCCCATCGATAAATTACCCTTATCTAAAATTCGCATAACTATTTTTTGACCAAATGTCGTAGGAAGAAGAGAAACACGAAAATCCACCTCTTTGCTGGAAATTTTTAATTTAAACCGACCATCCTGTGGTAATTGATTCACCGTAATATCCAATCGGGACATAATTTTGATACGGACAATCATCGCATTTTGGTTCTCCTGAGGAACTTTGAGAACATCATGTAAGACGCCATCAACACGGTAACGAACACGCATCCCTTCCTCTGTCGGTTCGATATGAATATCCGAAGCTCTCTGCCTTATGGCCTCTTTAATGATCAGATTAACCATACGGATAATCGGAGCTTTTTCACTTTCATCAACTACAGAATCAACATCCGCCTCGCCTTCCTGCTCCATAACAATTTCAAAATCACCAGGCTGTATGTCTTGACTAATTTCCATGACACTCGACTGGGCCTCCGTACCATAATACTGATCAATCGCCTTAGCGATTTCTGTGCTGGTACTCATTACCACTTCGATTTCCTTACCTGTGATATTTTTCAAATCATCAATAATAAAAACATTCAAAGGATCAGCTAAAGCAATCGTTAGCGTGTATTCCAGCAAAGAAAGAGGAATAATTTGATACTGTCTGGCAATGCGTTCTGAAATAACTTCTTTCAAGGAAGGATCAATTTTATACTTACTTAAATTAATAAAGGGGATATTCAACTCTCTCACCAATGACACCAAAATATCCTGCTCTTTTATGAGACCTTTTTCAATAAGGATTTTATCCAAACCAACTTTCCTCTGCTTTTGTAAAACCATCGCCTCATTAATATCTTCTTCAGTAATACCTGAGGATTTAATGAGCGTATTAAGAATTTTAGCTTTTAATGTTTCAGACATAATTTTTTAAAGAAGTAGAGGTGTAAAAAACAAAAAGTAGAGAAAAAACCCAAAAGAACGTCTTGACTAAACCTTTCACTTCTTTGTTTCTTATTTCTTTACATCTCTGTTTCTTAAATCTTTACTTCTTACCTCTCCACTTCTTAAATCTCTACCTCTTACTTCTCTACACCTCTGCCTCTTGCTTCTAATTAATTCCCATCCGACGCTGTAATACGGACAACTTCTTCCAAAGTCGTCAACCCGACTAAGGCCTTAGCTAAACCATCCTCCCGCATCGTCTTCATCCCACTCTCACGGCCTGCTTTTTTAATAAGCGGCTCGCCGGCCCGGCTTAAAATACATTCTTTCACTTTGGAGGTAAGAACAAGTATTTCTGTAATACCAACACGTCCTTTGTACCCTGTCTTAAAACATTTTTCACACCCTTTACCACGGGATAATTTAAATTCTTTTTTGTCGGAAATTTTTGTTAGCCCCACCTTTTCTGCAAGAGCTGGCAATACATCATATTCCTCTTTACAATGCGTACATATTTTTCGCAAAAGCCTCTGCCCCACAATTACCAAAACCGATGAACATATTAAAAAAGGCTCAATGCCCATATTCATCATACGAATAACCGAACCGGCTGCTGTTGTCGTATGCAAAGAACTCAAAACCAAATGACCTGTTAAAGCTGCCTTAACGGCAATGTCTAAAGTTTCTTTATCTCTAATTTCTCCGATTAAAATAATATCAGGATCTTGACGTAGAATAGACCGCAAACTCGCTGGAAATGTTAACCCCATAGACGCCTTAACATTCACCTGACTGATGCCCTTCATCTGATATTCAACAGGGTCTTCAACAGTAACAATATTTTTTTCAGGAGAATCGACATGCTTAAGAATCGAATACAACGTTGTTGTCTTACCACTACCCGTCGGTCCACAGGTAAGAATCATCCCATGCGGTTTGACAGCACATTCTTTTAAAGCCTTAAGAGAGCTGGATTCAAAACCTAATTTCTCCACATCTAAGACTGTGCTTTCCTGATCTAAAATACGTAAAACTACCTTTTCACCGGTAGCCGTGGGCAATACATTCACACGAAAATCAACCTCCCTATTTCCGGAAAGAATTGTTTTAAAACGCCCATCCTGTGGAAGGCGATGTTCAGAAATATCTAAATTAGAAACAACTTTAATTCTTGAAACAATAGGAAAATGAAGAACTTTCTGCATCCGGTCAATTTCACGGATCACCCCATCAATACGGTATCGCACCCGCACAGCATTTTCCAACGGTTCAATAAAAACATCACTTGCCTTAGCCAAAACCGCCTGCTGCATAATCGTATCTGTAAGTTTAATAATAGGCGCTTCATCTTTTAATTCTTCGACGGCCCCATTAGCCGCTGAATTCAAATCTTTCACTAACTCCAGTTCTTCTCCCGTATCTTTAATATCCTGAATAATTTCATTGAATTCTTCGGACGCAGCTTTCTGATCTTTATGAAAATAGTATTTCTGAATGGCCTGCTCAACATCCTGAGGCCGACCGACAACCGGATTAATGGTGTACCCTGTTAATGTTTTGACATTATCAATGATAAAAATATTTAGAGGGTCTGCCATGGCTAACGTAAGGTGTTCCCCCAAAAGAGAAATCGGCATGATCTTGTATCGATCTGCAACATCTTTGGAAATGACCTTAAGAACATCCGGTTCAATTTTCATGCGGGACAAACTGATCGGCGGGAGACCCAAACCTTCACTTAAGACTTGCGTTAAAATATCTTCATCGATAAATTTAAGACGGACAAGAATCTTGCTCAGTTCTCCTCCGGATTCTTTTTGTTCCTCAAGGGCCGTTTGAAGATCCTCAGGCTTAATTAATTTATCGCGAAGGAGAATTTCTTGTAAAGTGTCTTTTAATGATGACATTATTTACCTGAATAATATTTTTCAATAGCCCCTTTGACATCTGTTGTTGTACTAACAAATATCTGGACCACACATTCTGTAATCATTTCGACATCTTCAATAGCTTGAATATTTAAAGGATTCGCCATCGCCAACGTTAAACTCTTACCGATCTTATCAATAGGAATCAGAACAAATTTACGGCAAATATCTTCGGGGACAGACTTGACAACTTCATCATTAATTTCATAACTCAATAAAGGCAAAAACGGAAACCCATATTGGCAGGTTAAGGCCTGAGCAATATCCCGCTCAGTGGCGAATTTTAACTTCACCAAAACTTCCCCAAACAAACCACCATTCGCTTTTTGTTCTTCAATGGAGAGGTCCAATTGCTGACGATTGATCACCCCTCTCTCAATGAGTAATTCTCCTAGCTGCTTATTTGTAGCTCTTTTAAAATTTTGCATAGATATACTTAAGACACGAAATCGCTTTTAAGCAAAGATTAACACATTCGGCTCAGAGGAGGCCTCCTTCTGGTCGGCCTCCAATGGTTCAACAAGCTTACCATTATTTTAAGCTTGTTGAATGCATGCATCAATCTTTGCTTTGCGCGATTACGAACAAAATAGAAATAATTCCATTAATTTCTTACGCCTTTTAATCTGTAAACTTTCAACCAACCCGTCTTAACAAGAGTTCGTGTTAAAGCCTGCAGGCGAATTGGACGCAGCCCCGAAGGGGACCGTCCTCTGAGCCGGAAGGCTTTAACACGAACTCCAATAGACGGGTTAGCTGAAAGTTTACCTTAATTTAAATAGTTACCATTATTAATAGTATTAATTCTACAATACATAAAGACAGTACACAATTGTTAATTGAAATTCTTTAATGAACTACCTCGGGGAATTGAGCCCGTTGGAAATTGGCAGAATATTTTTTTGGCCAATCTCTTAATTAAAAAATCGTTCGACGTTTGCTTAAATTAATCAAGAAACCCATCATGATGATGAAAATCAAAAATGAGGAGCGGCCGTAACTTACAAAAGGGAGTGTTAAGCCGACAATCGGGAATACGCCCATGACCATGCCGATGTTAATAATCACCTGTAACGTGAGAATGGAAACGATACCGATGGTGACAAGTGTGCCGAATTTGTCTTTAACTTGATCGGCAATGTCCAAACCGCATTTGATTAAGGCAAAATAAAAATACACCAATAAAAGAGCCCCTACAAATCCCCATTCTTCGCCAATAACAGAAAAAATAAAATCCGTGTGTCGCTCAGGCAAAAAATTAAGTTGATTTTGAGTGCCGGACAACCACCCTTTACCAAAAATTTGCCCCGAACCAACGGCAATCTTAGATTGAATAATTGTGTAACCCGCCCCTAAAGGGTCGATATTTGGATTGAGAAATACAAGAAGACGATCCTTTTGATATGGCTTTAAAACTTTCCAGGCAAATGGGGCTATGGCGACAAATCCCCCTAAAAATCCTAAGAAATAACGATATTCTAACCCAGCAGAAAAAACCATCACAATAAATATCCCTAAAAGTAAAAGCGATGTTCCCAAATCAGGTTGTTTAAATATCAAAAGCATCGATCCTGCCGTTAGGATAAAAGGCCAAATCAAATTTCGCCACAACATTTGCGTTTTGCTCAAAAGGTCAAAAGACAATGTGGGCCTACGATTACTAAAGTACCTCCCCAAAAATAATATCAAAGACAGCTTCGTCAATTCTGATGGTTGAAAATTGACACCCGCGATGTCAATCCACCGCCTCGCGCCGAGCGCATCCCGCCCGCTCACTAAAACCCAGACAAGAAGCAAAATATTCAATACATAAAAAATATAGGCAGCATCATAAAATTTCCGGTAATCCACCCTCCCAAATAAATACATAATCACCATACCGCCTAAAGCACAAATAAGCTGATCAAAAAATATCTTATGCGGCACACGTACATTTTCAAACGAAGCACTGTAAAGCGCCAAAAGCCCCATACCAATAATAAGCGTTGTGTAAATCCAAATTTTTTGAGTAAGATTACGTTTCATTTTTTAAAGACATTTTTATGGGCATAATAAATTATGCCCCTACAAACGACCCGTGCCCTGTACGGGCATGATTTATCATGCCCCTAATTTTAAAATTCTAATACATCAAATCAAACTTTCTTCCTTCATTCTTAACAACAACTTCCGCGCGAGTACACAGGCATTTTGGCTGGATCCACCGTGTTCTAAAAATACACAAAAAGCAACATTTTTTGTTTCACCCTTGGCATATCCTACGAACCAGGCGTGATGTTCTTTATCACGCGAACTCTGCGCAGTTCCTGTTTTACCGGCCACATAAATTTCTTTTAAATCTAAAACATGTGCCGTTCCGGAATAATCTGTAACGGTTGCACGTAATCCTTTTTTAATCGTTCTAAAGGTATCTTTGCTGATTTTAATCTGCCGTTTAAAATCATGATCCTTAACAATATGCTTCCCTATGGTTTTAACCACATGTGGTTGAACCATTGTGCCCTCCGAAGCCACAATGGCCATCATACGCACAAGCTGTAAAGGGGTCGTTAAAATATCACCCTGTCCGATCGAAAAATTTAATGTATCCCCTGTGTACCATCGTCTGGCTGTTAGCAATCTTTTACGTCGATGCGGCAATTTTCCTTTTTTTTCATAAGGAAGATCTATGTGGGTTAATCGGCCCAAACCTAACAGACGGGCATATTTGTAAATCCAATCTGCTCCTAATTTTAATCCCGCCCGATAATAATAAACATTACAGGAATGGGCTAATGATTCGACTAAATTTTGAAGCCTATGAACATGTGTGCAACCGAATCTTATGCCGCCTAACGTGTGATGCCCTTCACACATAAATGAAGTATTGGCATTAATTTTTTTACTTTCCAAAGCGCTAACAGCAACAGGAACCTTAAAAACTGAACCCGGTGGGAATACACCTTTGATAGTTCGATTTAATAAAGGAGCCTCTTGATTAGAAAAAAGGACAGACAATTTTTTTGCATTATCCCTTTGAACAAAATCATTTGGATCATACGACGGAGAGCTTGTGAGACCCAAGACTTCTCCGTTAGCCATGTCCATGATTACAATCGCCCCTCTTCTTTCTTCAAGAATTTCCTGAGATATGGATTGAATACCGCTATCAATCGTAAGGCTAATATCTTTTCCTTTTGTGGGATCTTTCAGACTCAACAAACGAACTTGTTTGCCCCGGCTGTTAACTTCAATTTGAACCCCTCCCTGATCGCCACGAAGATGATCATCGTAATATTCTTCAACACCTAAATGCCCTACAATCATCTGAGGCGTGTATCCATACTCTTGATACCGCTCTCGTTTAGCTTGACTAATTCTCCCAACGTATCCTAAAACATGCGCACTGTTTTTATGTGACGGATAAAAACGTTTACTCCCTTCTTGAACCATTAATCCCGGAAAGCGATATTTATGTTCTTCTAACTCCATAGCTTTTTTTCGTTCAATATTCTGTGCAACAACCACAGGCGTAAAAGGAGTCAGCTTTTTCTGACGATACCGTCGCATCATTATCTTTTGTTCAACATTCAAGACCTTACTTAAAAAAGCAAACAACATTTTAATATCTTCAATATCCTGTGGCATAACCATCACATGATACGCCGGACGGTTATCTGCCATGATTTTTCCATTTCTGTCTAGAATACGTCCGCGCCCTCCCTCTAAAGGAACAATTCGGATACGATTGTGTTTACTTAAATGGTAATAACGACGGCCACTGATAATCTGGACATAAAATAACTCCACCGTGATCACAGCAAATAAACCAAAAATAACTAAGCGGATAATTTTGTTACGCATTGTTTGAGTTGATTAAAAACATAGGTAGCTAAAATAAGCGTTGCTAAAGCTTGTGGGACAAAAATAAATTTAAGGACCTGCCCAAAATCAATAGGACCGAACATTTTATGACAAAAGTAACGCACAATAGTATTAATCACCACAACATAAAAAACTAAAAAAATCCTGGATGTTTGCGAACCTCGACGGTAAAGGTATTTACTAAATACCGTTACCATAAATGCACATGTCATAAAAGCCACGACATTCACACCAAAAGGATTAATACTAAAACTGTCTTTTAAAATTCCGGCCAACACGGCTGAAAAAAGACTATGCCGAATCCCAAAATACAAACCTAGAAAAATAACAAGCAGAAGAAGCAAATCCGGCATCAGCCAATGCCCGACCATATTGAATAAAAAATATTCAATAACAAATAAAGCAAATGTAAGAAATGTAATAAAAATTAATTTGTTCATAGAATGTAATAAAAGAAGTAGCGATGTAAGAAGCAAGAAGTAGAAAAAAAACCTAAAATTAAAATCCTACATTTACATATTCTTTTCTTATTTTTTTACCTCTTTGTTTCTTGCATCTCTGTTTCTTACTTCTTTAAACCTCTGCCTCTTATTTCTTTACTTCTTATTTAACGATCACCAAAACCTCTTCCACCTGCGATAGAGCGACGGAGGGCTGAATAAGGCCTTGCACGCTCCCGTCACTGGGATTTTCTTCTATTGCAATCACCTCTCCAATAAGCAAACTTTCCGGGAAAGACGAACTCAACTTCGAGGTCACAACCTTATCCCCAACCTGAATTTCAGCCCCAATTTCTAAATACCGCATACGACACACCCCCTGCAATGTTCCGGAAACCAAACCACTCTCCCTCGGCCCCTGGACAAGCGCCGCCACACTGAATTGTGGATCTGTTAAAAGCATGACTTTGGCTTTCTTGCGGTTCACTTCTGCAATTTTTCCGATGACGCCTAAGTCACTGACAACCGACATGCCTTGTTTAAGACCATCTTCTGTGCCTTTATCAATAATCATGACTGCATTCCAGGCAGAAGGATCACGTCCAACGACACTCGCTGCGACTGAAGAATAAAGAAGTTTACGTTTAAATTTTAAAAGAGCTTCTAACCGTGAATTCTCACGCAAAATTTCATCCATACCCACAAGACGCGCCTTAAGGACATTCACCTCATTAGCTAAACGTCGATATTCATCAAAAGTCCGATGGTAATAAAGAATTTTTTTTGTTTCTTTTAAAGGAAAAGCCAAAACCCGTAAAGGGACAGATGCCAGTTCAATAACTTTAAATTGTAAGGGTCTAAAGAATTCCGGATAAAAAAGTAACACAAAACAAGGAATAAGAATGAGGAGAAAATAGATTAAGTTTTTAGGGGTGAATCTAAACACACGATGAAAGGATAGAGGTTAAAAATCTAACTTAGTTGGCACTACAATTCTTCGTCGGAGACGTGACGCTAAATTAAGTGTTTGTCCTGTGCCTAAAACGACGGCCGTTAAAGGATCATCTGCAATATGAACAGGAAGCCCAGTTTCTTCCGCAATACGTTTATCAAGTCCGCGTAACAGTGAACCGCCTCCGGCCATAACAATACCACGATCAATAAGATCAGCCGCTAATTCAGGGGGCGTTTGTTCTAAAGTTGATTTTGACGCATCCACAATAGCCTGCACCGGATCCTGCAATGCTTCTCTAATTTCTATCGAGGTAATCGCAATAGTCTTAGGTAACCCGGAAATTAAATCTCGCCCACGAACATCCATATTTAATTCTTCCTCGAGGGGATACGCTGAACCGATGCGAATCTTAATTTCTTCCGACGTTCTCTCACCGATTAATAAATTGTAGGTCTTGCGTAAGTATTCAACAATAGCGGCATCCATTTCATCCCCGGCAATACGTATGGATTTAGCATAAACGAGCCCTCCCAAAGAAATAACAGCAAATTCCGTGGTTCCGCCACCTACGTCTACAATCATATTTCCGGCAGCCTCGGCTACAGGTAAACCGACTCCGATAGCGGCGGCTTTGGGCTCCTCTATGAGGTCTACGTGACTCGCCCCGGCACGTTCGGCAGAATCACGTACAGCACGCTTTTCAACAGCGGTAATCCCCGAAGGAATAGCAATCACCATTGAAGGACTGGCCAAAACACGTCGACGTCGAACTTTTTTGATAAAATATTTCAACATGGCTTCGGTAATTTCAAAATCAGAAATAACCCCATCTTTCATAGGACGGATAGCCACAATATTTCCCGGGGTACGGCCAAGCATTTTTTTAGCCTCTTCCCCTACGGCCACCACTCTATTGGTATCTTTTTCAATGGCTACCACCGAAGGTTCGCAAATAACGATGCCCTCGCCTTTAACAAAAACAAGCGTTGTAGCTGTACCTAAATCAATGCCGATATCATTGGAAAATAATCCAAGACCGTAGTTGAAGAATTTTTTAACAGTTTTGATAAGTTTTTGCAGCATAAGAAGTTATTTAATTGTTAATGAAAAAAATATGATAACTGAAAAGGACATACGTGTCAAATTATTATTTATGATTTGACCTTTACGCCCAGACATTTGAAATCACGAATAAACTGAGGATAAGATTTTCGTGTGCATTCGATATCCTTAACGCGCACACCCAGTTTCAAGCCTAAGACACAAAAGGCCATAGCCAAACGATGGTCATGATGCGGGTCTAATAAAATATTTTCTAAATAATTCTCTTTTGGATAAATAATCAGTTCATTGCTCTTTTCCCTAATATCGGCCCCAATTTTGAGTAACTCCATACGCAAGTCACTAATACGATCTGATTCCTTAACTCTGGCATGTTGAATATCTTTCAAACGCGTTTTACCACGCGCAAATAAAGCTAAAACCGCCATAATCGGAACTAAATCCGGACATTCCTTTAAAGAAAAATCGCCACCACGCAACACGCACGGCCCTTTGATCTTAATGGATTTTGAGGTCTTCTGAAATTTGGCCCCCATTTTTTTCATCAAACGTAAAATATGGCCATCCGCCTGAATCAAATCATCTTTAAGATGCCCCTTAAGCATAACATCAGACGAAATCAAAACAGCTGCCGCCATATGAAAGGCTGCGAGACCGTAATCGGAAGGAACGGCAAAAGTTTTTAACCCGCGAAATATTTGACTTCCCTTAATGCGATATTCTCGTGTATTTTTTGCTTTTCCCTTGGGTCCTATTTGAATTTTACTTTTTGCAAGCACCTGCCGCGTCATGGTGATGTAATCCCCTGAAACCATGGTCTTCCCTTTTAACACTAAGTGCGTGTCCTCCGTCAGCTGCGGGCATGCAATCAGAAGCGCGGAAATAAATTGTGAACTTAATGAAGCATCAATTGTCCGCTTGCCACCCGCCAACATGCCTCCGTTAATTTGAATAGGAATACCTTCTCCGTCCCCCTGCCCACGAATATCCATCCCCATGGTGCGCAATGTTCGGGTTAAAAAAAGATTAGGCCGGCCTTTTAAAGTTCCGGCTCCGGTGACGACGACTTTCTGTCCTCGTAAACACAAAAGCGGCAAAAGAAACCGTAAAACCGTTCCCGATTCTTTGACGTTAACGCTTATTGGTAGGGGCACGGCGCGCCGTGCCCTTACGACTGTCCATACATTATTTTTCTGTCGGACAACCTTTGCCCCTAATAGGCGGGCTGTTTCCCGGGCGACAACGGCATCGTCACAGTCAGAAGGATTAATTATTTTGGATGGGCCGCCGCATGCGGCAATGATAAAAGCACGAATAGAATACGATTTTGAGGCAGGAAGTTGAATTTTTCCTTTTAAAGAAAGGGACGGCTTAACAGTACAAATCATTTTTTGGCCGTAACTTGATCATTTTTTCGAACAACTCTTGAAGAAAAAGGCGGCAATAAATCTGCAGCCGACATTTCCGGCTGGACACGGGTTACCTGAATATCCCCCAAATATTCTTTACCCCGATAAACAGACAAAACATACCCCTCTTTAATCCCGTCTCTCTTACCCAAATTAATAATCACAAACTCTGTTTCTTTATCCACATTTAATATACGGCCATCGACGGGTGTATCTGGAATAACAACAACCTCTTCAATTTGTTCACTAGGATCTTCTTCTTTATCTTCGCCAGACACCACATCAATTTTTTCTAATTCAACATCTAGTTCCAAGTCTTTTTGCTCTTCTTGTTTAACAACAGGCTCAATTTTTTTGGCCTTCAATTCTTCAAGCGCCTTATTGACCTGAACTAATTCCGTATTAAGCGATTTATTTTTATCCATCTCTACCACTAACTGATCTTTTAAAGCATTCATTTTTTGTTGGTATGTTGCTAATTTTTGCTCAACCTGAGATTCTTCCTTAGCTATGCCGGCTAATTTTTCCTTAAGGGAAGAATTTTCTGTTTTGACTTCACTTCTTAACCCTTCTTCCAATTCAAGCTCGTCTAATAAACTATTAATTTTTTCATCGGCCTCTTTACTTTTTTCCTCTAACAAAAATTTCTGACGGCTAAGTTCTTTAGCATCAGCATCCAATTTTATGGCTTCATCCTGCGTTTGAGCTAATTTAATTTCAGCTTCTTTTCGCCTCTCAACTTCCTTCTGAAAGAAAAACATAGAAATAGCTGTCAGGGAAATCAAAAGTGTTGCAAAAATAATAAGAAAAATAGTAAATACTTTTCCAGCTTGTGGTTTCATTGTATGTATCCTCATATTAGTAAAATATTTAAGTTTGTTAATAATTTTAATGGCAAATCAAGCATAAGTAAAGTTTCATATGAAATAAATTAACCCCCTACAGACCGACTTTAGCTCCGAAAGATTTTGGTGAAGGCGTAGAAAATTCGACTATGTCCTTTGTTTGCGGATGGCGGAATTGGATTGATTGGGCATGCAGGGCTAATCGAGAAAACGTCCGCTTCTTTCCATATTTCGCATCGCCTAAAATCGGATGGCCGAGGTGCTTCATATGCACTCTAAGCTGATGTGTTCGACCGGTTTTAGGAAATAAATCCACCAGTGTAACATCTTTTGTACGCTTAATGACACGGTAATACGTCAAGGCGTCTCTTGCCTCGCCTTCATATCGCACCGCTTTTTTTTCACGATGCTGCGGATGCCGCCCCAAAGGCGCATCAATTTTTCCTTCGTCAAATTCAATACGGCCTTCGACAAGAGCGACATAATGTTTTTTAACCTCATGCCGCTTAAATTGTTTAGCCAGCTTTGTGTGTGTAATATTATCTTTGGCAATCAAAATAACACCGGACGTTTCTTGATCTAACCGATGCACAATGCCAGGCCGCATGTCTGTATTAAAATCTGAAAGCTTCACAGAGTAATGTAACAATGCATTGACCAACGTGCCTGTACTGCGTGTGGTGGTTGGATGTACTAACATGCCGGAGGCTTTATTGACCACAATCAAATAATCATCTTCATACACAATATCCAACGGAATATTTTCGGGGCCGATGTACGCCGGCGTCAAAAAATCATCCGGCACGTTCACCAGGACATCTTCCCCTTCGGAAATTTTGTAATTCGGCTTAACCACAGACTCATTCACTTTCACATGCCCATCTTCAATAAGCCGCTTAACAAATGTGCGCGAAGGCATATCCGTCAACATACGCGTCAAAAATACATCCAGGCGTGCCTGATGATATTCGGATTCAATTTTTAAAGTTTTGACTGACATAGAAGCACATAGTCTCTCACAATACCGACGATAAGTCAAAAGGCGCTTGCTTTTGCCTCAGAGCTGGAGCCCCTTCATCCGCTTCCCCCAGAAAAAATTGCACACTCGGCACGGACTGAATCTGAAAAATCACCGGCGTAAACCCGGTAAAGGAACCGTCACCATTGCGAATCCCCTCCCAATCCAATCGATGGCATGAAAGATCCGACTCATCCTCCCCACAAGGCATCTGTGCCGACGGCAAAGAAAACTCAACCCCACCCCCCCGCGTCTCCAACTCAAATTGCGAAGGATCCAAATTAATCCCCCCATCGCGGACGAGCATGGAATCGTCGATATTATTTAAAAAGATATTCTTCGCCGTCTCTCTAGAAAACCTCTCTTCCCATAAATTTAAAAGTTTATCAAGAGCTAAATCTAACCCAATCAAACTGTCTAAACCGTTCGTCACAATTTTGTATTTTTTCTTAAACTCTTTTACTTCATTCTCTCTTAAGATAATTTCATTTTTCTGCCACTTCAAAGACCCTGACCCATTTACATCATAAATTTTTTCATCTAAGTCCCTGTATTTTTTAAGTACATGTGGATATTTAAATATTTCTAAAAATTCTTTATCTTTAAGTTCTTGGGGAGGAATACGCAAACCAAATTGTAAGGAAAAATAATTTAAGGAAATACTTTTAATTTTATTTTCTTTAAGGTACTTTGAAACCGTAGGTTCACTCATTACCCGATAATCCCCATATTCTTTAGCCATCAACCATTCACTTTTAATATTCATAATTATCTTCACTGCTCTTTTAAATGACAATTCATCTTTTTTCATATTTTTTATTTCAGCATAATATTTTTTTAAAATGCTCCATACTTCATCACTTTTTATCCAATTTAAAAATTCTTTTCTTAGGCGTCTAATTTCATTTGGTGGAACTAAATATTTAGATTCGAAAAGATGCTTCACAATACTATCTGGTATGGGATATTTCTTTAAATTTTTCATCTCTAAAAATACATCAATTGAAACAAAAGGAAACACCTTATGAAGGTGTCGCATACCTTTCCATCGATGCAACCTTTTTAGTGTCATTGGATTAATTCCATTTTTAATACCAAACTCATTTTCATACCATTTTTTCACATCACCTAAAAATTTATCGATCACAATATCCATATTTTTCTCACTTTTTTGCGAAATCAACTTCTCAATAATTTTCTTATTTTCAGATTCTATTGGAAATGTAACCACAAAATTAGGATAGTTTTTAATTATTGTATCAATAGTTGTTGGATCAATCATTAATTTGTTGGAATAAGCAGTCTTACTAGAAAATTGCATGGCTACTTTAATCATATTCTTAAGGTTATTAATATCTATCTCTTGATTACCTATTGCGTGCTCCTTCCCGTTTTTTCAGCGATAGTGTCCTCAAGTCCAAAGGTTAATTAACTATCAGCGTAAGGCGAAATTGCCTATACGTTCTAAGAAGGCTATAATAGCCTTAAGGAGGAACCTATTGGACATCATGACAAACACAAACCGA
>JAJDCA010000069.1 GCA_029261055.1 Candidatus Omnitrophota bacterium | reverse complement strand
TTAATCAGAGAAAACGCAATCTTGAAATGGCTCGTCTGCTGCGTTATACTGCATGGCAGACAAGTCAGCATGGTTCTCACAGAGAGCCATCAGAAGTAACTATGCAACCGGCTTGAGGTCAAACTCGCTGAAAAACTCCGGGCTCGAAAGTCTTTCTATCTAGTTTTTGTATTCTTTCATAATCATCCTTTGATAGGATAATATCATTCCAGCTTTTTAACAAAGCAGGACTATCAAGTGCCAATGGATTTAGCTCAACATAAACAAAAGAGGTTTGTTTATTTTTATTCCATTTTTTTTGAGGCTGATTCTTTCCAAATGCACCGCTTAAATATTTTTTTATAAAATTTTGACTTTCATTCGCACGTTGCGCAAATTCTACCCAAGTATTTATTGCATCAAATTTTCCTAAATTTTTCTGAACAGAGTACGGAACATAATATTCACTCAAATCAAAATAATAATACTCTGTTGGATCAGCCTCCTCAGGCACTCTGGGCAAAATAGCAATGAGCTCACGTGAGTTGTCGAGTCGCGTTATATAAATAAGATCCAAAACTAGTTTATCTTTAAAATTTACCCAAGAAGTAGGTGGCACTAATTCTCGAAAAATTTCAAGTCCTTTTGGACTCTCCTTTATACCTCCTTGAATTCCTGATGTCTGAATGGTATAAACTTCGACATTTTCTTCTATTTGTTTTTTCTCAACAACAGAGCCTTCCCCTAAAGTAAAAATAGATAAAAAGTCAATTGCAGATGCTCCCCCCTTATTTCTAGGAACTATGTCTGGCAACTTAAGTTTGATATCACCGGTTCTTTTTTCATCATACATGCCCCTTCCCATCATCGCATTATCAGATCCTATTTCTGCTTCAATAATTGCCTCTGCATACGTTTTAGCTGCAGGAACCATATCTTCTTCTTTGACAAAACCTGGAGAAGTAGCGATGGTATTAATTCCTGGTTTAATATTTTGCTTAAATACCTTCTTCACAAAACTTTTTATCTCACGAACATCAATTTCTTTATTTAAATCTCCATCGTTAAAATAATCAAGATCCACATGCAGAATTACCTTCTTTTTTCCATCCTGTGTTAATTTTGGATAAAATGATAAATCTTCGATATTATTTCCTACATTATTAACATGAATTTCTTTTTTTAACTTTTTTCCAACATACAAATCTTTAGTCGTTTTATTCGAAACAAAATAAATCGTATCAATTAGACCAGTATTCACAGCTGCTTGTATATTATCAACGATCGTTAAGTTTTTTTCTGCATAGTTAGCTATAGCTTTTAATGTACGCCCTTTCTTTTTCTTCAAAAATTCATGCGGTGTACCAAAATCTGCATGTTGATCCACATAAATCAAAATATTTCCTTCTTTATCAATATCTCCTCTCTCTGCTGCTTCATGCCACATATAAAAAGGCGTATCATTATCCATGACATATAATTTTGCTTGAGGAATATACACAAGATTTTTTAACCCCTTATAATTTTCCAAGCTATCTTCACCACCTGCGGTATAACCATTCCTTCGATAACGAATAACATCCTCTCCTCCTAACGCAATATCATCAATATTTCCTATGATTAATTTTTGATTTAAGACATTTTCTGGTAAAAAATCTCCTTTCAACAATGTATTATTCACTAAATGATTTCCAAAACTAATTTTCCTTGGGTGATATATTGTATTTATTCCTTCTTCATCGTACTCGTCTAAACTAATCATCGACGAATCAAATATTTTGTTTATAAGCATCCTAATTTTTTCATCTAATGATATTTGATCATCAAAAAATATCTTCCCATAAGCTTGTGCATCAATTTGATTATTTTGTTGCATATTAAATAATAAAGAATATACTCCCGAGTTCACTTCCTTCAAATAAACAGGATACTTTTCAATAATTTCTAAATACTCCTCTAATGCATATTTATACCATCCTAATTCAAATACTAATAAATGTAGAACTAGCTCCATTTTTCTAATAATATCTTTTAGATTCTGAGCTACAGCACGCAAGTAAATACTCTTAAGTTCATCCGTAGATATATTTGATTGCGCGTTTAAAGCTTGCATTAAAGAAAACCAAGGATAAATTAAATTTTGATTAATCTCTAACGCTTTCTCAAATGCATGTTGACTTTCTTTAAACTTCCCTTGTTTCTGCAGTGCTGCACCTAATCGCATCCATAAAAGATCTGACTGCGGAAATAAATTTACGGAAACCTTACCAAAAACCTCAACCATTTCATATTGATTACTTCTCATCAAATCAGTCAAGAAATTAGCAAAAAAAACATCATCATCAGGAAAATCTAAATAATTTTTACTGACTTCATCTGTCAAAATATTGTGATGGCTTTTCTGATAAGATGCAGCTAATTGTGACAAATAATTGGCTACAGGAATCAACGCTTCTCCCTTTTCATTCTCTTTTGAGAGACGCTCATTAATGTCCAACCCTCCGACAAGCCCTGCTTGCACCTCGAGAAAATATATTTCGTTTTCATTTACAGCAATTATATCCCATCCATGTAAACCAATATTCTTAAAATTTTTTAATGTAATATCATTCATATCATTCAAATGACTTTCGAGCGCTTCGGCTGCTTTTTCAAATTCCTTTTGTAACGTGCCCAAAAACTCTTCTTGTTTTTTTTCAGAAAATCCCCACTTTTTAAAAGCCTCAGTCAATGTCATTGATTTAGCGCCGGCTTGTCCATTAACAGGATTACTTATATTTCCCATATTTTTTTCCAAATATCTGACATCAACCATATTATTATTAAAAATTAACTTACCTGTTTCGAAATCCCATGTCGTAAATACCCTTGGTACAATGTCGACATACTCTCCATCCTTATCCTTTGAGAAATTACTTACTTTTCTTTCTTGAATAATCACCTTTGTTCCTGATCTCAATAAACTTATCGTATGTTCGACAGATTTCTTAACTTCTTCGCGTGAAAAAGCCAGCACCCCTTGTCCTCCAAAAGAATTATAGGGTTTTATAAAAACCTGATTAACATCTTGTTTCTCCATAAAATTCAAGATATTTTTTTCAATTTCTATTTCTGACTGTATTTCATCTATTATTATAAATTCAGGAACCTTAACTCCATGATTTTTTAACACTTCATTAACTGCAATTTTATTGTGAACAAATTCAAGAGAAAGATTAGTCGTTAGCATAGGAATTCCAGCCTTTTCTAGCTTTTCTTTTGCTTTAGTCCTTGAGCCCAAACTCATTTCCATAGCATGAATAGGAATAGGATCATTAAAATGCCCCAATTTTAAACGTCCATTTCTATCAAAAAATAAAGCATTTTCAGCAAAAAACATATCTGTGTGGTTTTTACCGCGAAACACCCCTTCAAATGGAGAAAGAATTACAAAGTTAACACCGCCCTTAACCTTACCTTGTGTTGCCCAAAAAGCAGCCAATTCCATTCCTGTTCTATCGGGATATATTCCAACAATTGGACCATCCGGGTATGGCAAATCTTTCAGAGTAACTTCTTCGACTGGAACATCGTTGTTTTTGAGTGATAAAGGAATTTGATCATACCCAGCATCTTTGAATGCATAAAGAATGTTTTGAGTTGCTATTTTCAGCATATTTTGTGGATTAAGTTGATCCACAATTTTCTTGGCATCTTCACCATAAATATCATCGGCTATTTCTGCTAATGTTTCTTTTGTGAGTGATGGCTTTTGCTCTTTACTCATCATCGCATCATCCCTATCAAATTTATATCCTTTTACATTTCTACCACTCAAATGTCTATTTAAGTATGGTCCAGGGGGGATTAACACATCTGGTTTCCAATTCTTAGACATATACGGAGTAGTATATACAGGAGGCAAATGCGTTGGATCAACTTTTTTCCCATCATAATTAATAATGTGTTGCGCAGTTTCTTTAGAAATAGCGTAAGTATCTAGGCCATAATATTTATCTAAAATTTGAGCAAACCGCAAATGCACAGCATTTAAGAATTTTCGTGTTCTTCTCCTGATTGCGTCTGACTTAATTTCTGGAAATTCCCATGATAATTGATTCTCTTGAATAAGCCCATATACAGATCCTCCTCTTTCTGCCTCAATCGATATATTGATCATGCCCAATGATCCTTGATGTGGATAAAATATTTCTCCATCATCGATGTAATATTCCATTCGTTGCCTGCTGGCATTTGCAATAGGAACGAGTTCTGGAAAATTATGCTTGATTCTTTCCTGATAGATTGAATTTTGTCTATTGATTGAAATTGGAAAAACGTCAAACCGTATCGATCTATTCCAGAAATCAATTTGTGTTTCTAACGCAAGCGGTAATTCTCTTTTTTCTTTTTCGCCATCTAGGCCGAGATTGACAGTAAGCGGTTCCCCCAGCTTTAAAATTCTCTCCACTTCATATAACACTACATTCAAATTGTCTGGGCCTAGCTCTCTTTTAGATTTTGGATCAAAAGTACGTCCCTTTAAGGTAAATTGAAAACTCCTCAATTCATCTTGAAATAACTGATACAATAGTGCATGAGCTGCCCAGAATTTTCTTTTCTGCCGAAAAACTTCTTCTGTTTGGGAATCACCTCTAGGTCCGTGTTGTCTAAAATATTGATCAAATTTTTGAGCCATAATATAGAATCTCTGATCTACGAATGCATGCATTAAAGAAGTGATAGTTGTAGACGTTACCAGAATGCTATGCAGGAAATGAAGTGGTTCATTAAGGTACTGGTCACTTAAGACAAGAATTTTCTCAGAGGATAATTTTATTGATAGATCCCCTGGATGATCAATCACAACAATCTCTCCTTCAAAATATTTCTCAAAGTATTCAACTTGTTCTATTAGGAACATTCCTTCCCATTCGTACATTGGAGAATTTTCAATGAATGTTTTAAGAGAGGCTATAGCTTTCTGAAATTCATCACTGTTTTTACCCATAGTTCTTTGTTTAATTTCAGATAATTTACGCTTTGTCTTAGTTCCTTCATATCGATAAAATCCTTCCAAAAGACCTCGCCCATTAACTGAAACTTCCCAATCTAATAAAGAATAACCCGTTTCATCCTCAACACGCATAGCGTCATCATTCATACTAAACTTTAAACCGCCTTCCATCATAGATTGATCTGCTCCAACAAAATCAGTTTTAAATTTGGGTTTTAAGTTCACTGCAATCGTTTTCGTTCCTGTGTTCAGAATGATTCTATTAGTAATTTCTTTATTCGAACTGACTATCAAAGCCGCATCGACATTGATCACGTTTAATCCACCTGAAAAATATTTTCGTGGCACAATCTGTTGTGTTTCTTGGTCATAATCTTCTTTAATGTAATCATATGCCCCTTGTTTGAAGGCTTCGAGGTATTGCGTGTAGATTTTTTCTTTCGCTTGTTTATCTTCAATATCTACACCATCGATTTTATTTTGCCGGACATAAATCTTTCCAAGGATTGATTCTTTGAGATTACGCTTGAACCATGTAGCGAGGATCAAAGAATGGTAAATCTGACGAAGTTGGGCGAAGTTAGTGCCTTCGTTGACTTCTTTTTCAATTTCAGGAATAATGATGTCTCGGATGACTTCGGTGGATATCGTGTCTTTTGTATTTCTTTGATCACGGGTAAAACCTGCCTTCTGGGAGGCAAAATAATCTTCCTCCAGCATCACTTTCAAACAACTCTCCACAACAAATGCCGTATTAGTCTCCGAGTTCTCATACACTTCAGCTTTCTCAGGAACAATCCATACCTTGTTAAACGTATTAACCGGAATATCGGTAACACCGTATTCTTCATACGCCTTTTCATGTACTCGATCCCAAAATTCTTCCCCTAACTCATCCTCAGGATACATGAGTGAAGCCGTGAGTTGTTTTAAGATGTAGTCCTGAGCTAAAAGATCACGTCCCATTTCAGTGTGCCCAAATTTTTCAGGAATAATACGCTCAGCTTCATACGGGGAAAGATTTACCCACAAATCTTCTTCGGGCACAGTGAGTGAAGCAAGGAAATATTTGATTAGCTTGTTAGATTCTGACTTAAGAGCGTCATCTTCTAAGACGGAGTCTCCCGTATCCACAATAAAATCAAATCGTAGTGGATTATCTGGAAAGACAGTCACCCCCTTAATCAAAGTAGGTTCAAAGGCAGGTGTTGTATTGATCATGGTTCCTACTGGTGGAAGTGTTAGGCTACTCGTAGCATAAGAAGCCAAAGGCTGAGCCATAACCTGGCTAGCCGGAAACGTAATTAGTAAGATAAATGATACAATCTTAATAAGATTTTTATTTATATTAATTAAATTAGGAAACATACAGTAAGTATGACATATTTCCAAAAATCGGCCCGAAATATCTTTTAAGCCAAATTTTTATCTCTTTAATTGTAAAAATGGCGAGTTAAAAGGCAGAATGTAACAAAATGTCGAATAAAGGAGACACTTTTAAATACGCTAAAAGTGTCTCCTTTATTTCAACACTGATGAACTTCAATCGTTACATGTGCAAGCCCTAAATCCGATGGAAGCAATTTTTTATAGTATTCTGGTGGCTTAGAATTATGAGTAACAATTGAAAGGATAACCCCATAAATATTTGGACCTATCTCCCAAAAATGAAAATCAGCAACCTGATTGTCATCCACGTTCTCAATGCTTTCTTTAATCCTTTTTTGAATTTCCTTTTTCCCTTGTTTATCAAGTAATACAGCGCTAGTCACATGCAATAGCCCTAAAGACCACCGACACACAAGAATTGCGCCCACAATCCCCATTACAGGGTCCATCCAAATGAAACCAAAATATTTCGCCACTAAAAGAGCGCTAATGGCGAGAATTGATGTCAATGCATCGGCCAAGACATGATAATAGGCAGATTTTAAATTGTGATCATGCTGATGCTCTTCATGCCCATGATCATGATGATGCTCTCCTTGATGCCCTAAGATTAGCACTGAAGCCCCATTAACAATTAATCCAATAATCGCCACGAAAATAGCTTGATTAAAAGCGATAGAAACAGGATTAATAATTCGTTCAATACTTCCCCATGCCATCATCAGAGCAAACACGGCCAATAAAACTGCTCCTGTGAATCCTCCCAAAGCATTAACTTTACCCGTTCCAAAGCTGAAACTTGAATCATTAGCATGTCGGCGAGCATAAACGTATGCATAAAGGTTAATAATAAGAGCTGTTGCATGAGACGCCATATGTAAACCATCGGCCAGCAAAGCCATTGAACCAAAAATAAATCCCGTTAAAATTTCAATAACCATCATAGTGGTCGTTATAGCAATGACAATGAATGTGCGACGCTCGCCATCACGCTTTTTATCTTGACCAAACGTATGATCATGCTGCCATAGGTTAAGATTTTTCTGATGCATAAAAAAATCCTTTTCTAAAGCATTTAATGTTCATGCCCATGCCCACCATGATGGTACCCATGATCCTCGGTTTTAATTATTGGCTCTTTAGGTTGTTTTTTAATAGATTCATCAACATGCATTGGTCCATCACCATGGCGATGCATTTGACTTGTTGAGAGACTATGGCTAGCCTGTGCTGGTTCAATTTTATTATTCATATACCCAGACATCTGAAATACGAACAAAGCCAAACCTACCAGAATCAAACCACTATTGGAGGCCATACTAAATCTGGTAAATGATTCTGTTTTACGCCATTGAGTAAGTAAAACTAACATTATGGATAAAGCTGCAATTTGACCGAGTTCTACCCCCACGTTGAAAGAAAGGATCTTCCATATTAATCCCTCATCACCTAAAGGTAATTGTTGCAATCTTGTTGAAAGACCAAAACCATGGATTAAACCAAATAAAAAAACAACGGCTTGAAGATTAGGAGACTCCATCTTTAAATATTTTTTGAATCCTCCAATATTTTCAAAGCCTTTGTAACATACACTCAAAGCAATAACAGCATCGATCAAATAATAACTTGCCGTAATTTCATAAAATGTGGCAAAAATGAGTGTAATACTATGCCCAATTGTAAACGCCGTTATAAATTTGACAATATCCTTAAATTTTTTCAAAAAGAATATTACCCCAAACAAAAATAAAAGGTGATCATACCCTGTCACCATATGCTTAGCACCTTGCCAGATATAATCAATGTTCCCTCCACTTACGAGACTCATCTTATCTGCATCTGTAACACCATGGGCAAAGGCAAGCCCTACCACAATAAAATTAAATAAAATTGCTAAAATAATATACATTTACACTCCTTATGTTTAGTTATGTGATTATTGAACTGAAATTAAATAAACGCCAGGATTTAAATCAAATTCGAAGGGGCTGGTTTTGAAAAATATATGGGGAATTACAAAAATCGGTCTGCAGATAGTGCCCTATATCATTGCGCACTTCAAAGGATGCTAGTTCTAAAAATTCATTGTGCGTGCCTATTATCTGAGGATTAAAAAAATTATTATCTAATTCTTTTTGTCGTAGAGATCGAATAAATAATTTATCTAAATGCCTATGCAGGTTTGGATGATGATGGTCGTGAATATCGATAGCGCTGAGCTCATCTCTAAAATGAGTATGCGTATTAGCACTGCTATCGTGGTGCTCATCAATATGCCGGGTATTATTTATATGTCCATATTCATGGAAGCTTGATGAAGCCGCTATGCCACATATGACTAAAAACACCAAAAATTTGTTTATATTGCGCATCATGTTATTTATTGAATGATCAACATCATGAGATGTAATTTATGTATTTTCATAATCATATAATATATCCCCCGATGGTGGACGTCAAGTAATGTTAACATATATAAAATAATCGAAGGCAATTTACACCCAACAGTTCTAAAGTCTGATTGCCAAATCACTGTTTTCACACATCTTTGATGTAAGGAGTTTGTAATGGTTTTGTAATGATTTTTTGTATTTCATAGCTGTTCCTTTCAGTGTTATTCATTCTAAAACCTCCAAATCAGTCAAGCTACCTTTAACGAGGAGCAGTATAATTCCAGCTGGATATCCTGCCACGTGCGGAAGTAAGTTTTGCGGTATTGATCGTGGAAAAACCATTGCCACATCATTTTAATAAATTTACCTGAACCTAAAAACATTAAAGCCCAGATATGGTCCAATATGTCGGCGCCAATTCTTTTCTTTTTTAAAAAATCTGCCTCATGTTTTATAAATGCAACTACCCCCATTATCACAAATCAATTTTCCAGTTAATGGACAAAATTTTTTACCGATAGCTACCTCAAATTTGTTGAGAGCGAATAAATGATGTCTATTTTTATTATTGAACAATCATCAATTGGGACTGAATGCCTAGATCAGTTTATTCTAAAAATTCTTGCCGATGAACATTACAATATTCTTCTGAGTTATAAACACTCAAACGCTGCTTACACCCCATTTTCTTACAGACCCGCCCTGCTTTAAACTTTTTAACTGGGCCGCTTTTCTTTGTTTTCCTAGGATACATTTTATCTATGTTTTATCAAAGGCCTTGCTCCGTTAAACTGAGCACAGCACACATCCATATCATTTTGGTTGTGGTATTTATGCAGTAATTTCTAATATCTTCTTTCTTTTCGCTGTGTATTGAATTTTCTAAAATCACCTTTTTTCGATGATCCGTAATTATTTTTGACTTGCGGGCGAGCTTCATTGATGGTGATGCTTTTTCCTTTGATTTCCTTGATACCCTGTATGGCGGCTTCTGCTTCTGTTTTATTTGGCATTTCGACAAAACCAAATCCTCTCGAATTGCCGGTAACGTTATCTCTAATTACCTTAACTGTCTCCACATTTCCGAAACCCCCAAACACTTCCTGCAAATCATCCCCGGTAATATCGTATGAAAAATTTCCGATATAAATATTCATCCCCCAATCCCCTTTTTTATCTTCTTACTTTTTATTTGATTTATTATCCTTTTTTCCTTTTTTTTGTTTATTACTTTTTGCTTTGTCTTTTTTGCCTTTATCGCCCATTTGTTTTCTCCTTTTTTTGCCTTACACACTTAATAACAATTAACATATCCTAACATTTATCGCTTTTGCGTTAACATCAGGGCCATCCTCTCAAACCAAATACTATCTCCAATTTTTAAACTGCTTCGGCCTCTTCCTACATATTACTGCTGTCAAAATTAATTGTTCGGCCTTGTCCATCAGCAATAATCCCGCTACTATAACCACTCATACTTTTAATTTTTCCTTTTTCCATAGATATTCCCTTTTCAAATTAAACAACACTGTCTTAAACAATCCTCTTCAGGGCTATTGCGCTCCTTTTTCTGACAAAAAATGTTCAAGAAAAGTAGTATCAAAAAATTTTGTATCCAAATTAATACGTTTGTTAGGTTGTGCTGTTGGAGGAACTCTACTAAGACCTTTCTCTAACAACAGTTCAAGCACTTTATCGTAGGTCAATTCATGTTCAATTTCACACGCTTTAGGAAAATAACTAGAACCACATGTCATGCCAGGAACCAGGTTAGCTTCCATGAAAAAATAATGCCCTCTTTTGTTAGCTTTAATATCTATTCGTCCAAAGTCCCTTACCCCTAGATTAAGAAAAGAATCAATAGCAAGTTTTCCTACTCTATTTTTTATTTCCTGATCTTCAATTTTTTTAAGTTCTTCTGAATCATCCGTCTTTACCTTTTCTCCTAAAATTCTAAGCCCATTTCTTGATTCAGGTGGTATTATTTCAATTGGCGAGACAATTAAACCGCCGTTTAGTGTGTTGATAACGGCAACTGTAAACTCCCGACCATCCAAATATTCTTCCACCAATACAGGAAAATTAAACAATTCATATAACGACAATACTTTACTTTCAAAATCTAAAAAATTGGTTACAAATGATAAATCGTCAACTCCGTTGCCATTTGCTGCATCCATTGGCTTCAAAAACAAGGGAAACTTAATCGGCAATTCACTTTCCTCTTTATACTGCCCTGGAATCGCATTAAAAAAATTGGCTGTTTTTATTCCTTTACTCCTTAAATATGATTTTGCGAGAACTTTGTTAGAATCAAATTTTAACACTTCGCTTGACGAACCTATATAATTAATTCCATGCTGCTCAAAATAATCGGCCAGCCAAATATCATCTTCATCCTTAAGTGAAATATACTTTACAGCTAATATGACTAAATCCGGCTTCCTTTTTAAAATCCCTTCTAAATCTTCCTTAATTTTACATACATTTAACTTAACGGCGTGCCCCATCCTCTCTATTGCATCCCCGTTTTTTCAGCGATAGTGTCCTCAAGTCCAAAGGTTAATTAACTATCAGCGTAAGGCGAAATTGCCTATACGTTCTAAGAAGGCTATAATAGCCTTAAGGAGGAACCTATTGGACATCATGACAAACACAAACCGA
>JAJDCA010000068.1 GCA_029261055.1 Candidatus Omnitrophota bacterium | reverse complement strand
CGGTTTGTGTTTGTCATGATGTCCAATAGGTTCCTCCTTAAGGCTATTATAGCCTTCTTAGAACGTATAGGCAATTTCGCCTTACGCTGATAGTTAATTAACCTTTGGACTTGAGGACACTATCGCTGAAAAAACGGGGTTTTTGAATTTTATAAATTATGACAAGGCGATGATTACAAGAAAGATAGGTGGGGAAAATAAAGGTGGAGAGTTAGCTAAATATTTTATAGGTGATGTGTGGATTAAAGCGGGTACATTTGTCTATAAAGTCTGGATTGAGAGTGGGAATGTGAATCTTCAGTTTTATGATCGAATAAACGGAACCACTCAAGAGGATGTTAGAGTATTTGCCATGGGACAAGAATATAAAGTAGGTAGGAAAAGCAGAGAAAGTGATAATGACTATGATATTGATGACAACATTCTTTCCCGAAAACATTTTTCAGTCAAGATTGAAGCTACAGAAAATTCTGAGATACACCAATTAAAGATAATTGACCGGGAATCACTAAATGGGACCAAAGTAACATGGGATGCGCATTTGTTGAATGCAAATATGTTAGCGGATTATTTTGATCCTACATTGAAACCATTAGAAGGAATTCTCGATGAAGATGGTATGCTTTTAGTGATGGGAAATTCTAAGGATGTAGAAAACGACATAGAATCTATGAAAGCACAAATTCAGGCAGAAAAGGTTTTTCCGTTTAAAGTTAGAATAGAAGAACGGCGTCGTCTAGAGGAAGGTATTCAGGAAAATTTTAATTTTGAGATTGAGTCTCTTGATGAGTTTGAAGTGAATGATAATTTATCAAAGGAAATTCGAGATGTTTTGATTCTGTCCTTAGAAGAAGCCAATAAAATTCGAGGGCAAAGTATGAAGGATATAGTTGAGGAAGCAAGGCTAAAATGGGGGAAGAAGGGGGCTACGGATGAGGAAAAGGGAGATGATAAAGAGAAGCTTGAGAAGTTAGTAGAGGCGTTAGAGGCAATTATCCGGGGTGTGGTACAGGCAAAAGATTTTCTGACCTATCCCAGTTTTTATGTGACCACCGATGCAGAAGAGGAAATAGTTTCAATAGAACGAAACAGGCCTTTTGGTTCGGTGGGGTACGAAATTCAGATTGGAATAGAATTGGGGGGATATATTAAAGAAGTTACGATGCAGAAGGGGATTCCGGAGAAAATAAGAAAAAAAATTATGAGGGTTATTAAACAATATAATCAAGATGAAGCTATGTACATTAAGGAACAGAAGATTGTTAAAAGCGTCGATAAATCTACCGGTGGTATCAACTTAGACTCTGCGATGATGGTGCTCAATGTTAAGCGGGATGCGGATGGGGCGATGTTGCCGATGGACCTGCAAGATCCGGGTTTTGGGCAGAATATTATTGGGTTTACGCCGGTGATTGTGGATACGTTTATTATGACCGGCCCGTTGATTCAGCCGTTGAGCCGTTTGCCTGCAGAGAAATCTAACCTCAGTTATCATTTTTAAAAACAGTATTTTAAATAAGTTGACATGCTACTGTAATATATTACAGTATTTATTGTAATTTTCTTCAGCTAATGGAAGCTGCGATTGTGTCCAAATTTTATTTCTCATGAAAAATATTTTTGTTTTTCTTTTGTTAATATCTACCTTTATCCTTCCTGAAATGGTTCATGCTTCGGGGCTTATTATGCGGCGGCAGCAGGCCATGCAGCAGGCGCGTCAGCAAGCTATTCAGCGGGCGATGATTATGCGGCAACAGCAGCAGCGTGCTTTGGCCGGACGAGTGAATCCTGCACAGAAAGTGAATGTTAATTATAAAGGGGCCTACACGGTTTTTGACTTGTCGCAAGTTTGGCGCGAGTTGGTGATTACGAGTGAAATTTGGCTGGATATTCTTGATCAGGATCCGAAAGAGCAAACTGTTTCGGTATTTATTCGTGAGTTTCAGAAGAAAGGGGCTATTATTCGAAAGTCTCCGGCGATGTATGTGGCTATGATTGATTCTATGCTTCGAGGAAATCCGAATTTTAAACGGCAGCCATTTCAAGAGGTTTTGAAGATTGCCGCTATTGTGGAATATGATTTTGATAATGGTCAGAATAAAGATCAAATGGCCTTGTCTGTTTTGGGGCAGGCAGGGTATGAAAAGAATAAGCAAAGGTTAGGATTGTAAGTTTGAGAAGTAGAGAAGTAAGGTGCAAGAAGCAGAGAGGTAAGAAGCAAGAAAAATCTGGGAAATACATGTTTTTTTTGTTTGCTTTTTCTCTGCACCTTGCCTCTTAGACCTCTGCTTCTTTTAACAGGAGAATCTCATGAGATGCGAATACATACTTGCTCTTGATCAGGGAACAACGGGATCAAGGGCTTTTTTATTGGATCAAAAGAGTCGCGTTGTGGCCAGTGCTTACAAGGAATTTAAACAATACTTTCCTAAACCTGGATGGGTTGAACATGATGCCGAGGAAATTTGGAAGTCTTGTGTAGATGTGATTAAAGGGGTTTTACGAAAAGCCAAGGTGCCGGTTAGTCAGATTGCTGCTATTGGTATTACGAATCAGCGGGAGACAACGGTTGTGTGGGATCGTAAAACAGGAAAGCCTGTGGCGCGGGCCATCGTATGGCAATGTCGACGGACTTCTGATGTTTGTCGTCGTTTGTCAAAACATAGGGCTTTGTTTAAACGAAAAACAGGCCTGGTGTTAGATCCTTATTTTTCCGGGACAAAGATACAGTGGATTTTAGATAATGTTAAAGGACTTCGTCAGCGTGCACAGAAGGGCGACATATGTTTTGGGACGATTGACAGCTGGTTGATTTGGAAATTAACCGGTGGCACACAGCATGTAACGGATATGACTAATGCTTCACGTACGCTGGTATTTAATATTCGTCATTTTCAATGGGACAAAGAGCTTTTGAAGATTTTGAGAATTCCTCAGAGTGTCCTTCCACATGTTCAGCATTCCGGATCTGTTTTTGGAAAAACCAAAAAAGCGGCTTCACCTTTGCCTGAGGGAATACCGATTGCAGCCGTGTTGGGTGATCAGCAAGCAGCTCTTTATGGTCAAGGGTGTTACGACGCTGGAACAATGAAAAATACGTATGGCACAGGATGTTTTATTGTTTTAAATACAGGGAAAAAATTAATTTATTCCAAGAAGGGATTGCTGTCTACCATTGCCAGTGATGCTAAAGGGCGACCTGTGTATGCCATGGAAGGTTCGATTTTTATCGCCGGGGCAGTGGTGCAATGGCTGCGGGATCAATTAGGAATTATTAAAACAGCAGCGGATATTGAAAATTTGATTAAAGGTGTGAAGGATACGCAGGGCGTTTATTTTGTGCCAGCGTTTACAGGTCTTGGTGCACCGTATTGGGATAGTGAAGCGCGGGGAATTATTACAGGTTTAACGCGTGGAGCGCATGCGGGGCATATTGCCCGTGCCGCTTTGGAAGCGATTGCGTATCAAACGAAGGATGTTTTTGATATTATGCAGAAAGAATTTCATGAGGGATCAAAGGTGCCAGCCTTGCGCGTTGATGGTGGCGCTTGTCAGAATGACTTCCTGATGCAGTTCCAGGCGGATATTCTGGGTGCTAAAATTATCCGTCCGAAAATGATTGATTCTACGGTTTTTGGTGTTGCTCAGTTAGCGGGGGTTACCGTGGGGTTATGGAAGGGAAAACAAGATTTGGTAAAGATGCATAAAAAGGACAGAGAGTTCTTGCCGAAAATGTCACTAAAAGATCGAAAGACTCTTTATGCCGGATGGCTCACTGCGATTAGAGGTTTAACGAATGATTCGTGATATTAGCCGTTTTTCCGGCGGGCAATATGATGTGCTTATTATTGGGGGAGGGATTAATGGGGCGGCGATTGCATATTTAGCGGCTCGGAATGGTCTTAAAACGGCTCTTCTTGAGAAGGACGATTTTGCGTCAGGCACGTCGAGTAAATCGACTAAACTTCTTCACGGTGGATTGCGTTATTTAGAAAATTTTGAATTCGGTCTTGTTCGGGAAGCTTTGAAAGAACGTCATATTCAACTCCGCAATGCCCCACATTTAGTCAAACCTCTTCGATTTATTATTCCTGTTTATAAAACCGATCAACGATCTTTTTGGCTTATGAAAACAGGAGTAGCTCTTTATGATGTATTAAGTGGCAAATACGGGATTACGCCGTACCGTTCTTTAAGTGTTGATGAAGTTATTCATTTTGTGCCGGGCATTCAAAAGGAAGGGCTTTGTGGCGGCGTCATTTACAGCGACGCGCAGATGGATGATGCTCGAGTATGTTTGGAAAATGTTCTCATGGCCGATCAAGGCGGGGCGCATGTCGCTAATCATGTGGAGGTGAAATCTTTTATTAAAGAAAATGGTAAGGCCGTCGGTGTGGTGGTTCGTGATGAGCTTAGTCAACATACATTCAAGGTTCAGGCTAATCATATTATTTGTGCTGCAGGTCCGTGGACAAACGTTTTTATGTCCAAAGATGCCACGCAGTCTCCTCAGAAAATACGGATGACCAAAGGTGTTCATATTGTGTACAAAGGGCAGGTCTCTCCGCATGCGTTGTTTTTGCCTATTCGCAAAGATCGAAGAATATTTTTTGTTATTCCGTGGAAAGGTAATTCTTTAATCGGGACGACAGACACAGATTTTAAGGGGAATCCCGATGATGTTCGTGTTAAGTCTGAAGATGTCGAGTATCTTATGGATGCATTAAAGAAAAAATTTCCGGAGAAGGTTTTTGATGAAGGCAATATTATTAATACGTTTGCGGGGTTGAGGCCTCTTGTCCATGCGAAGGGCCAGCCTTCAAAAATTTCACGTAAACATGCTATTGAAAAATCTTATTCAGGTGTCATTTATGTGATGGGCGGCAAATACACGACGTACCGTAAAATTGCCGAGGAAGCGATTCAGTTTGTGAAACCAAAAAGTGATTGTGTTTTTATGGAACAAGATTATCCTCTCTATGGCAGCGGGGTTGTTAAGGATGACATAAAGAAGGTTGCAAAAGAGTATGGTGTCGATGTCAAAGTTATACGATATCTTGTCAATTTTTATGGAACACGGTACAAAGATGTTTTGGCTTTGGTTAAAGGTGATTCTAGTTTAAAAAAGCCTCTCTGCTCTTGTTCCCCGGTTATCCGCGCTCAAGTAATGTATTCTTTTAAAACTGAGATGGCTTGCATAGAAAAAGATGTCGTTTTGCGTCGGCTTTCTTTACAGTTTAATGAATGTAAGACAAAAAATTGTCAGCAGGAAATTCGGAAAATGCTTGTTAAGTGGTAAGAGGTAAAAAAATTATTTACTACTTCCGCATGTTTGTGTAAGATAATTTTTCCCCACCCGGTTCTCATCCCTTTAGAAGTCTCACTATGAAGAAGAAAGAAGCATAGAAGTAAGAAGTAGAGAGATAAAAAGTAATTAATTTATTTTTTTCTTTGCATCTTATTCCTATGCTTCTCTGCATCTTTAAAAGAGGGGAAGCTATGGAAAAAATAGGGCATTATGTTAGTGCGATTAATGAATGGCCGGTCGAGGATAGGCCGCGAGAGAAGTTATTAAGGGATGGGGAGCATACATTAAGTAATTCGGAGCTTTTAGCAATTTTGTTGAGGACCGGGACAAAAGGTAACAGTGCTATTGATTTGGCGCGTAGCATGCTTCATGAATTTAAGACATTTCGGAATATGAGTGATGTGGATGTAGCGCAGTGGCGGCGGTTTAAAGGGTTGGGGGCCGCTAAAATTGCACAGATTAAGGCAGCCATTGAAATCGGACGTCGGTTCCGGGAAAATGAAATTCGGGAAAAACCGCGTAAGATTGAATCTGCTACAGAAATTGTTGAAATTCTCATGCCGCGTATGCGGGATTTGAAACGAGAAGTTTTTAAACTAGTATTTCTGAACAGGCAACATGAAATCATCACGATTATTGATGAGGCCGAAGGCACCGTTGATCAGGTTAATCCTTTTATCCGTGAAATTTTCCAAAAAGCTTTGCAGCATTTTGCTATTGCTTTGATTTGTGTCCATAACCACCCCTCCGGGAGTGTAACTCCAAGTCCGCAGGATAAATACTTCACCGAAGAGCTCCACAAAGCCGGAAAAATAATGCAAGTTCCGTTGTTGGATCATGTGATTATTGGGGATAATAAATATTACAGCTTTTTAGATGAAGGACTGCTTTAACCGTAAACGAACCTCGTAGGTTCGGATTCCCGAACCTACGAGGTTCGTTTACGGTTGAGATTATTGTTTTTGAAGATAGTCGATAATATCCGACGACTCATACATCCACTGCACGCTTTCATCGTCTTTGGTGATTCTTAAGCAGGGGACTTGTCGTTTCCCTCCGCTTTGAATTAATTCTTCGGCAAATGTTTTGTTTTGTCTGGTATCACGTAATTCAATATTAAGATTCAATTGTTTTATTGCATGCCGGACTTTGAGGCAATAAGGGCAGGTGGCGAAATGATAAAGGGCCAGAGAGGCTGTTTTTTGGTCCATAAGGTCTTGTTCTTCTTTTGATCGAGTAGAAGTTTTGTTTTGTGTGTTTGGAAGAATCCAATTAAGAATATTTTTTAGTAGAGTCATTTTTTGTATGGGGTCATTAAACGTTTTCGGTTTCTACAGGTCGCCAGTCTGTGAGAATAGGATCAAAGTTTTCATGTTTTAAATATTGAATCATATCTTCAACGGAACGGGTATCGGCAATATCAAATTGAGGATCTTGATCTTTAGAATCTTTTAAATCATAACCGCCAACAGATGTGTTGGATCCGGCGGAGATGCGCGTAATACCAAGTTTAATCGCATGATCACGTAGAGCAGCATTTTCCCGTGTGGATAAGTTGATTCCGACGCGTGGAAAAAGTGTTCGGGTGAGGCAAATTATTTTGATTAAGGTGATGTCGTCAATAGGGCTTAAGGCATACGCCTCGCCTTTGATTTTACGTAAGCGTGGGAAAGAGAGGCTGTATTCGACGCCAGGATAGTCTTTTTCCATTGTGCGTAAATGCGTGTACAACGCTAAGAGATCTTCGGCAGGCGTGCTGAGGCCGAGGAGAATGCCCATGGAGATTTGCCGTATCCCTGATTGTGCAATACGTTGCGGGGTTGTGCAGCGATAATCATAATCTTTCTTTTTTCCGCTCAGGTGAACTTCGGCATAACGGTTACGATCGTATGTTTCTTGATAAATCGCAATGCCGTCCACGCCGGAAAGAAACAGTTCGTGATATTCATCGGTATCCATCGGATGAACTTCCAGGCTTATGCTTGTAAAATATTGTTTGGCAATGTAGACGGCTTCTTTTAGATAAGAAGGTGGGGTTGCTTTGTAAGATTCTCCAGTAAGCAATAAAATATTTTCAATGCCGGTTTGCGCGACATGCGCCATTTCTTTATGCATTTGCTCAGCGGTAAGTTTCATGCGTTCAATACGATTGTGACTATTGAATCCGCAGTAAGTGCAATGGCTGCTGCAATAATTGGAAAGGTAGATGGGAGCGTAAAGAGAAATGGTCCGGCCAAAATATTGTTCTGTAAGGCTCTGGGCTTTTTGGGCTAATTGTTCGGTAAACGCCGGGTCGGAGTTATCAAGAGTATTTTGGATTTCAGAAAGGGTGATCATAGTTTATTCATAAAGAAATCCCGTCAAAGGAGACGAAGCATTAGCCATGTCTTTTTGTGCGGGAAGATTACTTAAGAAACCTTTACGTCCTGCTTTAACGGCCATGGCAAAGGCTTCGGCGAGTAAGGCAGGATGTTCTGCCGTGGCCACGGCTGTATTAACTAATACAGCATCAGCGCCCAGTTCCATAGCTTCCGCCGCCTGCGATGGAGCCCCTATGCCGGCATCCACAACGATAGGGATATCAATTTCTTGAATGAGGACTTTAATAAATTCCTTAGCCTTTAATCCTTGATTGCTGCCGATGAGTGAACCTAATGGCATGATGGTGGCTGCACCAACTTTGACCAACTCCCGAGCGACATACAGATCCGCCGTTACATACGGTAATACTACAAATCCTTCTTTAGCTAGAATTGCGGTAGCCTTGATTGTTTCTTGATTGTCCGGCAATAGATATTTAGAGTCATTGATGACTTCAATTTTAACCCAGTTACCATAACCAGATTCACGAGCCAGGCGGGCCAGGCGAATCGCTTCGTCTGCGGTACGGGCACCAGAGGTATTGGTTAATAAAGTGACATTTTTAGGAATGTATTCCAGAATATTTTCTTCGTGACGTTCCAAGTCAATACGGCGAAGGGCAACGGTCACGATTTCTGTGCCGGAAGCCGTAATACTTTCGCTGAGATCCGTTTTATTTTTAAACTTCCCAGTACCGAGAAAAAATCGACTGGTAAAGGTTTTATCCGCAATAGTTAAAGGTATATCAGGTCCACATCCGCCCCCAACAAAAGCAATCAGTTCCACAGTATCCCCGTCTTTGATCACCGTTTCTTCCCATTGAGGGGCTTTGACAATGTCACCATTAATTTCCGCAATAATCCCGGTAGGCGTTTTGCAATTTTGGGTAATCAATTGTTTCAAATTCTGGGAGGCGACGTACTCTTTATTTGTTCCATTTAGCTGTATTTTCATGATGGATAATATTAGACCAGTTGTTTTCAAAATGCAAATGAAAATAATGAGGGAGGGGAATAATTTAAATATTCTCAGGAAACTGTGTCATTATCATTCGCAAGGCCGAGAAAATCATGCAAATTGGGCATAGGTATGATTTGGAAGATCACAGGAGACAGACCGTTAATGTCCATGTTTTCAAGTTCTTCAATATTAATTCGTTCGCAAGCCCCTTTCGTATCATCATCTAGACAGGGAATCTCGGCAAACGGAAAGTCAAAATCCCCGCCTTGGCCTTGGGTCTGAAGGTCGAGGTTATTGGGTGTAAGGTCAATCCCTCCAGGGGTCGTTAATAATGCAAGATCGGCGCCGGTTTTTTTGGTCAGAGCAGACTTATCTAAATTCTTTGCATTTTTATCAAGCCCAAAATCATTATTTTCGAAAATAGCCTCCCAGATAAGTTTAAGTGCAGTTTCTCGAAAGATGAGTAAAAAATAATAAATTCTACGAAAAAAGTTTTTTTCATAGCGTAATGTTATTTTTATATGCGGTTTTACAGTCAATAATCTATTTTTAAGTCTTGTTTTTAAATCGTGATAATCTTGTGAATAGTTGTACGTAATTTTATCAAGAGATTTTGATTTGTATCCTTTTTCAGCAAGCTGAAATAATAATTCGTAATCTTGAGATCTCCTCACTGTAGGGTCAAATCGAATGTGTTGTGGGTTAGTTTTATCAAAGATGGCTCTTTTATACATCAATGTAGGCACGGCCGTTGGAGTTGTTAGTTCTGTCAATGCTGCGATGGCTAGTTGTCTTGAACTTTCCATGGACCTGACTTTTTTAACGCTCCGTGTTACACCGTTTGTTTGATTAACGGAAGACGTGTAAATAAAATCTACATCAGGATTATCTTGGAAATCTTTTAAGCGTACCTCTAAACTATCGTCAGGAAATGTATCATCGGCATCAAGGAATGCTACGTATTCACCGGTAAATAGATTTAGAGCATGGTTTAAAGCAACTGATCTGCCTCCGTTTTTTTTCATTTTTATGTAAATGATATTGGGGTGTGCTTGAATAATTCTACTCATCACGTCTGCTGTATTGTCTTTCGATCCGTCATCCACAATAATGATTTCAGTATTTTTGTTTGTCTGCCTTAAAACGCTATTTATTGCTTTTTCTAAGGTCTTCCCCATATTGTAACTAGGAATAATAACGCTGATTTTTGGTTGATTGTGATTGGTTTTATTAACGGTAGAACTCAGGGTTGCTTTGTCTTTTGATTTATTGGGAGTAATGCTTAGTAAGCCGCCTTTAATGTGCACATATTTCGTATGGGTTAAAGTATCTTTATCAAAAATATTATTTTGAGCTGTTTCAATCATAGCATCATCGGAAAATTTAAGCCCTTGAATTCCTCCTGAGAAATATTTTTTAGGGATGATTTGCTGCGTTGCGGGGTCGTATTCTTCTTTGATGTAATCGTAGGCGCCTGTTTTGAAGGCTTGGAGGTACTTATTGTAGATTTTTTGTTTGGCCTGTGTGTCTTCGATGTCAACACCGGGGATTTTATTTTGGTCGACATACATTTTGTTGAGTAGATTTTGTTTTAGGTTACGCTTAAACCACGTCGCGAGGATCATGGAATGGTAGATTTGGCGGAGTTTGGCAAAATGAGTCCCTTCGTTGACTTCGTGTTCTATGGCGGGGATGATCACTTCGCGGATAATATTCGTGGAGATCCCTCGCAACTGGTCTTCACCAGAGGTTGCTCGGGACTCAGCGTTGATTTTATTTTTGTTCAACGCTTCGTAGTCCTCTTCCAACATCACCTTAAGTCTGCTTTCCATCACAAACGCGGTATTAGTTTTTGCATTTTCATACACCACCGCCTTTTCCGGGACAATCCAGACTTTGTTGAAGGTGTTGACCGGGATATCCGTATGGCCGTATTCTGCATGGGCTTTTTCATACACGCGGTCCCAGAATTTTTCACCTAATTCATCTTCAGGGTACATCAAGCTGGCGGTGAGCTGTTTGAGGATAAAGTCTTGTGCCAGGAGGTCTCGGCCCATTTCAGTTTGGCCAAAGGCTTCGGGGATAATGCGGTCAGCCTCATAAGGGCTGAGATTGACCCAAAGGTCGTCTTCCGGCACTGTAAGCGCGGCTAGGAAGTATTTGATGAGCCGTTCGGATTCTTGCTTAAGATGGTCTCCTTCCAAAGCAGAATCTGCCGTATCCATCACAAAATCGAATCGAAACGGATTGTCCGGAAAAACCTTAAGCCCTTTAATAACAGCAGGATTGAAGTCTTGGCTTAGAGAAACAAGCGTTCCGGACGCCGGCAAATTAAATTTAGCCGGTGATGTTTGGGCGTAGGAGGAATGAGACGGTAGTAACATGCTAAATAGAAAGCTAATTACCGTAATTACAGCCACAAACCGGCTGGATAAATTGTGAGGTGCATTTTTCATAAAAAATAAATTCTTACTAATATTAAAGAAAGATACATAAAGGATAACATTTTTTTTAATGTCTTGCCAAAAAATGTGGGTGACGAAGTTCGGGATGGGTTAATGGGGTAATAATTCTTGTAATAGGGTAATGAATGGGGTAATCATGGAATTTTGCTATTGTCGTTTGAGAATTCGAGGAAAGCATACAAATTAGGCATAGTTATGATTCGGAAGATCACCAGGATAGACTGAAGTTATTTGTTGTTGCATAATGTATTAATGAGTAGAATGATGGGGAAATTAAGTGGTTTTATCCAGAGGTGTCCTAAGTGGAAAAAAAACGGGGCAGACACAGAGTAATTATTAAATGAAAAGAATGACAATGAGAATATCGACTGTTATTAAAAAGTGTAAACTATTATGGAGATTTATTAGTAACCGGGATTTTCTTATTTCATTTGTTGCAACAATGCTGGGAGTCCTTGTTGCCTTTTGGCTAAATGATTTTTGGCATCAAAATTATCAGGATAAAATTACAAAACACAGGCTGCATCTTGTTGTACTAGAGTCACAATACAATGGTTCTATAGCACACGAAGTATTGAAGGTATATTCTAACATCAATTCAATGTGTTTTAGTATAAAGCGTGTCGATAGTACGGCAGCAAGAATAGCCTTCGAGGATGGTAATTTGTTCAAATTGCTTCCATTCCATAAAGTGTCGCTGATTAAGTCCTACATTGAAAGTATGGATACGCTTAACCAATCGCTAGATACTTACAGTGATTATTTATTTAGTGTTCATTTCAAGAGAGATTCGCAAAATGATGAGTTTGTTAGTACTGTTCGGAATAACTGTGCTGCAGCAATAGCGATTAGTATTGTTCTTCGTAGAAGCCTTAATAGTTATTTTAATTCTGATGAATATCAGCATGACAAATTGTTGAAAATGGAGAAGCAAATTAAAGAAGTTAGTCAGAAAGCTTTGCGGGGGGAAGTGAAACCGTCGAAGATTCCATAAGTATACGTATCCAATCACTTCACTGGACGTTTGTTTGCGGTTTACATTGGTGAACTCAAGCGTTATCTGAATCAAAAACAGCATTTATTCCACTCGATAAATATCTTTGACTCTCAATTATTCTGATGGCATAATGTGCGCCTGCGATGAGCGAATTTATTTGTCCAAACTGCAAAAATCCTATTTATGACGATGATGCGTTGTTGTGTCATTTTTGTGGGGGGAGTTTGCGGCGGTCGAGTAAAGGGCCGATTGGGAAAATTCGGTATCCAAGTCCGAAAATTATTTGGATTGTTTTGGTTTTAATTGTATTATTGGCGTTTATTTTGTTATTTGTGCAATAGGAACGATTCTTCATTAGATATCTGAAATAAAGCAGGAGATAAGATAATATGAAAAAAAAGCCGTGGCTTGCTGCAGTATTAAACATTTTGCTGGTTGGATTAGGATATATTTATGTTGGCAAACGAATTTTATTCGGAGCATTATTAATTATTGGTGAGGTGCTTTCTTATGTTTGGCTTTTTACTGATTCTGAAGCATCCTTGATTTTAGAAAATCCATGGGTAATTCTATCGGGTGTTTTTTACATAGTTGCATTTGCCATAGACGGTTACAAATGTGCAAAAGAAGTGTAGAAAAAAATGACTTACAACACACACACAATTAAAGAACTCGAAGAGAAATGGCAGAAGTTTTGGGATGCGCAAAAGATTTTTAAGGCGGACCAAGATGCATCCAAACCGAAATATTACTGTCTGGAGATGTTTCCGTATCCTTCCGGTAAGATTCATATGGGACATGTGCGTAATTACACGATTGCGGATTGTATGGCGCGGTTTAAGATGGCGCAGGGGTTTAATGTGCTACATCCGATGGGCTATGATGCGTTTGGGCAGCCGGCAGAGAATGCGGCGATTAAACATAATACGGATCCGGCGAAGTGGACGTATGCGTGTATGGATCAGATGCGGGTAGAATTAAAACGCATGGGGTTTTCGTATGATTGGAATCGGGAGTTGGCGACGTGTGACAAGGAGTATTACCGGTGGAATCAGTGGATTTTTACCAAGATGATGGAGCGTGGGTTGGCATACAAAAAGACCTCGTCTGTTAATTGGTGCCCGCAATGTGAGACGACGTTAGCTAATGAAGAGGTGATTCAGGATCAGTGTTGGCGATGTAAGACAGAGGTGACCCAGAAGGATTTGAATCAATGGTATTTGAAGATTACCGAATACAATGAAAAGCTGCTGGAAGATTTAAAGACACTTGAACATTGGCCTAGCCGTGTGATTGCGATGCAGGAAAACTGGATTGGCAAAAGTTACGGGGTGGATATGTATTTTAATGTGAAGGATGCGGAGGAAACGATTACGGTGTTTACGACGCGGCCGGATACGATTTTTGGGGCGACGTATGTGGTGCTAGCACCGGAACATCCGTTGGTGGATGGATTGATTCAGGGATCGGCAGATGAGGATAAGATTCGAGCGTTTATTGAAAAGGTTGGCAAGGAAAGTAAAAGTTTGCGTATGTCCGGGGATCAGAAAAAGGAAGGGACTTTTACCGGACGTTACGCGATTAATCCAGTGAACAATGAAGCGGTTCCGATTTGGATTGCGGATTATGTATTGATGGATTATGGGACGGGCGCGATTATGGCGGTGCCGACGCATGATCAGAGAGATTTTTTGTTTGCCACGGAGCATGGTTTGGCTAAGCGGATTGTGATTCAGGATGCGAAGAATTCGGATTTGACCGAGAAGGATATGACGTGTGCATTTGAGGAAGAAGGGGCTCTGGTGAATTCAGGGCAGTTTGATGGGGTTAATAGTCGTGCCGCGATTAAGTCGATTGGTGAGTGGATGGAGCAAGAAGGAGCCGGTAAGATGACCGTTCATTGGCGTTTGCGGGATTGGTTGATTTCTCGTCAGAGATATTGGGGCACGCCTATTCCTGTGATTTATTGTGAAGCTTGCGGGGTGGTGCCTGTGCCGGAAGATCAGCTACCGGTTGAGTTGCCGCAGGATATTAAAATTACCGGTGAAGGTGGTAGTCCTTTGGCGCAATGTCCAGAGTTTGTGAATGTGCAGTGTCCCAAATGTCAGGCCGATGCCCGACGGGAAACAGATACGATGGCGACATTTTTTGATTCGTCTTGGTATTATTTGCGATATTGTTCGGCGAAGAATGACAAAGAGGTTTTTGACAAAAAAGAGGCGGCGTATTGGATGCCGGTGGATCAATACATTGGCGGGATTGAGCATGCGATTTTACATTTATTGTATTCACGATTTTTTACAAAGTTTTTTAAAGATTTAGGTCTGGTGGATTTTGATGAACCGTTTGTACGTTTGTTAACGCAAGGCATGGTGCTTAAAGACGGGGAAGTGATGTCGAAATCCAGAGGTAATACGGTAGACCCAGACAGTATTATTGCACGATATGGAGCTGATTCTTTGCGTTTGTGTATTCTGTTTGCGGCGCCACCCGAAGATCAGTTGGAATGGAATGACAATGCGGTCGACGGTTCATGGAAATTCTTAAGTCGTATTTGGAACCTTGTGCATAATCGATATGTCGATGGTGTTGATGACAATATTACGAAAGATCAGATGGATCAAGCGGATGCGGATCTTGAGCGTGAAAGAAATGTTACGATTAAAAAAGTGACAGAAGATATTGAGAAGTACAAATTTAATACGGCCATTAGCAGTATGATGATTTTGATGAACAGCGTGGATAAGTACAAATTTGCAGAAGGTAGTGCGATTAAGCAAGGTATTTTAAACAGAGTGATTAAGACTTTGGTTATTTTATTGTCGCCCTTTACGCCGCATATGAGTGAAGAGTTGTGGCAGAAATTTGGAAATAAAGAAAAGAGTATTATTGCGTCTCCGTGGCCAATATGTGATGAAGGTGCTTTAAAGCAGGAGACAGTTCAAATTATTGCGCAGGTGAATGGTAAGTTGCGGGCTAAATTTCAGGTGGCCGCATCCATTACTGAGGCTGAAGTAAAAGAATTAGTTTTGGCTGATGCCAAAATTCAAAGTTTTGTTGACGGTAAACCGTTACGCCGATTTATTTTCATTCCCGGAAAATTGGCGAATATTGTTATTTAGTGGTTCGACGCAGCCACCTACGGTGGCCTTGCTCACCATATCCTGAGCAAGCGAACGAGAGCGAGCGCGTTGAAGGATTTTATCCCCGTAGAGAAGTATTTCCCCAAATACCCGATTTCCCCATTAGTTTAAAAATTTTAAAGTGACTCGTCGCTTGTGACGCGTGGCTCGTGATTCGGTTTTTATGAACGATGCGCCACGTGTCACGAGCCACTAAAAGTCGCCGAGCGAAGCGAGGCCTAATTTGATGATGCATTTTACAAAACAAGAAAAAATTGTTTTATTAATGTTAGCCGTGATTATTCTCACGGGGTCAGTGCTGCAGTATGCCCTTAAAAAATATCCACAGCTACGCGATATTGTCAATCTCATTGACAGCGACCGCATTTATCCCAAAGTCGACATTAATGCCGCCTCTGCCGAAGAATTAGTGACAGTCCCGTACATCGGCGAATACACAGCCAAAAACATCGTACAATACCGCCAAATAAATGGACCCTTTACAAAAATCGAACAAATTAAATCTGTAAAAGGCATCCGCGACAAAAATTACGAAAAATTTTACAGGTACTTAACCGTAAACAAACCTCGGTGGTTTGTATGGGGTTCAAATACAAACCCCCGAGGTTTGTTTACGGTTCCACAGGAGAAAAGCAAATGGCAATAATAAGGAAAGATCCGTTAGTTACAGATGAATGCTACCACGTGTTTAATAAGAGCATTGCAAGGTTTAAAATTTTTAATGGAAATGCAGAATTTATGAGAATGCTAAATGTTATTCGTTATTACCAATTTAAGAATATGCCCTATGCTTTTTCTCAATTTATTCGTTTACCTCAAGTAGAGAAGATAGGTTTTGATTGTTGTCTTTCTTCTGTAGCGGATCCAAAAGACAAATTGGTAGAAATTATTTCTTATTGCCTCATGCCTACACATGTTCACTTTGTTCTCAAGCAGTTGATTGATGATGGAATATCTATTTTTATGGGAAATGTTTTGAACAGCTACGCCCGATTTTTTAACAAGAAATACAAAAGGCTGGGGCCTCTTTGGGCTGGACGATTTAAAAATGTTTTGGTTGAGTCCTATGAGCAGCTTTTGCATTTGACGCGGTATGTACATTTGAATCCAACGACAGCAATCTTAGTCGAAAAACCGGAAGATTGGGCGTATTCTTCTTATTTAGAATATTTGAAAATAAATGATCGAAAGAAATCGATTGCGTATTGGGATAATATTTTGGATATTTTGCCAAGGGAGTACAAGAAGTTTGTGGAAGACAGGGTTGGGTATCAAAGGGAATTAGAGGAAATTAAACATTTAACATTAGAAGATTAACCGTAAACAAGCCTCGGGGGTTTGTACGGGTTAACCAATACAAACCCCCGAGGTTTGTGTACGGTTAGAGAAAAAATCATGCATACGTATCGACCATTTTTGTGGATTGTTTTGGCTTTTGGGGTTGGGATTGGGGGTGGGGTGTATGTTGTTGTGCCGTTCACGTTGGTCGTGTTTACGGTTTTTGTTTTGATGATGATCTATGCTGTTGTTTTTCGAAAGCCTTTTTTATCGTCGATTGTGCTTTTGATGGTGTTTGTTCTTCTTGGAATGGTTTTTGTGAGGAATTATCAAACATTAGCTTCCGGGGATATTGTGCATGTGGCTAGATATCATCGAAAAAATCCTGTTCGTCTTGAAGGTGTTGTGGTGTCGGATGTTGAAAAACGGAATTTTTTTAAAGGTAAAAAGACTATGTTTACGTTACAGGTTAAGCGAGTTCGTTCACCGTGGGGGTGGAGGAAAAAATCAGGGAAGGTTTTGGTGAATATTTTTTGTGAGGCTAATGTGGTTTATGGGGATTATCTTTTGTTGGAAGGCAAGTTGCACTATCCTTACAATTTTGCACCAGAAGAACGGTTTTCCTATCGAGAGTATCTCAAGAGGCGCGGCATACATTTGATTTTAAGTGTAAAAAAGGATTCTCCAATGACGGTGGTTGCAAAAGGGAAAGGAAATTATTTCAGGAGTGTTTCGTTAATATTAAGAAATAAGTTGAAGGCAATTTTACACCAAGCGCTTTCGAAAAATGAATCCGGGATTATGCAGGCCGTTTTGCTCGGCGATCGTTCACAAATTCCTAAGCATGTTCGCACATTATTTGTACAGACAGGGACGGCACACATTTTAGCCATTAGTGGTTTGCATGTGGGGGCCGTGTCTGGGTTATTTTTTATTTTTCTGAAAATGTTTCCGATCGGACGTCGGTGGCAATTAGGCATGACAATTTTATTATTAATCGGGTATTCTTTTTTAACAGGTGGACGCCCTTCGGTTGTACGTGCCTCGGTGATGATTTGTGTGTTTTTGATGAGTTTTATTTTGGAAAAAGAATCAGACTCTATTAATACACTCAGTTTTGCAGCTTTGGTTATTTTATTGTTCAATCCATTTAATCTTTTTGATATTGGCTTTCAGTTGTCTTTTGCTTGTGTTGTGTCGATCATCATGTTTAGCGCAAAAATAAAAATTATTTTGCAGAAATGTTTTAAGATTGAGTCTAATAAAACGTTGAAATTGACAAAAGTATTTATTGATTCATTAAGTGTATCTTTGTCCGTCTGGATCGGCTCAACAGGGCTGATTGCTTATCACTTTGATGTGGTTGCGCCTATTGCCATTGTCGCTAACCTGATCGTTGTGCCTCTTATTTCCGGCGTGGTTGTTTTGGGGTTGGGGTTGCTGTCCGTCGGGGGGTTTTGGCCGTTTGGTCTGTGGGTATGCGCGGCCTGCCTTAAGTTTTTGCTTAATGTAATGGTCGGGGTTATTTATGTATTTAGTAAGGTGCCGTACGCGAATGTAAATGTTCCCAATATTTCTACGAGGTGGGTACTGGGATATTACATCGTCATTTTGCTGTTGTTTGGAATTCGTTGGCGAAGGATTTTTAAAGCTTAGGTTCGTAGCTTGTATCCGATTTTGAATAAATGAACGGTAAGGAAAAAGACCCCAGTAGAAAGAACAAAAGAAGCGCTAGCCGCAATGATGACGGGTACGTCGCTTATGCCCGTAACGCTAAAACGAATGCCTTGTACTAAATAAAACATCGGGTTAAATTTCGAAATTGTTTGTACGATTTGCGGCAACATAGAGACCGGATGAAAGACGCCGCCCATAAACACCAACGGAACAATGCCATAAATGTTCCACATATTTAACATGCCAAAATCTTCTGCCCACAGCGCGCCCAGCATGCCGGCACACGAAAAAATAACAGATATCGTCACAATAAAATAGGCCAGAAGCAGCGGATGCTGAATGGATGTTGGGCCAAAGAAAAGAGAAACCAAGTAAACGCCCAAGCAGACGATGGTACCGCGCACCACGCCACCGGCTAAAAGCCCAAGGACCATTTCAAAATAAGAAAGCGGCGCAAGGAGAACCTCCTGGATGTGGTTATGCCAGCGGGCAATAAAAAGAGAGGCACTGGTGTTTTCATAGGAACTTGAAATTAAATGCATGGTCATTAATCCAGGCACAATAAATCCTAAATAAGACAGGCCGGTCGAGCTAAAGTCAATACGGCTCCCAATAGCCACGCCAAAGATAAACATAAAGAGGGTGGACGTAATCAATGGAGGGAAAATTGTCTGTGTCGATACAGACAAAAATCGCAGAATTTCACGTTTAGATAAAGATAAGACACCGATTGGGTTTGTAATCATAATTAACGTGGCTCGTCGCTAGTGATGCGTCGCTCGTAAAAAAAAAACGAGTCACGAGCCACTGGCGACGAGCGACTACTCTGGTCCTGTGACTTCTAAAAATACGGTTTCTAAAGACTTGTCTTGTAATATGTTTTTCTTTTCGCCAATACGTACGATGTGTCCCTGATTGATGATGCCGATGGTTTTGCAGAGTTTTTCGGCTTCTTCCATGTAATGGGTTGTAAGAAAAATAGTTTTACCTTCTTTATTTAATTGGGTGAGGTAATCCCAAATGAGAAATTTTAATTCCAAATCGCAGCCGGCCGTAGGTTCGTCCAGGATGAGAATTTCCGGGTCGTGGATAAGGGCGCGGCAGAGTAGCAGGCGTTTTTTCATTCCGCCGGATAAGGCGCGATGTTTAACGTGGCGTTTCTCAATCAATTGAAAACGTTCTAAAAGGGCTTCCGCATTACGGGTGGCTTTTTTCGGTGGAATACCAAAATAGCCAGCCTGGTACACAAGGAGTTGGTGAATCGTTAGAAACGGGTCAAAGTTAAATTCCTGGGCGCATAGACCAATAAGTCGACGGGATAACAGATATTCGGAGCTGGTATCGTATCCAAATATGTTGACTTTACCAGATTGGTAATTCGAAAGACCTGTAAGCACATTGATGGTCGTGGTCTTGCCTGCACCGTTGGGGCCTAAGAATGCAAAGAAATCGCCACGTTTGACTTCAAAAGCAACATTGTTTAAGGCTCGGAATTTACCGTAAAATTTTGTGAGGCCTTTAATCGAGATGGCTGTTTCAGAATTACGCATAGTTTTTAGAATTAAAGTTAAAGAGCTAGAAAAGTAAGAGGCAAGAAGCAGAGGTGTAGAGATGCAAGATGTAAAAAAGTAATTTTTGTTTTTAATCTTTGCTTCTTATTCCTGTGCTTCTTATTTTTTTGCCTTTTATTTCTTTACTTCTTGCTTCTTTGTTTCTTGTTTCTCTACTTCTAACCAGTTTATTTCCGCTTTCCGTGCTGCATTACGTACAATTTCCGGTAGCGCGGGGTGGATGTAAATCATGTTTAAGAGATCGTCTAGTGTTCCTTCTTTGTTCATAAAGGCAATGAGCATGTGAATCATATTTGAGGCTTCGTCGCCAACGATGTGTGCGCCAAGAATTTTTCGAGTGTTGCGTTCAATCAGGATTTTGCAAAATCCGTAATCAGAGAGCAGGGCCATACCCATGCCACTTTGGCGGTAGTGGTTGAGGCCTACGACGTAGTCGATGCCTTCTTGTTTGAGTTCGTCTTCGGTTTTTCCAACGCCAGCAATTTGTGGGTACGAAAAAACGGCATGAGGTACGGGAGGGTATTGGATTGCTTCATCAGGCGCGTTGCCAAAAACACGATGGAAAAGGTATTCGCCTTCGAAATTAACCGTATGTCGAAAATAATAATTACCGACACAGTCCCCCATGGCGTAAACACCTGCAACATTCGTTTCTAAACGGTCATTGACTTGGATGAGACCTTTGTCATCGACGGCAATGTCGGTACTTTCTAAATTTAAACTGTCTGTATTAGATGTGATGCTAGTAGCCACTAAAAGAGCATCGGCCGTAATGTTGTGAGGCTGTCCGTCTTGATTTTGGTAAATAAGTGAAAATTGACCATTAGCATATTGAACGCGTTGGGGCACAGCCTGCATATGAACATTATAACGTTCGGAAAAGGCCTTGGTAAATTCTGCCGCGACTTCACTGTCTTCATGACGTAAGAATCGGCTGCGCACGAGAAAGTGCACTTCGGTACCGAGTGCTCCGTAAGCATGTCCGAGTTCCACGGCAATGTAACCTGCGCCGATGACAATCATTTTTTGAGGCAAATCTGTGTTGCGCAAAGCTTCAGTACTTGTCATGTAAGGTGTATTCGCTAAGCCTTCAATAGACGGAATATGTGGTCGGGCGCCAACGGCAATAAAAATTTTATCTGACGTGAGTTGTTCCCCGTTGACTTCAATGATTTTGTTAGCAACAAATTTGGCTTCATGAGGATAGAAATCAATATTCGGATTACGTGCATAACCGGCCGCAATGCTGGAGGAATCTTTGTCTACTGTTTGGGAAATGCGTTGGACAAGATTAGGGAAGTTAACTTCAAAAAATGGATTCACCGCAATGTCGAATTTACCGGCATCTTTAATGGCCGTGGCCACATCCGCCGGATGGATGAGCATTTTCGAGGGGATACATCCGCGGTTAAGGCAAGTACCACCGAGAGCAGAACGTTCAATACAGGCGACCTTTAATCCAAGTCGTGCTGCCGGCGATGTAATTTTTGACCCGCCTCCAGAACCAATGACAATAACGTCGTATTTTTTCATATGCATGAACCTTAAACAGACCTACGAGGTCTGTTTAAGGTTTTTCTAAAAATTGATTAAGGCGTTCAGTAATTTTTTCCAAATCTACCAGCTGCATCAGGTCAGCCCTTAGTTTTGCTGAGTTCGGAATACCTTTAAAATAACCTGCGTAATATTTTCGGAATGGAATGATTCCGTTTTTAGTCCCTTTGTATTGAACACTTAATTTTAAATGTGTAATGCACGCCTCAATTCTTTCTCTTAATGTAGGCTCCGGAAGGTGTTTACCCGTTGCGAGGTAATGTTTAATGTGTTTAAAAATCCATGGATTCCCAATGGCACCGCGTCCAATCATAACCCCATCGCAGCCGGTTGCCAACATTTTTTTCGCATCTTCCGCAGATGTGACATCTCCATTACCAATGACAGGGATGTTCGTTGCCTTTTTAATTTTTTCCAGCCAACTCCAATCGGCGTCTCCTTTGTAGGCTTGGTTTCGTGTGCGACAGTGCACCGTAAGAGCCTTGGCGCCGGCTTGTTCAACCATTTTGGCAACATCGCAGATGACAATATTGTCGTGATCCCACCCCAGGCGGGTTTTTACGGTGACAGGCAAAAATGTGGCATCGACCGTAGCTTTAACGATTCTTTCCATTTTAGGCAAATTTTTGAGAAGGGCTGCGCCTTGTCCACGGGCCACGTGGTTGCGTACCCAACATCCGCAGTTGATGTCAATAAAATCAGGATGAAAATTTTCGGCTTTTTGAGCCGCTTCTTTCATGGTGTCTTCATTGGCTCCAAATATTTGAATGCCAACAGGTCGTTCTTCCGCGGTGACTTTGATTTTGTCAATGGCCTTAGGGATGTCGCGGATCAAGGCGTCGCTACTGGTAAATTCCGTGTACAGCAGGTCAGCGCCAAAACGTTTACACGTTAATCGGAAAGCCGTATCTGACACGTCTTCCATGGGGGCCAGGGCAAGGGGATTTTGAATATCAATATTACCGATTTTCATGGGGGCAATTCTAATGGAATGTGTAGAGAATTGCAACCGTAAACAAATTCTCGGAGGATTGTCTAAGCCATTTTTCACGCTATCTGCTAAATATTTACAAATATTTATTTATTTTATGTAGATATGAAGTTGCCCCGCGGGGCAATTTCACAACTAAGGAATGTATTCGTAGTAATAACTTACAGTAATAGCGACGGAGCTTTAGTTTTTTAGAAAGTTCGTACGCGCATCTGTATTTCTTAGATGTAGATGTTTGTCTAAGTTGTGTTTTTGCCCCACGGGGCAATTTCATGGGTAGGTGTCAATATTAGGGCATGATGAATCATGACCGTACGGGGAATGTCGCTTGTAGGGGCATGATTCATCATGCCCTTTAAAGGTCTTTATTAAATTATTTGCTTTATCCATTAATATGCGTAAAATAGGCCCCATGTTTCAAGAAAATTTACAATCAGCCGTCGTCGAAGGGATAAAGACAATTGGTGTGGGCAAGCGCGGGAGTAAATCGCTTTCGGCGGAACTTGTTCAGCGTATTTTGGGTGAGTTTAGAGAGGGGCATGTGCTGGCCGCAGCTAAGGGAGCTTTTTTTGGGGCTTTATTTATTAAGGGTGTTACCGAAGAGGAAAAATTTTTGGCTGATGCTTTTCCTGCGGGAGCGTTTGAAGATTACTCTATTTTTGTCAAAGCTCTTGCATCGGATGCCCCGGCTAATATCCAAGCTTTGTGTGCGCGTATTTTAAAAAAAGAAACTTTAGACAAGGATACATCTCAACAATTGGGGGATTTTCTTTTTTCCGCATTGCCTGGTGATGGATTGAGAGGATTGGCGGCAAGTGTTTTGCGTGTCCGTTACGAAACGCCGGATGAATTTGAAGGGCTTTTAGCGAGTTTGCAGACAACGATTGAATTACCTTTTCAGGAAGAAATTCCAGACGGCGAACCGATTGTTCAGATTGCAGAACCTTTTGATGGTGTGAAACGTTCGTATTTTGTCACGCCGCTATTGGCACGTCATGTGCAAGGTTTGGGTTACCGCGTGGTGAATTTGATGGGGCGCAATAGCGGGCCAAAGTTTGGAAATAATTTGTCGGGTTTTGTAGATGCGCAACAGGATCTGGATGCGACATTGAGATTAAAGAGTAGGAAGGGGTTGGCAAAAGCTAAACCATCCTTTGGTTGGTATCTTCATCAATTGGACATGTCCCAGGCCATGGACCGGTGGGTGGATCTACGGCGGCAAACTGTCAAACGTCCGTTTATGTCTACATTGGAACGGTTTGTGAATCCTGTGAATGCCCAAATTGTTATTGCCTCGGCCTTTCATCCTCCATATGGTGAAAAAATGTTGACTATTGCCGAACGAGCAGGTTTCCCTGGTATCATCATTATTCGCAATGGGTTAGAGGGGACGTTGGCCTTTCCGATTCAACGGGCCGTGAAAATCTTGTGTTCTGTAAAACAGAAAGATGGGACGTACGTGCGGGAAGAAATAAAATTTTATGGGGAAGAATATTTAGGGAAAGAAGCTGCCATTGAGGAAAGATTAGAAAACCCTTCAATGGAAGAAAATATCCACTTAATAGAAGAGTACCACACTAAAGGTAAGACGTCCTATGCGCCATTTGATTCTTGTGTGAAGGCGACGTGTGCGGGGATTACAAAGGGGATTGAGTGGATTAGAGGAATAATTAATCAATAATGGGCATGATGAATCATGCCCGTACGCAGGGTGGGGCGAGTCGTTCGTAGGGGCAGGAGTCATCATGCCCATTAATTTATGAATAAAATATCTTTTTACACATTAGGCTGTCGTTTGAATCAGAGTGAGACGGCGGTGATTGAGCGGACGTTTGAGTCGGTGGGATATCGTATTGTAGATTTTCAGGAGCCAGCCGATGTGGTGGTGATTAATACCTGCACAGTCACGGAAAATGGCGACGCCGACACGCGACGTCTTGTGAACAAAGTGAACCGTATTAATCCCAAAGCCCGTATTGCGCTTGTGGGATGTCAGGCTCAGGTTCAACGCGAACAATTGACCAAGTTACCGAATGTCCGTTGGGTGGTGGGCAATGCCCGCAAAATGGACATTGTCCATATTCTCAAAGATGCAGACTTAGACGCTCCGCCGGAAGTCATTACGCCTCCAATAGGGAAAGACAGTTTTACGATTCCAATGGCAGGTATTGATCGTAAACATACGCGGGTTAATATTAAAATTCAGGATGGGTGCGACTTTTTTTGTTCATTTTGTGAGATTCCCTATGCGCGTGGTCGAGCACGAAGTCGCGTGTTTGAGGATATTTCTAAAGAAGCGACGATCTTAGCAGCAGCCGGGCACAAAGAATTGGTCATTACAGGTATTAATGTGGGCACGTACGGCTACAAGGGGTTTACTTTGATGGATGTCATTGAATCTTTAGAGCAGATTTCAGGTGTCGAAAGGATCCGTATTTCATCAATTGAACCCACAACGATTCCTGAGAAATTGATTGCCAAAATGGCCGGGAGAACCAAGTTGTGTCGGCATTTGCATATTCCTTTACAGAGTAGTCAGGATGTTATTCTAAAGTCCATGAAACGCAATTACACATTTGACCAATTTAAGGATTGGATTACGGCCGCTCATGCGGCTATTCCCCAAATTTGTTTAGGTACGGACATTATTGTCGGTTTTCCAGGGGAAACAGAGTCTCTTTTTGAGGGGGCCGTTAGGCAGATCAAAGATTTACCGATGCAGTATTTTCACGTTTTCAGCTATTCAAAGCGGAATATGGCTAAGGGAAGAAAGCTGGCAGGAGAAGTTCCTTCTTCTCTAATTAGTCAGCGCAGTAAAATTTTACGTACATTAAGTCAGCGCAAACGTCATCTTTTTTATTCCTCTTTATGCGGCACAACACAAAATGTACTCTTTGAACAGCAGAAAAAAGGCGCCTGGACAGGGTTGACGGATAATTATGTACGCGTCAATGTCCTTGCCGCACAAGACCTAACAAATAAAGTGTGCCCCGTTGAATTTCAAAAAATTTTAGACGATAATGTTGAAGGAATTTTAAAATAATTTTAAGTAGACTTTAAAAATTTTATGGTATACTGGGGCAAGATTATGAAGGGATTTTATGAAAAATAGCAGAGAGGTTTTTATGAAACGCAATTTAAATTTATTTAATAATTTTTTAGTAATTTTATTTTTAAGCAGTACATTTTTAACTCTTCACACTGCAGCCTTTGCGCAAGTAAGCAAGCGGAATCAAGGGGTCTCCAGTCAACCCATCACTTCTTTAAAATGTAATGAATTTACGTTTGATGCCAGCAGTTCGTATGACCCGGATAAAGAGGAGATTTCTTTTTTCTGGAATTTTGGAGACGGCAACACAAGTACACAACCCGTTGCTACACATGTCTACGAAAAATCAGGAGATTACAAAGTGGTGTTAAGTATTGCAGATAACTCCGGGTTGGAATGTAGTGTAGCTAAAAGTACTCAAACAGTAAGGGCGAATATTCCTCCTTTTGCGGCTTTTTCTGCGGATGAATTTGCTTGTGTTAATCAATCTATTGTTTTAGATGCCGGGGATAGTTACGATGATGGGCGTAGAAAATTAGCTTATGAATGGGATTTAGGAGATGGCACTCTATTAAAAGGAAAAAAACGTGTAACAAAATCTTTTGTGCGGGGCGGTAAATACAAGGTGACTTTAACTGTAGATGATAAAGCAAATACCGACTGCAGCCGTCACACGGTAGAGAAGGTTATTAATGTGAATGAGCCTCCGGTTGCCGAAGCGGGTGAAGAACAAGTTTTTAAATGTGTTAGTGCTGAAAAAGATATGACGGTATCCTTTGATGCTTCCGGGACGCGTGATGCGAATAATGACACATTAATTTATTTGTGGGATTTTGGAGATGGGCATAAAGACACAGGGGTTAAGGTAACACATAAATATTCTCAGTTAGGCAATTACGATGCAAAGCTTATTGTAAAAGATAATACAAATTTGGAATGTGGCACAGGCGTAGATTTTGTGACTGTTAAATTAAATAAAGCTCCGGAAGCCCATGCCGGTGATGATGTGACGGTTTGTAGCGGTGAAGATGTTCTTTTTGATGGGACGAGCTCGTATGCTTACAAAAAAGGAACCCTGTCAGCGAAGTGGTTTTTTGGAGATGGAAAGTCAGCAGAAGGATTAAAAGTGAGCTACCGATACAAGAAACCCGGTCAATATCAGGCCAGCGTTTCAATAGCTAATGAATTGAATACCATGTGTCCGCCATCAAGAGATACCCGGACGGTAACGGTAAATGCAGCCCCTTCGGTTTCCATTAAAACAGTTGAGTCGGTGTGTTTGGGGAATCAGGTTTTCTTTGATGCAACCTCAGCCTCTGATCCGGATGGCGATGCTTTAGAGTATTATTGGAGCTTTGGCGACGGCACCATTTTACATGGGGGTGCGAAAGTGGCCCATGATTACAAGCAGGGCGGTAATTACCGGGTTAGCGTGATTGTGGATGATGGAAGAGGTTCAGCTTGTTCTACGGCTACTGCTGCGGCTACGATTAAAGTTAATACACCCCCTGTGGCAGACATCGGTCCAAATCTAGCCTGTTGTGTCGGAGTTGCGACCCGGTTTAACGCTTCTGCATCAAGTGACCCCGATGGAGACCACTTGACATATTCTTGGGATTTTGGCGATGGTGCCAAAACCAACGGTGTTGCCGTTGGGCATACGTATGTGAAAAGTGGGACGTACAATATTACATTAACCGTAGATGATAATTCAGGCACCTCTTGTAGCCAGTCTTCATCAAGTTTTGTGGCTGAGGTGAACACAACACCAGTACCGGTATTTACCATTCGATGAAGTTGTCTTTCCATTCCAATCATTCCAAAGCCATTTGGGTTTTGATCGTTTTTTCTTTTGTTTTGTGGGCATTTTCGTTCCGCAATTATTTCTTCAATAAATCTCCTCTTGTTGCAGATGCCATTTCTTATTACGAACATATTGATTTTTACATAGAAAATATCCGTCGAGGTATTTATCCTATGTGGGAATCTACTCGGCAAGGAGGCGTCCCTGCCGAATTTTTTATGCGTAGGATCGGAGCCCCGAATCCTTTCTTTTTTTTAATCATTCCTTTAGAGGCATTCTTTGACTGTTTTGTGGATAGGGCAGCGAACAATAGCGCTGATATCCCGTACACTTATGGATACCTTTGGTTTTTAGCGATTTATTTTTTTATCGGAATGATAGGTTTTTACCTTTTAGCAAGGCGTATTTTTCGTGATACCTATGCAGCCATAACAGCTTTTTTACTTTTATTATTTTCTAGTTTAGGAACCTTACTTTTTTTTAACTACATTATTCTTTTGTTCGTTCCCTTTGTGTGGTTTTTTTATTTTCTGATGGCATTTTTTGAAAAACAGGAGAAACAGAATTTTCTCGGGTTGACGTTTTGTTCAATGCTCATCATCTCGACATACATTCCTTTTTACTTTTTGACGATTTTTTTGTCGTTTTTGATTGTTTTTGCGCTTGTGTATTTTCGGTATTTAAAGGAATTTATTCTGCGGTGTTTTCAGTTTTTGAAGAGTAATAAAATTTTTGTTTGTTGTTGTTTGGTGGCTTTTATTTTGTCTCTTCTTCCAGGGGTTCTTTTTTATTTGGATGGAGGAAAGGGCGATTTTGTCCTCGCGGGTCGACAGGCGGCTGATTTTATTGGCAAGGTTGGGCTGTTGGATATGAATGTTTTGGAGGTGTCAACGCGTAGGGTCACAGAACCGGGGATTATTACGAAGCTTCAATTTGAGAAAATTTTTCCTGATTTACATAAAGCAAACCTTGAAATGTTGTATGTCCCGTTATTTGCTTTGCTGATTTTTGTATTTGGTCTGGGTCTTTCTGTAAATCGAAGGCTTATTTTCTTTGCTCTTTTAGGGTTTGGAACTTTTTTAATAAGTTCTACTGAAGCACCTTTTTTTGCTTTTTTACATAAACATGTTTTCTTTTTTAGATATTTTCGTAATTTAACCAATTTTTTGTGGTTATTGATGTTGCCTGTGACCATATTATTTTTGGTCGAACAATTTCGTTTACTTATCCACTATCGTCCTCAGACTAAAAAGGCCAAATATGGTTGTTTAGCTGTGCTTATTTTTCTGCACGTCTTAGTTGCCTTTATGGTTTACGCTCAGAAAAATGCTATTGTCACGACATATGGCGTACTTTTTTTAAGTTGTTTGTATTTTATGTATTACGTCTGGAGTGGTAAAAAAGGCGTATTTTTCTTTATTTTTCCTTTATTTATTCTTATTGTGATGCAACCTTTGCAAGTTTTTCATTACTACCAGGACAATGCGACTAAAATTGACCGACAAAATTTTCGATATGGTCCTTATTTAATGCCATATTTAGAAAATCCTTTTGAAAGTAAAGAGTATCTATTCTCCGTAGAGGAAAAAATAAAAAATCTTAAGATCGACCCTTTAGAGCCTAAGATTAAAAAAACTTTTCCTATTTATTTTGGGATGAGATGGTGGGATTCGTTACACAGAGATTTTAATTCTAAATCTATCGAGGCGCTTAAAAGAGCAAAGTTACGGGTTTATGATCGTGTCGAAGTTGTCAATGAGAAGCAATTAGACCATAAACGGATTGAACGGGCTTTTGAACAATATGAAAATGTAGCTTTTGTTTTTGACGACCATCAGGAACACTATCTGAATAAAGATGTGGCCCCTGTTGATCCCCATCCACAGTTTTTGTCAGACGAAGCTCTTGTGAGTTACGGTGTAAATTTTATTAAATTTGAAACTGATTTTGATACGCGAAAATTTCTTGTTTACAATGATGTTTACCATAGAGGGTGGAATGCTTTTGTTAACGGGGAAAAAACTTCTATCTGGCGGGCCAATATTGCGTTTAAAGGGGTATGGGTTCCCGCTGGTAAAAATGTCGTGCATTTGCGTTTTGGATCGATTTGGCGGCATACTTTGAATTATGTTAATATCTTTGTGTCTCTTGGCGTTTGTTTAGCTCTATTTTTTCTTGCGGGGAAGAGTTATGTTATGCGGAAAAAGTCTGCAGCTTTAGTGGAAGAAGAGAGTGAAGACGTTTTATTGGAATCAGAGGGTGTGGCGGGAAAAATAGGATCATCGAAATGGAGAAATAATAAGGTTATTCGTGCGGTTGCCTGTATTGGCAAGCGTGTGGTGATATTGTATGTGGTGATGTTTTTGATAGCGTATGCTGTATTTGACAAAAAAAAGGTAAAGGCGCAGAATAAAGTAAAAGAATTAAATGAATTCTATGTTAATCCTGATTACTTAGCTTATGTTTTTAAGAATCAAAAAAACTTTGATAAGGAAGAGTTAAAAAAGCAGGTTAAATATTATGAAAAAATTAATCAATACATGCCTTCACGGTCTGCAGCTTACGGCCTTCTCGGTTTTTGTCATTACCATTTAGGGAATTATGATAAAGCGATAGATTATTACAATAAGGCTATTTATTTAAATCCTGATTTCTTTTGGTTCTGGTACAATTTAGGCGTTGTGTATTTTAAAAATGATCAATATCAAGAAGCTGCCGTTTCTCTTGGTAAAGCTGTGACGAGCGATGTAGGAAAAACTTCGCAGTTTGTTCAGGAGTCTAAGGTGTATCGGCCTATTTTATCGGCGCAAAGAATAACGGATAGGGAACAATTAAAAAATCAACTAAAAGAAGGTTATCGAGACTGTTACAAGATGCTTATTTTAAGCCAACTTCAACTTAAAAATTATGCGGAAGTCGTGCGTATTGCGGAGTATGCTACATCGTCAGGGTTTAGTGAAGAAGATTTTTTCTATTATTATTTAGGTATTACGGCATTCAAGCTTAAACAATTTAAGAAAGCTGTTTTTTATTTTCAAGAATGTCTTAATAAGAATTCACATCATGCGGAAGCGTATTATCATTTGGGATTAAGTCTGAAGGCGCTGGGGCATGAGAAACAATCGGTAATATTTTTGGAAAGAGCCACGCATGTTCATAAGATTAATGGCCCTACACCATCTGTGAAAGAAGAAATTAGGTTGAATATTTATTAGGAACTTTAAGTCGTCAGCCATCAGGCATCAGTGAAAACAAAATACTGACGACTGGTGTCTGAAGTCTGATGACTAAAATTTTCCGTTTAAAATAGCGGAACTTGAAAGGAGCTTGAGGATGAGTTTTAAAAATTTAATGGTTTTAGTTTTAGGGGGATTGCTATTTTTTGTCGGAGGGCAAGAGGTCTTTAGCGCGACGGGAGATGTGCAGCCGTACATTGAATCTTTAGAGCAGACTAAAGAAGGGATGACTCTGTGGGAGACAATTAAAACCGGCGGTTTCATCATGATTGTTTTGGGGGTTCTTTCTTTTGTGTCTTTATCTTTTATTGTTTATAATTTTATGACATTGAAAATGAGTAAAATCCTTCCACAAAAATTTACGGAAGAAATTATTCAGAAATTAGAAGATAACGAAGAGCGTAGCGTAAAGGGGCAGTGTTATTCCAGTAAACATAATTTGATTAGCCGAATTGTTATTGCTGGAATAGAAAAGAAGGGAAGAGGTAAGGTTTTCGCGCGTGAGGCCATGGAAAATTGTGCGCAAAAAGAAGTGGCACGTCTTTGGCAAAATATTAGTTATTTGGCTGACATCGCCGCTGTAGCCCCATTGATCGGTCTTTTAGGAACGGTTTTGGGCATGATTCAGGCGTTTAATGTGATTGCTTTTCAGTCCGCGGTAGTTAAACCTATTTTGTTGGCTGGGGGTGTTTCTAAAGCTATGGTCACAACCGCCGCTGGTTTAATTGTTGCGATTCCAGTCATGTTGTTTTACACATATTTTAGAGGAAGGGTTCAGGAAATTTCTGATGCTGTCGAAACTTACAGCGGTGATATTGTTAAGCTTGTCGAAGAATTAGGAGAAAAATAATGGCGCGATTTACCATATCCGAATATCAAAAACAAAGACCTTTAATTCAAATGGCACCGTTGATCGATATTGTGTTTTTGACATTAGTTTTTTTTATGACGCTTTCGATCTTTAATCAACAGGAAACAGAAATCAGTATCAGCGTACCCAAGGCGCAAGAAGCTAAAGAAGCGGTTAGAAGTCCTGGCGAAATTATTATTAATGTGGCCAAAGATGGTGCTGTGATCGTTAATCAAAAAAAGTTAGCCATTGTGGAATTAGAAGCAATGTTGCAGAAAATTGCATCTTTATTTCCGAGTCAGCCGGTGATTATTCGCGCGGATGAAAAAACATACCATGAATCCGTAGTGAACGTTTTAGACGCTTGCGCGAAAGCGAACATTTGGAATATTTCGTTTGCGACAAGGAAGGATGAATGAAAGAGAAAATAAGACAGCAATATTTGATGATACTGGCGACGGGGCTATTTGTTGTGGGTATGGTTTCTTTTGGAGTATCTCCGATTTTTGCAAATGAAAATGTTAGTGCCGGCGAGGTTAAAGAAGTGGCTAAGGATATTGAGCAGCTTGACTTTGCACATGGACTTTTTCAACGTGAACTTTATCCGATGGCGATTGCGGAGTATGAGAAATTTATTAAGCTTTTCTCAGATAGTCCGGATTTGCATGAGGCCTATTTTGCGATTGGAGAAAGTTTATTTTTTTCTAAGACCTACGCTGAGGCCATTAAGGCTTACATGAAATACAAAATATTGTTTCCTGAATCTTCTAAAAAGATTTTAACAATGTTACGCCTGGGGCAGTGTTATTTTTTTACGGGTCAATATTCGCAAGCTTTATCTTCCTTTGAGGCTGTTACTATCGATGGTCTCGATAAAGATTTTATCCAAATATTGTATTTTTACAAAGGTAAGACATACAAGGCTCAGGGGGAAATTGCCAAGGCGATGGAGTATTTTGAAAAAACGGAAAGTGTGTTAAAGACCAGTAAGCGGACCATCCATGCCTTGCTTGAGCTGGGAGATATGTTTGCACATGAAGGAAAAAATTTCAAGGCGATAGACTATTATGACAGGGCCTATGAAGTTGCTGAGACGGTTGACTTAAAAAGTTTGGTTTTGTACAAAAAAGGTGAGGCACAGTTTTTAACAAAGAACTACACCTATGCGGTGAAGACGTTTCAGGAATTCTTAGAGAAGTATGCTGATCTTGCTATGGCTAAGGATGCTTTCACTAATCTTATTTTAGCGCAATTTAATTTGGCTAAATATGAGGCCTTGATTGAAAGTTACCAGGGGTATCAAGGTATTGTATCGGAGGATCAAAAGTTTTTTAGTCTTCGTTTTACTGTGGCGAGTGCTTATGCCGAACTTAAACGTTCTGATGAGGCGTTGGCGCTTCTGGAAAAAATATCCGCCATGCCTTCGTTGCCGGCTGAAGACCAACAAAAGATTCTTCTCAAAAAGGCTGAGGTTAAAGTGCGTGCAGCGCAATTTGAAGAAGCCCTTACGCTCATAAAATCGAATAGTCTGGATGCTACCGTGGATAAAGCACAGCTTATTTTTCTTGAAGGCGAAGCCCATTATGGGATGAAAGCCTTTGATTCTGCTTTTGTAGCATATCAAAAATTAGCTACAGAATTTCCGGAGTCAAAATATGCGCAGGATGCTATTTATGGAATGGCGCATGCCCAAAATTCTTTAGGCAAAGTAAAAGAAGCTGGCGATTTGTTTTATCAATATTTTGAAAAAGGTGAGGATGAGGATAAGCAAAAAGAAGCTCTTTTTAATGAAATTTTAATCCATAAAGAGCTGGGTAATCTTCAAACAGCGGTTGCGCATAGCGAAATGTATTTGCTGACATTCCCGAAAGATAAGCGTACGGAGAAGGTGTTATTTCATTTGGGGGGTCTTTATTCGGCAGCAAAGAGGCATGGCATGGCGGTTGATATTTTAAAACGGTACGAGAAGGAGCATTCAAATAGTAAGCGTATTGAAGATGTTTATTTTCTTCTCGCGTACAATCTACAGTTAGCAGAGCAACCCGATGAGGCATTAACCTATTATGAAAAAATTACGCCTCAAGAAAATGATACGAAGAGATATTATTCTTCTCTTAAGAATAGAGGGTTGATTTATTTGAATCAAAAAAAAGATGATGAAGCGATTAAAATCTTTGACAAGATTATTACAGATTTTGATAAAGCAGATTTAGATATCAATACATATCTTTGGATTACGGATGTGTATTTAGGGGAAAAACAATTTGATGATGTCTTGCGTATTTTAGGGAAGGTGAACCAGGGGGAACAGAGCGAAGATGTGATAATGCAAATAGCTTATTTAAGGGCAGAGGCTTACAAGGGGTTGATGCAGTATGCAGACGCTGTGGAATACTACGATATTGTTCTTTCTAGTTCTGAGGTCGGGATCAAAGGCGGAGCGGCACATATTGGTAAAGGGGAAAGTTTGATTAAGATGAATGAGCTGGACAAAGCGCGGCAGGAATTTGACGCAGCCTTACTTGATTATGCTGAGGATACAACTATTGCTATGCGGGCCAGATTTGAGATTGCCAACGTCGAGCATATGAAGGGAAATCCTGAGGAGGCCACAAAATATTACATGTTGGTCGCCGTATTGTACGGTGATGAGTATTATTGTCCAGAGTCGCTTTTTAGGGCTGGGGAAATTTTTGAACAATTACAAAAGAATGATGAAGCTTTAAAAGTTTTTACCGAAATTCTTAGTATGTATGAAAAAAGCCATGTTGCAGAACAGGCGAAGGGAAAAGTTAAGAGTTTAAGTGAAGAGTAAGAATGTTTAGGAATTTAAATGTTAGTCATCAGCTATCAGTCTTCAGACATCAGTAAAAAATACTGATGACTAAGAGTCGCTGAGCGATAGCGAGGTTTAATTAAAATGAATCGAAATCAAAAAACAATATTTTTTTCTATCGGTATTTCTTTGTTGCTCCACGGGCTTTTTTTTGTATCCTCAACGCATATGGATATTAAAGCTATTTACACGCCGGTTGTTCAATCTAAGAAATTATTTCGGATTAAAAGTCTTAAAACAACATTGCCTGCCCGCAAAGTTCAAGCTAAAGAAAAAGAGACGTATGTAGAGATGCTCAGATTTCAGAGCCCACTTTCCAATTCAGGGTTGACCATTGCCTCCATTGATGCGCAGATAGACGTTGAACAGAAAACAGAACTGCATAAACCAGTGGCAAAGGTCAAAGAACCTGCTGTTATTTCTAAACGTAAAGAGATTGACTTGATTGAAGAGGATCGAAAAAATTACAAGGATTTGATGCCAAAAGCCAAGCGAAAAACGAGAGAAGCGCTTGTTAAGATTGCCGAACAACCGGATATGGATATTACGGCTGGTTCAGACGAAGTTTTTGATGCCGGGGATGAAGAGGGTGATTTCTTTGACAAAATGCCGGGGTTTACACCACAGTTAAAGACGGCTATTTCCGAATCTGTTTCAAAAGGGGATGAAACGGCAAAAGGCAAAGGAACTATTAAACGAAAAAGACGCCTTGGGAATCTCAAAAGGTTTTTCGATAGTGTTTTGTTTACGTATGAAGATCTTGAGGATGGGCAAAAGTATTACAAAATCAGTATTAAAGTCGGTGACGATGGTGTGCGTCTTGCAACCATACCGAAAGAAATTATTTTCTTGGTCGATTGTTCATTGAGTACGCAGCGAGAGCGTTTGGATGAATTTAAAAAAGGGATTAAATACAGTTTAAATCGTCTGAATCCACAAGATACATTTAACATATTAGCCTTTAAGAAAACGACTGATAAATTTCGATCTTCATCGGTCGAGCCGACCGATGAAAATGTGCAGGAAGCTTTAAAGTTTGTTGAGAATCTTACGTCCGGTGAAAAAACAGACACGTACAATGCTCTTTACAAGAGTATTGCGGATGAAGAAATAAAGTCGCCGAGTTACATTATTCTTCTCAGTGATGGACACCCGACGCGGGGTGTAACCGATTCGCGCAAACTTATTAATGATATTTCCGCGTTGAATAATGGGCAGGTTTCTATTTTTACTTTTAGTGGCGGGTTGAGTGTTAACCGGTATCTTTTAGATTTTATTGCCTACAAGAATCGAGGTTGGTCTGAATATTCCTATCGATCACATTTTATCGGAAGAAATTTGTCCAGCATGTACGAAAAGATCAAAGATCCTTTATTGTTAAAATTGAAATATCATGTAAGTGGATTGAATGACGACAATATTTTTCCAAAAATATTACCAGATCTTTTCCGTAATACAGAATTTACATTGTACGGCAAGTACACCGATGAACAAGATTTTGCCTGGCAGATTTTGGGTGAGGGAGATAATAAGGTCAATGAATTTATTATTAAAGGTAGCTTTGAAGAGTCTATGGGCGGAGACGAATCCATTGCCCGTAATTGGGCCTTTAATAAAATTTACCACTTGATTAGCCTTTTAGAATCCGATGAAAATAATGAGGCGCTTATTCAGGAAATCATAGGTCTGAGTAAAAAATTTAAAATTAAAACCCCATATGGGGGAAGCCTTCGGCGATAGTGCGTTTATTGTTGGGCATTTTAAAATTTGACTATTTTAAAAATCATGATATATTAGCGCGCGTTGGGTTTATTGATCTTTAAAGTTTTAGGGAACAGGTTGGAAAGTGAGGATTCGCTATTTGCATTAAGCGGAGAACTCCACGGTGCCGCCACTGTAAGCAAGTTATGTTCCATAACTTGCATAGTCAGAACACAACCTGTTTATGAATAAAATCTCCGAGCAGAGGTAAAAAGTTATGATGTGTTGTATGTGCCCTTTTTCTTTCCTGTAGGTTCGGAAGACGAAAAAGGGTTTTTTTATTGAAAGGAAAGAATATGAAAAAGATGGAAAGAAATTCTTGGGTAAAATTATTTTTAGGCATGAGTGTTTTTTGGTTAGGTGCGGACTTGGGGCTTGCTCAGGATGATCAGCCTTCTTTGTCTAAGGAAGTTATTATTACAGCCTCAAAGTTGGAAGAACCTGTGTCTCAAACAGGGAGTTCGGTTATTGTTATTACAAGTGAAGAGATGGAAAAACGACAATACGGATCGGTTTTAGAGGCTGTCAAGAGACAGGTTGGGATAGGTTCTTTTTCAAACGGTCCGTTCGGAGGCGGTAATGACATTTTTATCCGGGGGGCTAATGCTGCGCATACACTTGTGATGATCGACGGGGTTAAAATCTATGACGCGATCACAGCGGATGCTAATTATGATTTAGCCCATTTGCCTTTGGATAATGTGGAGCGTATTGAAATTATTAAAGGACCGCAAAGTTCTCTTTACGGATCAGATGCGATGGGCGGGGTGATCAATATTATTACAAAAAAGGGGGAAGGGAAACCGAGCTTTTTTGCTTCTGCAGAAGTGGCCACCAAGGATACATACACCGAATCTCTGGGAGGGCGAGGTAGTGCAGGTAAGCTGAACTATTCTTTTGCTATGTCACGGCAGGACAGCGATGGTATTTCAAAAGCACGGGATGGTCAGGAAGAGGATTCTTACGCAAGGAGTTCAGTGAATTCCAGAATGAATTATCAGGCGACCGATAATTTAGAACTTGGTCTACAAGGTATGTATCTTTCGGCTAGAACAGAAGGTGATGATGGGGCCTTTCAAGATGATCCCAACCGATTGTTTGAAGCTGAACAAAGTCTTGTTGCTTTATCAGCCAAGCACGATGTTAATGATGTATGGAATCAAAAATTGAACTATTCCTGGTTCAGGAATGTCCGTCAGGATTCGGATGATGCGGATGCGGTAGACACAACCGAGGCCCATCGTGCGGTCTTTAAAGGGTGGTTACAGGAAGCGGATTGGCAGCATGATGTGAATGTGGGAGAATTACTTTCTCTCAATGACAATATTGAGGACATATTACTTTTTGGTTTTCAGTACGACCATGAATCCGGAAAATCAAGTTCAAGCCGGGGAAGCAATACGCCAAGGGTAAGTACGGAAAATTTAGGATATTATGTTCAGAACAAAATAGGGCTGGATGATAAATTGTTTTGGACATTAGCTTTTCGTGCCGATGACCATTCCCGATTTGGAGTTAATACAACAGGGCGGACAACGGTTTCGTATTTGTTTGATACGCAAACGCGGCTAAAGGGAAGTTATGGTACGGGGTTTAATGCACCTTCCTTGTTTCAGTTATTTTCATCCTTTGGGGATAGTACTTTAAATGCAGAAAAATCATGGAGTTATGATGTTGGATTGGAACAAGAATTATTTGACCAAAAATTAACGTTGAGTTCTGTATTCTTTTTACAAAGGTTCAAAGATTTGATTGAATTTGATTTAGGGGCGTTTAAGTATATGAATATTGGATCCGCAAGGACAAGCGGGGTTGAATCTGAAATCAAATATTCTCCCATGGATAATTTGTATTTAAGTTATGGTTTTACATATTTGGAGGCTAGGGATTTACAGAACGATGTCTACCTTAGACGACGTCCTAACTTGAAACATAACATAAATTTTGATTTTTCTTTTTGGGAAAAATTTAATTGGAATGTCAATGTTACGCGTAATCTTAAGACGTATGATCCTGCACTGACCAGGTTAAAAGATTACACGGTGGTTGATATGGCGCTTAACTATGCGCATAATAAGAATGTTAAAACATTTTTGAAAATAGAAAATATGTTTAATGAAACTTATCAGGAACTTAGAGGTTTTTCTAATGCACCTCGCTTGTTTCGTGTAGGGGCGGATATTACATATTAAAGGGGAAATAAAATGATAACCTTATTTGAAAAAGGCGGCATTGTGATGGGACCGTTGATTTTGCTGTCTTTTGTATCTGTCACATTTATCATTGAGAGAAGTGTTTTCTTTTGGCGGGAATCACAAAAAAGAAAGCCGCGTGATACGCAACGTATATTGTCTTTTGCAGAAAAAGGAAAATTAGAAGAGGCAACAGATATGGCTAAGCGTTCTAATAAGGATTTCATCGCGCGCACCCTCCTTAATGGCCTGGTGCACAGAGAATATTCTTTATCGAGAGCATTGGAAACGCAGGCTCTAATTGAGTTGCGTCGGATGAAGAAATACTTGCCCGTTCTCGATACGGTTATTACGGCAGCCCCTCTTTTGGGCATATTAGGAACTGTTATCGGGATTATTTCTTCTTTTGATATTTTAGGTAATCAAGGGATTAATGATCCTATGGCGGTAACCAGGGGGATTTCAGAGGCATTGATTACGACGGCTTTTGGGTTAACCATCGCTTTGATGACGCTCATTCCGTACAACATTTTCCAAACATGTTATCAAAGGGCTGTTGAAGAATTGGAAAGTGTGTGTTCTGTTTTTGAAATCATTATGGAAAAGCTGCCGCAAATGCATGGGGTAAAGGGAAAGCGTTGATATGAAAATACGCGAGGTATCGATCAAAAAAGCCAGGATTGAAATGATGCCTTTGATTGATTCATTTTTTCTTATTCTTGTGTATTTTATCTATGCCTTTTTATCCATGTCGGTTCATAAAGGAGTGCCTTTATCTTTACCACAAGCCACAACCGCTGTTGAACAAAAAAAGGAACATGTCGGGATAAGTATTACCAAAGAAGGCGACATATTCTTAGATAAACAAAAAATTACAAAAAAAGAATTAAGTGCACGTCTTAAGCTGCTAAAGCCTTCTTTTGAAGCTCAAAAAAATCATTTGTACATTTATGGTGACAAGGCGGCTTCGCATGGGCGTGTTATTGAAGTATTTGATTTGGTGCGTAAAGCTGGCATAGAAAAAGTATTTATCGAAACGGAAAAGAAAGACGATGACCAATGAGTTAAAGGCGGGATTAGTGGGGGCCGTGGGTATTCATGCTGCGCTTTTGGTGAATTTAGCTCAGTGGGTTAAACCGCATGATTTTAATGTGATTGCCGCCCCATCGAGTTTGGAAATTTCGCTTGTTTCTGTTAAAGCTCCCAAGGTTAAACCTGCTAAGATCGAAGTTTCAAAAATTGAGACGCCCAAGGTAGCAATTTCCAAGACAGGTCAGATTCAAATAGAAAAGAAGAAAGGTGATCAGCCTGCGAAGCCTAAGAATGATGAGGTTATTAAGGGTGAAGTGAAAAAGAAAAAAGAAAAAGTAGATATAAATGCATTACAAAATTCTAAGAGTGGTGCATTTGTTGAAGCAAAAGTAAATGAATATTACAATAAACCGCCGACATATCCTCGTGCAGCACGGAAGCAAGGTTATGAAGGTAAGGTGATTTTAAATATTTCGATTACGAAAACAGGTTTTGTAGATAAGGTTGTTATTGTTCAATTTTCTGGATACGATATTCTTGATCAAAGTGCCGTCAAGGCCGCAAAGAAGTGGCGGTTTCAGCCGGCACAGCGTTTTGGTGTATCTGTTCAGAGTGTTGTGAAGATGCCGTTTGTTTTTAGGTTGGATGGTGTGTGAGATGAAAATAAAAATAAACCTCGGGGGTTTGCATTCAAGAAAACAAGCAATCCCCCGAGGTTTGTTCATGGTTAAATCAACCGCAAACAAACCTCGGGGGATTGAAAAAGCCAAACCCCCGAGGATTGTTTTTATTGCGATATGTTTTCTTTTTTTATTAAGCCTCGTTAATGAGGTGTTCGCCAAACCTGCTCGAATTGTCTCCATGAATCTTTGCAGTGATGAATTGGTTCTTCGATTAGCTGATCGGAAAAGGATAGCCGCGGTTACGAAAGGAGCACTGCTTCCTTACATATCAAGTGTCGCTGATTTGGCTGAAGGGATTAAAACCACCGCAGGTACAATCGAAGAAGTTTTAATTCTCGATCCTGACATTGTCATCACGGGAAGATATGATCGTCAAAAAATAAATATGCTTAAAAAGCTTGGCATTAAGGTGCATGTTATTAATACGGCTAAGAATTTTAGTGAACTTAAAGATCAAATTCGGGGTGTGGCAGAGGCTATTAACGAAAATGATCGGGGAGAAATCTTGATTAAAGATATGGAAGATCGACTGAAGAGGCTCTATGCCCAAAAGTCCAATCCTGTTAAATCTGTTTTTTACAGGCCAGGTGGGCTGACAGCAGGGCCAAATTCCATTATTAATTCTATGATGGAAGCTGCCGGTGTTGAGAATATTGCGCTGCAATCGCATGCCAGAAGTAATCGTTATTTGGAATTAGAAAATCTTATTATGCGGGATCCGGAGCTTATTATCTTTTCTGATTACAGAGTGGATACGCCAACGGTTCGTCGGGATGTTTTATCTCATCCAGCGATTAAAAAAGGATTCCCTGGGCTTCAGACAGTCTATCTTCCATCAGGGCTTTTGATATGTCCTTCTCCGGCTACCATTGAGGCTGCGGAAATTTTATCTCAATACGTTCAGGATAATCTTACGGAATTGTCATCCCCGAATATTTTAGCCGGGGATACATATTCTTCAACTGGATTCCCGCTTTCGCGGGAATGACAATGAAAATATGACTCAATTATTAAAACAAACTCCTCAGAAAAAAGAAAGAGCTCTTATTCCTGTTTTACTTTTTGTCCTCGGTATAACCTGTTTGTGCTCTTTGGCAATCGGCAGTGCAAAGTTTCCTTTGTTTGAAACGCTAGATCAGCTATTTAAAAGAAATTTTTCACAAGCTGTTTTAATTCTTTGGGAAATTCGATTTCCGCGAACATTACTCGGTATTTTAGTAGGTGCTACGCTTGGTTTGGCTGGCGCAGCGATGCAGGGTTTGCTACGTAACCCATTGGCCTCACCAGGTGTTTTAGGCGTTTCCGGAGGGGCTTCTTTTGGCGCTGTTTTGGTTATGTACACTGGATTGGCGAAAGCCTTTCCACTGGCTTTGCCTTTGGGAGGTATGATGGGTGCATTGTTAGCGATTATTTTAATTTACATATTTGCCGGTATGAATAGTAGTGTGCAAACTTTAATTCTAGCCGGGGTTGCGGTTAATAGTTTTTCTGTGGCAGCGACATCATTAGCTCTTAATCTCTCGGCGGATCCGCATGCGGCCATTGAAATTATTTTTTGGCAAATGGGTTCTTTGGCTAATCGCAGTTTTGATCATGTGATGATGGCTTTACCGATTATGTTGACGGGTTGGGTGCTTATTTTTTGGGATGCGCGCGCCTTGCGTGCTTTAACCTTAGGCGAAGAAACCGCCTCCACGTTGGGTTTTCATATGAAGATGGTTAAGCTGCGGCTTGTTTTAGGCACGATGCTTTCTGTTGGTGCTGCCGTATCTGTTACAGGTAGTATTGGTTTTATTGGATTGGTGGTGCCACACATTTTACGTCCTTTTGTAGGGAATGATCCTTCAAAATTATTGGGGGTCAGTGCTATTGCAGGCGCTATTCTTCTTTTGTGGGCCGATTTGGCAGTGCGTTTATTGTCGACAGGGGTTGAATTGAAAATTGGGGTTTTAACATCCATGATCGGGGCACCCTTTTTCTTAATGCTGATTTACAAAATGAAAAAAGATATGGTATGACTTTATTAGAAGCCAAAAATATTTCTGTTTATTTGGGCGATCATTTGATTGTCAAAGATGTAAGTCTCAAAATTCAAAAAGGTGAATTAATCGGAATCATTGGTTCAAACGGAACGGGGAAAACAACATTGTTAAAAAGTTTGGCCAGGTTGCTTCCTTTTAAGAGTGGAGATATTGAATTGTCAGGACATCCATTAAAGGATATTACGCACAAGGCATTAAGTCAGTCTTTAAGTTACATGGCGCAAGGAGATACTATTCATTGGCCATTAAAAGTAGAAAAAGTGGTGGCGCTTGGTCGCCTACCGCATCTTTCGGCATGGCAACAATTATCTCAGCAAGATGCTGCGGCTATTCAACAATCTATGGCATTAGCAGAAATAGATCATCTGAGTGGACGAACGGTAACAAAATTATCCGGCGGAGAAAAGCGACTTGTGATGTTGGCGCGGGCTATTGCTGTTCAGTCAAATATTCTTTTGGCAGATGAGCCTGTTTCCGGATTAGATCCAAATCACCAAATTCAGGTGATGCAATTATTACGTAAAATGGCTGAGGATGGCCGGGGCGTTGCGGTTGTTTTGCATGATCTATCCTTAGCGGCACGGTATTGTCACAAATTGTATTTGTTGAATGAAGGTAAAATTCTCGTTTCGGGGACGCCCAAAGAAGTTTTAACATCTAAGAATTTGGAAACCGCTTATGGGATTACAGCCAAGTATGGTCAGGGTAAAGAAGGATTTTATGTCGTGCCATGGGGTCGGGTTCAAAAAAAGGAAAAGGTGTGATGAAAGAGCATCTATCTCAAGGAGTTCAATTTTTATCACAAAACGGATACAATTTATTTTCTATTACAGCTAGCTCATCACTTCCGCAAGATATTCTAGATGATTTAGCCGCACAGAATATCGATTTTGGGAAATTCTCTTCGCTTATTACCATTGGCAGCGGTGGAAGGCAGCTTTGGAAGGCTTTAGATAATGAAAATCGAGACCCTATTGATCCGGTTAATTGTTTTACAGAAAGGATTGTGCCTGAGTTTATTAAAACGTATTTAAAAGGAAGTGAAATTGTTCCTTTATTTCCTAAAAGATTGCCACGTTTTCCTATTCAAACATTTACGCATTGGCTTGGATGGACACATCCGACCCCTTTAGGTAAAAATATTCATAAAGAATTTGGAGTGTGGCATGCGTATCGATCTGTTTTCTTAGCCACACTCAATTTGCCGGAAACATCACGTCAAATTTTCAACTCACCGTGTGCGACGTGTGAAGATAAACCTTGCATAAAGGCCTGTCCGTCCGGGGCTGTATCCGAAATTGCGGAAACATTAGGTGATTTTAACAAAAAGACATGCCTGCCATTTCGCCTAGAAGAAAACTCGATTTGCCAAGATCGTTGTCTTGCCCGATTAGCCTGCCCGTATGCCCGTGAACATAAATACACCACAGAACAGATTGTTCATCATTATTCGTATTCGCGTAAAGTGATTCAGGAGAGGTATCCTGAGTATCATCCTACAGAAACAACCGTTTAGAATTATGCAGACTAAAATTATTATTGCCGGAACTCATAGCGGTGTAGGAAAAACATCGGTTGCATTAAGTATTATGCAGGGATTTCGGGGTATGGGGATTAAGGTTCGGGCTTTCAAAGTTGGCCCTGACTACATTGATCCAAGCTATCATGCTGTCGCAACGGGGTTGCCGTCACATAATTTAGATGATTGGATGATGGGAAAAGAACAAGTCTGTGCATTATTTCAGAAAGAAACAGTTGGATGTGATATTGCCGTTATCGAGGGGGTGATGGGATTGTTTGATGGTTTCTCTAACACAAGCGATGAAGGAGGCACGGCAAATATTGCGAAGATTCTTCAAGCCCCTGTCATTTTAGTTGTGGATGCCGGAAGAATGGCGCGGTCGGTGGCAGCTGTTATTAAAGGATATCAAACATTAGATTCCGATATTCATATTTGCGGCGTTATTTTAAATCGTGTGGCTAGCCAAGGGCATTTAGATATGCTCAAAGAGTCGGTTCAGTTTTATAATCAGATCCCCGTGCTCGGAGTTATTTTTAAAGATGAAACAATTTTTATTCCGGAACGGCATTTAGGTTTAACGACGGCATCGGAAAATGATGATTTGAAAACATGTTTGAATGAACTTAAGAAATATACAACCACAGAAGACGATAATGATTCAACGCAGATCAATTTAAATAAGATTCTTAAAATTGCGCAAGAAAGTAAGAATAATTTTTTTTTTAAGTCAGACGCGATTTCTCCTCAGAGAACATTAAAAAAATCTGTGCGTATTGCGTATGCCAAGGATAAGGCCTTTCAGTTTTATTATCAGGCCAATTTAGATTTTCTGGAATCATGTGGCGCAACATTGATACCTTTTAGTCCTTTAAACGACACGCAGCTTCCTGAGGATATTGGTGCGCTTTATTTTGGGGGAGGCTTTCCGGAAGTTTATGCAAAAGAGATTGAAGAAAATGTGTCTATGCGAGAGTCTGTACAAAATTTGATTAAACAAGGAATACCGACTTATGCAGAATGTGGAGGGCTTATTTATTTGGCAGAATCTGTGAAGGTGTTAAGCGGTGAAGTTTACAATATGGCAGGTATTATTTCCGGCCAAATCGAAATGACAGAAAAGCTTGTCCATTTTGGTTATTGTGAAAATCAAATTTTAAAAAAGTGTTTTTTAGGCGATGCGGGAGATTCCTTTCGAGGGCATGAATTTCACTATTCACGTTGGTCGGATGAAGGCACGCATTCAATTCATGAAGTTAAGAAGAAAAGAAGACGGTCCCAGCGGCTGGAAGGATATTGCTCGAATAATGTTTTGGCGAGCTACGTCCACTGTCATTTTTTATCATATCCCAAAAGGGCGCACATGCTTATTCAGCGAGCACGGGATTATATGAAAAGGGCTAACAAAAAATAATTATGAGAAATACTCTTTGACATGTATGCATTAATAATGCATACTTATGCATATAATATTGCATATTTGAAAGGAGGGGTGATATGAGAACTACATTGAATATTGAAGACGCATTGCTCAAGAGAGCTTCGCAGTTAACAGGAATTAAGGAAAAAACTTATCTTATTAAGCGTGGTTTAGAAGCTTTGATATCATTGGAAAGCGGTCATAGATTGGCAAAATTAGGGGGGTCCGAAAAGAAACTACAATCAATTCCAAGAAGAAAATGAAGGGATTAATAAATGGTTCTTGTAGATACATCCGTATGGATTGATCATTTCCGGACCGGAAATGCCCAACTTGTCAAGTTGCTCAATGAGGGTGATGTTATATGTCATCATTATATTATCGGTGAACTTGCTTGTGGAAATATTAAGAATAGAAAAGAAATACTTTCTTTGTTGCTGGCACTTCCAAAAGCCATTCAGGCCAATCATCAAGAAGTTTTAGAATTTATTGAAAATAAGAAATTGATGGGAAAAGGTTTAGGTTATATTGATGTGCACCTGCTTGCTGCAACCTTTCTTTCAAATGCAGTGCTTTGGTCCCTGGACAAGAAGTTAAATGGAACATCTCTAGGATTAAAAGTTGGGTTTAAAAAAAATGTTAGCTAAAACAATCATGGTTCAGGGGACGGGGTCGGATGTGGGGAAGAGTGTTGTGGCTACCGCTATTTGTCGTTTGTTAAAACGGCGGGGGTTTCGGGTGGCGCCGTTTAAGGCGCAGAATATGTCTAATAATTCTTATGTCACGGCAGGCGGTGGTGAGATTGGACGGGCGCAGGCTGTGCAGGCTGAGGCTTGCGGGATTGAACCTACCGTGTTTATGAATCCTATTTTGTTAAAACCTAATACAGACAAGACGTCACAGGTGATTGTGATGGGTAAGGTTTTTGATACGCTTGAGGCTAAGGATTATTATCAAAGACGGCAGATTTTGATGGAACGGGCTCATGAGGCCTTGAATCAATTACGGCAGGATTATGATATTGTGGTGATTGAAGGTGCGGGAAGCCCGGCGGAAGTGAATATTAAAGATAAAGATATTGTGAATATGTCGGTGGCTAAGGCGGTTAAGTCGCCTGTGATTTTAGTCGGGGATATTGATAAAGGCGGGGTATTTGCGCAAATCGTGGGGACGTTTGATCTTTTTGATGAAGAAGAAAAAAATTTGGTCAAAACATTTATTATTAATAAATTTCGTGGAGATAAAGATCTTTTTATATCTGGTTTAGAATGGATAGAAAATAAAATACAAAGAAAGTCTCTGGGGGTCCTTCCGATGTTTCCAAATTTAGATATTGAACAAGAGGATGCGGTTGTTCTTGAGAAGAAAAAAGGATTTCAGCATAGAAGCTATCCCAAAACTTCGATTGCATCTAGCGGGTGGCGCGGCCAATCCAGTGAGCGGGAGGATCCACACCGGGCGGAGGGGCCCGCGAACGATTGGATGCGGCAGGACCCGCGGACCAATTTATTAGTTCATGTCATCCGTTTGCCGCGCATATCTAACTTTACAGATTTTGATCATTTAAATAAAGAGCAAGATATTATGTTGGATTTTATCGAAAGGCCCGATCGTAATATTATTCCTGACCTTTTGATTATTCCGGGGACAAAAAATACGATTAGTGATTTAGATTTCTTAAAACGAACAGGATTTGGTGAACATATTCAACGCTGTTTACGTGCAGGATCATCTGTATTGGGTATATGTGGCGGTTATCAAATGTTGGGGCAAGCTATTGAAGATCCGTATGCGGTTGAATCAAATACAAAGGTTACAGAGGGGCTGCAATTGATTCCTATGACGACAGCTTTTTCTAAAGAAAAAATAACGGTGCAAGTTAAGGGTGTTCATGTGGAAAGTCAATTGCCTGTGGAAGGGTATGAAATTCATATGGGGCAGACGCATTATCTAAACAAGGCAGAGCCGTTTTTTCAAATTATAGAGCGTGAGGGTAAACCTGCTGAAGGGGGCGAAGGATATCATAGAGATTGCATATGGGGAACATACATTCATGGATTGTTTGAAAAGGATGATTTTCGGCGGTATTTTATTAATAAAATTCGTGTTTCAGCCAGTCTATTCCCTATTGAGTCGTTTGAAAATACAGAATTAAATGAGGCTTCGCCTTATGATCGATTAGCCAATGAATTTGAAAAGCATATGGATATGAAGGTGTTAGAGGAAATACTTGATTTGGAAAAAACCTATGCAAACTGAAATTATTCAAGAAGGAAATTGGCTTACAGTGGCGTTTGAACAGCCGCATAAAGTGTTAAGTTGGGCGGTTTTAAATGGGGGGATGCGGCAGTCACGTCAATTTGCTTGGTACAGAGTTGAGGATCAAGAGATCGGTCGGGATGTTAACCCGGGCTTATTTTTACAAGAAAAGCTAAAACAAAAGGGGCTGGAAGAGGCTGTCGGGTTATTAACCAGTGCTGAGCTGGAAACTTTTATTGACATCGAAAAGGATTTTTGCCAAAATTTAGCGCGTTGCATTGCGACAGTAGGCATGACAAATGCATTACGTGTCGGGGATTTACCAGGTTCTGCAGATCATATCGGGACGATTAATCTTATTGTCCAGTTGTCAACGGCCTTATCCGATGAGGCTATGGTTGAGGCTATTTCTATAGCCGCCGAAGCAAGAACTGCGGCCATATTAGATTCTCAATATCCAAGTAGTCATAGTGGTTTGCCTGCTACCGGAACAGGAACAGATTGCATTGGAATTGCTGCGCCGATTACAGATTTAGAAAGTCAAAGAAAGTATGCGGGGAAACATACAGATGTAGGGTATCTCATAGGGGCGGTTGTTTATGAGGTTATTCATCAGGGTGTTGAACGATGGAAGAAAAGCAATGGGGCGTAAATTTTTGAAGAAATCAGTGCGTGGAGATAAAGATTATGAATGAAAATGTAAATGAACACGCTTTTGATGATGCAGAAAAAAAAGGGGTGTATCGCGCTATTCATGAACGACGGGATGTTCGTAAGGAATTCTTACCGCGGAAAATTTCTAGAAAAATTCTTCTGAAGCTTCTTAATGCAGCGCATCATGCCGGCTCGGTTGGTTTTATGCAGCCATGGAATTTTATTGTGATTGAGGATGTGAAGATTAAGAAAAAAATTAAGGGTGTTTTTGTTAAAGAAAATGAAAAAGCAAAATCTAATTACAGCGGTAAGGCAAAGGAAATGTACGGTTCGTTTAAATTGGAAGGCATAGAAGAATCACCGGTGAATATTTGTATTACGTGTGATTCTAGTCGTGGCGGAAAGCATGTTTTGGGACGGAATACTATCAAGGAAACGGATATGTTCAGTACGTGTTGTGCAGTTCAAAATTTATGGTTGGCGGCGCGTGCCGAAGGTATTGGTGTTGGATGGGTGAGTATTATTAATAATGGGCTTCTTAAAAAAGTTCTTAATATGCCAAAACATATTAAACCTATTGCGTATTTATGTTTAGGTTATGTTTCGAAATTTGATAAAAAGCCTTTGTTAGAAACATCTGGTTGGCGTAAGAGAATGCCTCTTGATGAATTAATTTCATGGGACAGCTGGGACAATATGGGGCTTAAAGAAATATGATTCATTTTGTTCTTATTCGTCACGGGGAAACGCTTTGGACGAAGGAACGGCGATATCAAGGTAAGACCAACACTCCACTAACAGCTAAGGGGCGAGGGCAGGTTCGTCGTTTTGTATCTGAAATATCTAAGTTTCAGCCAGATGTTATTTTTTCATCACAGTTAGATCGTTGTAAGGAATCCGCCAAAATTTTTTGTTCCCCTTTAAATAAAAAACCTAAAGTTGATGCGCGTTTAGATGAGTTGGGATTTGGTGTTTGGGAAGGGAAAACAGCCAATGAATTGTTAGAAGAAAAAGATGCTTCGTATGAGAAATGGTCTAAAGGAAAAATCCTAACGCCGAAGGGCGGCGAATCTATTGCATCTCTTAAAAAGCGTATCAAATCTTTTATTCGGTACTGCCAATCCCATTATGACAATAAGAAAATTATTATTGTCACCCACGGTGGTCCCATCCGCATATTTTTACTTGAATTATTAAAGCTGAGTGAACAGCATTTGTCACAATTTCGGATTGATCCGGGATCCATGACGGTGATTGGTAAATATCAATATTCCACACAGCTTGTTTTGTTAAATAGCCCTACTCCTCTAAAAGGAATCGTTCCCCATGGATGCGTCTAAGAAAGTAATATTGGTTACCGGTGGTATTAAAAGCGGGAAGAGTCGTTTTGCGCTTGATTTGGCAAATAAATTTAATGAGGGCCGGCTGATGATTGCGACAGCAACGGCTTTTGACGAGCACATGCGGATAAAAATAAGAAAGCATCAAGAAGAGCGAGGGCAGGATTTTAAAACAGTGGAAGAATCGGTGCATTTAGCGCAAGCTATAAAAAATGTGCAAACCGATACAGAAGTTATTTTAGTGGATTGCGCGACGATGTGGATCAATAATCTTTTTCATCAATTTTCGGATGATGAGTCAGCTATTGAAAGTCAAATAGAGGCATTTATTAAAATTTTGTCGCAGCCAAGAGCCAATATCATAATTGTGACCAATGAGGTTGGTTTAGGTATTATGCCGGATAATACATTAGCGCGGCGTTATGCTGATAGACTTGGGCGAGTGAATCAGCGAATGGCGGTTGTTAGCGATGAGGTGGTGATGTTAATTTCAGGAATTCCTCAATGGGTGAAAGGGGTAAGTGATAAGTGATGAGTGATAAGTGGATAGAGAAATCAAAGTGTATTAAACGTGTTGATGCCGCTTGGTTAAAAAAAGGACAAGCACGTCTAGATGAACAAACGCGGCCACAAGGAAGTTTGGGGCAGCTTGAAGAAATGATTTGTAAGTTGGTCTCTATTCAGAAAGCAGAGCGATTGGATGTAAGCAAAAAACGTATTCTTGTCTTTGCGGCAGATCATGGGGTGGAACAAGAGGGCGTCAGTTTATATCCACGTGAAGTAACTCAGGCGATGGTTTTGAATTTTATTAATGGCGGCGCGACTATTAATGCTTTGGCTCGGCAACTCGGAGCCGATGTGAAAGTAATTGATGTCGGCGTTGACGGGGATTTGAACGATCATTCGGATTTAATAAAAGCTAAAGTGAGAAAAGGGACAGGGAATTTAAAAATAGAGTCGGCGATGTCTGCGGATGAATTAGATCAGGCCCTGCAGGTGGGGTGGGATATGGTTGAGGCGGCTGAAAAAGACAGTATTAAAATTTTAGCGTTAGGTGAAATGGGGATCGGCAATACAACCTCAGCGGCAGCGGTGATTGCCGCCATTTTAAATCTTCCTGCCGCTAAAGTCACGGGGCGCGGAACGGGTGTTGATGATGATGGGCTTAAATTAAAGATAAAGGTTATTGATGAGGCGATAAAAAAGTATAGAGCTGAATTGAATGCTCCCCTTGATGTTTTACAAAGATTAGGTGGTTTAGAAATTGCTGCGATGACAGGGGCTATTTTAGCGGGTGCACATAAATCTATTCCTGTTGTGGTGGATGGGTTGATTGTGGCCGCCGCGACACTTATTGCTTTTCGATTAAATCCAGCAATTCTAGATTATGTATTCTTAGCGCATGAATCTCAAGAAGGTGGCCATCGTTACGTTTTTGAAGAATTCAAGCAGCGGCCTTTACTTAATTTATCCATGCGATTAGGGGAAGCCAGCGGGGCTGCTTTGGCCCTTAATATTTTAGAAGCCGGCGCGCGCATTTATAATGAAGTCGCCACATTTAAGGAGGCCGAAGTTGCCAATAAAAAAGAAACCATCTAGGAAGTTGTCCGAGGATGCGATGCTCGGAAAATCTTTTAATTGGTTTAGTAATTTACGACTTGCGTTTTCTTTTCTAACAATCATTCCTTTAGCTGTCACTAATAAGGAAGAAAGAATTTCTTTATCTCAAGCAATGGCCTATTTTCCTTTAGTAGGTTTTTTTATTGCGGTAATTTCACTTTTTATTGTTGGAATTTTTTCTCATTATTTTTCACCGCGGTTATTGAGTTTATTTTTAGTTTTATTGCCTATCATCATAAGCGGTGGATTACATATTGACGGTTTGGCCGATTCTTTTGATGCCTTTTTTCAGGGAAAAGATAAACACGATATTCTCCATGTTATGAAGGATTCGCGTATTGGGGTGTGGGGCACATTGAGTGTTGTATTCTTGCTGCTGATGAAATGGGAATGTCTTGTCATGTTGCCGCAACAGAATGCCGGTTTTATTTTGGCTATAGGCTTATCACGGTGGGCCCATGGTTTCATTTGTTTTTTATTGCCGTATGCGCGTACTGAAAAAGGCTTGGGTCAAGAGGTGGCGGGAGCTGTTTCCGAAGTGCAGATTTTTCTAAGCACAGTGTTTGTTTTAATTGTGAGTTTATTTTTAGGGATCACCGGCATTGTTGCCGTATTGTTAAGCGGGATTTTTATTTATTTGTTAAGTAAGTTCTACAAAAAACGAATCGGTGGAATCACCGGCGATGTGATCGGCGCCACAGGAGAATTAACAGAAGTCTTTGTTTATTTAGTTTTGATTGTAAATTCTAACTAGTCTATTCAAGTAACCTTTCAATAAACTCGTCTATTGGAGTTTCTGTTAAAACCTTTCGGCTCAGAGGACGCAGTATTTTTGTTGCGTCCAATTCGCCTACAGGCTTTAACAGAAACTCTTGTTAAGACGAGTTTATTGAAAGGTTACCGATTAAGAGTCATAGTAAATAAGGGAATTATTGCTGCTTAATTCGTAATCGCTCCAAGCATAGATTAATGCATGCAGCGAATTGGAGATCGAGCAGAACGAGATCTCCTCTGAGCGGAATGTGTTAATCTATGCTTAAAAGCGATTTCGCGTCACTAGGGGTAATAAATTTATGCCAAAGAAAATTATACATGGGGGGAATATTAAAGGGTTTGCGCAGAGGGTTGGGGTGCCTTTGGAATCGGTGATTGATTTTTCGAGCAATATTAATCCTTTGGGTATTTCTGCGGCGATTAAGCAGGCTTATGTTGGGTCGATCAATGAAGTTGCTGTTTATCCTGATCCTTGTGCGGAGAAATTATGTGCGAAGATTTCTGCAATGCATCATCTTGATTTGGAAAATGTGATGGTTGGAAATGGATCTATTTCATTGATTGAGTTGGTAATTCGTGCTTTGCGCCCTAAAAAGGCTTTGTTGATTGAACCTTGTTTTAATGAGTATCGACGTTTATTAGAGTTGCAGGGCGCAGAAATTATTGATATTTTTTTAAAGGCAGAAGATGAGTTTCAATTTTCCATAGAGAGTATTATTTCACATCTGGAAGATATAGATATGATTGTGCTGGGGCATCCGAATAATCCAACGGGAACAGCTCTTTCATTTAATGCATTAGAGTATCTTATGCAGCGCGCCGAAAAGCAAAATGTTTATTTGGTTATTGATGAGGCTTTTGTGGATTGGTGTCCGGAGTATTCTGTTATTGAGTTAATTCAGAAATATCGGACGACGATTGTGATTCGATCATTAACAAAATTTTACGCACTTGCTGGGATTCGTATTGGCTATGCATGTGCGGATAAAGAGATTATGGATCGCATGCGCCCCTTTCAAGATACGTGGTCATGTAATGGGGTGGCGCAAAAGCTTGGGTTGGTGGCGCTTGAAGACACAGCTTTTAAAATAGAAACCCATCAATGGTTTAAGGAAGAGCATTCTTATTTTCTGAGAGTTTTGTCATCTGTCCCGACTATTAAAGTATTTGCAAGTCTAGCTAACTTTTTTTTATGCAAAATTAGTGATGTTAAGGATCAAAGGTGTGTTATGCAGGGGTTAGAACAAGCGCGGCTTTATGTAAGGGAAGTTCATGGTTTTCAAGGATTAGATTCATGTTATTTTCGTATTGCTTTGAAGTTAAGGCCAGAGAATCAGTATTTTCTTGATCAATTAAAAAAGATTGAAACTTTAGAAAAGGCGATGGTTTAACGATGATGGCATCCGGAATATTTTTTGCATTTGTAACAGATTTATGGATTGGTGATCCTGTTTACGCATTTCATCCTGCGCGTCTAATTGGACAAGCGATTGAAAAGTTGGAAGATTTTTATCGGAAGGCGATAAAGAATGAATATTTAGCCGGGGGTGTATTAGCCATAAGTTTGCCCGTTTTTGTGTATGTGTTGGTTTTTTATTTTCTGCATATTGGCACAATGATTCATCCTACGGTGGCTTGGGTTGTCAATATGTTGGGAATTTATACCGCTATTTCTGTGCATGATTTGCGAAAAGAGGCGGTTCAGATACATAATGATTTGCAAAATAATGATTTAATAAAAGCGCGGCTGGATGTTGCCAGAATCGTGGGGCGGGATACGAAGACTTTGGATGAAAGGGAAGTGGTGCGAGCCACGGTTGAGACTGTAGCGGAAAGCACCGTGGACGGTATCATTGCGCCTTTATTTTACGCGGCGATTGGCGGAGCTCCGTTGGCCTTAGCGTATAAAGCCGTTAATACGCTGGACTCTATGGTTGGACATCTTAACAAACGTTATGCCAAATTTGGTTATTTTTCCGCCAAGATCGATGATGTTGTTAATTGGATTCCGTCGAGATTGTCGTATTTCTTTATTGCAGCAGCGGCATGGATGACAAAGAATAATGTTAAAGGGGCTATGAAAGAAGGAGTTAAGGAGTTTATTAAGATTAAGCATATTAGTGATATCCCGGAAGCAGCCTTTGCCGGCGCTCTGGATGTGCAATTAGGAGGCGCTAATAATTACGAAGGAAAAGAATTAAAGAAAACATATTTGGGTTCAAATATTCAGGTTTTACGTAAAGAACACATAAACAAAAGCATACGATTGATGATGGCTTCTGCGTGGGTCACAGTGATATTTTGTTTTATGATGGTTGTATGGAGGTAGCCAATGACACAAAAAATAAACAAAAATAAAGTTCAAGATAAATCTCCTCGAAAACATAAAGACATTAAGAAGTCGATTCGAAAAGGATTGATTATGGTGCATACGGGGAACGGTAAGGGGAAATCTACAGCTGCCTTTGGTACGGCCTTACGCGCGATGGGACGCGGAAAGAAAGTGGCGATTGTTCAATTTATTAAGGGGAAGTGGCAAACAGGGGAATCCAAGTTTTTTAAGAAGTTTCCCGATCTTTGTCAGATGCATGCCATTGGTGATGGTTTTACGTGGGATACTCAAAATTTTGATGCAGATGTCAAAACGGCAAAGAAGGCTTGGGCCAAATGTAAAGAGGTGTTGCAGGATGATGAGCATTTTCTTGTAATTTTTGATGAGATTAATTATGTGATGAAATTTAATTTTCTGGATCCCGATGAAATTATTGAAGCCTTAAAAAATAAGCCACCGCTTAAGCATGTTATTCTCACCGGAGGCGGCGCGCCAAAGAAATTAATCAATATTGCTGATTTAGTCACAGAAATGCAAAGTATTAAACATCCTTACCAACAAGGCATCAAAGCTCAGCCAGGGATTGAATATTAGATTCAATCATTACACCAGAGGGGAAATAAATGAAAAAGAATTTTTCTGTGTCAAAGTCAAAATTACCTAAGAAAGTAAAGGGCTGTGAAACCATTGATTGCCCTGAGTATGATCCCTATAAAGACTTTCGCATGGAGCCAACCGGGCATTATGTTTTAATTAGAGTAGACTTTGCGCTTATTCGTATTGAGGTTGCCATATGTAATAAAACTCAAAATATTGTTAAAGTGTTTCGAGGGCGAAAGGCTCAAGATATTTACAGTGAAATATTTAAATACGAAAAAGAACATAAACAGGGCTGGTTTGAAGAAAAAACACACATAGCCTATTTAGGTAAAGAATTGAAGAAAGCAGAATTGGCTCTTGTAATGGGTAATAGTGCGTATTATCAGGAGTGACGGGATTTGATGCGATTTACAATTTGTTGGATAGTAAAAGCAATGATGATGAGATAAAGCGGGGCGATGGGGAGCATGTACCTGGTGAGGATAATGAAGAGAGATGAGATTGTCATAAATACAGAAAGAATGAGAAAAACAAATAAAAGGTAACAAGTGACTTCGTTGTTTTGTGTTTTGAAAGCAAAAATATTTTTGCGATGCTGCCAAATAAATTTTATTAGATAGAGAAAAGCAAGAAAAGAAAGTAAGGCAACGCTGAAGTTGAGAATATTTTCAAGTCCGGGGTTCCAGAAAATTTTATCCATCCAGTCCGGGTAAGCCACATGTCCTAGTTTGGACGATTCCCAAAAAAATAGTTTTAGTCCCACCGTAGCCGTCATTAAGGTATAGGCAAAAGGGTTTTTAAAGATTCTTTTGAATGTTTTCATTAGGAGTATTTTTTTAAACGCATTGCTTGTGGTAGGGGCGTCTGAAATTTCATCTTTATGATTGTAGAGTAGCTTATTGATGTCGATAAGAGGCGTCCAGTACGCACAAGCGGCATTACCAAAAAGAGGTTCACAGTATCTGTGCCCAGGAACGTACACAAGGGCTGTTAACCAGTTTTTTGCGGAAAAATTGTCCATGCGTCGTTTGGTTTCCGCATAAAGAACTTCACTTCCGCGTGTTGTAAATGTGAAATTACCATTATATTTTTTATTGGCTAGTTTATATGCATTAAACGGTAAATAAAAGCTTAGAGCTGCAATGATAATAAAGGCAAGGATATTATTAGATGCTTCTTTTTGTTTCAGCCGGTATGTTTTTATAAGCATAATGCAAAAAGGGATCAATAAAAAAGGGATGAATAATTCAAAAATACCTTTCACAAAAGTGATCATTAAGATGCTTGTTCCTAACAAGAAGGCTAAAAGCAGTGATAATTTTTGGGTGGAACGACCTTTTTTTGTAATTAAGATGTTTTTGTAACTTGTGCTGGCAAAGATGACGGTAAGTAGAATAAAAGGGTAGGCAGCGATTTCAGAAAATAGACTTAGGGATGAATTAACGAAAGCCGGAGAAAATCCAATGTACAAAATGATGCAGGCGCATAAAAAATTATTTATTTTTAATTTTTTAAGGATGATTAAGGAAAGAATTTGTGTTAAAAGTAAAAAAGAAAACTGAATGATTTTTTGGGGAATGTGATAGGAAATAGAAAAAAGTTTCCCCAAGCTCATGGTGACAGATATCAGAAAAGGATAAAATGGTTCCCGATGAGGGCCGGTTCTAAAAAAATCGCCCCAACCATTATTGTAGATTAATGAGCCAAGGTTGTCGTAAGCAATCGCATCATTAGCTAACGCAATTTGGGAAACGTACCCCACGTAAATCCAGTATAAGATTGAAAAAGTGAAGGCCAGGATAATGCTGCGGGAAATTTTTAGCATAATTTAAAATGAGGGCATGGCAATTAAAGAAAAATTAAAAACCATTGTGTATATAGTCAGATGGGCCACGATAGGTTGTTTTTTATTTATTTTATCGGCCTACATTGTTTATGTATTGATTCATTATAGTAGAGGTCAGGAATTATTTCCAAATAATTTTAGTTTTTCGAGGCTTATAAAGCAGCATGATGATGTTAAAGAAAAATCTAAGGTTGTTACTTTAAGCTATTCCAAACCAAATTTTGCGCATATGGTGCAACAAATAGCCAATAATTCTAAAGTAGGGCATGGTTTTCTACGCGGGACAGGCCCTTGCAGCAGGATAGATTATTATGAAAAAGCATCTGTATTTTATCCTGACGTGTCAGGTATTCATGACATTTTAGGATTTTGTTATTACCATAATAGCCAGGATGAGAAAGCGGTTAAGTCTTATCAAGAATCAATTAGGCTAAACTCTCATAATTTTTGGCCATTTTATAATCTTGGCGTTATTTATTTTCATGGAAAAGAGTATGAAAAAGCCTACGCAATACTTCAAAAGGCTTTTCAATTAAAGCCGGCGATTACATTAAAAATTATTAATACAGTAGGCATTTATCGTCAGATATGGGGTGAAGGCGAAAACGTGGAAGGATGGATGAATCAGGGTTTAAAAACAAGTTATACAGATGCTTTTAAATTGATGTTGTTGAGTCAGTACTATTTGAAAAATTTTTCTGTTATGGTACAAATGGCGAATTATGCGATTTCATCAGGGTTAGAAGATCAGGGTTTCTTTTATTATTATGCAGGGTTAGCAGCTTTTTTACTTGAGGAGCATGAAAAATCGGTAGTTTTCTTTCAGAAATATATTGAGAGTAATAAAGGTCAGTATGAGCCATTTTATTATTTGGGTATGAGTCTTAAGGCTATGGGAATGGAAGAAAATTCAAAACGTTTTTTATCACAAGCAACATTTTTGCAAAAGGCAAAGCAATCGGCAGTTTCAAAAGGGGAAGAGATCGGTACCAAGATATTTTAGTAAAAGATCCAGCGGATGGTTAGGTTATAATAAAGCCTTTCCTGGATGTTCAGCGTCAAGACGCGAGGCATCCGGGAAAGGCTTTATTTTTTTACTATATTAGGAAAGTGTAAAACTTTCCTATCGGCACCGAAAATGCGCCTTTAGGTTATCATCAAAGGCGATTTTCTTGACTACTAGCCGTAGAAGAGGAAGTCTCTACGGAAGGTTTTTTAGATGTTTGGGTCGTATAGTTCTTTTTATCAATGCGAAGAACTTTGTAAAAGAGAAGGATAAATGTTGATAAAGATTTTCCAAACGGAAAAATAAGTGTGTTGCAATAGTTGCGGACAAAAAAACCAATAGTATCAAAAAGTTTATTAGGTTTCCAATAAATGAGGTGTTTGACAATAAGGTTTTTTAGAAATGGCATGAAGTTAGCAACGGGAGCTAGAACTAAGATGTTCTTGTGGATGTCTTTTTGTTTGTCAGTAATGTGTTTTAAACAAGACCCTTGCTGCATGCTGTTGGGGATAGAATCTTCGAAAGAATCAACATCATCCAAGTAACCATTTTCAATGCTGTATTTATAAAGGCCGGTACCGGGAAATGGTGTGAAAACTGTAAATCCGGAATAAGTTGGATTACATTTTAAGGTAAATTCTAAAGAGGTAAGGTCATCCTTTAAGGTTGAAGCTGGTAGTCCCAGAATTGTGTTGCTGAAAACTTTAATTTTGTTATCTCTGAGGATATTAAAAGCTTCCACCATCGTATCATCTGAGACATATCGGTCTAAGACTTTACGACGAAGACGTTCCACACCAGATTCAACCCCCATCATTACAGAATGAGCGCCTGCTTCACGCATAGCCCCGATGAGTTTTTTAGTAACAAGGTTTGGGTGGATAAGGAAATAAAAAGGAAGTCCGACACGTTTTTTATATTTCTCTACAAATTCTTCTACCCATTCATCGTATTTCATAACAAAGGTGTCATCACCGAAACGGACAAAATCGGTAGGATATTTTTGAACGACCTGTTCAATCTCACTTACTAAATTCTCTACAGATCGCCGTCGGATAATTAAGCCTTTCCCTTTGTAGAGTTTATTATATGCACTGTTAAAGCAATAACTACAGCTATATGGGCAACCACGTGTTCCAAAAAATGTTTTCATGCGTACATATTTGTAAGGAGCAACATCCTTTAATAGCTCTCGGTCTGCAAAAGGGATGTCGTCTAGATTTTCGACAAGGAGCTTTTGAGAGTTTTTATGGTGTTTTGTTTGAACGCTGGAAATGTGGGAGATATCTTTGCCTTCAGATAAATTTTTAATTATTTCAGGATAAACGGCTTCGCCTTCTCCAACAATAACAGCATCAATAGGCCAGGAATCAATGATTTGAGGGTAATAGGTTGGGTGAGGACCTCCGGCGATTATGGGAAGATTAGGATGAAGTGCGCGCAGGCGTTCAGCTAGTTGATGGAATCCTCGTGCTTCGGTAGACATGAAACTGAAGGCAACACAATCGATATTGTGTTGTCCAATTTTTTCTTCGACATTATTTTTTTCAATAGCAGCAATAAAACTTTTATGGCCCTGGGCTTTAGAAATTGCCGAAAGATGCAAGACACCCATGGGTTCAATAACGGAAAATGTGTCAACGACATAGAGAATATTCATTTTTAGACTCCTTTGAATATAATTAAAATATTTTTATTGAGATAAGTAATATATAGGGAAAAAACAATTAAGCATTTGATATTGGTATGCCACTTTTGTTTTTCTATTTGCGTTATTAATTTGTTAAATCCTAGTGATCCTAAATAAAATAGGGCTAAAATTGGATGCATAATGTATCTAACCCCACTTGTATAAGTGTATCCATAGTAACATATAAATAAAAAAATAAAACAAATTATGGGAATAACCCTGACGCCTAAACAACACGACTAAATTTAAGTTTTTTCATATCTCAGAGATGAGATGGTCATCAAAGTAGACATGAGCTTTTGTACCGGTTATTTTTGATTTGTATAGGAATGATTTTTAAGTCGTATATATGGAAATTTGACGTTGCTTTTGGTTTGAATGTATTATATGCTACGCTTTGTAAAAAATAGATAATTATAAAGAGAGAAATGAGTTGAATCAAAGGGATAATTTAATTTGAATTCTAAAATACTTTCCGTTGTCTTTTCATTTCGTAATGAAGAAGACGTCCTTCCGGAATTAATTAAACGTGTCCGCGCTGTCCTTACTCAGGAGCAGAGCAAGGGCGTTATTACATCGCATGAATTAATTTTTGTTAACGACGATTCTACGGATAATTCCAAAAATATTCTTATTGAACACTCCAAAGAACAAGAAGATATCCGTATTATTAATATGTCTCGATGTTTTGGCGTGTCACCGTGTGTTTTAGCTGGCATGAAGTATGCTTCGGGAGATGCCGTTGTTTATATGGATACGGATTTACAGGATCCACCTGAGGTTATTTCAGATTTATTGCGTGAATGGCAAAGTGAAGAGGATGTAGACATTGTCCATACGGTACGGCGTTCTCGTAAAGGCGAATCAAGATTTAAGCTTTTTATTACGCGTATTGGTTATCTTATTCTCAATAAATTTTCATCGTTATATCTCCCTGTAGAAGCAGGTGATTTTAAATTGCTTTCCAGTCGAGCTGTTGAGCACCTTGTTAAAATGCGAGAGATCCATCCTTTCATGCGCGGATTAGTATGTTGGTTGGGATTTAAACAGAAATATGTTAAGTACGATAGGGATGCGCGTTTTTCAGGCCGATCTAAATTTCATGTCTTAAGCCCGAAAGTTCTGAATAACTTTTTTGGTTCGGCGTTAATTTCATTTTCTTCAGCGCCACTAAAAATAGCTTCTTTTTTGGGTTTTTTGGCACTCATCATTGATTTTGTCCTTATGGGTTATGTATTTATTAACTATATTCAAGGGAATTCTATCCCAAGATGGACGCCATTGATGATTGTAGTGTTATTTATGGGTGGGGTGCAATTGTTTTGTATTGGTATCATGGGGGTATATTTAAATTCTATTTATGAACAGAGTAAGGGACGGCCAAATTATATTATCAAAAATACTTTTGGTTTTCCGCAGAGCTCTTCTTCTATACAGCGAGAAGATTTTGCAGAAAGGTAATTAATTATACTATGCGTAATCGATATAATTATTTGAAATGGAATTTATTGCTTAGGGTTTTGAAGCAGAAAAAAATTACTATAAAGAAAGTTTTTAATGTTTTTGTTTGCAGTCTCGCCTATGTATTAAAATCTAAAAAATCTGCCAAGTCTCCTTTTATTTTAAGTTTAGAATTATGGAATGAATGTAATGCCGGCTGTTTGTTTTGTCGGGATGCTAAGGGTGTTATTCATGATATAAATCCCGAAGGGTCAAAAGGGGCTATTAAAAAGGGAAAGATGCCATTAGAAATGGCTCAGGAAATTATCGATCAGGTCAAAAGTCGTGTGTTAATTGCTGTCTTATATACCAATGGGGAGCCATTGCTGTATAAAGACTTGCATAAGGTTATCCGTTTTGCGACAGACCGCGGGGTTGCTACGATGATTTCGACTAATGGATTGAAATTTACTCAAGAAAACATTACCCAAATTTTAACAGCGGGGATAGATTTTATTAAAATTCAACTCGGCGGATTCACGCAGGATGTTTATAGTATCCAAATTCGTTATGGTCATGTAGAGAAGCTTAAAGAAAATATTCGTATGCTGGCCAGGGCTAACAGAAAAGGAAAATACAATATGCTTATTTTGATTGATTTTATTCTGTATCAATATAACAAACATCAGGTAGACGATGTCCGTAAGTTTTGTGATGATTTAGGGCTTATGATGAATATACGCCCTGGAAATCCGAAATGTGGATTAGAAGATAAAGAGCCTCCGTTATCGTTGGAGCCGCTTCCTTTGCAGATATCCTGTGACTGGTTGTGGAAGGGTATGCAAGTCAACTTTAATGGGGATATTCTTCCTTGCTGTGAAACCGTTATTTGGAGCGGTAGTAAACCTTATGAGATATTTGAAGTGGGGAAAACAAACGTGATGGATGTGTGGAACGGTCCCAACTCCATTGCGATGAGAAAGATGATGACTACCCAAGGCCGTGCCGCCCACCCCATGTGTGCGCAATGTTATAGGCGGGGGGTAGAATTTAAATGGTAAACATTCATTGTCCTATTTGTGGTGAGAAAAATAAATTTAAAGTGCGTTTTTCAGAGAAGTTTGAAATTGAATCATTAGAATTTGTGGGACGAAAGACTCCTGACCATATGCATTTTCGTGTTGTTCAATGCGTAGATTGCGGATTAGTTTATTCTAATCCGATTATTCCGGAAAATAAAATTATGCAGTTGTATCGTCAAAGTCAATTTATTGAAGAACCTCAGTTAAAAAACATGGTAGCCGATTATTTAGGGCAGTTTGAGAAGATGCAGCATTTTATTCATGAAAAAGGGCGTTTGTTAGAAATCGGTTGTGCTGATGGCTTTTTTCTTAATAAAATAAAAAAATATGGGTTCAAGGAAGTTTGGGGAATTGAACCAAGCAGGGGGGCTTATAATAATGCACCTTCGTTTTTGCAAAATCGAATTAAGAATACAGAGCTTAAGGAAGGTATATTCCCAGGGGAATATTTTGATGCTGTTTGTTTTTTTCAAGTTTTTGATCATATAGTAAAGCCGAATCAATTTCTTCAGATAGTTTATCAATATTTAAAGAAAGGCGGAATTCTTTTAGCCATTCATCATGATATTAAATCTTTTCTTCCAATGGTACTGAGGGATAAAGCATCAACATATGATATTTCCCATATTCATTTATGGGATAAAAAAACTATGCGTAAGATTTTAGAAAAGAATGGTTTTGAAGTGTGCTGTATAAAAAATATTGCAAACAGGTATCAGTTAGATCATGTTATGCGAATGTTACCCTTACCAATATTTTTTAAGAAACTCCTACGGACGTTTTTAAAATTGACAAAGTTATCAAATGTGTCTCTTAAATTAAGCGTTGAAAATATGATTTCTGTTGCCAGAAAAAAGTGAAGAATCTGCCTTTTAAAGGTGGGTAAATTTTGTAATGATTTGGGGCTTATGATGAATATACGTCCTGGGAATCCGAAATGCGGTTTGGAAGACAAGGAGCCGCCATCCACTTCCTTTACAGATATCGTGTGACTGGTTGTGGAAAGGCATGCAAGTTAATTTTAACGGCGATGTTCTGCCTTGTTGTGATGCTGTTGTTTGGAGTGATAGTAAACCTTATAAAACATTTGAAGTAGGAAAAACAAACGTGATGGATGTCTGGAACGGCCCCAACGCCATCGCCATGAGGCAAATGATGACTACCAAAGGCCGTGCCGCCAACCCCATGTGCGCCCAATGTTATCGAGAAGGTGTTGAATTTAAGTGGTGAATTTATCATATGTCCCTTGATCTTGCGGTTCTTATTCCTGTTTATAACGAAGAAGCTTGTGTTGTAAGGGTTGTTAAATCCTGGCAGGCCGTGCTATCCTGCCTTCAAATAAAATTCCGAATTATCATTTTAAATGATGGGTCAACAGACGGGACGCGGGAAACGTTGGAGGCATTTAAAGGAGATTCGCATGTTGTGGTTATTCATAAAGAAAATAGTGGGCATGGGCCGACGATATTATTAGGTTATCAAAAAGCTGTAGAGACAGCACAATGGGTTTTTCAGTGTGATGGTGATGATGAAATCAAACCAGATTATTTTCCTTATTTGTGGCATAAACGTAAAGATTTCGATGTATTGTTTGGTGTAAGGCAGGGGAGAGACCAAAATGTGTCGCGATGGTGTATTAGTATTTTTTCTCGATTGAGCGTACGGATATTATTTGGTCGAGGTGTAACAGATGTGAATGTTCCTTATCGTTTGATGCGAAGCAGTATTTTAAACCCAATTATTGTTCAAATTCCTTCGCATATCTTTGCCCCTAATGTCATTATTTCCGGAGTATTATCTAGGGAGAGAGTGCGTATTTATGAATATCCTGTGCTTCATGAGGGGAGGAAGACAGGTGAGGTGTCTATTGTGAAATGGAAGCTCTTTAGAGTGGCGATAAAATCTTTCTGGCAGGTATTGTGGTGCCGTCCGAAATTGGGGTTGAAGCATGGAATGTGATTACCTTGTAGTCGGGGCAGGTTTTTTTGGAAGCGTTTTGGCTGAACGTATTGCCAATGAATTAGGGGCTAATGTTGTTGTTATTGATAAACGGGATCATATTGGAGGTAATTGTTATTCAGCAGAAGATCAAGAAACAGGAATTGAACATCATCTATATGGAACGCATATTTTTCATACATCTTCTCAGAAAGTTTGGGACTACATTACACAGTTCACTTCTTTTAATGGGTACCACCACCAAGTTTTAACAAAATATAAAGGCGTCGTTTACCAAATGCCTGTTAATTTGGAAACGATAAATACTTTTTATGAAAAAAATTTTACACCGACAGAAGCTAGAAGGTTTATAGAGAAAGAAATTGAAAAAGAGAATATCGTAGAACCAAAGAACTTTGAAGAAAAAGCCATCAGTTTGATTGGCCGGCCTCTTTACGAAGCTTTTATTAAATCTTATACGATTAAGCAATGGGATAAGAATCCTCAGGATTTGCCTGCCAGTATTATTGCCCGTCTTCCTGTCAGGTTTAATTATTGCGAAGATTATTTTCATGATGCCGTGTGGCAGGGGGTACCTTCAGGAGGGTACACAATGATTTTTGAGAATATGTTAAATTCATCGGGCATTCGTATTAGGTTAAATTGTGATTATTTTGAATGTCGTGATGAGTTTAAGGTGAAAAAGAAAATCATTTATACAGGGCCGATTGATCGCTATTTTGATTATAGATATGGTAAATTGGCATGGCGATCTATATCCCTTGAGAAAAAAGTTGTTGATGTGGAAGATTATCAAGGAACCTCTGTAATGAATTATGCGGATTTAGATGTGCCATATACGCGTATTCACGAACCTCAGCATCTTCATCTAGAAAGAAATTATGCAAAAAAACAATCATTAATTTTTTTCGAAACATCTTGTAATAATCCCATGGAACCTTATTATCCTGTTCATACTCAGGAAGATAAATCAAATTTAAAAAAATACAAGTCGCTTGCTAAAGCAGAGGGTAATGTTATTTTTGGCGGTCGTTTGGGCGATTATGCTTATTATGATATGGATAAAATAATTTTAGCGGCATTGGAATGTTTTGAAGCTGCCTTTTTAAATGTCTGAAGTTAACCATAAATTAGTATTGAAGGGTGGCCATTGTAAATACATTGGCAGCCTGTTTCTTGTTTTTTCAATTTGGATAGCCGTTACTTTTGCTATGCAAGCTTTTGATTCAGCTGAGAAAAAGGATTTGTGGTTGGATGAAAGCTGGAGCCTGGAGTATAGTGTTCAGAAATCTGCTTATTGGGATATTTTGGTCAATGGGGCTAGTGGACAGCTAAGTCCAGCACCGTTGGATTATGTTTTTTTAAAGGTTTGGGATCAATTAAGAGGACCTCTGCACTCTTTTGGTTTGCCGTTTAATGTGTATTATCGCCTGCACCCTATCTTTTCCAGTTTACTATCAGGATTAATTGTTATTTTTCTTATATATTTTAAACCGGGCCAGGGAAAGGTGAATTTTTTCTTGAAGTGTTTACAAGCAGGGCTTCTTTTGTGTGCTTTGGGAGATTATTATTTTCGATTACATAATTTCTTTTTTTCTATAGAAATGAGAGTTTATGCGCTTTGGAATGGATTGTGGTTTTTGACGATGGTCTGGTATGTATGTTATCCAAAAGCCCATCGTGTTTTAATTATATTGTTTAGCTTTTTGGCTTTAACAGCAACTGTTTCAATATTTCAGATGTTTAGTTTTGCATTGAGTTTTATGGTCGTCGAATTGATGTATAAAGAGAATTTTTGGGACGTAGTAAAAAAGATTTTAAAAATTTTTATTTTTCCGGGGATTATTTGTTTGTATTACATTTTAGGAAAAGTAGGAACATATAGTCATGTTTCCGGACAGGAAAGCTTTGATCAGTATTTAGCTAATTTTTTCCAATTTTGGAAAGCAATGCGCATGGTGCCAATTTTATCATTTTTAGGAATCCTTATGACGGTCTCTTATCAGAAGTTGCGCAGTCATACCGTCATATTTTTAACGATATTTATTTTATACTTTATATCGCCGATAATTAATTATATCACGATATCTCGGGGGGTTTATTTTACGCATCGACAGTATCGGTATTATGAATTGATTTTTCCTGTTTTTATGATTTCTTTAGCAGTAGCTGTCCCATTTTATTGGGAAAGAATAAAGCAGTTTCGTCTGAAGTCTATGCCATGGTGGAACTGGATTCGGTTGAGCAGCATTATTTTAATGAGTTTCTTTTTAATAGGAAATTTTATAATTAATTACGGTGATTTCAAAAAACGAGCTCGGAATCAAACATTAAATCGTCTTCAGCCGGCATCTTATGAATATTTATTTCAAATTTCGAAAATGGCAGGAGAAATAAATAAAAGTAAACTAGAAAAATATGAACGTTATTATCAAAAAATTATTCAATATATTCCTAATCGGCCGGATGCTCATGGGGTATTAGGGTTTTGTTTGTATCATTTAGGCAAGGTGGAGGGTTCTGTGGTGGCTTATCGTAAAGCTATTGAGATGGAGCCGAGATTTTTTTGGTTTTATCATAATTTGGGAACAATTTATTTTAAACAAAAGGAATATGCGAAGGCGGTCGATGTGCTTACCAAGGCTTTAAAGCAGAAACCAGAACATGCTATAAAGTATATTAGCTCATCCAAGATTATTTACCTTCCTTTGCTTTCCGGACAGATTGATGATGGGAAAGTATTACAAGATCAGCTTAAGCAGGGGTATCAGGATTGTGCGGTGATGCTTATATTGAGTCAGCAATATTTGCAGGGACGTCCAAAAGAGAAGGCGGATCATTTGAGGAATTTACGGGTGTTTTAAGTTTGTGCTTGACAGAAGGCATTAAGGATTTATAATACGTTCAATTATTGAACAAATTACGTGTTATTTAGTGATAACTTCTTATGCCTAAAGACGTTTTAGACGAAAGAGAATTTGAACTCATCAATATTATTGGTGCCCATTTGGGTTCCAATCAGCGAGACCTATCCCTCCAGATGGACCTTTCCTTAGGTCAAACGAACATGCTTATTCGTAGGCTTATTTCCAAAGGATTCATCCGTATCACCCAACTTAATAAGAAAAAGGCTAAATATCTCCTTACCCCAAAAGGAATTATGGAAAAAATGCGTAAATCGGTTAAGTATACCCTGAACACTATTAATTCCATTAGTCTTATTAAAGAAAGAATTAAAAAAATAGTGCTGAAATTTTATGAAGAAGGGGAAAGGATTTTTATTATTTTTGGAAAGTCGGATTTTGCCATGCTTATTGAAATGGTTCTTAAAGAAAATGGCATCAGCGATTGTCATATTACCTATATTGATAAACCTCCTTCTCAAAAGATGAATGGGGTTTTAATGATATGTAAAGAAAATATAAAGCCTGTTCCAGAGGCTCAGCAGACAATTAACCTTATTGAAGCATTGGCCCAGGATGATGTTTTTATGAATCATGTAGGGAACTCACGAGAAGTTCAATGTGGATTTGCCCAGAAATAATTGAGACAAATCTTTAGCTGGAGTAATTATGTTAAATAATAAATCTATTTTGATTACAGGTGGGACAGGTTCTTTTGGAAAGAAAATGATTCAGATTGTATTAGCGGAATATAAGCCAAAACGGCTTATTATATTTAGTCGGGATGAATTGAAGCAATTTGAGATGACGCAGAAGTGGAGCCCTGCTAAATATCCTTGTTTAGAGTATGTTTTGGGTGATGTGCGGGATAAAGATCGGCTCATGCGTGTTTTCAAAGGGGTTGATTACATTATCCATGCTGCGGCATTGAAACAGGTTCCGGCGGCTGAGCGTAATCCGGAAGAATACATCAAAACAAATGTTTTGGGTGCTGTGAATATTATTGATGCGGCCATTGAAAATGATGTTAAGAAGGTGATTGCGTTGTCAACAGATAAGGCGTGTAATCCTATTAATCTTTATGGAGCCACAAAATTATGTTCTGATAAGCTTTTTGTCGCTGAGAATCAGGTTGGGAGGCATAACACGACAAAATTTGCCGTTGTTCGTTATGGTAATGTTTTAGGCAGTCGTGGTTCAGTCATTCCGTTTTTTAAGGAAAGAGCCAAAACAGGAGTATTGCCCATAACTGATGATAGTATGACGCGTTTTTGGATTACATTGGATCAAGCTGTTCATTTTGTTCTTATTTCTTTATCGAGATCCAAGGGGGGAGAAATTTTTGTTCCGCGAATTCCTTCGATGAAAATTACAGATTTAGCCCAGGCCATCGCACCTGAATGCAAGCGAGAGGTTGTTGGTGTTCGTCCGGGAGAAAAGGTAAACGAGGTTTTGATAAGTGAAGATGAAGCGCGTAATGCTATTGAATTTAAAGAATGTTTTATTGTTCAGCAAGATGGGCCGTTAAGAAAAAAACTTCAGGAAGCTCTGATTGGAGAAAAGGGGCATATATGCTCGGAAGGCTTTAGATATACATCAGACAGTAATGCAGACTGGATGACGGTGAAGGATTTAAAAAATTTAGTTGATAAAATATCGGATGATTATTCTATTGAGGAATCCCGGTGGTCTATGGAGGATGTACCGGAGTAGAGTGGGAGGAGAATATGATGAAATCTTCAGTTGATCAATATGTGAGTACCTTAAAGAGTTTAATGGATTCTATTAGGGTGGGTCTTTGTGATGGGACGCCTTGTTCATTCGACGACGGAGTATCTAAGACTTTGGATGTGATTAAGGATGTTAAACAAAATAACCACAAGTTAATGTTTATTGGGAACGGTGCCAGTGCTTCCATTGCTAGTCATATGGCTACAGATTTTTGGAAAACAAACGAGGTGCGCGCGATGGCATTTAATGACTCATCAGGGCTAACATGCATTTCAAATGATTTTGGGTATAAGCATGTTTTTGAAAAGCCGATTGAAATGTTTGCGGATGAAGGGGATATCCTGGTAGCTATTAGCAGTTCCGGTCAATCAGAGAATATTCTTCGTGGGGCACAAGCTGCGCAACGTAAGAATATAAAAATAATTACCCTATCTGGGTTTAAGGAAGATAATCCTCTTCGTCAATTAGGGGATATTAATTTTTATCTTCCTGCATCAGAATATGGTTATGTGGAAGTTTTGCATCATGCCATTTGTCATTGTTGGATTGATCTTTTTGCAGGAAAGGTAAAAGAGAGTGAGGAGATGTTAGTATGACTCAAAAAAATGTTCTTGTTACGGGAGGGGCTGGTTTTATTGGCAGTCATTTGGTGGATCGTCTTTTAGCAGACAATCATAAGGTTACGGTGATTGATAATTTTTCGACAGGAAGACCTGATAATTTGAAGCATTGTAAAGATAAGATTCAGCTGGTAGAGGCGGATATTGTTAATTTTGACAGTATTGCTTCCCACTTTGAAGGGATAGATATAGTTTTTCATATGGCGGCTTTGGCAGATATTGTTCCTTCCATTGTTAATCCACGTAATTATTATGCATCCAATGTCATGGGCACCATGAATGTTGTCGAGGCGGCACGTCTTGCAAAGGTTAAAAAAGTGATGTATACGGCATCATCCTCCTGTTATGGAATTCCTCCTGAGGGGCATTATCCTACAGAGGAAACAACTCCGACTGATCCGGAATATCCATATGCTTTAACAAAATATTTGGGCGAACAAACAGCTTTGCATTGGAGTAAGGTTTATAATTTGCCAGTTGTTTCTTTGCGTCTTTTTAATGTATATGGTCCGCGTTCTCGAACATCGGGGACGTATGGCGCTGTGTTTGGTGTTTTTTTAGCTCAAAAATTAAAGGGCAAACCTTTCACAGTTGTGGGAACTGGCGAGCAATCGCGTGATTTTACTTATGTGACGGATATCGCCGAAGCATTTGTACAAGCAGCTTATGCAGGTGTTGAAAATGAGGTATTTAATGTAGGTACAGGAAAGCCACAAAGTGTTAATAGGTTGATTGAGCTTTTAGGGGGCGAAAAGACATACATTCCTAAAAGGCCGGGAGAACCGGATTGTACATGGGCTGATGTTAGCAAGATTAAATCTAAGCTTGGATGGCAATCTCAAATTTCTTTTGAGAATGGTGTAGAAAAGATTTTAGAGCATATTGATTATTGGAGAGAAGCTCCCGTATGGACACCGGAAACCATTCATGATGCAACCAAAGATTGGTTTGAGTGCTTAGCAAAAAATTAATGGTTCAACGCGCTTCGTTCTTCGGCAGGCGCAGAACTCAGCCTGAGTGAAGCTGAAGGTCTTCGTTTACTCACCATTTGTAATTAAAAAAATAATGAACATGGATAGCAAAACTTCAAAAAAAATTAAATCAGTTGACTCCTTAGCCAAGATTATTAGTAATTGCAAAAAAAAGGGAAAAGAAGTTGTCCTTTGCCATGGAGTGTTTGATATTGTGCATCTTGGTCATATACGGCATTTTAATATGGCCAAAAAAGAAGGCGATGTATTAGTTGTTTCTACGACAAAAGATAAATTTGTCAAAAGAGGCCCTGGTCGTCCTGTTTTTAATGAAAAATTACGCGCGGAGACTTTAGCTTCTTTGGCGGCCATTGATTTTGTGTCTGTAGTGGATGCCCCAACAGCTATTGAATTTATAAAAAAAATAAGGCCGAATGTTTATGCCAAGGGCGTTGAATATAAGGCCAAAGAAGAAGATGTTACCGGAAAAATTTATGATGAAGAAGATGCCATCAAGTCTGTAGGCGGAAGATTAGTTTTTACGGATGATATTACGTTTAGCTCCTCGAGTATCATTAATAATCATCTCGATGTGTATCCGCCAAGGACTGTGAAATATTTAAAGGCTATTGGAAAAAGGTATAGCATTGATAATATTAAGAAATCTTTAGAGTCGTTAAAAAAATTAAAAGTATTGGTGATTGGTGACGCCATTGTTGATGAATATCATTATTGTTTACCCATGGGGAAATCATCTAAGGCCGACGTCGTTGTTAATAAGTATGATTCTAAGGAAATGTTTGCCGGCGGTGTTTTGGCAACGGCTAACAATGTCGCCAGTGTGTGCGAGAATGTTGATTTGCTGACGGTGTTAGGAGAAAAACGGGCGCATCAGGACTTTATTCAAAGCCGGCTAAATAATAATATCAATCCTATTTTCTTTTATCGTTCCGATTCCAGTACTGTCATTAAAAGAAGGTTTGTTAATAAATATTCAAGTCAGAAATTGTTTGAGATTTGTTATATGGACGATAAAGATATTAGCCGACAGGAAGAATCAAAAATTATCCAACATTTAAAAAAAACAATTAAGAATTATGATGCCGTAATTGTTTCAGATTTTGGTCATGGACTATTGACCAAAAAAATTATTAATTTATTGTCCAAGAAATCAAAGTATTTAGCTATTAACGCACAAACAAATGGGTCTAATGCAGGGTTTAATCTTGTCACAAAATATCCACATGCGCATTGTGTGTGTATTGATGAAATGGAATTACGTTTTGCGACCCATGATAAATTTGGAGATGTGCGAACGTTATCCAAAGATATATATCAGAAAATAGGGTGTGAGCATATTATTGCTACAAGAGGCTCGCATGGTTCAGTTTGTTTTTCGAAAGAATATGGTTTTCATGAGACCCCTGCATTTTCGAGTAATGTTGTCGATGCGATCGGTGCAGGCGACGCTTTTTTTGCGTTTGTCGCTCCGTGCTTTGCGGTGGGAATGCCTCAAGAGTTGGTGTCCTTTATCGGCAATACGGTGGGATCTTTAGCTGTTCAAATCGTATGCAATAGAGAACCTGTCAATTCAGTAGATTTAATTAAATTTATTACAAGGTTATTAAAGTAGAACTAGAAAGGGGAATTTATGAATAGAAAACAAACAGTTTTAGTTACCGGTGGAGCTGGATATGTGGGTGCCATTTTAGTGCCTAAGTTATTGAACCAAGGATATTATGTGAAGGTATTAGATTTATACACTTATGGGGAAGATGTTTTTGATGGAATAGAAAATAAAACCGATTTAGAAGAGATTAAGGGGGATATTTGTGATCATGACCTGTTAAAATCAAGTTTGCACGGTTGTGATGCTGTCATTCATCTTGCTTGCATATCTAATGATCCAACGTTTGAACTTGATCCCGAGCTTAGCAAGAAAGTCAATTATGATGCCTTTGAACCGCTTGTTCAAATCAGCAAGGAAAGTGGTATAAAAAAATTTATTTATGCTTCAACCTGCAGTGTGTACGGTATTAGTGAAGCTGAGCAAGTTACGGAAGATCATCCGCTTCTGCCGATTACAGATTATAATAAATATAAAGGTTTGTGTGAGCCTATCCTTACCAAATATCAATCGGATGAATTTACGACAGTAACGATTCGTCCGGCAACTGTCTGTGGGTATTCGCCTCGGCAAAGATTTGATCTGTCGGTCAATATTTTAACAAACCATGCGTATAACAATAATCATATAAAGGTTTTCGGCGGTAAACAAGAGCGTCCAAATATTCATATTGAAGATATTACAGATCTTTACGTTATGCTTCTTGAGTTACCCAAAGAAAAAATTGCCGGAAAAATTTACAATGCCGGCTATCAAAACCGGAGCATTGCTGACATTGCCCAAATCGTACACGATGTGGTTAAACAAGAAATCCCTGATCGTGACGAGCCTACGATTGAGACAACGCCGTCTGATGATATTCGTTCTTATCGAATATCCTCGGAGAAAATTAAAAAAGAATTAAATTTTGTTCCGACGCACACGTTGGAAGATGCTGTACGTGATCTGATTAAGGCGTTTCGGAATAATAAGTTTGAGGATTCTATGAATAATCCTAAATACTTTAATATAAAAACATTAAAGACGGAAACCCAATGCAACATATCTTAAGAGTTCTTTATGGAGGCGTTCAAACAAGGGCTGTAGTATGAGTCGTATTATCGGAATAGATTTTGATAATACTATTGTCAATTATGAAAATACTCTTTATGACAGAGCGCTTCAATCTGGTTTCATTACCCCGGAGACTGAAAAAGACAAACAAAATATTCGCAATAAGATTAGAGAATTACCCGATGGTGAGCTTGAATGGCAAAAATTGCAGGCTTTTATATACGGACAGGGTATGAAGGATGCAATGCTTTTTGAGGGTATAAAACCATTTTTTGATGCTTGCCGTAACGCTAAAATTTGTGTGTCCATCGTTAGCCATAAAACCCAATTCGCCTCGATGGATGAAAACGAAATTAATCTTAGAGTTACAGCGATGCATTGGATGAAAAATAATCGATTCTTTGATGAAAACGGTTTGGGGCTGACTCCAGACAGGGTTTTTTTTGAATCGACAAGACGTGAAAAGATTGAGAGGATTAAACAGTTGGGATGCACTCATTTTATTGATGATTTGGAAGAGACATTTTTAGAGGATTCCTTTCCAGTTCATGTGGAGAGGATTCTTTTTGCCAAAAAAAAATCTGTGCTAAATGATGTCAAAGCCTTCAGGGAATGGAAAGATATTTATGGCTATTTCTTTGCAAAATAAAAAAAGCCTCGAGGATGCTGATGTCAAAAGTATCGCTTGTCGGCTGCTTTCAATGCCAATAACTGATTCCAAAAGAATTGGAGGAGGGCTTAATAGTCGTGTTTATCAAATTAAATCAGTTGATAATGTAAAATATGTCTTAAAATTTTATTACTGTGATGCCGCTAATACAAGAGACCGGCTTACGGTTGAGTTTTCAAGCTTGAGTTTTCTTTGGAATAACGGCCTCAGATCTATTCCACAGCCGATCACTATGGATAAAGATGGAAATTGTGCTATTTATACATTTATTGAAGGAAAAAAAATTTCTCCTGAAGAAATTAAAAGTCAAGATATCGTCTGCGCACTTGAGTTTCTGGCAGACTTGAAAAGGTTAAGGGGTGTCGATGCAGATTTTCCGCGTGTAGCTTCGGAAGCTTTTTTTTCAGTCCAGGAAATTAATGATAATATTCAAGCGAGGGTAAACCGGCTTAAGGAAGTTAAGGAGCCTGGAGAAGAATACGAAGTCCTTAGGAATTATTTAGACTGCGAGTTCATTCCATTTTGGGAAATATTAATACAGTGGGCAAAGAAGAGGCTTTCAGATTCCAGGATATCATTTGATGAAAGTATAAGTGAGAGAGAGAAGATATTGAGCCCATCGGATTTTGGTTTTCATAATGCTCTCAGAGATAAGAGCGGGCGTATTGTCTTCTTGGATTTTGAACATTTTGGATGGGATGATCCAGCTAAAACTATTTCAGATTTTTTACTTCATCCAGCGATGATGCTTGATCGAAATCTTAAGCAACAGTTTGTAACAAGCGGACTTAAATTATTTAAGGAATGTGAACGATTAAAGGATAGGATCAAAGTTACCTATCCTTTCTTTGGCCTGAAATGGTGTCTTATTTTTTTGAACGAATTTATACCAGGGGATTTTCAACGGCGTCATTTTGCGCAAATAGAAACTTTAAGCAAAAACAACATTCTTAAAAAGCAGCTTTTAAAAGCCAAAAATATGCTTGTGACGATGAAAGATACATACAGCAAGTTTCCTTATGACACATTATTGTAATGGAGAGATTAACGTGGGATTAGATCAAAGATCAAAAGATTTAAGGAAAATGATTGTTAAAACATTGGAGGCCGGAGGAAGAGGGCATATTGGGGCGTCACTTTCGGTTATTGAAATATTACGCGTTCTTTACGACGATATTCTTACGTTTGATTCAAAAAATCCTGAATGGTTTCATCGTGATCGATGTATTTTAAGTAAAGGGCATGGCTGTATTGCTCTTTATGTGATGCTTGCGGAAAAGGGATTTATACCCGAATCAGAATTATGGAAGTTTTGTAAAGTTGACGGCATTTTAGGCGGTCATCCGGAACATAAGGTTGCCGGTATTGAAGTTTCGACGGGGAGTTTAGGGCACGGTTTATCTTTGGGTATTGGAATGGCTTTAAATGCTCGTTATGAAAAAGCTGATTATCGAACGATTGTTATTGTCGGTGATGGAGAATGTAATGAAGGCTCAGTTTGGGAAGCTGCATTATGCGCCGGAAAACATAAGTTAAAGAACCTTACGGTTATGATTGATTACAATAAGCATCAGTCGTATGCTTCTACTCACGAAGTTTTAGATCTTGAGCCTTTTGCCGATAAATGGAAGGCGTTTGGATTTGCAACGCGAGAAGTCGATGGTCATGATGTTAAAGCATTAAAATCAACATTATTAGAACTTCCCTTTGAATCTGATAAGCCTAATGCGATTATTTGTCATACAGTGAAGGGAAAAGGGATTAGTTATGCTGAAAACAATTTACAATGGCATCACGTCAGCAATCTAACAGATGAAGATATTTCAGGACTTTTGAAAGAATTGGAGATTGCTTAATGCGTAAAACATGCCTTAACGCAGTGTATGAACTTGCGCAAAAAGATGAACGCATTTTTTTTATTGGGTCAGATCTTAGTTTTGAAACTTTAAAAGAGTTTAAAGAGAATATCCCGGAACGATTTTTTATGGAAGGTGTCAGTGAGGCAAATTTGGTCGGGATAGGATGCGGTTTAGCGATAGAAGGCAAGATTGTTTATGTGAATACGATCGCAACATTTCTTTCACGGCGCTGCTTTGAGCAAGTTGTTCTCGACGCCTGTCTGCATAAGGCCAATATTCGTTTGATTGCCAATGGAGGTGGTTTAGTGTATGCCCCGCTGGGACCGACGCATTTGGCAATTGACGATATCGCAATTATGCGCTCTATTCCGAATATGACTGTTATTGCGGTAGCCGATGCCGATGAGATGCGTCGGTTAATGCCCCAAACTGTAGATTATCCTGGACCGATTTATATCCGAATGGCTAAAGGATATGACCCTATTGTGACTTCTGATGACAATTCTTTTGAAATAGGCAAGGCGATCGTAGCGAGAGAGGGTGAAGATGCCGTTGTCATTACAACAGGGATCACGCTTGGCATTGCACAAAAGGCAGCCGAGTTGCTTAGTGCGGAAGGGATTGAAACGACAATCCTGCATAATCATACGATCAAACCGCTAGATACGGAAACTATATTGAACTATTGTGAACGAATACCCATAATCGTAGTTATTGAGGAGCATTCCACGATTGGGGGTTTAGGCAGTGCAGTTGCTGAGATCGTTGCGGAAGCAAATTTTGAAGCACCTAAAAATTTTAAGAGGATCGGCATTCCGGATGTTTTTCCCGATATATACGGTTCTCAAAATGATCAATTGAAGCATTATGGGATCACCGAAGAGAATTTAGTTGCGTCCATCAAAGAGGCGCGAGGGGCACAGATTAAACTAGGGGCATAAAAAATAAAAAAGGAGTTCATCAATGAGTAAGTTACTCGAAATCGTCACACCTTTACACACGCAAACAAAGAGAGCCTATATTGACCGCATGGTGGATGAAAAAGTCCATTGCATGCTCAAAGCTAAAGAATATGAATCTGATTATTGGGATGGTGACCGGCGCTATGGATACGGTGGATATAAATATGATGGACGCTGGAAAGTAGTTGCCCAGAAATTTATCGAAATTTATGACCTTAAAGAGGATGCAAAAATTCTTGATGTGGGATGCGGTAAGGCGCATTTAATGAGTGAATTTAAAAAACTGCTCCCGAAGGCGGAAATTGTGGGATTTGACATTTCCAAACATGGAGTTGCCGATGCACCCCAAGAAGTCCGTGATTGTTTGCGCATTCAAAAGGCCCAAGACCCATATCCTTTTGAGGATAATTATTTCGATTTGGTCATCACATTGGGCTGTTTTCATAACCTACGCATTTTTGAGTTAGAAACAGCGGTCAAAGAAGTCGAACGTGTCGGCAAAAATAAATATATTATGCTGGAGAGTTATAGAAACGAATTAGAACAGTTTAATTTGCAGTGTTGGGCTTTGACGTGTGAATCGTTCTTTGATAAAGATGAATGGATTTGGCTCTATGAGCATTTCGGATATACCGGTGATTATGAATTTATATATTTTGAATAAATCAATCAAGGTAAAGTAGTACTTCGACTACATCTAAATTATTTGTCGGAAATTTAAATGTTGTCTAAGCAGTAGTATCCGTTAAAACTTGTAAAGTCCCTAAATCTGATTTTAAAAGCTATGGATAGGCGTCTTATCCTATGTGTAGTCAACATGAATAGTCGGGAATTGGGGTGTAGAGTAAATGAATTTACTAGATTTAAAAAAAAATTTAAGAAAAGATTTTTCAAAATCTAAACTTGTAAAAGTTGCTCTATTAGGAGACACCGCAACACAACTGTTCGTTCAAGCTCTCAAAGGGTATGGATATGAAGTTCAAATCAATTGTCAAATTTATGAAGCTGAATATGATCAAATCGAAAGTGAGATTTTAGATACATCATCAAAATTATATTCTTTTAAACCAGAATATATTGTCATCTTTAAATCTAGTCAAAAATTAAAAAATACTTTTTATAAACTTAATACTCAGGATAAATCCAATTTTGCCGATGACGAAATAAAAAAAATCACCGGACTCGTGGCAGCGATTAATACAAAACTTCCCGCCAAAATAATCTGTTTTAATCTTTTAGAACCCAATGATAATATTTTCGGAAATTATTCCAATAAGGTGTCCGCCTCTTTCCTATTTCAAGTAAGAAAATTTAATGTTGAATTAATGAATATGTGTCGAAACTTAGACAATTTTTTTATTAATGATGTCTGCGCTTTACAAAATCAGTACGGCCATAAGTTTATTTTTGATGCAAGAAACTATGTTAATGCCGATATGGTGTTTAGCATGGATTTTCTTCCTTTGATAGCAAAAAACACGCTTGATATTATTCAATCCTTAATGGGTAAGATTAAAAAATGTTTGATACTGGATTTGGATAATACATTGTGGGGGGGAGTCATTGGCGATGATGGTTTGGCGAACATCGAAATAGGTGATTTAGGTATTGGTAAAGCTTTTTCTGAACTGCAATGGTGGGTTAAGCAATTAAAACAGCGGGGAATACTCTTGGCCATTTGTAGCAAGAATGATGAAAAGATTGCCAAAGAACCTTTTTTAAAACATCCTGAGATGATACTTCGCCTAGACGATATTGCAATCTTTGTGGCCAATTGGAACAATAAAATTGACAATATTAAACATATTCAGAGTGTGTTAAATATAGGGTTCGATTCGATGGTCTTTATTGATGACAATCCATTTGAGCGCGATCTCGTTAAAAAACATATTCCAGAACTAATGGTGCCTGAATTACCCGAAGATCCTGCTGAATATGTAGAGTGCCTTAGTTCTTTAAACATGTTTGAAACATCCTCTTATTCACAAAGTGATAAAAATCGTACTCAACAGTATCAACAGGAGGAAAAACGAAAAGTTGAAGAAGTTTCATTTACGAATATTGATGAATATCTTTTAAATTTAAGAATGATTTCTTCAGTATGTGAATTTAATGAATTTAATATTCCCAGAGTGGCTCAATTAACTCAAAGATCTAATCAATTTAATTTAAGAACGATTCGATATACGGAACAAGACATCAAAAGGATATCTGAATCCGATAATTTTATGACCCTTGTTTTTAATCTACAGGATAAATTTGGAGATTATGGATTAATTAGCATTATCATATTAGAAAAAAGAGATAATACTTTCTTCATTGACACATGGATTATGAGCTGCAGGGTGATAAAAAGGACAGTTGAATATTTTGTTTTAAATAAAATAATGGCCGTTTCGAAAGAATATAATATTCAACGAATCGTCGGAGAATGCATCGCTACTGCTAAAAATAATTTAGTGCAGCCTCTTTTTCAAGACCTTGGTTTTAAAAAAAATGATGATTTTTGGTATTTAGACGTTAAAGAATTTAAGCCTCGTAATTGTTATATAAAGGAGAATTAGTGCAAAATTATCTTCAACAAATTGTTTCTATTCTTGAATCAAAAGACCCCTTACATGCAAAAAAAATTCGCAAGAATATACAATCTTTTACTAATCAAGACACGGAAAGGGCCAATAAGTTCTTTAATAAATACATTCAATTGTTAAAACAGCAAGGTAATGACATCCATTATGGAATGGAATGTTATCTCAAAATGATAGCAGATATAAACTATGAACAGATACAATTTGTACGAACAGGCGAATATTCGAGCAAATCATTTGATGAAGTTAATCAACGAGTTTACAACAATCCTAATGTGATGGAGTATTACATGCATGGTTTACTTCTTTCTCAATTTTTATGGAGCCATCATTACAAAATGCTTTCGTTTTTTATAGATTCTTTTTCAAAATTCAATAAGAATACTAAAAATTATCTTGAAATAGGTGGAGGACATGGTTTATATATTGCAGAGGCCATTAATATTCTCGAAAATGATGTCTGTTTTGATTTAGTTGATATTAGTCCCACAGCTGTGGAAATTTCCAAGAGTTTTATTAATAAGCCTAAAATTCGATACATTGTACAAGATGTTTTAACGTTTCCACTTGATCAGACCTATGATTTTATTACCATGGGTGAAATACTGGAACATCTTGAGGATCCTGCAGCATTACTTTCTAAAGCAAAAGAGTTGTTATCGGATGATGGGCATATATTCATGACAACCCCCACGAATGCTCCAACGATAGACCACATTTATTTATTTCATAATATACAAGAAATTGAAAATATGATTGATCAGGCAGGATTAGAAGTAGTTAAGTTCATAAACTTTTATGCAGAAGATGTTCCAAAAGAAAAGGCCGAAAGACTCAAAATAACTGAACTTTATGGAGCATTTTTAAAAATTAAACATACTTAAGGAGGGACTATTTTATGACAGACGTATTAAATCAAGTCAACACTATATTTATTAATGTTCTTGAAGAGAAGAATATTATCCTCGAAGACTCAACGACGGTCAATGACATTAAAGCCTGGGATTCGCTTAATAATATTCAAATCGTTGTGGGAATAGAAAAACATTTTAATATTCGATTTACATCAGCTGAAATCCAAAGCTTTAGAAATGTGGGAGAGATGTGTGTCGCTATTAAAAAAAGGATCCAGAGCAACGAATGAATAAGGGGGATCAATATGAAGTTAATCAGAAAATGGCAGACGGAAATATCCAGATAGGAGTCATCTAATGAATATTTTAATTACCGGAGGGGCCTCGGGATTAGGTGAAAAAATTACACGAAAATTATCTTGCGAACAATCCAATAAAATTTTTTTTACGTATAATTCTTCTGTAGAAAAGGCTCGTACAATAGAAAAAGAAAATTCTAACACAAAATCTATTCAATGTAACTTTGAAGATATCCATAGCCTAAATTCGCTCATTGATCAAATGAAGGATTTTGATCTGGATGGCTTAATTCATAATGCGTCCACCGGGATGACGAAGAATCACTTTCATAAAATGGAAGCTGATGTTTTTGAAAAAAAATTTCAAAATAATATTATGCCTGTAATTAAAATTACTCAAGAAGCTATCACCCAATTCAGGAAGAAAGAATTTGGTAAAATTATAACCATTCTTAGCTCCGCTTGTCTTAATTCGCCCCCCATAGGTTGGTCTGAATATGTGGCCAATAAGGCCTATCTAGCTTCATTAAGTAAATCCTGGGCAAAAGAAAACGCCCATTTTAATATTACAGCCAACTGCATTTCACCTTCTTTTATGAAAACACATTTTACGTGTGATACTGATGAGCGTGTAATTGAAAGCATGATTGGTAACCATCCGCTAAAGAAATTATTAACTCCTGATGAAGTCGCTGAATCCGTCAGTTTTCTCATAAAGTCATCTCAACAGATTAATGGTATTAATTTAATAATGAACTCAGCTGCCGATGTTATTTAGAGGCTGCTAAAAAAAGGAACAAGTAGTGGTTTATAAGAAATATTTATTATCAGGGTGTGTAATTATATTCGGAGTGTTATTGGTTCTAATTGCAGTATTTGCTGCGGATCTTGGAATTAGTGATGGGCCGAAAGATTTTTTTGGTCCGGCTCAGTGGTTAATGATAGGGGTTGGTGTGTGTGTGGTAATCGTTGGTTTATTTAGTCGCCAGATTAGTTTAATTATAATTATTAATTTAATAGTGTTGCTTCCTTTGGGATTATTAGTGGATAATTTGTTATATTGGGGCAGCCCGTGGCTGCCTAAAAATATAGTTACAAAAAAACTATCGAAAGATGCGCAAGCTAAATATAAGCTTACGCACAAGGAAAAACCTGTTTATATGTATGATGGGAATATTTGGTTTTATAATCCAAGTAGTAATAACCCAAGCTATATTTCTATCAATGATGAATTCGGTTATAGGAATTTACCCGGATACATTAGTGATAATGAAAAAATGGATGTTGTTCTTTTAGGGTCTTCTTTTATTTCAGGATCATCAACAGTAACTATAACAGAGTATCTTCGAGAGTTTTTGGATCCGTTTAAAATATATTCCTTAGGTATTGGAGGACAAGGTATTCCTCATTGGGGTTTGCAATTTAAGCGTTATGTAAATTCAACTTATTTTAAAGATGATCCGAAAATAGTGGTTTTGAATTTTCATGGTGGGTTTACTACAGTCGCTACAGCTGAATATACGCCCGGCATTCCTGCCCACTTAAAGGATGTCTCAAATACATTAACATGGCCGGAGAGAAAATTTTCACGATATGGAGAGCTTATGTCAATATTCAGAACAGTGTTTCGTCAGGTTCTGGCTCATTTTTTCCCGCCTGTGCCATTGGAAACTGAAATGACTTCCGATGACCTTTCTAAGACATTTGTGGAGTTTTCAAAAGTTGTCAATGATATTAGAGAAGTAAGTCCTGAATCAATCATTTTATTATCGTATATTCCAAGTGTGAGTGTAGTTTATGGCCAGGATGAGGAATATTGTTCAAATGTTCTAAAAGAAAATTTTCCTTTTAATGATGGCCATGAACATTCCTGCGAAGTTTCTACAACACGGCACGAGGATAATACGAAAACTTTACGAAACTGGGCGGCACAACTAAAAATTCATTATTTAGATAGTACTCCTGTTGTTCAGAAGAAAAATAAAGACTTTTTGCATCTTTTTAATGATCCTCATTTTAATGAAAAAGGGAATCGTATTTATTCTGAAGAGCTTGCTAAGAAAATTACTACTATTATTAGATAAATAATCTGATCAAATTTAAAAATGTTATTTAATTCTTTACAATTTCTTTTGTTTTTTCCTTGTGTTGTTTTCGCTTATTTTTTAATACCACATAGGTTTCGATGGATTCTTTTATTAGGTGCCAGCTATTATTTTTATATGTGTTGGAAGCCGGAATATGTGTTGTTGATTATGGTTTCGACAATCATCGACTATTATGCCGGCTTTCAAATGGGGAAAACAATTGAAAAAGTAAAACGTAAGAAATTTTTGATTTTAAGTTTAGTATCTAATCTTGGAATTTTATTTGCATTTAAATATTTTAATTTTTTCAATGACTCGGCAAGAGTTCTTTTCAATCATTTTAATATTTTTTACAATGTCCCCGCATTTGAGATTCTTTTGCCTATTGGAATATCATTTTATACGTTTCAAACTTTAAGTTATACCATTGAAGTTTATCGAGGAAATCAGAAACCAGAAAAACATTTGGGAATATTTGCTTTGTATGTGACGTTTTTCCCACAGCTAGTTGCCGGACCGATTGAGCGATCCACACATCTTTTACCTCAATTTTATAAGGAGCAACGCTTCGATTATCAAAGGGTTAAAAGCGGCTTGCTTTTAATGGCTTGGGGATTTTTAAAAAAGATAGTTATCGCTGATCGTGTCGGAGTGCTGGTCAATCAAGTTTATAATAATGCGCACGACTTTACAGGGGCTCCATTAATCATTGCGACGATTCTTTTTGCTTTTCAAGTTTATTGTGATTTTTCTGGTTATTCAGACATCGCTATTGGGGCAGCCGAAGTTATGGGGTATCGGCTTATGAAGAATTTTAATTTTCCGTATATGGCAAAATCTATGTCAGATTTTTGGCGGCGATGGCACATTTCTTTGTCAACATGGCTTAATGATTATCTTTATACGCCCTTACTTATACAAACACGGCATTTGGGACAATGGGGGCTGCTTTGTTCTTTAACATTAACTTTTTTTCTTTGTGGATTGTGGCATGGGGCTGCATGGAATTTTGTCATATTTGGGCTGCTACACGGGGTAGCTGTATCTTTGGAGGTTGTGATGAAGAAACCCATAAAGAGGTTAGAAGAAAGGGTGCCTTCGTTAATATTTAATACCACTGCAATGGGATTAACATTTGGATTTTGGTGTTTTACCCTTATATTTTTTAGGGCTAACTCTTTAAGTGATGCAATGTATATTTTGACACATTTGTTTACAAATATTAAATTTCAATTCATGACATATGATTTAGGCCTGGAAATTAATGAAATTATTGTAGCACTTGTTGCTATTATTTTTATGGAACTTATCCATCTGGGGCAAAGACGTATAGCTGTCAGGGTTTGGCTATTTCAGAAACCGTTATGGCTGCAATGTTTTTTTTATTATAGTACACTATTTTGTTTTTTAATTTTCGGACGTTTTAAATTAGAAACACCATTTATTTATTTTCAATTTTAAGGCTAATTCTAAAGAGGAGAAAACCGTGAAAAAGTTTTCCAAGTTAAAAGGGGTATTTGAATATATCGGGTATTTAGTTTTTTGTATAATAATTCTTATGATAATTTTTGATGTTACGAATCGTATAATAATGCATGTTCGATATACAGGTCCAAAAGCGACGCGAGAGCCAAGACTGGATCTTTCTGTTTATAAGGATACCAACTGGGCTGAGGAATATTTTAAAGAGCACATAGCCGTGGGGCACCCTACGTATGAGTCATATGTAGGATGGAAGTCTGGGCCTTTTAAGGGGAAGTATATTAATGTTTCTTCTGAAGGGATTCGTAACACCTGGAATCCTAATGACATCGATAAATCAAAAGCGAAATCAGTATATTGTTTTGGCGGTTCAGTTTTGTGGGGAATGGGAGCAAGAGATGATTATACCATACCATCTTTCATTTCGAAATTCTTAAATAAGGGTAATGGGGAAGAACAATATTATGTGGTTAATTACGGACAACAAGGTTATAGTTTTTTTCAGGAAGCGGTAGCCTTATTGCTGCTTATAAAAAACAATCAAATTCCAGATTATGTTATATTTTTTGATGGCGTTAATGATATTCATGCCAGTTTCGTAAACAGTAGAGTAGGAGAGGCTGCAGATTTTTCGGCAAAACGAGAACGATATAAGCATGACATTGAAATAAAAAGTAATAGGGATTATTTAAAGAAATTTATTAGAGGCTATATAGATACAAGAATAAACATGTATGAATTTACAAGGAAATTAAGAAGAAAATGGCGAGCATGGAATGAGTGGAACGAATTAGACGACGAAGAAAAATTCAAAGAAGGACCAGTGACAGATAAGGATCGTCTTGAGCAAAAGCTTTTGACATTTCCAAAGGATACGGCGGACCATTATTTTAATAGTATAGACATGGTTCGAAAATTAGCTACTATATATGGCTTTAAGGTTGCCTTTTTTTGGCAACCTATGGCCGGAGCGCATTTATCTGCAAGTGAAGAGGAAGTTAAATTTTTGGATATGGAGGAAGGAAGGTTAGAGTTTAACCAGAAAATATACAAAATTGTAGAGGAAAAAGAGAATCAAGAAGATTTTTATGATCTTCAGAAAATTTTTCAATCAAAAGATAAAAATACAACAGTTTATATTGATTTTGCCCATATGGCAGATTTAGGAAATAGTATTGTTGCCAAGAAAATTGCCGATGTTATAAATCATCAGATGAGAGGAAAAAAATAATGAAAGCAGCTGTTTTAGTTGAGTTGAATAAACCATTAGTTCTGGCTGAATTGGAAATGCCAGAAACTTTGGAATTTGGACAGGTTTTAGTGAAAATTTCTTACAGCGGTATTTGTGGGGCGCAGATAAACGAGATCATGGGAACCAAAGGTCCGGACAAATTCTTGCCGCATTTGTTAGGGCATGAAGGATCAGGAATTGTTTTGAATGTTGGCCCTGGAGTCAAAACAGTGAAAAAGGGAGACCATGTCGTTATGCACTGGCGGCCGAGTGACGGCTTACAATCGGAACCACCAAAATATCAATGGGATGGTCGTACCGTCAATGCCGGTTGGGTAACGACATTTAGCGATCACGCCATTATTTCAGAAAATCGGTTAACACCTATCCCTGATGATTTTGATATGAAGCTGGCCCCTTTATTTGGTTGTTCGGTCACAACAGCCATGGGTGTGATCAATAATGATGCACATGTCAAAATTGGACAATCGGTGGTAATTATTGGAATCGGAGGGGTTGGCTTAAATTTAGTTCAAGCTGCAGAATTGGTTTCTGCGCATCCGATTATCGGCGTAGATGTTTTTGATTTAAAATTAGAGGCGGCAAAGAAGTTTGGGGCAACGCATTGTTTTAATTCAAAGGATTCTGATTCCTGGAAAGAGGAAATTTATAAAATTGTCGGAGATAAGGGTGCAGATGTAGTAATCGACACAACGGGAAATGCACGGGTCATCGAAATGGCTTATCAGATGACCCGTCCTGACGGAAAGACAATCCTTGTTGGCGTACCGCGTAAAGGTGATGATATTTCCATTTATTCTTTGCCGCTACATTTTAAGAAAGTTTTAACCGGTTCTCATGGTGGCAGTGCTGACCCTCATATTGAAATTCCACGGTATGTTCAGCTATACAATGTCGGAAAATTAAAACTCGCTGATTTGATTACACATGAATTTAAATTAGACGAAATTAATGAAGCGTTGGATGCAGTCCGTAGCGGTGAAACGGGCCGCGTTATAATTTCAATGGATTAGGGGTATGGAAAATAGAATAAATTCAGGAAGAATATTAATTACTGGTGCGGGCGGCTTTATAGGAAGAGGTTTATTTGAAAAACTAAAAAACTATGATTCCACGGGTGTCACTTTTCATTTAAAGGAAGGTGACAGCAGTAAAGGTTTTATAGAGGCAGATTTAAGAGACGGGAAAAAAGTCAAAGAGATATTCGATAAGGTTAAACCAACTATAATATTTCACTTCGCAGCTTTTTTATCTCCCAGGCGAAATGAAGAAAATCCTGAAAATGCAAGGGCAGCTAATATAGGGATTACACAAAATATTGTTAATAATTTATCGGATGACGCGCATATTATCTTTCCATCGACAGATAAAGTTTTTGATGGCTCCGATCCGAACCCAGACGAAGAGACCGGTGTGAATCCGTTATGGCTTTATGCGCATCTTAAATATGAATGCGAAGAAATGATTAAAGAAAAAACTGATAAATTTCATATTGTGAGACTTCCTATCGTTCATTCCCTGGGAGATCATTTCAGTATTTCTACAAGAACTGGCCGGGGCTCTTTCATAGATAAGGCAATTATTGATCTTAGAAGCGGGAAGAAAGTAACGGTATTTAATAATGTGGAACGATGTTTTTTACGGTTGGAGGAGCTGCTTAATTTATTTGAGATTTTTATTAATGATACAAATTACGGTACGTATCACGTTGGGACTAGGTTAATGAATTACTACGATAGGCTGTGCGCTTTATGCGATGAGATGGGAAAGGATGATTGGAAAGATAAAATTATACCTGTTGCAGGAAAGGCAAGTCCGTTAGTGCAAAACTTAAATACTAATAAACTAAAGAATATTTTTGGGCTTGTTTTGACATAAGAATAGAAATTTTACTTAAGGAGAGAATTTAGATGAATTATCCGGTAGTTTTTAAAGCGGCAATTCTTACAGGAATTGGTAAGCCTTTGGAAATTGATGAAATTGAATTTAAGGGGCCGTTAATGGACGGCCAGATCCTGGTCAAAATGAAATACAGCGGTATTTGCGGCAAGCAAACGGATGAAATAGACGGCAAAGCGCCGGATGCGTTTATCCCTCATCTGCTGGGACATGAAGGAAGTGCTGAGGTGATCGATATCGGGCCAAAGGTGACAAAAGCAAAAGTTGGAGATATGGTCGTCTTGCATTGGAGAAAGGGAAGCGGCATTCAGTCTGAGACGCCATTGTATTATAGAAATGGTGCCCGAGTTAATTCCGGATGGGTGACCACTTTTAATGAATATGCTGTCGTTTCTGAAAATCGTTTAACAGTTATTCCTAAGGATAGTGATCCTATAGTGGCTGCTTTATTTGGGTGTGTTGTCACAACCGGTGTCGGAGTTGCCTTAAACAAGGCAAAAGTAAAGTCAGATGATACTGTCGTCATTTATGGGTGTGGAGGAGTTGGTTTATGCGCTATTCAGGCGGCTTATTCTAAGAAACCTAAAAAGCTGATTGCCATTGATATTAATGAGAGAGCTCTTGATATGGCAAAAGAGTTTGGAGCGACGAATACTATTAATGTGGGTAAAGAAAGTGCCTTAGAGCGTGTTCTCGAAATAACAGGAGGAAAAGGTGCCAGCAAGGTTTTGGTTTGCGTTGGTGTTATTAAAGCTCTTGAAGAAGGCGCTGAGATGACTTCTATTCCAGGGGAATGTTACATAGTTGGAGTTCCGCCGAAAGGTCATCAAATGAAAGTTGAAGCTCATGCCGTCATGCATGAGAGAAATATTATTGGAACGCTAGGCGGAGGGACGTATCCTGATGAGGCAATACCGGAATATTTTCAATTACACAATGACGGCAAGTTGCAGCTTGAAAAATTAGTTTCCTATGTGGGTGATTTTGAAAATATTAATGATGCGATAGAGAATATGAGGGGAGATGTTCCGGGGCGTTGTGTTGTTAAATTTTAAAGGCTAGAGGGAATTGTTTTTATGGATTTAGGCATAAAGGGAAAAAGAGTATTAATTACGGGAGGCAGCAAGGGGATCGGTGCTGCCATAGCTAAGGATTTTGCAAATGAAAATTGTATGCTTACTATTGTTTCTCGTGATGAAGGTAGATTGAAACAAAAGATAGATGAAATCGGCGGAACGGCCAAAGGTCATGACTATATTGTTTCAAATTTAAGAGAACCTGGAGAGCCGACGCGTGTTGCGCAGGAGTTGATTTCCAAACATAAGAATATTGATATTGTCGTACATAATGTTGGCGGCGCCCTGGGCCAAAAGAATCCATTAGGAAAGGTTGAGGATTGGAACTCAGTTTGGCGATTTAATGTAGGTGTCGCTATTGAGATGAATGCGATTTTGATTCCGGAGATGCAAGCTCGAAGTTGGGGACGAGTCGTTCATATATCATCAATATCTGCCGAACTGGGCGAGCCATTAAGTGAGCCTTTTGGTGGCGCCCTTCCTTACGCGGCGGCAAAAGCCTATTTGAATGCTTATGTGAAAGGGTTGGGGCGCGAGATGGCGAAGGATAATGTTGTGGTAAGCGGTGTTATGCCTGGCGTTGTTTTGTCTCAAGGAAAATATTGGGATAAGTTGAAAGATCAAAATCAGCAGCTTGTTAACGAATTTATTAATCAATATTATCCGATAGGTCGGTTTGCCGATGCCGAAGAAATATCGCCTTTTGTGGTATTTTTAGCTTCGGACAAAGCCTCATTTGCCTCTGGCTCGATCATGCCGATCAGTGGCGGAAGAATTTAAAGAGGATACTTTATTATGTGCAGTGCAGAAAATAATATTGAACAAGTAAAAATTATAGCAAGTGAGATGTGCGGAGCTACGGATATCAATATTGTTGGGATAGAAGGGGGAAGAAATAGCCGCATTTACCGTATAGAGAATGCCGGTAAAACCTATGCTCTTAAATTTTTCAGGTCGGACAAAAATGGAAAAAAGGTGAGATGGGAAGCAGAGACAACGGCGCTCGAATTGTTTTCTAGGAACGAAATAACATCAACTCCGAAAATCATCGCTAAAGATCAAGGGAGGAATTGTGTTTTAATGGAATGGATTGACGGGGAGAAGGTACATGAGTACGGTGTCAAAGAAATGTATGATGTTATGAAGTTTATTCAAAAGGTTCATGGCATTGCACTGCGCACTAAAGATTGTGAAGTAAGGCGGGCAACGGATGCTACCTTAACTGGAAATGACATTGTTAACCAAATTAATACTCGATTAGATCGCATTGAATCATCGAGAAGTAAATATCCGCAATTAGATAAATTTATCGATCAAAATTTTATGCCCATATTTAATGAAGTTTCTACATGGGCTCAGGAAGAATACAAGCGCTGCGGATTAAATTTTGATGAAGATATTGCATTTGAACAGCGAACTTTAAGCATCGTGGATTTTGGTTTTCACAATATTTTATGCAAAGATGATAATTATTATTTTCTCGATTTTGAGTTCTTCGGATGGGATGATCCGGTTAAGTTGGTTGCTGACACCCTTCAACATCCGGGGATGAATCTGAATGATGAAAAGAAACAGGCGTTGTTTGATGGATTTATAAATATTTTTGGTAAAGATGAGAAGTTTTTTAGTAGGCTCAAATCATTATATCCACTCTTTGGATTAAAATGGTGCATGATTATGTTGAATCCATTTCAACCGGGATATCAACTGCTTAAATCAAATGGTGATACGGAACGAAGTAAACAGCTGGAACGTGTGCGGAATTTAACAAAATCCGTCTACGAATCTTACAAGGAATTACCTTATGTCCAATGCAATAGCAGAATTAGCTGAAAAAGCAAAGAGTTCAAAGCTGGATGGTAGGTCAAAAGAATTAAGGCGGCTTGTTATTGGAGGTTTACAGGGAGCTAGAAAAGGCCATATTGGTTCTGCGTTATCATTGATTGAAATCGTAAGGGTATTATACGACAATACATTGAATTATAAAATCGGGGATCTTACTTGGCCGGAGAGAGACCGATTTATTTTAAGCAAAGGACATGGCTGTTTGGGGCTTTATGCGATTTTAGCAGATAAGGGATTTATTTCGAAAGATGAGTTGAGTACCTATAGCAAGGAAGGTTCGAGACTTGGCGGATGTTGTGAAGAATTGGTGCCGGGCATAGAAGCAACCACGGGAGCATTGGGGCATGGTCTGTCCATTGGGGTTGGTATGGCTAAGGGCGCGTTAATGAGGAAAAGAAATAATAGGGTTTTTGTGTTATTGGGTGATGGTGAAATGGGTGAAGGCTCTATTTGGGAGGCAGCTTTAAGTGCTTCTAAACACAATTTAACTAATCTCATCACTATAATTGATGATAATAAAGTTCAATTGGCCGGCTACACCAAAGATATTTCATGTTTTGGTTCTTTAGCTGATAAATGGAGTAGTTTTGGCTTCGAGGTGAAGGAAGTTAACGGGCATGATATCCAGGAACTTGAAAGCGTCTTTGAAGAAAAACCGAAGAAAAATCCTATGGCTATTATTTGTCATACAGTAAAGGGGAAAGGAATTTCTTTTGCTGAAAATGATTCTGCATGGCATTGGAAAAATAAAATCAGCGACGATTTGATTAATCAAATGTATGTGGCCTTGGAGGATTATTAATGTTTAGAGCGTGCATGAATATGATCAGTGAGATGGCCAAGACAAACCCTAATGTGGTTTTGATCGGTTGCGACCATGGACCTGGCGTAGAACTCAGTGAGGAAATACAAAGTAGATATTTTGTAGAACCGATATCGGAAGCTAACATTGCCGGAATGGCGACGGGTTTGGCGGCCGAGGGTTATATTCCTTATATATTGAATCACGCGACGTTTAATACCAGAAAGACCTATGAACAGATCGCCCTGGATGCTTGTTTGCAAAAACGGCCTATTCGGGTAGTAGGGATGGGCGGTGGTTTAACAACGGCGCATCTTGGGCCCACGCACACGGCAATCGAAGATGTGGCTATCATGAGGGCGATTCCGGATATGACTGTTGTTGTTCCCTGCGATGCTGATGAAATGACCCGTTTAATGCCTCACACGCTGACGTGGCCGGGTACGATTTATATTCGATGCGCTAAGTACGGTCGACCGATTGTCAGTGATGATAAGGCAGGTTTTGAAATTGGTAAGTCGATTTTGATGCGTGAAGGAGCGATATTGATCATTGCCAATGGTGCTATGACGCATAGAGCGTTAACGGCTGCTCAACAGCTTTCTGATAAGGGAATAGAGTGCGGTGTATTGCATGTTCATACTGTTAAGCCCTTGGATAAAAACATTGTTGACTATGTCAAGAAGGCCAGGAAGGTATTTATCGTTGAGGAGCATACATTAATTGGCGGATTAGGAAGTGCATGCTTGGAACTCTTGATTGATCACAGTGTGCCTGCTGAACTTCCTCCTATTTATCGGTGGGGATTACCGGATGCTTTTGTCCAAACCTATGGAGACCAAGATTTATTATTGGAAGCGTTCAATTTACAGCCAGAACAATTAGTCAAAAGGATTATTCATTCCGTAGAGAGCGAGGGGGCGCCTTTTGAAATAGCGATGGGAAAAAGTTATGACGACGTCTGATTCGAAAATTAAAAAATTTATATTAATGTTGTTGGCAATGCCGTTGGTTTTGTTAATGAGGATTCTGTCGCCGTTGGTGGCTGTGCGGATTTGTAGATTTCCTATCTTCAAGATCGGATGCGTACTGCCGCATTTTGATGCATTTGTTTGTCGCCGTAAGGCGGGCCTGAATGTTCCGCGAACTATAGACTTTTGTTGTTTTTGGAAGGACAAAATTTCTAACACCCAGGTTAAGAAAATGATAGAAAGATCGATTCCGATATATCCTTTTGCTTTTTGGGTTGATAAAGTCAATAGAGGCATTCCTGGATGGGAAAAACACGTCGTTCCCTACATGACCAGGGTATATGATGATTCAACAGTTAATACATTGCCCAATTTAAGTTTTACTGAGAACGAATTGAAATTCGGCCAAGAACAACTCAAAGAATTAGGAGTGCCGCTTGACAAACCATTTATTTGTTTTCACACACGTGAGGCAGGTTATTTAAAGAAACACCTAGCTCATATAAATTGGGATTATCATGATTATCGTAATGCGGATATCGATAATTATGTTCCTGCTGTTGAAAAACTAGTAAGTAAAGGTTATTTTGCCGTCAGAATGGGACGATATGTTGAGAAAAAATTTAAGATGGTTCATCCAAAGGTCATTGATTATGGGGCTATCGGAGGAACAGATTTTCTTGATGTGTATTTAAGTGCGCACTGCCATTTTTTTATTGCCGGGTCGGACGGATTGGCGGAAGTGCCTATGATATTTAGGCGGCCGGTTGTCTGGATCGATTTTGTGCCCTTTAGCCCTATTCATTTGGTTACAAGCGGTCAATTGTTCATTCCCAAAAAACTTTTTTTATCAAGGGAAAAGCGTTTTCTGACCCTTGATGAAATGCTTAATACTGAGATTGCCCAATACGGCACGACCGAACAATTTCAGAAAGCTGGGATAGAAATGGTCAACAATACTCCACAAGAGATTCTGGACGTTTCGTTGGAAATGGAAAAACGTCTGAACGGAACATGGGTTGAAACACAAGAGGATAAGGAGTTGCAGCAAAGATTCAGAAATATTGTTGAGGGTAATAATAGAAAAAAATTCTTTGGGTTAATCGGAGCTCAGTATTTAAGGCAGAATAAAGAATTGCTTGGTGGGACTCTTCGGGAGCAAACAGTTTAAAATGATGACTATATTGAGAAAAATGATTGTTTGGGGTGAGCGACAATTGGGGCATATACGTAAAGGCGGCATGCTTGTAGTGTTTCGAAAAATTGTAAAACTGTTTTGGCTGCTTTTTATGTCTATTAGTGCGCCGTTGACGGTATTGCTTGATATGGATTGGCCCAATGCTTACTGCTTTATGGGAGAAAGAAACCTAAGAAAGTTAAAGAAAATTAAGTCACAAGCAAATCCTAGCGACAGAGCTATTAAAGATTTGGAAGAACAAACGATTGGGTATTTTAAGAAAATTGTAGATCAGAAGCCCTCACCAAATGATGATCTGGATTGGTTGAACGCGAATCAAAAATTAAGGACCCTTTATTATAATCAGGGAAAGTTGGAAGCAATGCATGAAATGTGCCAAAAAGATGCAGAATTTCGGCAGAAAATGGCTGAATTGAATCAGTATGATGACTTGGAAATTGAATTTCTTCCGAGCTATTTAAGCATGGGTAGTATAGGTAATTATGAACATTTGGATATTTATATTAAGGCAGGAAAGCTTGGGTTGCGTCCCGAAAAAAAAATAATTTTGCTTGTTGACCACAAAGAATCTGTTAACAATCTCAGTTATCTAAATTGTTGGCGCCCTTATATAACCGTTATAACTGATTCAGATATGATTCAATTGCTTAAGCCTTTAGAAAAGCGGTTTGAAATTCCACTAAATCATTATATGTTTTTACATGGGGAAGTACGAAAAAGTTTTTTGGCGCTTGGGTCTGTATGTGAGCAATGGATTAGAGAGAAACGAGAGCCCGTATTAAAAATTACGGATATGCATCGTCAACGAGGATTGCAGAGTCTTAAAGCCTTTGGTTTGAGCGAAAATGACTGGTTTGTCTGTTTTCATGTGAGGGAAAGCGGATGGAAGGATAAAGATTCACGGGGAAATGATTTCCGTGATGCCGATATTGATACATATCAATCAGCCATGAAAGCCGTGACGGATGCCGGGGGTTGGGTGTTTCGCATGGGGGATTCTACCATGAAACCAATGCCTAAGATGCCCCGTGTTATTGATTATGCTCATAGTGAAGCTAAAAGTGACTGGATGGATGTCTTTTTATGTGCTCAATGTCGATTTTTTGTGACGACAGCTTCAGGTTTACATCTTTTTGCGATAACGTTTGGGAAACCCATTGTTATGACCAATTCATTACCGACCTGCGGAATTTATTTTCTGACAAGTGAAGATTTATTTATACCAAAACTTTTAATAAGGAGCCGTGAAGGCCGCCCAGTGAAATTTTCAGAATTGCTTGTCCCTCCTTTAGCAATGGCTGATGTTACGGCTAGTTATGACAAAGAAGATGTTGAAATCGTAAATAATAATGAAGACGATATTAAGGAATTAGTGGATGAGATGTTGGAAAGATTTGCTGGAACTAGGCAATACAGTGAGAGGGATGAGAGATTACAAATGCAGTTTAAATCAGTAGCTTCAGATTGCGGTAAGCATTATGGCAAAGAGTGTGTGGTTGCCCATGCCCGAATCGGAAGGAACTGGTTGCGTCAATATGTGGCGTTATTGCCTCAGGATGCGAATAGTGGGTTGAATCTTAAAACTAAAGAAACAGGAATAGGAGTAGAATGAAAGTTCCCATTTTTAGTCTTGCTGTTGAAGATAATGAATTACGTTCAGAATTATTAGATTCTGTGGATAAGGTTTTAAAGCATGGAATGATTATGTTAGGACCAGAGGTTGGTGCATTTGAAAAAGAAATCGCGCAATTTGTTGGAACGCGTTATGCTGTCGGCGTTTCATCTGGCAGCAGTGCTCTTTTTTTGGCCTTAAAAAGTATTGGAATCGGCCCAGGTGATGAGGTCATTACAACACCATTGACTTGGATCATCACGGTGCATGCCATTGCTGCGTGCGGGGCAACGCCAGTATTTGTCGATGTTCGCGATGATTTCAATATTAATCCTGATCTGATTGAGCAGGCAATCACTAAGGCGACAAAAGCGATTGTGTCCATGCACTATTGTGGTTCCATGTGTGAAATGGACAGAATTTGTGCAATTGCTGAAAAACATAAAATTTTTGTCATTGAGGATGCTGCACAGGCATTTGGGGCTGAATATCAATCAAAAAAATCTGGTTCATTTTCAAAGGTAGGAGCCTTTAGTATGAATTCTATGAAGCCTCTCGCCAGCTATGGGGAGGCCGGCGTTGTAGTTACAGATGATCAAAAAATTTATGAGACAATCCGTATGTTAAGACATGCGGGAACTAAATCGGATCCTAAGAAAATGATTACCAATGAAGCTCACTACGTATCATTGAATCATAAAATGGATACCATTCAAGCGACCATGTTATTGGTGGCGTTGAGACGTTTACCACAAAAAATGGCGCGAATTAACGAGATCGCTGGACGCTATACCCAAGCATTGTCAGGATATGTAAAATGTCCGCAAACAGGAACAGACGATGCGCGTACGTATTTTACGTATCCGATTCAAACAGATATGCGCGATGAATTGAAAAGGTATTTAACTGAGAAGCAAATTGAGAATAAGATTTATCACATACCTTTGGTTTGTGATGCGTCGGTGTATTCTCATTTGAAGGGTGCAGATGTGCCTGTTGCCCGCAGGATTTTGGAGAGAACATTAAGCTTGCCGTGCCATGAAAATCTTAATGATGAGCAGGTTGATTTTGTTATCCAAACGGTTAGCGAATTCTTTACTACGAAAAAAGTTACACCTTTAGGAGTTTAATTAGGAATTTCTAGTTTTAAAGAAATTCCAAAAGGGTCTAATTCCCCGAGGCTTGCCCCGAGGAAAATCATTATTAGCACTAATTGTGAAGGAGAAATGATGAAAGCAAAAAATTATAAAAGAACAACATGTCGCCTTTGTGAAAGTGACAACGTTGAACTTGCTGTTCCTTTAGAACCGATACCTCTTACAGAGAAATATCTGATGGAAGATCAATTAAACGAGGAGTGCCATTTATACGCCATTGATTTGTATATGTGCCGGGAGTGCGGTCACGTTCAAATTTTTGATTGCATTGATCCCAATGTTTTATGGGATGATTTTACGTTTCGTTCGGGGCAAGCCCAAGTGATTGTGGATCATCTTCATGATGTAGCTGAAAAGACTTTTCAGAAATATAAAATCAAAAGTAGTGCCCTGGCTGTTGACGTTGGAAGCAATGACGGGACGCTTTTACAGGGTTTTAAAAAACAAGGGATGAATGTTTTAGGAGTTGATCCTGCCGAAACCATTGCTAAAGAGGCTATAGAAGCCGGTGTTCCGACAATTATTGACTTTTTGACGTTAGATTTGGCTAAAGATATTGTTCAAAAAAATGGAAAAGCAAATGTCGTTTGTTGTTTTAATGCTTTTGCGCATTCTGATCAATTAAACGATTTGGCTAGAAGCATCGAGGGCCTGTTGGCACCTGATGGGATTTTTGTTTTTGAGGTTCAATATTTGGTTGATATCATCGATGGTTTAGTTTTAGGAGCTGTCATTCACGAGCATTTATCGCATCATTCGGTGAAACCTATGCAGCAGTTTTTGGAGCGAAATGGTATGGAGCTTATTTCTGTAGAAAGAAACCACTTTCAAGGGGGTTCTTTTATCGGAGTAGCCCAGCTTAAGGGAGGTCCCCGTGAAATAGAAAAAAATGTTCCCGAATATATCAATTATGAAGTTCAAAGAGGCTTTGACCAGCCGGAACTTATTAGAAAATTTTCTGATAGGCTGATTTCTTTAAGAGAGGAAATGGCTGACTTAATAAAGAAATGGCATGAGGAAGGGGCCACTATTGCTGGGTATGGGGCGGCAAGAAGCGGACCAACTCTGACGGCTCAATTTAAGTTTGGAAAGGATATCAGTTTTATAGTTGATGATCATCCTCAAAAAGTGAACAGATATTCTCCCGGGGATAAAATTAAAGTTCTTCCTACTAAAGAATTATATTCGAGAATGCCAAAGTATACGATTATTTTGGCCTGGGTCCATGCGAAAAAAATTATCATTGATAATATGGAATATTTAAAAAACGGTGGACATTTTGTTCTTTGTTGTCCTGAAGTGAAAGTGATTGACATTCAAAATTGGGAAGAAGAGCTTAAAGAGTTGTCTGCCAAAGAGGAAATTTTATGTCTAGCCAAAAATTAAAAATCGGTATGATCGGTGCTGGCTATATGGGGCAGGTCGCTCATTTGATGAATTATGTCGAGATCAAGGATTGTGAAGTTGTCGCCCTTGCGGAAATGAGACCGTCTTTGCGGGAAAAGGTTGCATTAAGATATCAAATTCCCAGAACTTATGAAACGCATCAGCAGTTATTGGACGACCCAGAAGTTCAGGCGGTTATTGTGGTAACACCCAGACCGTATACATACTCCGTTGCTCTGGATTGTCTTTTGGCCGGTAAACATGTCTTAACCGAGAAGCCTATGGCATGCACTTTAGAGCAAGGAGAAAAATTAGTGGCAACAGCTAAGGCGAAAAATGTTAAGTATGTCGTTGGGTACATGAAAAGGTATGATGAAGGTATTCAGAAAGCAAAGCAGATGTTTAATGATATTATGGTTACTAAAAAATTAGGGGACCTTATTTTTGTAAGGGCCACATGCTTTATGGGAGACTCATTTGCGAATGCCGGTGGGCATATTACAACGGATGAACAAGTCAGCTATCCCGATGGCGGAAGTGAAATAGCTCCTGCATGGATTCCCAAAGAATACGAACTCCATTTTTCTGGTTATTTAAATACTTATTCCCATAATACCAATCTTCTCAGATATTTGTTTGACCAAAATCCTGAGCCGCAATATGTGAATTTTACCTGGCTGAAAGGAAGATTGGCCGCGCTTAATTTAGGCCCCTGTGTTGTTTCTTTAGAAACCGGCCGGTCGAATTATCATTATTGGCATGAAGAGGTTGAGTTATTTTTTGAGGGGGGAAATTTATTAATCAAAACACCTCCTCCTCTTTTGAGGAATGTGGCGGCTAATGTCGAGCTTTATATCGCCGGTGAGCAACCGAACATAGTGAAGCCTCAATCAAATTGGACATGGGCTTTTAAAAGGCAGGCTGAGGCGTTTGTAGATTATGTTTTAGAAAGGTCAGAGACCCTTACTTCGGGAGAAGATGCCTTGGAAGATTTGCGTTTAATTGAAAAAATGTGGAGAATGCAGATTGAAAAAAAGCCCACAGTAGAGTTTGCTTTATGATAAAAACAGCAATTATCGGTAGAACAGGGTTTATCGGAAACGCTTTGTATTCGGAATGCAAGAAGGCCCATCCTGATTGTATTGGAACGACGAGGCAATCAACAAAAGGGGATTGGGATTATTTGAATCTACTTGATCCTGATATCGCTGCATTGAAGCTTGCTGAGTCTGGTCATAAAGCTGCTATTATTTGTGCTGCAATAACTGGATTGAAAGTTTGTGAGAACGAAAAAGAATATACAAAACGAATGACGGAGGGGACGATTCAGCTCATTCAACAGTTAGTCAAAGAAGGTATTAAACCTATATATTTTTCAAGCGACACAGTATTTGACGGGAAGAAAGGCTCTTATGATGACGAGGCACCTTTAAATCCAGTTAATGAATATGGGAAACAAAAGGCCGAGATTGAACGGCGTATGAAAGAAATTTGTAAAGAAAATTATTTGATAGTGCGGCTAACCAAAATTTTTACGCTTGAGTATGGCGATAGAACAATTCTTGATGACATGGCTTCCGTTTTAATCTCAGGAGGAACTATCCGTGCTGCGTATGACCAGATATTTTCCATCACACTTCTTTCGGATGTGATCAATGCGATTCAATTATTGCAGAAGAACAATGTTACTGGTGTGGTCAATGTTAGCTCGCCCGAGGTATGGTCCAGATATGATTTAGCCGTAAAAATGGCTGACTGTTTGGGGGTAAGTTCAAAAAATGTTCAACGAATGTCATTAGATGATTTGGGAGAACCATTTTTACGCCCTAAAAATACGACGCTGGTGACAAAGAGATTGGATCAGGAGATAAATTATAAATTTACATCGATTGAACAATGTATAAAACAAGTTACGGACATGTGGAATAAAAATAAAAGTTATACAGTTCAGGTGAATCAATGATGACAAGTTTTTCATCTTCAAAAGTAAATATTGACTTTGAAACTGATTCTAAGGATTTTCTAAATAAGGAGTGTCCTTTTTGTGAGGTGTCCTTGGAGCTTATAAAGGTTGAATTACCTTTATTTCAACATTTTGGTTTTATTGATCTTGGTGAAAATGGAGTCATTGGCCGATGTCCTCGATGCCAGTTACTGGTTAACATTCTTGATTTCTCACAGCAGAAGAAAATTGATGCCATTTATGAAAGTTCTGATTATGCCCAAGGACAGATTACCAATCAGACGTACTTTGTAAAAGACATAAACAAAAGGGTAACACGGTCATATTTACAGGCAGAAATTTTAAAAGGGTATTTATCGAACACGAATACAACAAAAATTTTAGATATTGGATGTTTTGACGGTGAGTTGCTTCGTGAACTCTCTGATCGTGTTCCTGAGGCGCAATTTCATGGGTTTGATGTTAATGAATACCTAAAGCCACTTTTTCCTGAACAAAAGAATTTTACATTTTGGTCATCCGGATTGGAAAATATTAAGGAAAAATTTGATTTGATCTGTTTGTCGTGTTCCATGATGTACATAAAGGATATGCATGGATTATTTAAACACATTCAAAGATTGATCAAGCCGGAAGGAAAATTGTTTATACAGATGCCCGATATGTCGATGAATCCCTATTCACTCCTTCTGGCCGATCAGTATTTTTATTTTACACCTTGTATTTTAAAAAATATTTTAAGTCAAAATGGGTTTGACTGTACTTTCATTGAGAATGATTGCTTCCCGCGGGATGTGGTAGTTATTTCAAAATTGACAGATCGCCATAGAGCATCCCCCCCCAAAGAAGATTTAAATATTTATCAGATTATTCAATATTTGCGCGAGCAAAAGGAAAAATTGGAAGCAATTTCTGATGAATCCAATATTGGCGTTCTGGGAACTACTGTGACGGCTGCATTTGTTGATGGAATTTTAGGCGATAAAAATCTTTTTTTTGTTGATGAAAATGTCAATCGTACGGAATCTTCTTTTCGTGGAAAAAAAGTTGTTCATCCCAAATCCATGGACAGATCGGAAAAATTGATTCTTCCATACGGCCCGAGTAATAAAAGTATAAAAGAACGTTTTTTGAGTGAATTTAATTTAAATAACTTTGAAGAATTGAGGTAAAAGGGATGTTGGAAAGATTTAAAAAAATTTGGACATTGCTGACCATAGGTGAAAACAAAGGGCTTTATGGATTGATCGTGATGATTATCCTTATGTCCTTGTTGGATATTGTGGGAATTGCTTCGATCTTTCCGTTTCTCAGTGTCATTTCGAATCCGGAAGTGATCCAGACAAATAGCAAGCTAAAGTGGCTCTATGACAATATGGGATTTACGGACGATAGTCATTTTTTCATGGCTCTTGGAATGGCATCGTTTGTTATTTTGCTTGCTAGTAATAGTTTTCGTGCCATGACCATGATAGCATTATTGCGGTTTACATGGTTAAAACATCATATTATATCGACTCGCCTGTTATCCCAATACCTGTATGAACCGTATGTGTTTTTTCTTAATCGCAATAGTTCTGAGTTAACGGCTTATTTAATATCAGAGGTGGCCCGAGTTGTGAGCAGCACGCTTATTCCATTTATGCAGCTGATGGCGAGAGTCCTGCTGGCCTTATTAACATTGGGCTTATTGATGATTGTGGATCCTGTGGTAGCGACAATGGTTTTGCTGCTTATTGGCGGGGGATACGCGGTTATTTACATGTTTTGTAGAAAGAGGCTCTCCCGTTCGGGTGAGGAACTTATGGAACACAGTAAAAAAATGTATAAATCGTTGAATGAAGCTTTTGGTGGAATAAAAGATATCAAGATTTTGGGAACAGAGGAAAAATTTATTGAGGGTTATTCCGATCCGACAAAAAAAATTATCCGCTGTTATTCTTCGCAATTTTTGATTTCGCAATTTCCACGGTATGCCTTTGAAGTCTTAGGGTTCGGGGGAATATTGCTTATAACGATTTGTTTGATTAGGGTAAAGAATGATTATCAACAGATTATTCCTTTGATCGGCCTTTATGCGTTTGCTGCCTATCGTCTTTTACCAGCATTACACCAAATTTTTAGTGATATTACCTCAATGCGGTTTGGCCGCGCGACACTGGATAAAATTTATCATAATTATTTTAACTGCTCGCATGGGGGGGAGAAGAAACAATTAGGACCTACGCAGGCGCTGCCGTTTTTAGGCAAGATTGAATTTCAAAATGTTACCTTTCAATATCCAAAAGCGCAGAAGTCTGTTTTAAAGAATTTAAGTTTAATCGTTAAAGCAAATACAACCGTTGGGTTCGTTGGAGATACCGGTGCAGGTAAAACAACGATTATTGATGTTCTTCTTGGTTTATTACGTCCGCAGCAGGGAACAATTACGGTGGATGGTACAGTATTGACAACAGAGAATTTACGTGGTTGGCAGGCGAATATTGGATATGTTCCCCAGAATATCTATCTTTGTGATGATACGATTACGCGCAACATTGCGTTTGGTATTAGGGATGATGAAATTGATCACAAGGCTGTTGAACGGGCGGCACGATTAGCCAATATTCATGATTTTGTTACACAAGAACTTTCCCACAAATACGAAACGGAAGTGGGGGAACGGGGGATTCGTCTTAGTGGAGGCCAAAAGCAACGGATAGGCATTGCCAGAGCACTTTATCATGATCCATTATTATTAGTGTTTGATGAGGCCACGAGCGCTCTTGACGGGATTACGGAAGATGCCATTTTGGACTCTGTTCATAATTTAACGCATAAAAAGACCATTGTTTTTATTGCGCATAGGTTGAGTACTGTGAAGGAGTGTGATGTTATCTATATGCTTGAGCAAGGCAAAATTTTTGATCAAGGCACGTATGAGGAGCTTTTAGCAGGCAACCAACAGTTTCGTAAAATGGCCAAGGCATAAAAGGGCAAGAAATGCAAAAAAAACGAATGTTAATTACAGGGATCAGCGGATTACTAGGGAATAATATCGCGTATTGCCTTAAAGACACCTACGACATTGTGGGGTTATACCATACACATCAATGCGAAATGGACGGGATCCGTACGGTAGGCATGGATCTGACCTCCTGCAAAGATGTGCACGGGCTCATTGAGGAAATTAAACCCGAAATCATTATTCATTGTGCGGCCCAGGCGGATGTGGACACTTGTGAAGTAAGCCCGCAGGATGCTGAAAGAATTAATGTATTAGGAACGAGGAATTTGGTTGAAAGTCTCAACGACCATCAAATGAAATTTATTTCTATTTCTACAGATCTTGTTTATGACGGTAAGAAGGGCCATTTTTCTGAGGGAGATCTAATCCATCCAGTTAATTGTTATGGGAAGACCAAATATAAATCTGAACAGGAGGCTTTAAAAAGAGAAAATGTATTAATTTTAAGAACTAATTTTTTTGGGTGGAATATCCAGGATAAATTGAGTCTGGGAGAGTGGGCTATTAATGAGCTTAGTCGCAAAAATAAAATACAGGGATTTACGGACTGCATTTTCTCGGCAATGTATACATTCGAATTGGCAAAGGTCCTAGACGCGGCTATCAAGAAGGACATATCTGGAATATATAATTGCGCAAGTAGTACCTCGATGTCGAAATACGAGTTTATTTTAGAAATTGCAGATCGGTTGGATTTTGATAAAAGTTTGATCAATCCCATTTTGCTGGATGACTTTCGTTTTAAAGCAAAGCGATGCAAAAATTTGAGTTTGGATATAAGTAAATTAGCTGATGATCTCTCGATCAATATTCCCTCCATGTCTAGTTCCATAGATTCTTTTGTGGAAGATTTTAAAAAGGGATTTCCGGGTATTATAAGATCAAGCTGGGAATGTAAGAATATTTATCCAGCATCCTCGGATTTGATTCCATATGGACGGCAGTGTATTGATGAGGATGATATTGCTGCGGTTGTCGATGTTTTAAAATCAAAATCCATTACACAGGGCCCTAAAATTCAGGAATTTGAGTCGGCTGTATGCGGAGTAACCGAGGCTTCTTTTGCTGTTTCGGTCAATTCCGGGACATCGGCGTTACATATTGCGTGTTTGGCGGCAGGGGTCGGCTCTGGCGATGAGGTGATTACATCTCCCAATACCTTTGTTGCCTCGGCGAATTGTGCTGTTTATTGCGGTGGAAAACCTGTTTTTGTCGATATCGACCCTCGTACGTACAATCTGTCCCCTGTGGAACTTGAGAAAAAAATTAATGAAAAAACCAAGGCGGTGATTCCCGTCCACTTTGCCGGACAGAGCTGTGATATGGAGGCCATTTTAGATATTGTTAAAGCAGGTGAAAAAAAATATGGACATAAAATATATATTATCGAAGATGCCTGTCATGCTTTAGGATCTCGTTACAAAAATGCAAAGGTGGGTTTATGCAAACACTCAAACATGGCAGTGATGAGTTTTCATCCGGTTAAACATATTACGACGGGCGAGGGAGGGGCTGTATTGACTAGTGATAATAATTTGTACAAGAAATTGATTACCTTGCGATCACATGGAATTACCGGCAATTCTGAAGAATTTGTTTGTAGAGAAGATGCCTTTGAAAAGGGCGAGGACGGTGACGAACCAATAAGAAAACGATGGTATTATGAACAAAAATTTTTGGGGCACAATTATCGGATGACGGAAATTCAGTGTGCTTTGGGCATTTCTCAATTAAAAAAATTGGATAAATTTTGTCAGAAAAGGCGCGAGATCGTTGAACAATATAACGCCGCCTTCAAAGACATTGAATGGTTGACGGTTCCTTTCGAGGAAGAATTTTGTGACAGTAATTTTCACCTGTATGTTCTTTTGTTTGATTTCAAGAAGATTGGGATAGGCAGAGCTCATGTTATGGCTGAATTATTGAAAAAGGGAATACAAACGCAGGCCCACTATATTCCTGTATACACGCAGCCATATTATAGAAAGAATTTTGGAACAGATTGGGGCAATTGTCCAGTAGCAGAACAGTATTATAAAGGGTGCTTATCCATTCCTCTTTATCCTACGATGTCTGACAAAGATGTGAAGGGTGTTATCAGTGGAGTCAAGGGGTTGGTCAGAGATGATGTAGCAAAAGAAGTCTTTTCTAACACAACATCAATTTAAAATGAATAATATGAAATCGTCTACATTTTATATAGAAGATCTTACAGTTTGCACTTTGGTGTTTAGTATTTTACCTTATTTCTTTAAAAATAGATTCAGAACATTTCAGGAAAATGAAAAAATATATTATTTCAATAATTCCGGGCCAGGTTTATTATTTGCACGTTTAATTTTGCGGCCTATAAAAATACAGGTTGAACAAGTAAAGTTTAGTCAAGGAGAAACGCGGGATCACGATGGTAATTTAATTTGGATGAAAACAATAGAAGATGCCATAGGCATTCAAGATAATTTCAAAGATAATCCTGTAATTCAAAAAGTGCTAAAACAATACAAGGCAGCTCATAGGCTGCAGCCATTTTTAAGTCGGTGTATGCTAGAGTGTGATTTAAAAGCCAGGAATATGTCGTCGATGTTAGAGCTTATTTATTTCATTCGGATTATCGATTATAGAGAGAATTCCAATGGCATCGTTAAGGCTTCTGGTCAAAATGTATATTATTTTATGTATGAAAGGCCTTGGTCTTCTGAATTAGAGCAATTTGCGCAAAAGAGAAAAATAAATATTATATCGACAGGAGCACACTATTTTTATATCAAAAAATATTTTCTAATCTTCAATGGTTTTAAATCATTTATAAAACAGATAATATATTACGGAATGGTTGTGAAATATTACGTGCTGAAAATGATGACTTTAAAGAAATTTAATTTAGCAGATAGTACTAAAAATGTTTTTAAACAAGAGAGAGGTGAAAAAGTAGGGCTGCGGCCGCGCGTTTTGGTTGAATATTACGGGCATCTTAATTTTGATTCTCCCGAACTGTATTCAGATTTATTCTTTTGTCAGGAATCATCTCTTTCCGCGAAAGATATACTAATTTATTTCGGTCTTCCTAGAGCCCCCATTGCAGATAAGGAGTTAAAAGAAATTAAAAAATATGGATTGTCCGCTGTAGCCATTAATTCTCGGGCAGCAGCTACTCCTGATGTTGATGTTTTCAGACATAAGCAGCAGACGGATAATACGGATCAAGCTGACGATATAATTAGAGATGAGGAACATGTTTTTGCTCAGAGATGGGTGCAACAATATATTAAAAATTATCATGCAAGGTATAATTTTTGGGTTGATTTTATCACACGTCATAATATAAAGACGCATGTCTCTTGGAATAAACATATTTCTGATCACAGCGTTATCCTCGATGCCCTTCAGGATACTGGTGGAGTGGGTGCCGTTTATCAACGTTCGTTTGAGCATTTTCCGACTCCTTGGACATATACAACAGCAGATGTCGTTTTTGGTTTTTCAGAATATGGCGCACATAAAGGGTGTGATCAGCGTTCGTCAATTCCCTATTATATTATCGTTGGGTATTTGGGAGATTATCGATTTACCCTTTTGCAAAAACAGGCAAATGATGTTCGCAATTCTCTTACAAGCCACGGGGCTAACAGAATTGCAGCTTATTTTGACGAAAATCCTACGAATCATCCCAGATGGAATTTTGCTTATAAAACAACGATTGAAAATTATTCCTATTTGCTTAACAAGGTGCTGGAAAATCCATGGTTTGGCCTTATTTTAAAACCAAAAAATCCAGCAACATTGAGATCAAAATTAGGATCTGTTTCTGATCTTTTGAAGTCTGCTGAAAAAACGGGGAGATGTTTTATTTATGAGGGTGGAGTTCTTCAAGGATCGTATCCTCCGGTGGCAGCTTCTTTAGGAGCGGATGTGGCTATTCATGGGCATTTTTTTGCTGCTACCGCAGGAGTCGAAGCTGCTTTAGCAGGAACACCTACACTATTTTTGGATTATGAAGGAATGCCTCGAAGCCCATTGTATAAGCTGAAAAAGGATAAGGTTATTTTTAAAGATATAGACAGCCTTTGGAATGCTTGTGAGGAGCATTGGAATCGTCCCGGAGGAATACCAATGTTTGGAGATTGGTCCAACATATTAAACGAACTTGATCCCTTTAGGGATGGCCGTGCAGCTGAGAGGATGGGGACCTATTTAGAATGGCTGATCGAAGGGTTTAAGGCGGGTTTACCGCGTGAAACTGTTCTGGCGGACGCTGCACAGCGGTATGGTAAAATATGGGGAAAAGATAAAATTATATCCAAAAAAATTTCAGAGGATATTAGTACAGTTCAGCAAGGAACGCTTTGCAATTAGGATTAATTAAAATAATTTTTGAAAGGAGTAAAGGATGAACCAAGCATTTACGAAGTGGAATAATTTTTATTGTCAGGAAAAAAAAGGAATGGTGTATCCCAATGAAAGCCTCATACGTTTTTTTAAAGGGACGTATATGCCGGCGTATAAACAACAGGGCTATGAGGGGATGAAAGCCCTTGATGTTGGATTTGGGACAGGAAATAATTCAATTTTTTTAGGAAGTTTAGGGATGGATGTATATGGGGTAGAAGTGGAAGAAGAAATATGCCGGCAAGGTATGGAACAATTGGAGTCGTTTGGGTATAAATCTGATTTTCGTGTTGGTACAAATTCTAATTTACCTTTTGAAGACAACTTTTTTGACTATATCGTTTCTTGGGACGTTATTCACTATGAAGGTTGTGAGCAGAAGATTATGAAAGCTATTGAAGAATATCACCGGGTTTTAAAGCCTGGAGGATGGCTTTTGTTGTCTACTGTTGCGCCTAAGCACACGATTTTACAGGGGAGTCAAATCGTCGATGCACACTGTTATAAAATTGGTTTGGAAAGTGATTTTCGTAAGGGACAAGTATTTTTCTATTTTGATTCGCCTGGGTATATCAAAAGTTACTTCTCAAAATATTTTTCGGATATCAGTGTTGGGCGAGTTACGCTGGATTATTTTACATATACAAATGATACGTTTATTTTAAATGCGGTCAATAAAGATTTATGAGCATGAACGTAAATAACAATGTATTAAGTTCTGTCGAAGAGTGTGAACGTCAATTAGCCAAATTATTGGGGCGAGACTGTTGTGTATGGACTGGTAACGGGACATCAGCGCTTTATCTTGCGTATAAATTATGTCCTGATCAGCGCCCAAAAATTTTATTGCCCGCGTTGATGTGTGTTCAGCCTATGCTGGCCGTTTATTATGCAGGGAGAATTCCGGTGTTTTGTGACGTAAGGGAAGAAGACGCAACCATTGACCCGAATGCTGTTGATGAAATGTTGAAAAACGACCGGGATATCGGCGCTGTTCTGGCTGTACATTTGTACGGAAATGCGGCAGATGTCGAGAGGCTTAAAGCAATTTGTAAAAAACATGATGTTTTTCTTATAGAAGATCTGGCCCAGGCATTGGGAGGCCGGTATACAGATGGTTCTTCGTTTGGTTCGAAAGGGGATTTTTCTGTTGTTTCTTTTGGATATTCAAAAATTCTTGATGCCGGTGATGGGGGAGGGTTTATTACAGATGATGCATCTATAGCGCGTAGGGCTCGTGATTGGGAACGTCGTATTCCGGAACAAACAAAGAATTCGCAAATCTTACAAGATGATTTTAAGAAATTGTATTATATGGTTACGGAGTTAGGCCAGAAGGATCCGAAGTTTTTTCAAATGTTTGATCAATTTCCAGATCTTTTTCAGTCTTTGTTTCTTTATCAGCGCATCGATGGTGCCGCTGCACACACTTTGAGTTTATTAGATACATTGGAAGGAGAGGTTGCCAGAAGAATAAAAATGCAGGATTTGTATCTCCGGGAGTTGCAGGGTATATCATCGGTGCAATTTTTTTGCGCTCAATCAGGCGTGCCATGGCGGTTTACTTTTCGTGTTGATGCTAATCGCCGTGATGAATTATTGCAATACGTTCGTAGTATCGGGTTTGACATTTCTTCTTGGTATCCTTCCATCACGGAATGGACTCCAACGGGGCGTTTGCAAGGCCGAGAGCAATTCCCTATTGCTAATAAACTGGAACAGGAAGTGGTTAATTTATGGGTTGATCCCAGTTATGATGAGGCAAAAGTACAATTACTAACCAAACAGATCAAAGAGTTTCTATTGACTGGACGGGTGATTGAGCCATGAGTTCTTTCGAATTAAAACATTACGGGAATAAATCATTCAATAGGATAGTGGATGATTTTATTTGCCCGGTTCATAAAAAACAACTTTCGGTTAATGATAAATTTTTTCAATGCACGCAAGGGTGCAGGTATCCTTTAGAGCTTTCAAAGGGGCATCTGATCATTGATTTCTCTGGCCAAGTGCTTAATGAAAATAAGGATTTGAATGAAAAATTCTATCATGGCCCCGGACAAAATGATATTTATAGGAATTTTCTGGATTGGCTTTTTTTGACATTTATTACCAAGGAAGAAACTTTTAGGGAAAGCCTATTAAAAAAATGCGAATTGCATGATGAGGCAAAGGTTCTAGTGACGGGGTGCGGCAATGGTGATGATGTTCTGGCTCTTGCGAAAAATTATGAGGGTTGCAATCTAGAAATCCATGCGCAGGATATCAGCAAGGAAATGGTTGTCCATACGGGTAATGCACTTTCCAAGAACGGTTTTACAAATATTATATTATCCATATCTGATGCAACGAATTTACCTTATGCGGATGACTCATTTGATGCTTCTTTTCATTTTGGAGGGATAAATTTTATGCCTGATTTGAAAAAGGCAATTTCTGAGATGACAAGGGTGATCAGACACGGTGGAACGGTTGCTTTCGGGGATGAAGGCATAGCCCCATGGTTGAAGGAGTCTGAGTATTATAAAATGATGGTGGAGAATAACAGTTTATGGTCAGCGGATACGCCCCTTCACCTTTTACCGAAAAATGCTAATCATGTGAATGTGTCGTGGGTATTAGAAAATTGTTTTTATTTTATCAATTTTATAAAGGACAAAAATTTTCCGACGGTTAACATTGATGTTCCGCATAAGGGTAAACGGGGTGGGTCCATTAGGACGCGTTATTTTGGAAAAATAGAAGGGGTTACTGAGGAAGCTAAGTCAATTTTGGCAGAGAAGGCAAAAAAGAAAGGTATTAGCATCTACGAGTGGTTGGAAAAACATATCAGGGAAAGTGAATAGAGGTGCGATTAACATGAGTAGAAAAAAAATATTTCTCATTCGTTTTGACGCTGATGAAGTTGTCGGGATGGGGCATTTTAACAGGTGTTACGCCTTTGGCCGACAGCTGATAGAGGCAAAGTCGTGTGTGTATTTTGTTGCGAAACATATTAATCCCAATATTGAGAACATATTGCTCGACTCAAAGTTAAACTTTATTAAAGTTCCGGAGGCTGTCAATTGGGCTAATGAAGTTGATTTTATCAACCAACAAATCAACGGTGAGATTGCGGGTTTTATATTAGATATCGCAACATTGTATGCTTTTAAAGATTTAGAAGGGGCAACGGCATATGCTAACGGTCTTAAGAGGCAAGGAAAGACAATTTTGATTGACGGGATGGGGGATAATGCCCTTATGCCTAAAATAAAGGCAGCTGCCGATGTGATTGTTGTACCTTATTTTGGGGCTGATGATTTAATTTTGGAAATGAAGAAGGAATCAATGTATTTGACTGGGCCAAAATATTACATTTTTTCTCAAGAATATAGAAATGGACGCTGTGCCCAAAGGGAAATAAGAGCAAATGCCGACAGGGTTCTTGTAACACTGGGAGGAGCGGACCCTTTAAATATTACCGTTAAAATTCTTGAAGCTTTAGCTATGATCGGTGATCTGAATTTAGAAATCCGCGTGGTCATTGGGCCTAATTTTAAAGTGGCTCTCGAAGATAAAATCAGGTGTAGGGCAGCATCTTCGGAGCAGCATATTATGATTATTGATCGACCGGAATCCCTTATTGAACATATGCTCTGGTGCGATGTGGCCCTGACAAGTTCAGGGTTGACCAAATATGAACTTGCGATTACGGGAACCCCGTCTGTACAAATTTCTTTGAATAAGGATCATGCTCAAATTAATGAATATTTTATCCGCTATGGTTCCATGAAATATTTGGGAATGAACTCAGACATCGAGGCAGATTTTATAGCCTTGGAACTAAAAAATCTTTTGAATAATTATGAAGAGAGAAATCAAATGAGTCATTCGGGACAAAAATTATTAGATTCTCATGGTGTTAACCGGATTATTGAAATGATAGGGGTTTAAATATGAAAAAAGTTATTATTTTTGGAAATGGCCAAATGGCAGAAATTGCTCATGTATATCTTGCGCAAGATCCCTCGTTGGAGGTTGTTGCCTTCACAGTGGACGGTAAATATAATGTGGAGAAAAATTTTCGTGGTATTCCCGTGGTTAATTTTGAAGATGTCGTAAATGATTATCCACCGGATGAATTTGTCATGTTTGTGCCTATAGGAGCTAAACATTTAAATGAATTACGGGCAGAAAAATATTTGGCTGCCAAATCCATGGGCTACAGATTTATCAGTTATGTGAGTCCTCATGCGCAAGTGAGTCCTGAAGTTGAGATTGGCGAGAATTGTTTTATATTTGAGAATAATGTCATTCAACCGTCGGTAAGGATAGGAAATAATGTTATTTTATGGAGCGGTAATCATGTCGGGCATCATAGCATTATCAAAGACCATTGTTTTGTCGCATCACATGTTGTTATTTCGGGATGTGTCGTGATCGAACCGTATTGTTATTTTGGTGTCAATGCAACAATTAGAGATGCTATTACGATTGGTGAAAAATGCATTATCGGCGCCGGCGCCTTAATATTAAAGAGCACAAAAGATAAACAGGTCTTTCGAGGGCAGCAAACGGAGGCCTTGCGTTTATCCAGTGATGTCATTAAGGCAAAAGTTGCATGAAAATAATTTCTAAATTGAAATGGAAAAAATATGGATTAATCATTGAGCCTCAAAAGCAGCTCGAGTGGATGCGAACGCATGCCATGGTCCCCATAGCGGATCATGTGGAAGGCTCGATCTTCCGAGTCTATTTTTGCGGAAGAGATGAGTTCAATAGATCGCATGTCGGCTTTGCGGTTGTCGATGTAAGTGGTCAGCCAAAAGTTTTGGAGTACAGTCAAAAACCAGTATTATCTCCTGGAAATCTGGGTTGTTTTGATGATAATGGGGTTACACCATCTTGGATCGTCAATCATAATGGGAAGAAATACCTTTATTACATAGGATGGAAGCCGCGTTCGACGACTAGAATGGGGCTTATTACAGGTCTTGCCATAAGCGAGGATGGTGGGCTTAGCTTTAAAAGGTTCTCAAGGGCTCCAATTTTACGGCTGACGGATCGTGAGCCGTTTATGATTTTAACGGCACCATGTGTTCTTAAGGAAGGCAGCCTTTGGAGAATGTGGTATGTTTCGGGTTATAAATGGGAACATGCGGATTTGCCTTATTACAATATTAAATATGCTGAGTCACAAAACGGCGTTGATTGGGATCAGCAAGGCACGGTATGTGTTGAATCACCTCTTGGCAATGAATCGGCTTTGGCCCGTCCCTGTGTTATTAAAGATCAAGGTATTTATAAAATGTACTATTCTTATAAAAAAGGTGGAAATCCTTACAGGATAGGTTACGCGGAATCACCCAACGGGATTCAGTGGACCAGAAAAGATGATCAGGTGGACATGGATGTTTCTCCATCAGGCTGGGATAGTGAAATGATCGAGTATGGCTATGTTTTTGATTATGATGGCAGAAAGTACATGTTTTATAATGGTAATAATTACGGATTAACCGGGGCGGGATTAGCAGTTTTAGAGGAATAGAAAAAGTGGATCCGCAAAAAAAAATAGGCAAAACGGTAGCGATTATGCAGCCGACCTACCTTCCTTGGATAGGGTATTTTGATTTAATAGATATGGTTGATGTTTTTGTACTCCTTGATAATGTTCAATTTGTTAAGCAAACTTGGCAGCAGCGCAACCGTATAAGAACCAATAATGGTTTGGAGTGGATGACAGTTCCCGTATTGATAAAGGGGCGGTTCGGTCAGTTGATCAAAGATGTTGAATTAAAAGATGCGATTTTCATTGATAAACACCTTAAGCAAATAACCCATAATTATCAAAAAGCCAAGGAGTACGACCGTTATTTTAAAGAGTTTTCTGAACTGTTTCACAGAGTTGCCTCAACGGGGGATTTATGCCAGTTTAACATTGAAATGATTAAATGGATGTGTAAGCAATTTAAAATTAAAGCAGAATTTGTTATGGCCTCGGAACTTAATATCGATGGGAAACGCTCAGAAAAAATCATTAATATAATGAAGGCCTTGGATGCTGATTGTTACATTTCTCCCCGAGGCTCTGAGGGGTACTTGGTAGATGATTATCATGCATTTGTAGCGGGCGGGGTTTCAGTTTTTTATCATCAGTTTAATCATCCTGAGTATTCGCAAGTGTATAAACCATTTATGCCATTTGCTTGCGGAATTGATGTGTTATTCAATGAGGGAGAACAAAGCAGTGAGATCATTCGATCAGGCAGAGAAAGTCTGATCGTTGCAGGCGAGGTTGTAGCACAATGAAATCAATAATAATAAATAATCGCACGATCGGTCCTGGAGAACCAGTATATATAATTGCGGAAATGTCTGCCAACCATGGTCAGAATTTAGCGAATGCTCTTAAGATCATGGAAGCGGCAAAAAATGCGGGGGCAGATGCTGTCAAGATACAGACCTATACCCCTGATACGATGACCATCGACTGTCAGAATGAGAATTTTATTTTTAAAGGCCAATCATTATATGATCTGTTTAAAGAGGCCCATACCCCATGGGAATGGTATCCGGAACTTAAGAGTGCGTCAGAGAAATTAAAAATTGATTTGTTTTCTTCACCATTTGATTCGACGGCCGTTGATTTTTTAGAAAAAATGAATGTGCCTGCTTATAAAATTGCTTCATCTGAGATCATCGATATCCCATTAATCAGGAATGTTGCTTCAAGGAATAAGCCAGTCATTTTGTCAACGGGTATGGCAACTCTGGAAGAAATTAAGGCGGCGGTTAAGGCTGTTAATGAGTCGGGCAATGATCAAGTCGCTTTGCTTAAATGTACTGCTACTTATCCGGCAAAACCTGATGAAATTAATCTTAAAGCCCTTCCACATTTATCGCAGACGTTAGATATTGTTACGGGCCTTTCGGATCACACGATGGGTAGGGATATCTCTGTCGCGGCAGTTGCCATGGGGGCATCAGTTATAGAACGGCATTTAACGGTTTCCCGCAATGTTAAAAGTCCCGACTCTGAATTTTCCTTGGAGCCGGATGAATTTAAGGAAATGGTTGATGCTATCAGAACGGTTGAAAAAGCCTTAGGCGAGGTTAAATATGGTCCGCAGGGCAGGGAGTCTATAAGTAAAAAATATCGTCGGTCACTCTTTATTGTTGAAGATATGGTTCAAGGGGATGTTATTAATGAAAAAAATGTCCGGAGCATTCGTCCGTCGCAAGGATTAAAACCTGATGTTTTTTCCGAGATTATTGGGCGTAAGGTACGCGAAAACCTTAAAAAAGGAACCGCGTTGAGTTGGGATTTATTGGAATAAAACCATAATGGAGGGAGCTATGAATCATAAAGAAAAATATTACCAACAGGATTTAGGTCAAGTGTGGGCACATGATGCATATGGAAAATACATTGATGCTCAATGGAGCTGGATTCATTGGCCCTTTGACAATGATTTCACACGGCCTAACCGCTCATTTTATTATACGGTTGAAAATCCTGTCGAAAATAAGAGCATTGTCGAAATTGGATCTGCCATGGGGCAGGGGTATCAGTTTTTGAAAAATTCGAGGATTATTGATACACGTGACTACACAGGAATTGAAGTTTCTGACAAGGGTTTTTCCAAGTCCTGCGAGCGGTTTCCAGATGCCAATTGGGTGCAAGCAGATTTTACTAAATATGAATTTAACCGAAATTATGATTATGGATATGAGCGTCATGCTATCCACCATATGCCAGACCCTGTGGAACAAATCAAAAAAGTTTTAAAACATATTAATATTAGTTTTTGCACGACTTTTGTGGGGTGTGTCGAGGAGGGCACGATTTCTGATTTAGATAAAGGTTTTCATAATAACGGTGGCAAAGGTTTGGTATATTTTGATATTATCAGCGTTTCCGAAATCGTCGATGTTGCTTTAGAAGAAGGGTTTAACCATATCCGTATCCTTTATTGGGGGAAGCAAGAATCTATTTCAACAAATCCTAATGATGGTCAGTATATGGATCCGGAATTGGTTGGTCAAAGGGATTATGCGCGATATACCGTGCGGTTCACGAAATGTCCGCAGCTTAAAACGCCGCTTGTATACTCTGTTTTAGCGGGAAAATTAGGAGGGCTAAAGAGATGGTTGGAAAGCCCTGCGGGTGTGATACGAGTGAAAAATCATGTTAACCAGTTCCGGTCAAAAGCAGAGAACAAAAAATTTATAAATACGTAGTCGTAACATAATAAATTTATTAAATTTGTCGAAAAAATGCCTTCAAAACAAGTCACAATTATCCCTTTTAACAAAAGTATGTCAGTGCTCTCAAAAGTAGATAATAACCACTCGCTCTGTTATTATTTAAACGATGATTATAGTTATTATACAAACTTAAAGGAAAAATTTGAGCATGTCATAGATATCAGAAATTTGTCGGGTATTTTTGATCAAACGTTTCAAGAGCTTAAAGAGTCTATCGTAGAATTAATTTTCGGCTTGAATAAAAAATATAATTCTTATGAATGGTGGGGAGGGCAGATAGCTTCCAAAAGTACTTCCGCAATATCATTAGTTCTCAATATTACATACCTTATTTGTGCAAAGCGAATTTTATCAAAGGTGGACAAAGATGTTATTTTTATTGTGAATAGCCCTGCATTGTCTTCGTGTTTATCCAAAATAGCAAAGGAGCAGGGGTATCGGGTAGATGCTGGTAAATTTCATAAATGGGCAGATTCTTTGAAAAATTTTGTGCATCATTTTATGCAGATCGGCAGTTTTTTTGTGAAGATTACAAGAAATTATATTCTTTCGCTTAAAGTGCCTAAACCAGTATTGAAGAAAAAAGCGCCAGCCCAAAAACGTGTTGTTATCCGAAGTTGGATTACTGAGGGGACGCTTAAAGATTCAAAAGGATTTCAAGACAGAAACTTTGGGCATTTGCCAGGATGGTTGCGCTCCAAGGGGTGCGACGTCTGGATTTTGCCCATGTTTTTTAATATATCAATGACAAAGGAAATATACGCCTATTTGAAAAATCATGACCAGCCTTTTTTAATTCCCGAACATTATCTTAAATTTTCAGACTACGTAAGGTCAATATATAATGGATATAAGGTATTTCACAGGCATGTCAAAGAGATTAAAATCCGAGAAACAGATGTTTCTCCTTTATTTAATGAGGCATTACGAAAGCAAGGTTTTGACGTATCATTATGTATTTTGAACTTAAGCGGTTTTGTGTTGAGGCGATTAAGACAGCAAGGTTTTGAAGTGGACAAATTTTATTATGCCTATGAAAATAATGCATCAGAGAAACAATTTGTTTTATCTTGTCGGAAGCATTATCCTGATACAAATATTACCGGGTTCCAGCATACCGCAATTTATCCGAATCAGCTGACGGTTCATATGGCCCCTGATGAGAAAGACTATCATCCGTTACCTGACAGAATTGTTTGTAGCAGCCAGATCTATAGGAATCTGCATGAACGGGCAAGATTTCCGAAGGATATTTTAGAAGATGGCCCCAATTTGCGTATTTCATCTGTGCATACTTGTAAAAATAATAATCAAAAGACGTGTCGCGTTGGTCAAAACAAAAAAATTCTTTTATTGCCATTAACGTTTAGTTATAATCTTGCTTTTGAACTTGTTGACAAAGTAAAAGAAGCTGTGAAAGGGTTAGAAGGATATACAGTTTGTATTAGGAGTCATCCGGTGTTATCGAAAAAAATACTGAAAAATTATTTACATAAGATCAATATGCAGGACACTATATTCGCTGATGAGGGGGGTATACAGGAATGGTTTGCCAAATCACACGCTGTTATTTCTACAGGAGGGACTATCACAATACTCGAGGCTGTTTGCTTTGAAATACCTGTGATTCGTGTCATTCCCGATAATACATTTTTTTATGATCCCCTTGCAGCTTCGGATTATCTGTTGGAACCGGTTAATACCGTTTCGCAAATAAAACAGCAGCTTGGTACGATTGATTGTATGTATGAAAAAGGGAATGGCGTTTTTACGAAAATATCACAACAGGTTTTACATGATTATTTTCGAGAACCGAATGAAGAAAATTTAAAAGTTTTTTTATGAATGAGCTAAAGGAATTTAAGGAAAATATGAAGGTAGTTATTATTGTACAAGCCAGAATGGGTTCAACACGATTACCAGGCAAGGTAATGAAGGAAGTCATGGGAAAATCCCTGCTTGAATATTTGTTAGAAAGATTAAAGCGGGTTCAAAGGGCCGATGACATTTGTGTGGCAACGACGGTTAAATCTCAGGAACAGCCTATACTGGATCTTTGTGAAAGTTTATCTGTTAAGACATTTCGTGGTTCCGAAGACAATGTGTTGGAGAGATACTTTATGGCAGCTCAGGAGATGCAAGCGGATGCTATTGTAAGAGTCACCTCAGATTGTCCTTTAATTGATCCCGGTGAAATTGATAAATTAATTGAACAGTATTATTTGGAAAAGTATGATTTTATCTCAGATGTCCCGGGGCGTAGTTATCCGTTAGGGATGGGTTCTGAAATATTTTCATTTGAGGCCTTGGACAAGGCCCATAAAAATGCAAAGACTGCACCTGAACGAGAACATGTAACGCCATATTTGTATTGGAATCCTCAAATATTCCGATTAGGGGCTTGTCCTTACGGTAATAAGAAAAATCAAAAAGATCATCGGTGGACGGTTGATGCGCCTGAAGATTTTCAATTAGTTAGCAAAATTATTGAGAACCTTTATCCTCGCAATCCTGAATTTTCCATTGAAGATATTTTTAATCTTATTGAGAAGAATCCTAAGTGGAAGAAAATTAACGAACATGTTATACAAAAAACAGCTAAGGCATAACAAAAAATGATTCTTAATCAGAAGCAGGAAAGAAAAAAGAAAAAAGATAAGCCGTTTTACGGATTTGATCCTGAGCTCGGGTTTTGGGGCGTGCCGAATTTAAAGCAGAGAATAAAAAATAGTTTAAATCCGTCTTTTGATTTGGAGATTATCCATAACGAAGATGGGATTAGAAATGCTCCGTATAAATCTTCGGTATCTGACGGATCGATTCTTTGTATAGGCGGTTCTCATACTTGGGGTGGCGGTATTAAGCAAGAGGATCGGTATTCTGACCTTTTAGCTCAACGTACAAATCGGCAAGTTATGAATATGGGACAATGTAGTTTAGGGATTGATCAAGTTGCCATCGCTATATTAAACCGGGCAAAAAAATATAATCCTAAAGTTATTGTGGTGGAACAGTATCCCTGGGCGGTGACCAGAGTATTGAATCATTATGTAAATGGTTACGTAAAACCCAGTTTCTATTTAGATGCTAATAATGATTTAAAACTGAAAAAGGTCCCCCGGAGTGCTCATTTTTTATTGTTTAGAAAAATAATTGGATCATTTTACTCTTACCGGAAAGAATTTAAAGAATTTCAGGGAGGAATAGATTTGAGTGAAAATTATGATCCTTTAGCTGACCCGATATTTTGTTATTGGAAGATTCATTATTATGATTATTGTTACAGTCTTCTTGAAAAAATTATTCTAATTTGTCGGGATTATTGTCAGCAGAATAATATTCAACTATTTTTTGCGCTTGGAGCTATCCAGCAACAATTTAGTGGTAAGAGCCGATCACGTTTGATTGATTATGATCTTCCCAGAAAACGGTTGGGAAATATATTAGAAAAATCTGGGATAGCTTATGTAGATATGACTGAAACTATGTTAAAAGAGCACTCTTCTGAAGATCCGGTGATATTTGAGGACGGACATATTAACACGAAGGGGCACAATGTCTTTGCGACTGTCCTACAAAAAGAGTTGGAAGACAGGAGTTGGATATGAAATCGAATTTAGTCAAAGATATATTATGGCTATCTTTTGCAAAAAAGAATTTCAATCAAAGAATTCTATATCTGTTTAAAGGATTAGTTTTTGCTCCTTTTTTGATCAGAGAAGAAAGAAAACAAAAAAGGAAGGGGACGAGCGCATCAGATATCGGGCTAGCCGGCGATGACGTTTATCCATTATTTTAATGAAACGTAAAACGATATTAGTTTTGGGTGATTCAACGAGTATGAGCATAGGCATAGAAAAAGAAATGTATCCTTTTCATCTTGCCGGCATGAATGTTTGGGCTCCGGAAACAAGGATCGTAAATTGTTCTTTGCCCGGTTTTACTTCGGCAGATGCCTGTGCATTTTTTTTCAGAAACAAAAGAAATCTTACCCCCTTTGGGGCTGTGATCATTTATCTCGGGAACTGTGATGCCATGTCCTCGGAATTACATAAGGGAAGGTTTACGCCCATTCATCAGGGAATGGAAAAAATTAATTCCATGCTTGGTAAAGGAAAGACTAAAACAAAATTAAAAAACAGGTTATTGCATTTCGAATGGAACAATCAATTTGACGGTACGATTGAGGTTCCGGAGCGTGTCGAAGATTATGAATACAACATTTCCAGGGTTGTGTCCGCATGTGATCGTTTAAAGATACCTGTAATCCTTGTTCGGCCTGGAGCCCATGTATTATTTCCGGCGGGCATAGGAAAAGGAAATTTCCTTTTTTATAAATATTTAGGTGTTGACGAAAAGATCGCTAAACAGATTTCTATTGATGATCCTCGATTTAATGAGGCTCTTTTGTTGCATGAACAAGGGGAATTTAATGAAGCGTCGGAGGCATATAGAAATATTTTACTTGAATCAGGAATATTGTCGTCGAATTTGGAATATCAAAATATTATCGTCAATAATTACGCTGTTTGCACCGCTGAGCAGGGTTATTTCGAGGAGGCAGAATATCTTTTGAATCAGTTAATAAAAGAACGGGGAGCACGAATAGAAATTATTCGTTATAATCTTGCACAAATTTCAAGATTAAAAGGAAACGAAAAAGAATTTGGTTCCCGTTTAGCAGAGGCTTATGAGGCGGATAAGTCCATGTATCGTGTCCGTGAACCATATAAAATAGCCGTTGATAAAATTGCGAAGAAATTTAAGAACGTACAGATTGTGGATATTCAGAGTATTGTGTCCGATGATTGCTATGTAGATCATTGCCACCCTCTTCCTGAAAGACAAAAAATAATCGCACAGAAAATTGCCGAGAAACTCAAAACTTTGTCATTAACGGGTGATCAGCCTTTGGCAATTGAAAATCGTTTATATAATCCTGAATATTCTTTTGGTAATACTTTAGATTTTCATTCTTATTTTAAGACTTTCGCCCCTTTCTCTTCGGCTGTGATCAAGAATTTCATTTCCGAATTAAAAGTATCAACCATTGACAATGATGAGCTAATTCAAAATTGGGATTCTATATTTGAAAATATTCCAAAAACTATTAATTTAGCTTTTAAATATTATTTGAAACATCCTTGTTTTCCAAGAATTCAGGATGCGGTTGAGGCCCAGCCGTTTTATCCGTCGGATGTTGGCCGTTTTCCTGAATTTTTTCTTGTCAGATATTTGATTCCTTACCTCAGAGTAGTAGAACAGACGGACAAATTATCAAAGGTATTTTTTCTAGAAACAGGTCTTCTGAGAAAGTCGGAGGATTTTTTATCTATTCTTCCTGAATCTATTATCAGGGACATTAAAAAAGATGATATAATTTTTAATCATAAATATGAATCTGTGCGACTTCCGAAGATAATACAAAAAGTCAGAGCAATGCTTGCGAACCATTTAAAACAGGGGAATCAGGTTAATGAGCGGATGAAAACGACCATTTTTTGGTATTTCAGGGAGACTTTACGGTTTGGGGCCCATTCCCGGATTTCTATGCGATATGAGCGGATTTTGCTTGAGTTTATGGCCGAAGCTCTGGCTGTTGCGGGGGTGTTGGATTTAAAGCTGGATAGTAATATGGGGAAACAAATTAAGTTTTTGGTAGGTTTGTTGGAGGAAACTGTTCAAACACACGAACATTATTGTCGGCAATTTTCATTGGCCCGGGATTGCAGAGATATTCTCAAACAGTATGATGAAAAACTTAAATTTATTGCAGGAAAAATTGAGGAGTCTACTTGGCAATTTCAATTGTCCCAGGAAATGGAGAGTGATAAATGTATATCTTAGGGATTTCTGCCTTTTATCATGATAGTGCGGCCTGTATTGTCCGTGATGGTGAGGTTATTGCCGCCGCCCAGGAAGAGCGTTTTACGCGAAAAAGGCATGATGCTTCATTTCCAAAACAGGCTATTCAATTTTGTCTGAAGCAAGCGAATATTTCGGCAAAAGAATTGGATTATGTGGCATTCTATGAGAATTCACGTTTAAAAATGGATCGGCTCATGAAGACATATTTAATGTATGCGCCCAAAGGATTAGGTTCTTTTTTACGGGCTATGCCACTCTGGATTAAGGAAAAATTTTGGCTGGAACAGACCATCCGTAAAGAGCTTGGATTCAAAGGTAAGATTATCTGTCCAGAACATCATGAATCCCATGCGGCAGGAGCATTTTATCCTTCTCCCTTTGACCGAGCTGCATTCCTTACTATGGATGGCGTTGGAGAATGGGCGACTTTAAGTTACGGGACTGCTAAAGGAAATCAATTGAAAATCAAAAAGGAACTTCATTTTCCTCATTCTCTCGGATTGCTTTATTCAGCGTTTACTTATTACACAGGGTTTAAGGTTAATTCTGGAGAGTACAAGCTTATGGGGCTTGCCCCTTATGGAAAACCTAAATATGTGGATATAATTCTCAATAACCTTATTGATTTAAAGGAAGATGGATCCTTTCGGCTTAATATGGATTATTTTAACTATTGTACGGGTTTTACCATGACGAATGATCGGTTTCACAAACTTTTTGGTCGCATACCGAGAAAGCCAGAAAGTAAAGTGACGGAAATGGATATGGATTTGGCCAGTTCTATTCAGAAAATAACCGAGGACATTGTATTAAAAATAGGGCGTCATGTTTATGCCGAAACTGGTGAGGAAAATCTAACTATGTCCGGAGGGGTCGCTTTGAATTGTGTTTCCAATGGGCGTCTTTATCGGGAGGGGCCGTTTAAACGTGTTTGGGTTCAACCGGCCTCGGGAGATGCGGGAAGTGCTCTTGGTGCCGCTCTTTGGATTTGGTATAAAGTTTTGGGCAATGAGCGCAAAGACACATCAAAACTTGACCGGCAAATGGGTTCTTATTTGGGAACCGCATATTCAAATAAAACAGTTAAAGAATTTTTAGAGACGCGTAAATATTCATTTTCTTATTTGGAAAATAAAGATTTATTTTCACAGGTGGCTGCCAAGATCGCGGAAGGAAATGTTGTTGGATGGTTTGATGGTAAAATGGAATTTGGTCCGCGGGCGTTAGGTGCCAGGAGCATTCTAGGCGATCCCCGTTCAGAGAATATGCAGTCAATCATGAATTTAAAAATTAAATATCGTGAAAGTTTTCGTCCCTTTGCGCCTGCTGTTCTTTATGAGGATGTACGGGATTGGTTTGAAGTAGAAGGGGATAATAAAATCAAAAATGATTTTTCATCCCCGTATATGCTAATGGTTGGACATATTCGAAAAGATAAGAGAAAGAACAATGTTACCTATCTGAAGGGATTGGACCGCATGAAAGCAATACGTTCCGAAATTCCTGCCATTACTCACGTGGATCAATCTGCTCGTATACAAACAGTGCATAAGGAACTTAATTCCAATTTTTACGATTTAATTAAGGAATTTAAAGAGCAAACGGGCTGCCCGGTCATGATTAATACTTCATTTAATGTGAGAGGGGAGCCGATCGTCGAAAGTCCTGAAGATGCCTACAGGTGTTTTATGCGAACTGAGATGGATTATTTGGTTATGGGATCATTTTTACTTGATAAGAAAAAACAACCTACATTTATTGAAAAAAAGGATTGGCGTAAAGAATTTCAATTGGATTAAACTATGAAACAGATTATCAATTTTATCCTCAAGGTTTTCTTTTTTATTATTTTTTTCTTGGTTGTGACACCCGTCGGGTTTTTGTTGCGGTTGATGGGAATTGATTACCTAAAGTATAGGGTTGAAAAAAATAAAGATAGTTATTGGATCGAAAAATCATTGTGATTTTTTGTAAAATCAAAGGGGAAAAATTTGAAAATATCTCACAATAATTTGCCGGTATCTTTTAAATTGCCATCTGATGGTCAGAAGTTTTCAATTGGATCATGGGTTACGATCCCGAATCCATCCATTACCGAAATTATGGCCAAGGCAGGATTTGAATGGCTGGTCGTTGATATGGAGCACAGTTCGATTGGTATAAAGGTAGCTGAGGAATTAATTCGTGTTATTCAATTATGCGGCATTCCAGGTTTAGTAAGAGTCGGTGAAAATGATCCTACGATAATTAAACGTGTTATGGATTCTGGGGCAAGTGGTGTGATCGTGCCTATGGTTAATACTCCAGAAGAAGCCAGACAAGCTGTTGAGGCGGTAAAATATCCTCCTCAAGGGAAAAGGGGAGTGGGGCTTGCCCGTACGCATGGATATGGAACTACGTTTAAAGAATATTGTCGTTGGGTTGCGGAAGAAAGTACAGTTATTGTGCAGATCGAGCATATTGAGGCTGTGAACAACCTTGATGCGATATTATCTGTCGATTGTATTGATGGGTGTATGATCGGACCGTATGATCTATCCGCTTCTTTAGGTGTTCCTGGTCAATTTGACCATCCCGATGTGCTCAATGCGCTTAAAACGATTCAAAAAACCATGGAACATCACTCTAAACCTTTCGGCTTTCATGTTGTCCATCCTGAAGTTGAGGTTGCACAAAGTAAAGCTCAAGAAGGGTATTCTTTTATAGCTTTTGGAGTAGATTTTTTGTTGTTGGGAGAGAAATGTCGCGAACAATTAAAAGAATTAAAAAATATAACGACGGTAAATATATGAGCTCAGTGACCGCTATAATACCTGCCCGTATGGCATCTACCCGGTTTCCCGGAAAACCTTTGATGAAAATATGCGGTCTACCCATGATTGAGCATGTACGTCGAAGAGTTTTATTGTGTGATTTTTTAAGTTGTGTTATAGTTGCAACTTGCGATCGAGAAATTGCGCAGGAGGTAGAACGTTTTGGTGGGAAAGTGGTTATGACTTCTGACCGGCATGAAAGTTGTGTTGACCGTGTTGCTGAGGCTGCCCAAAATGTTAGCGCTGACATTATTGTAAACGTACAGGGAGATATGCCATTGGTTGCGCCCGAATCGCTTGAGCTATTGATAGCACCCTTGCTCAATGAGGATACAGTAATGTTCACGGATATGATGGGGGCAATAGTGAGGGAAGAAGAATTTTTTAGTCCTGATATTGTTAAGGTGGTGGTTGACAAAACGGGTAATGCTCTTTATTATTCCCGCGAACCGATTCCTTCTTCCAAAAAAGGAGGTCACAATGGCACTTTACCACGATATAAAGAGTTTGGGATTAATGCCTATCGATATAGTTCGCTTTTTGATTTTACGCGTCTTTCTAGAACCCCTTTGGAAAAGCTGGAATCGATTGACATGCTTAGATTGTTGGAAAATGGTTTTCAGGTAAGGATGGTTTCTTCTTCGGTCCCTATAGTAAGCGTTGATACCAAGGAGCACTTAAGATTGGCAGAGCAAATGATGGAGCAGGATGCATTATTTTGTGAATATGGAAAAGGAAAAAATGAAAATAGTTATAAAATTTGAAACCATACAATGGATAGCTTTAACTTCAATAAGAGGTTTAAAATGAGTTTATTTAAAAAAGTTATATCAAGGTGCCAGTCAATATACTTCCAAGGGGCTTTATATGTTAAGGGTAAGCGAGGGTTACCTGCCCAGACGAAGGAAGATATAGAACTTTTTAAAAATATATTTGAGAATTTTACGGATAAAGAAATTAGAATTTTTGAATGGGGAAGTGGAATGAGCACGATTTATTATGCAGAGTATCTTCGAAGAAAAAATATGAAATTTCAATGGCATTCGATTGATAACAATAAAACATGGCATGAAATAGTGAAAGGCAAAGTGAATACAAAAGGGCTCCAGTCCAATGTTCAGTTGCACCTTAGAGAGTTTTTACCTTTTTGGGAAAAGCCTCAATGGAATTGGAAGAGCCTTCCTCCTCCGCGTGATGTTTTTAGTCCGGAATCGGAAAATGAAAAGGAGTATGTTAATTTTCCAAGAGTATTAGATGAAAAATTTGACATTATTATTGTCGATGCACGTTTTAGAAGACGCTGTCTTAAGACTGCAAAAGACTTTCTTACCCCCGAAGGTGTGGTAATTTTGCATGATGCCCAAAAAAAACAATATCATTGTGAATTAGATAGCTATCGTTATAGTAAATTTTTTAAGACGGGAGCATGGTATCCTTTGCAAGAAACTCCAAATAAAATATGGGTGGGCAGTATGGAAAATGAAAGTATATTAAACGCCTTAAAAAATTTCAGCCATATTAAAAAGTAAGAAAGAATAAAATATGTCAAAATTAAATTTTCTTTCAAAAGTAGTAGGGCGAGATACTTCCGAGAAATTGGCTGTTAAATTTTTTAAGGCATGCCCCGGGTTTGATGCGAAAGCCATGCAGGCGCATTATTTAGATCAGCATCCCTCTGCAAAGATTGTGCCTTTATCCGATTTATTGTCTGAGTTACTTTCCACCTATTATCGAAAAGAAAATTCTGAGGAAATTGTTCCGGATTTTGAAACTCCTTTTGTTTCCGCGCATGTTCCTTATTACCGCGGTATGACAAATTTGTTGATTTTTAATTTTCTACAGCGAAACTATGGTATTCGTGATCCTCTTCTTATCCGATTATCTGTTCTGGTAGGTGGGAGGTGCTTCTGGTCCAGGCAATATCTTTTTGGGCCTAACCAAGTGAGGTTCATTAAGAATTTCAGCGAAGAGGCGGGCCTTGATGCCTTGCCCGAACGGGGTGTTGTTGTGTTGGAGGCCTTTCATCCTCGAATTAAGACCCCGGGCGGTGAGTTTCGTTTTTTTATGCTTTTAAAGGATTCTGATAAGGGCGTTCTTTCCGGAGTTCATTCTATTCCTAGTCCGTTAGGGCCGTATGTCAACAGAGATAAATTTTGTTATCGTGCGTATATTCCAAGAGAACGTCCGGCGTATTATTGTAATTTCGCTGATCCTTCTCAGGTTCTCGATTTAAATGGAGGAAAAAATCTTTTCAGGGAGGCCAAAAGCACAGACCCTGTTAAGGGTTCACAAGGATTTTGTATTATTCATGACAACGATGGTATGCCAACGGCGCTTTGGCATGATAATTGTACAGGTAATATGAGTGACATTAATGTTTCTCCAATAGCAGGAACAGCTGCTCAGCCTTGTGTGACAGCCTTTTATGTGCCTGATTTTCAGCTTAATGCTCCTTTGATTAATGTGAATAAAAATGAAATAGGGTTCCAAGTCAAATCGTTATTATTAAAAGCCTATTATGAATCCGGTGAATTTATATGTGAAAAAAAAGTAACACTAAATGATGATAAAACAGGTTTTGACCTTGTTAAGGTTTTTGAAGGCGAGAGTATTGAAGGAAGAGTGTATTTTGTTGCAGATTTTTTGCGGGATCAAAATGAGTTTTCTGTTCGGGTTCCATGTTATTTAAATTTGTACTATCGGCGGGGAGATCTTTTTGCAGATCAGGTCCATTCGCAATTTACGTATGGGTATAAAAATGATCCGAGGGCTACGCCAAAGTCGTATCGATGTCTGAAAATGGCGCCACTGTTTAAGGAATTTCGAAATGTTTATTGTCTCTCTACGGTTGGCGGTAGCGAAAAAAATCCAGACAATACAATTACCTTGCGGATTTTTACAGATAAGGAAACAGAGCATGTCTTTAATAATTATCCGCTTGCTATTGGGGATGGAGTATCAACGATTCATGGGGATGATCTGATGCAGGAGATTGGATCTTACATTGATGAAGCTGCGATTGTCTGGATTGAGCACCAAACAACCAATTTTAATGGAAACTGGTTTGCCATTGATCGAAAGACGGGGCACCTGGCAACAGATCATTTTACCGGCGCCTAAGGTTTTATTTAAGCGCGAAGCTAATTTAATTAAGAGATTGGCTGAAAAAATTATTTAGCCAATCTCCAACGGGTTTAATCCCCCGCAGCTCGCTGCGGCTGATAGGGTCCAGGGCTTGCCCTGGGATTCATACCCTTGATTCAACTAGAGGAAATTCGTGTCCAGTGAGAAAGTTTATAAAATCGGGATTGCCGGTTACGGTTTGGTTGGCAAACGACGCCACAAGGTTATTAATGAATTTGAATATTTAAAGGTTACTGCAGTTTGCGACAAAACGTTTAAAGAGTCGTGTACGTTGACCGACGGAACACGTTGCTACAACGAATACAAAAAGCTTTTATCTGAAGATCTGGATGCACTATTTGTTTGCCTACCAAATTATTTAGCGCCGGAAGTGACTATTGCTGGTTTAAAGTTGGGATTGCATGTTTTCTGTGAAAAGCCTCCAGGACGTGACGTGGCTGATATTGAACATGTTATTGCCGTTGAGAAAGAGCACCCAGGACTGTTTTTGAAATACGGTTTTAATCATCGTTATCATGATTCGGTTTGTGAAGCGCTTAAGATGGTACGTTCCGGGAAGCTTGGTGAAATAATTAACATCAGGGGTGTTTACGGAAAAAGTAAAATTGTTTCATATTCCTCCGGATGGCGAGCACAGCGTAAATTCTCCGGTGGAGGGATTTTGTTAGATCAAGGTATTCACATGGTAGATTTGTTGCGCCTTTTTTGTGGAGATTTTGTTGAAGTGAACAGTCATATTTCCAACAGTTATTGGAAACATGATGTGGAAGACAATGCCTATGCGCTTTTAAAGGATGCCAATGGACGTATAGCGATTTTGCATTCCAGTGCTACACAATGGCAACACCGGTTCTCATTGGATATTACGTTAACAAACGGATTTTTATGTTTAGAAGGCATTCTTTCAGGAAGTAAGAGTTACGGAGAAGAACGCTTAACAATCGGTGAGCGAAGTGAGTCAGATTTTGGCTCTCTTCGGGAGAGCGTCGTTAATTATTTGGAGGATCATTCATGGCGGCGGGAGATTGAAGAATTTGCTGATGCTATTATTAACAAGACGCCGATTGTGCACGGGACAAGCCGTGAGGCCTTGGAAACCATGTGTACGGTTTTTAAAATTTATTATGCAGACCCTGCATGGCGGGAGAAGTATAACATTACCGATCCGATGATGAGCATGATTAATCATAAGGAGCCTTTCTGTGAACCAACCGGCACATTTGAATGATCAAATAGGAGAATCGGTCGTGCCAGTGCTTAAGGGGCAGAAAATTCTTATAGGTCCGTCAACTTTTGCTGCACTTGATTCAGCGCCGATGGATAACCTAAAAAAGTCAGGCGCGACGGTGATCGGTAATCCCGTTAAGCGGCGGTTAAATAAGCAGGAGCTACTAAAACTCTTAAAGGATGGTGTGACCGGGCTTATCGCGGGACTTGAACCCCTTGACCGTGAGGTGATGGAGCAGTCAGATTTAAAGGTTATTTCACGTTGTGGATCAGGGATGTCGAATGTCGATCAGCAGGCGGCTGAAGAATTAGATATTACTGTGTGCTCGACGCCGGATGTTCCGGTAGCGTCTGTGGCGGAATTAACGTTGGCGGCGATGCTTAATTTATTGCGCATGGTGCATCAAATGAACAAGGATCTCCACGCTGGTCAATGGAATAAGCGCATCGGCGGTTTATTGGAGGGTAAGACGGTTGTTATTATCGGATTCGGGCGTATCGGTAGAAAGATCGCTTCCTTACTTGATGCCTTTGGTGCAAGATGGCTTGTTGTCGATCCGTTTTTTTCCGGAGGAGCCAATGTTGAATGCATAACTCTTGAGGAGGCACTGCCTAAAGCAGATATTGTGACGATTCACAGCAGCGGTGATCAATGCATTCTTGGGGGTAATGAATTTGCTCTAATGAAGCCTGGAGGGCTTATACTTAACGCTGCCAGGGGGGAACTTGTTGAAGAAGAGGCTCTTTTAAAGGCCCTTGATGATGGGCGGATTGCCGGCGCATGGCTAGATGTGTTTGTCGATGAGCCTTACAATGGCGCCTTATTAAAGTACGAACAAGTCATTTTAACACCCCATGTTGGATCTTACACACGTGAATGCCGTTGGCGCATGGAGGTTGAGGCGGTGGAAAATTTAATCAGGGCATTTGCCCAACGAAAATCATAATGAAATTTTAATATGAAAATAGATTTCAAAGGGAAAAAAGCTCTTGTTACCGGAGCGACACGCGGCATTGGGAAGGCCATTGCCGATGAACTTGCCGGTCTTGGGGCAGATTTGATTTTAACAGGGACAAATGCTACTCAGATTGAGAAATTAAACGCCGGAGGTGAGCCTAGAAAGACATTTTACTGCGTTGATTTTTCTGATGATCGAAGCACGAAGTCCTTTATTAGGGAATTAGAGAAACAAAAACGTATTGATATTTGTATTAACAATGCTGGGATTAATGCGCTTAATTTTATTCAAGATGCCACCGAGGAAGAATGGGATCAAATGGTGGATGTGAATTTAAAAGGACCGTTCCTCGTAACAAGAGCGGTCAGCACGATGATGAAGAAGCATAAGTACGGACGGATCGTTAATATTGCTTCGATTTTTGGGGTGGTCAGTAAACCTAAACGCTCCATTTATACGACGACAAAATTTGGCTTGCGCGGGTTTACGATGGCGGCATCCAATGAGTTGGCGCCGCACGGTATTTTGGTGAATTCGGTTTCCCCCGGATTTGTCCTCACGGATTTAACCAAAAAAAATCTAAAGAAGCACGAAATGGAGGAATTGACCGCTCGCGTACCGGTGGGGAGATTTGCCGATCCGGGTGAAATAGCCAAGGTGGTCTTGTTTTTAGCTAGCGATGTTAATACATATTTGACGGGGAAAAATATCACGGTGGATGGGGGATTTATTGATGCATGAGGACTTCGTAGTTAAATCTCGGGTACAAGATTATCAGGTGCTCTTTGTTCAGGATTTTATCGCCGCATTTGATGGTAAGGATCGTGATGAAGTGTTTGTTATTGCTGACAAAGTTGTCATAGATATGGTCAATGATCGTCTTAAGGACTTGGTTGATGAACGTTGTATTCACGTGGTTGAAGCTTTAGAGGAACACAAAACTCTAAAAAAGTGCGAGGAGATTTTATTGTGGCTGGTTGGTCAAGGTTTTCGCAAAAACCATACACTGATAGCATTGGGTGGCGGTATTATTCAGGATGTTACGGCGTTTGTCAGTACGGTTCTCTACAGAGGCATTGACTGGGTTTTTATTCCGACGACGCTGCTCTCTCAAGCCGACAGTTGTATTGGTAGTAAAAGCTCCATTAACTTCAGTTCTTATAAAAATCTTTTGGGCGCATTTTATCCGCCGAAAGAAATTTTTATAGATGCAAATTTTCTTAAAACACTCCCGCAGAGTGAAATCAAATCTGGCATAGGTGAGATTCTCCATTTTTACCTAGTAGATGGTCGAGTTGATTTGGCGGAAAAATTGATCAGAAGTTATACAGAGTGTCTTAAATCTCCGGAAAGTTTGGCAGAGTATATTGAAGAGAGTTTAAAAATTAAAAAGGCAATGGTGGAAATTGATGAATTTGATAAAGACAAGCGCAATGTTTTTAATTACGGCCATACGTTCGGCCATGCGATTGAAGCGGTCACCTCTTACAGCATTAATCATGGGCAAGCGGTAACTATGGGTATGGATATCGCTAATCATTTATCTGTTGCGTTGGGTTATCTTAAAGAGGAATCTCGCGCGGCTCTGCATAAAATATTAGAGAAGAATTTGCCAGATTTTCGTTTAACCCGGCAATGTGCGGATGATTACATGAAGGCACTTTCGCGCGATAAAAAAAATACTGGGAATAATGTGGGATGCATTTTAACACGTGGCGCTGGAGATATGTTCAAAGTTCAAGTTCCTTTCGATGAGCGGCTTAAAAACCAGATTTTATCCTATTTTGAGTTGTATCAACCCGTGCTATTGGGATGAGGAATTCTCGGAGATGAGTGTATTTTAAATTTTGAAAAATAGGATAAGCTTCCGATTCAAATTGTCCTTGACATTCAGAAAACTATAAATCAGAATATTTTTTTACCGTATAGGAAATTATATAATTTCCTATCGGCACCAAAAATACGCCTCAGGTTATCGCCGTAGGCGATTTTTTTGGTTTATTGAGGAGACTAAAAAGTGAATAAATTGAATAATGTTGCAGATCAGAGCATTTATAGGAAACAAAAATTTGTTGAAAACGACGGAAATTTAAGAACAATTGATGGTTTTCCCGTTTTTACTATTGTCGAATTTAATGTCTACGGAGCTTGTAATAGAAGTTGCAGTTTTTGCCCTGTCTCTAACGAGTCTTTTTATACAAATAGACATGAAGGAATCTCAATTAAGTTATTCACAAAAATAATGAAAGATTTAGAGGGGATTAACTATGATGGGACTCTCCTGATTTCAGCCTTTTCTGAACCTTTTTTGAGTAAAGACCTTCCTGAATTGGTCAAGATTAGCAAGACCATTCTACCGAAGGCGCGTTTAGAAATAAACAGCAATGGAGATATCTTTAAAAAAAGAACCGAAAAACTAGTAAGGCTATTTGAAGAAGGCCTAGATACAGTTACTATCAGTATTTATGACGGCCCAAGTGCATACGATGAATTTCTAAATATGAGAAATGCACTAAATTTGTCAGAGAGTCAATTTGTATTAAGGCGAAGATATTTTGATGAGAACAACGGCGATTACGGAATTATCTTCTCAAATCGGGCCGGTGTAATTGAAATTGATAAATTTCAAGATAAGACAAACGATGATATTGAGCAATTACCATTAAAAAGAAAGTGTTTTTATCCATTTTATCAAACCCTTGTTGACTATAATGGAGATATGATTTTGTGTCCGCATGATTGGGGTAAGGGATATATCGTTGGAAATTTATCTGAAAAGAATTTATGGGAACTTTGGATAAGTAAGAGGTATCAAGCCGCAAGAAAATTGCTTTCCCAAGAAAATCGTAATTTTAACCCATGTAATAAATGTAATGTCATCGGAGATGTCATGGGGAGGCCTAATTTCGAAAAGTGGGCAAATATCAATGAGCAGTAAAACTATTCTTATTACAGGCGCTAATGGTGGAATTGGATTAGCCACAACGAAACTTTTTTTAGAAAAAGGGTATACTGTTTTTGCGCACTATTTTAGATCAGATGATAATCTCAGAGCACTGAATCATGAAAAATTAGAAATGATTCAAAGTGATCTTTCTCAATCTGAGAATGTAGAGAAGGTCTTCTCTCAATGTATGGATAAATGCAAGAAATTGGATGTTCTCTTTAATAATGCAGGGACTATGTCGATTTCTGAGAGTATCGAAAGCATAAAAGAGGAAGATTTTGATTATGTCTTAAATGTAAACCTAAAAGCATCATTTTTATTATCACAATTTGCATTAAAGCATATGAAAGAAAGCGCCGGTGGTCGAATTATAAATATTAGCAGTATTGGAGTTAAATACGGCGGAAATCCAATTTCTGCACATTATACTATTTCAAAAGCTGCAGTAGAGGCTATGACAATTTCTTTTGCGAAGTCCGGAGCTCCTTATAATGTTTTGGTCAATGCTATTCGAGCTGGTTTAACGGATACAGACTTTTTAAAGTTAAACCCTAATAAAAATATTGAGAAAAGGATCGACTTAATTCCTTTGAAGAGATTAGCTGACCCCAATGAAATAGCCTCATCTGTTTATTTTTTAGCATCTGAAGAAAGTGCATATATCTCTGGAAGCATTTTAACGGTTGCCGGTGGGGAATAATTTTTAAAATAGCATTTGTAAAACAAACGTTCCTATTTTGAAAAGGTCCTTCTTGTCATAAAATACAGTTTAAAAGGTTACGGATTTGTATTGCGAATATTATATATTGGGCTGGATTAAAATGAAATCAAGGAGGAAGAATGTATTTTGATTCCAAAACGCGCCTTTTAGTGGTAGCAGCACATCCTGATGATGAGGTATTAGGGTGTGGAGGGACCTTGGTTAAAGCAATAGAAGCAGGGGCTCAGATAGCGGTTATTTTTTTAGGGGAAGGTGTTTCTTCCCGGTTCCCTGTAGGAGAATATAATTCTCCGGAGTTCGCTCAACAAACAGCTCAAAGAAAAAAAGAGGCAGAAAGCGCGTTAGAGATTTTAGGTATAGAAAGAGTCCGATATGGGAAGATGTTATGTACCCAATTTGATACGCATCCTCTTCTTTCTATTGTAAAAGAAATTGAAAAAGAAATGGAATCATTTCAGCCCACGGTTCTTTTTACTCATAATCCTTCGGAAGTTAATATAGATCATCGAATCACATATGAGGCCGTTGAAGTTGCTTGTCGTCCAACACGGAAGTGGATTCCAAAAGAAATTTACACATTTGAAATTATTTGCAGTGGGGGATGGAAGTTTAATCCATATTTTAAACCCAATATTTTTGTAGATATTAGTCAATACTGGGATAAGAAGATGGAAGCATGGCACTGTTACGAAGGGGAGGCCAGACCTTTTCCATTTCCTCGTTCTAATGAAGGGTTAAAGACATTGGCCAATTATCGTGGAATGGCCGTGGGTGTGGAGAAAGCCGAAGCTTTTTGTTTAGTACGTTTAGTTGTTTAATTAAAAACTTATGGACAAAGATAGCAAAATATTACGGTACAGTCTGATTCTTCCAACATGCAATCGTTTCCAACTCATTCCGCAATTTCTTCAGTCAGTAGAAAAGCAAACCATTTTACCTTATGAAGTGATTGTCATTGATCAGAGTGATGATAAAAAGACACAGAATATATTTGAAGAATGGAACCCTCCGAGAGGAAATATCAAGAAAAAGTATGTTCATCGAAAGATAAAATCACTTATTTTGGCACGGCATATCGGGATAGATTCTTGTGATGATACGGATTTGGTTGTTTTTTTTGATGATGATATCACTCTTGATTATTTGTTTTGTGAAGAGATTCTTAAAGTTTTTGAGAAGGATACTCAATGTCAGTATGCAGGTGGGATGGGAACAGTGGATGGATGGGTGTATCGCCGGAAACCTTTTCAAGCCTTTTTTCTCATGCCGCATGAGGGAGATGGAAAATTTTTAGCTAGTGGTTCGCAGACATTTCCTCATTGGAAGAAAGAATTTTGTGATACAGAGTTTGTCTCTGGTGGTTGTACATTTTGGAGACGTGAGATTATTGAGAAGTATCGTTTTGATGAACGTCTGAGAGGTTATGCGCATGGAGATGATGTCGATGTTTCATATAGAATATCTCGTGATTATAAACTTTTTTTTCAACCTAAATCGATTTGTTATCAAGAAAAAGATCCTCCCGGAAGAGTTTTTCGTCGTAAGTATAGGCGGGTTTGGATACAGAACATGTATTACTTGGCCCAAAAAAATAAATTTTCTATATTAGCTTATTTTTGGTGTGTATTGGGGCACTTTTTACGTGACCTGGTATGTCTGGATTTCTTGAGATTTTTGGGAGATATAGAAGGAACTTGGAAAGTTCTGCACAACCGTATTGATACTGTTGTTGGATATGACGATTTTCGCAATAGTAAACTTAAGGAGAAAAATTATGGTTAACAAAGCGTACTCTTATGAAGAGCCAAAACAGGCATTAAATTCAAGAATTTCTGCGCATGCGAAGTATAGCAACTTTAATCTTCATGAGTGGATAAAAGAGCGATTTAGAATCCAGGAGGGAGATAGATTATGGGATTTAGGATGCGGGAATGGGAATTTTACAGGTTTTTTCTGGGAGCTTGTGAAACCTTCCGGCAGCATTTTAGGAATGGATAAGAACTCTGACCTTATTAAGGAAGCCCAAGGAAAATATAAAGAGCTTCCAAAAAAGAATGTTCAGTTTATGATTCATGATTTTGATGATCCACTTCCAGATACAGGGATGTCCTATAAATGGATTTTCTCTATTTATTCTTTATATTATACGGAAGATAGTCTAAAGTTGATGCAAGTTCTCAAGAATCAACTAGCTCCAGGAGGGGCTCTTATTGTCATCGGTCCTGGCCCTGAGAATACCAAAGATCTTAATGAGTTTAATTATTCTTTAACAGGAAAAAATCCAGATGAAGAACATATTAAACGTATTGAACGTATTGCTAATGAGTTTAAACCTTTATTTGAAAAAATATTTACTAAAGAATTAGTGGAATATGAAGAGATTGATAGTGTTATGAATTTTCCTGATATTGAAAGTTTTAGTGAATATTATAAATCAACATTGCTTTGGAGACAAAGTACCAAAGGTTTCTCCGATGATAAAATTAAGGAAATTGAGGTCAAAATAAAAGAGATGATACCTAATTCTATTCAAATAAAAAAGCAGATGTCCTGTTTGGTTGGCCGAATAGATTGATTTTTCAATTATACTTTATTTAGGAATTTCGATGTTTTAACGAAATTCCAAACGGGTTTAATACCCCAATGGCTGATAGGGTCCAGGGCTTACCTTGGGGTTCATTCCCTTGATTTAGGTTACAAACTATGGCTCTTGTATCTCAAAAATGTCCAATTTATAACCTAATTAGAGTATAAATATTACTAAATGAACACCTTGAAAAATAAAAATCGATTTATAGATTATATTGGGTTAATGTTTATAGGCCTGATTTCTTTAGGGTATGTTATATGGGTTAGCCCTTTCGCAGAACTACACATTCAGCTTCCTTTTTTAGACTTTCCTATTTTTATTGGTGAATTATTACTTTTTTTGTGTTTGGTATTGTTTTTCATAAAATATAATAACGCTAGTCAATGGGTTTTTCGTTTTTCGCAATATTTATTGGTTGGGTATTTTATTTTTGTCATTGGGAAGACTTTTTGGGGATATTTAGAATGGGGACCATTAGCTTTTCGTAATGCAGCGTTATTATATTATCCTGCTTTTGCTATTTTGGGGTTTTCTTTTTATCGAAGAGAGATTTTTGATAAAAAGGAATGCATTTTTTTGGTGGTGGCAATTATTTTTTTATTAGTTACGCGGGCTTTTAATGCTTATTTTTTATTAACATTGTTGACCTTAGGATGTGTTTTAGCTAAATCTTATCCTCCCGGAATAATAAGATGGATTATATTTTCTTTGATTGTCATTTGTGCTCCTTATACGACATTTTTCCAGACAGCTAGAATGATGATCGTTAGTAATTTTATATCAGGAGTATATTTAGTTACAATTCTTCCTGTGGTTTTAGGTTTTACAAAAAAAATCAGACGTTTGTTAGCACTAGCGGGAGTTTTTTTTGTTGTTCTTGGAATATTTTATTTTGCAGATCATAATTCTTTGAAATCTATTGTCGATGTTAAAAATATGTCTGAGGTGTTTCGTTTTTATGATAAAAAAGTGCAGGCGGATGCAAAATTTTATAAAATGAAAGAGTATAAAAAAGTTGAATTGTATAATCCTAATATAGGGGCAAATAAAGAGATAAAGAAAAAAGTTGTTGATCAGATTAAGAAAGAACTGCAAGATGTTCTTAGCAAGAAAATTGAAGAAAAAAAACAAGTATCTGTTAAAAGAGAGAAAGAGAAACTGAGATTTCCTGTTGAGCAGGTGAGCGATAAAGTAGAGGAGGTTTTCATTGGGAAGGAAGTTCCGGAAATTTTTGTTGAGGAGATGAGCGATAAGGTAGAGGAAGTTTTTGTTGAGAAGGAGGTGTCCGAAGTTTCTGTTGAGGATGTGAGAAATAAAATACGAAAATTTCTTGTTGAAGATAAAGTTTCGGAAGCTTCTGCTGAACAGGCGAAGGATGAAATACATGAGGCACTTGTTAAATTAGACATTCAAGGTATAGAAGACATTTCTATTGAATTGGTTGAATCGGTTTTTGTTGACGAAGAAATAGAAAAGATGCAGGTGAGGAAAAAAGGAAAAGGCTGGGTCGGTAATAATAATTCTGTTTTTCGACTTTTGATTTGGAGAGATATGCTTGTTGAATTTTTTCGAGAAAGGCCAATTTTTGGGTTTGATTTTGGCAAACCACTTCGTTCTATTAGTTTAGAAATTCTTAACTGGGGGGAAAGCGAGTGGGGGCGCGATGGATGGGTTGGGGCGCATAATTCTTATTTGCATATTATTTATCGGATGGGGGTTGTTGGGCTGGGGTTTATTTTGATAATTTTATGGGTATTAGTAAGGATGGTACGTCAATCTATTCAAGCAAAATCAGTAACGGGAATTCTTCTTTGTGGCATTATTATTAATTGGTTTGTTGCGGCAAATTTTTTACTTATTTTTGAACTGCCATACACAGCTATTCCAATCTGGACAATCTATGGGATGACGTTGGCTTATTGCCGTGGTTTAAAACCAAAAAATGCTGAAAGAGGATTGCAATGAAAAAGACATATTTAATCACAGGTGGGGCAGGTTTTATAGGAAGTCATTTTGTGCGATATCTTTATGAGAGGGAGGACGGTGCAGAAATACGAGTTTTGGATAAGTTGACGTATTCTTCTAACCTTAAAAATTTGAAAGAATTTGAAGGGCGGGATAATTTTGAATTTATAAAGGGGGACATTTGCGATCAAGCTCTTGTTAAGAAAGTTATGGGTGGTGTTGATGTCGTAATTAATTTTGCTGCCGAGGCTGCGGTGGATAGATCTATTGAGAGTTCTTATGGGTTTTTACAGACAGATGTGATTGGTGCATATGTTTTATTGGAAGAATCTCGAAAACAGAAAAAGTTAAAGAGATTTATTCAGGTATCTACGGATGAAGTTTATGGACAAATTATGGAGGGGAGCTTCACGGAGTCTTCGGAGTTAAAGCCTCGTAATCCTTATTCAGCCGCAAAATTAGGTGGGGATCGTTTGGCATACAGTTTTTTTTCAACGTATCATCTGCCTGCGATTATAACACGTGCGGCCAACACATATGGACCTCAAGCTTATCCTGAAAAAGTTATCCCGTTGTTTATTACCAATTTGATCGACGGTCATAAGGTGCCCATTTTTGGTGAGGGAAAACAAATTCGTGATTGGCTTCATGTGGAAGATCATTGTAGTGCGATTTATCATTTGATTGATCGTGGGGTTAATGGAGAAGTATATAATATCGCGGCAGATCAGGAGTATACAAATATTGATCTAACGCGGAGAATTTTGAAATTAATGAATAAGGACGAATCATTTATATCTTTTGTTCAGGATAGGCCCGGGCATGATTTTCGTTATAGTTTGGACTGTTCAAAATTGAAATCTATTGGATGGCAATCGAAATATGATTTGCCAGAAGGGTTAAAGGAAACGGTTGAATGGTATCAGGCTCATGAAGATTGGTGGCGACCATTAAAGGAAAAAATGGAAAAGAGATATTTAACAGGATTTTGGGGGGCAAAAAAATGAGAGGGGTTTTGCTTGCCGGAGGAACAGCACAACGATTACGTCCATTAACGAAAGTTACCAATAAACATCTTTTGCCGGTTTATAAGAAGCCGATGATTTATTATCCGTTGGAAACGCTTATTAAGGCGGGGATCAAAGATATTTTGATTGTGACCGGAGGGGAATTTGTCGGAGATTTTTTTCGTTTGCTCGGTTCTGGAAAGGAATGGGGCGCTCGGTTTAGTTATGAGATTCAGGAAGGGAATACGGGAACAGGGGCGGCTCTTCTTTTGGCTGAAAATTTTGTGCAGGACGAGGAATTTATGGTTATTTTAGGGGATAATGTGGTGAGTGAAGATGTAGGGAAATTTGTGAAGGAGTTTCGAAAGGAAAAAAATTTATTTAAAGCTAAAATTCTTGTTGCGAAAGTTAAGGATCCCCAGAATTATGGTGTGGTCAAATTTAAAGATAAGAAAATTATTAATATTGTAGAGAAACCAAAGAATCCTTCTTCTCATTATGTGAATACGGGGCTATGGATGTTTTTACCTGAGGTGTTTGCTTTTTTAAGAAAATTAAAAAAAAGTCCTCGCGGGGAATATGAAGTAACAGATATTCTTGCTCATTATGTTAAGCTGCAGCAGCTATCCTACTCCATGCTTAAATCTCATTGGACTGACGCAGGCTCTTTCGAATCACTTTATAATGCTACAGTATTGATAAAGAAAATGGAAGATAAACAAAAAAAGAAAACATAATGTGCAACATACTTATTACAGGAGCAGGAGGATTTATTGGTAGGGCTTTGGTTAGAGAGTTAGTTAAAACTGATGCGCATGTATATGCATTGGATATCAAACCATTGGATGGTTCCATAACTCAAAATGTGAAGGGTTTTTTTTGTCAGGATTTAGGAGTGCCTTTTTTGTTGGATGTCGAATTTGACTATGTTTTTCACTTGGGGGCGTATAATTTTACGCACGCAGGTTCACCACAGGCGGATCAATATCAAAGAGTTAATGTTTTAGGGACAGAAAATCTTATCAATTCTTCAAGAATTAAAAATTTTATTTTTCTATCAACCTCAAAAGTTTATAAAACTACAGGGATGCCCATTGATGAAGAAGCAGTTTTAGATCCTTCAGATGAGTACGCGAAAAGTAAACTTGAGGCTGAAAAAATTTGTCGCACGCAATTTCGTGGTAAAAATTTGTGTATTTTTCGTTCGGTAAATATTTCCGGTCCAGGTCAGGCGGAGAAAGCTGTAATTCCTGTTTTGTTCAAACAGGCTATGAGTGGAGAGGCTTTGGATATATTTGCACCAAAGAAATTAATGCTTCAGTTTGTTTGCGTTAATGATATAATTCAATTATTTAAGAGATGCATAGAGCTTGGAGGTGTTGATGGGGTTTTTAACGTTTGCTCAACAAATACAATTCGTCTTGATGAGTTAGCAAAAAAAATTATTCAAATAACACAATCGAATGCTACTATTCATTTTTCGAATCATACTCCAGTTATTTTTTCGGAAGTAGTTTCTCAACGATTGAAGAAGTTTTTCATTTGGGAATCAAAAACAAAAGTAGAAAATATATTAAAGGAGTATCATCATTGGTTGTTGGGCATTAATAAAAAAGGTGAAACACCTGTCGGTTACGGGTGATATAAATTGAAAGGGATCTTCAATGATTGATGCTGTTGTACAGAATGGAATGAAAACATTTCAATTTTCGGAAGGATGTGTTAAGGCCTGTGTTTTTCAGACGGAGGAAGGATGTCAAGAAACCTCTCTAGTTATCTCACCAAATAAGAATCTTTTTTCGTTTAAACAGCAATTAAAGGAAATTGAAGGGTTTTATTTGCATGCACTTGAGAGTTTAAATTTATCTTTAGACACAGCCATATTCAGAAGAATTTTTGTAAGCGATATTACAAATCAGTCTAATGTTTTATCAAAAAGTTTTCTTTATACAGATAATAAAAACACGGCTGTTTCAGTCGTGCAGCAACCCCCCCTTCTAAGCACAAAAGTAATTTTGCATGCCTATCATATGAGTACGCCTGATGGTAATCCCCTACAAAAAAAGAAAGTTTCTTTTTCTAATGGAGGTCCTCATTCAAATGCTGTTTTGGTTCGTCAAAATAGATACGGATTTTTATGGACAGTCAATCAGGCGTTTGAAAGTAGTAATGACAATGAAACTGTGACTAATCAAACGAATAAAATATTTAAATCATTGAGGGACCTATTAAGAAAAAATAACGCCACTCTTGAAAGCAACACAATCCGTACATGGATATATGTCCGAGACATAGATCAAAATTATGATCAAATGGTACGCAAACGCAAAGAAATTTTCACCGAAGAAGGTATGACGGAAGATACACACTATATTGCAAGCACTGGCATTGAGGGGAGGCCCTTACTCAAAGATTCCCACATTTCAATGGACGCCCTGTCAATTTTTGGCATTCAAAAAGAACAAATAGAGTATATCAATGCTTTTGAATATTTAAATTCAACCAGTGACTACGGTGTAACTTTTGAGAGAGCTACTAAGGTTTTATTCGGAGACAGAAATCATTATTATATCTCAGGGACGGCAAGCATTGATAAAAAGGGAGACGTTTTATATCCGGAAGATGTTATCGGCCAAGCAGAAAGAACCCTTGAAAATATTGAGGCTCTGTTGAAATCTGCCGGGGCGTCGCTTGATAACATGTTTTTTATGAATGTTTATCTTCGAGATCCTTCGGATTCTTTACTTGTTAGGTCTTTTCTAAATCAACAATCTATTAACATTCCTTATACGATTGTTCATGGTTCGGTATGCAGGCCGGAATGGTTAATTGAAATTGACGGGATCGCTATATCAACTTGCGAAAATCATGGGTTTGAGCCCCTTAAATAGGTTTACCGGTGCTATAACAGAAATACAAATCTGAAAAATGGAGGCTAAAAATGGGATCAAATGTACAGAGTTTTTTAGATAAAAGTAAAAATAATTTAAAAAAATCCGCAAAGGTAGGATTTCTTTCCCGGCATAAGGTTATTAGAAAATCCGGTAAAGCAATCTTAACCCAATTTTCCTCCGTTACAGACGGGATGTATCAACGCTCACAGATGCGCAGCACCGAAACGTTAGTAAATATTTTTAAACGATTTGGTGTAAAAAAATATGCTGTATTGGTAGATTGTACTACCAAAGATATAAAGGTGCCTGATATTAAACCAGCTTCATGTTTAGGCTATTATTCTTACGATTTACGCTGCATTGGTAAGAAATTTAATAAGCAAACGGTTAAACCTATTTCTTACGAATCAGGAGTTCCTGATTGTGATGGGTGGCTGGTTGCTTCTTTTAATCACGTTGCTGCATATACTTTGAATGAAATATTATACGACAACAACAAAGGCGATCAGATTGTTACGCGCATTTCTATATCGGAGGCCACGCCTTATTATTCTTATTCAGATTTCTTTTCTGGTAACACCGCAACCGTGATTCAAGTACATAATTATTTTGACCGCTTATATGAGAACCCTTTTCCTATTGATTTCCGATTTTGTTTAAAAACTTTTGAAGGAAGACAAATTGATTCTGGTCAATTTCTTATTCCTGCTGGGGGCACATATGTGATTGATTCTCGCACAATGAATCTTGGTGATTTTTGCGGATATATTGAAATCGAATTTGAAGCGGAAGGCATTACAAGCAAAGTTCGTCCTTTTCTTCAATATTACATTGACTATCTGGGAGACAAATCTATTGCTTGTAATCATCAGTCAGGGTTTGGTACATTTGGTACCGATTGTTGTTTTATTAGAGGATTTCTTCCGGATAATGAGCCAGGTCATCGATTGGTTGCTGCAATGTTCAACCACAATCAACGGGAACCGTTACAACCAAAAGCAATACTTGAATACTTTCAAAATGGAGAGCAGCATAGAAACGAACGGGACATGAAGAAAGTTGAGCGTGGGCACATGGTTATGCAGGACATCAATGAACTATTTAGCGATGTATTATCAAAAAATGTATCTGCCGTACGGTTATTTATTAAATCAGACTTAAGTATGCATCGACCAAATTTATATCATACAACAAAATCGATTCCTGAAAACACATGGCTGAATACTTATCATCAAACGGGAACGTCTTACAGGGGAGAAAAAAGCGGCAATCCATATCGGCCGGATTCAGCGGAAGGACATGTTTACAAAGAAGATGAACTTGAAAAGTTAGATCTATACGGAATATATCCATGGCAACTTCACTATCCTATATTTCCAGAGTATGAAAAAATAGACTCTATTCTCGGTTATCATGGCGAGAGCGAATTTCCGATCAAAGAATTTACATTTCAATATTTTGATAATAAGGGAATTAAAATTTATGAAAATGATAAGATATACGATTATCAAACGGATCCTATTTTGAATTTAAATAACTATCTGAAAGATAATAATGTTCAGATTTCATCAGGTGGGATATTTTGTGCAATTCCGCAAGGCCGCCAGAATGTTCCTTACTCTTTAGCTCTAGACGGAGGATTCAGTCATAGACTTAATCCTTATCTTACGACAACCTCTGCTGGAGCAGGCGGATTACCAAACATACCTTTTTGTTTTGAAGAAACCTTGCCTAGATCAACAGAATTCAAAAGCACCCCTCACCAGAGCGTAAAGCTTTTCTCAAGGGGGGTATTCTTAGATGGTCCTGATGGATTTGATACGATGTTTAGCATAATATATCTCTCTTCAGGTAAGAATTACGATAGATCCTGCTATTTTGAAATTGATGTCGTAACTGCAGACGGAAAAAACTATACTACTCGCAGAACGATCAGTCCGTATTGCGCAAGTAATTTTTGGCTAGGCGATATTATTAATGAAACCAAAGCTCCGACAGACAGTCCCTACTATGCGGTTTGGGTAAGAACAACGAACAGGCTTTTGACAGGGCTTACTCTTTTAAAGCGCAAAAAAGATAATGCTATTTCTTTGGAACATATGTATTATGGAAAGTTTTAAGAGAAGTTAAGAGAGCAATACTAAAAACTTTCATGACCTTTTCCGAGGTTCTCTTACGCTCAGTCGGAATTCCGACTGCAGCGAATTGAGTGTTGGAAAAGATCACAGACTTAAAATCTATCCTCTAGTATTTAGTTCGATAGATACATTTAAATCCGCAGTTCTTAAATCTTTATAAATTGTTTTACATTTTTTACAGTGGAAACTGTCAGTCTGCGTATGGCTCATAGGCGGTGAAATTCTGCCTATTAGTTAAAAGTTTAAGGCCGGGCAGTTTATGATCATGTGAGATCTTTTTCATGAAGAATAAAACACGTATTCTTATTTGCGGAACCCTGCCCCCTCCTTATTTTGGCCATAGCATGATGTATAAAATGCTTATGGAGTCAAAATTTGTCGATCATTTTCAGATAACCTTTTTAAATATGCACTTTTGGTCGTACGACACACATAAAAAAGTAACGTTTAGAAAGATATTTAAAATGGTTCGTTATCTTTTTCAGTATATTTATTTAATCCTTTCTAAGCGCCCACAATATGTTCTTTATAATATGAGCTTTGATAAAATGCCTTTTTTGAAGGATTTTATTTTTTGTGGAATTGGAAAGGTATTAGGGTGTCGTATTGTTATTCATGATATGGGGCAGTATGTGAGAGAGTTGTATGATAGTAGTAGTAATTTTTATAAATGGTTAGTGAGGAAGTTTTGTGAGATGGCCACAGCAAGTATTGTTTTGGGGGAGGGGACGAAGGGTAAATATGAAGGGTTTATGGATTCTTCGACATTAGTGGCTGTTCCAGGATGTGTGACAGATTTTTATGATAAAGGAAAGAGGGAAGAGAAAAAAAATGGTTGTGTTGAAGTACTTTATTTTTCATTTCTTAGTCGGACAAAGGGTGTCTTAACCGCGATACACGCGATTCCAAAAGTTATTCAGAAAAATGCTAATATTCGATTTATATTTGGAGGGCCGTTTGAATCAAATGAACTCAAAGCGGAAATCGAAGAATTCGTTGAGAGTAATAATTTGAAGCCGTATGTAAAATTTTTGGGGTATGTGGAAAGTGATGAAAAAAGAACGGAACTTATGAGGAATGCCGATATTTTTATTTTTCCGACGCATCGGGATGTTTTTGGGCTGGTCCTTTTGCATGCGATGGCGGAAAGCCTTCCGATTGTAGCTTCCATTGAGGGGACAATTCCGGAAATTATCGAAGATGGCAAAGGCGGAATTTTATTTCCAAAAGGTGATGAAACGCAATTGGCTGATAAAATTTTGACATTGTCTCATGATGAAACATTACGGAAGAAAATGGGGGGGGAAAACCGGGAACGGTTTCTCAAAATATTTACCCCATCTGCATATGGCCACAGGATGATACATTCTTTTGAGCAAATTGCACAATTTGAATTGCAATGAGGTAATCCCACTATTAAAGTAGAAAAATGGAACAAAAGTCACGGGATACAAGGAAGTTTAAATTAAGCAGGGTCCCATGGGGGGATGCGTATTATCTTATTGTCGTCATAGGCTATATTGTATGCAGAGCAATCGTATTTTTAAAACGTTAAGTTTAGAATGGACCCATTTACCAACATTCATGTTAGTAATTGGGTATGGTATTTATTGGATCGAATTATTTTTTTTTGACACAAAAAACGGCATGACCTCACCGTTAGCTTCTGTTTTGTTTTTTCTTTTTTCGGTCGTGCTTATTTTTTTAAATAAAGAGAATTTTTTTTTAACGATCAAAGAGTTGAAGTCTGAGTTTTTAGATTCTACTTTAACAACAAGAATCTATTTCATTCTTGGCTGTAGTTTTGTTTTTTTGATATTAACGTGTGCTTTTTTTGCGTCACTCCATCCCCCCCATTTGATGCAAGAATATGATGTATTAAATTATCATTACACGATTCCTCGTCAGCATTTGATTTTAAATTCATTTGCGCATATCCCATGGTCTTCAGCAGATTTGTTTCCTTTGCCACTAAATTTTTCTCTTGCGCCCTATTGGTTTGTGACGCAACTTCCTAATAAATCACCCCAGTTTATTTTCTTAGTTGGGGAGATTCTTGTAGCCGCAAGGCTGGCAGGAAGATTCAGTCATAATAAATTAATGAGTACCAGTCTTGTTGTTTTTGCCATTATGGGGTCGCATGGTTTTGGGATTCAAATGGGAACGGCAATGTTAGATATTGTTATGTGTTATTTGTTTCTTGCTGCTTTGGATAGTTTTTTAAGAGGATCTATTTTTTTGAGCCTTACGGAATTTGCATTTCTATTTTGGTCAAAATCATTTATTCCATTTCAAATGGTGTTACTTATGCTAGCTTTGTTTATTTTGTTTTGGATATTCAAGAAAATAGGGTTCAGAGATATTCAATGGGGTTTTAATATTAGTGATAGACAAAATGCGCAAGTTTCTTTTCTAAAACCAAATTTTTTTAAATTATGCTTAAGGTTTATTTTATTAAGCGCTCTCATTGGCGGCCCTTTTGTATTTAAATCGTTGTATTATACAGGGGCGCCGGTTTTTCCATTTGGCACTGGTTTAATCAAGGTAAGTAAAAATATTGATAACGGGACAAGGAAGTGGCAATCAATTGTTGATTCGGCAGATTCTTACATAGATAAAAAAGATCTTTATGGATATGGTCGCTCTTTTTCAGATTTCCTAAAACATTTATGGATTATTGCTATACCAGAAAAAGGAGTAAATAATAAATATGATTATCCGTTAGGGTTGCCATATCTCCTTTTTTTAGGTTTGTTTATTTATTATTCCATAATTTCATTTACAAAAAAACAGTTTACGATTTTAGCATTTTTTATTATGATCTATTGGCTTACTTGGTGGGCAGGATCACATCAAACAAGATTTCTTTACATTCCTGTTGCTTTGATGTTTGTTTTAATTGCAGGAATTCTTGATAAGCCTTCAAAAATATTAATGGGGGCTCTCGTTTTTTCGTTAATGTTGAATACTTTATCGATTTATCGGGCACACAAAACAGATTTTGGTATATCAAAAGAGAAAATATTGCGTAAAAAAGATTTAAATCTTTTTGTTCAAAGTAAAGAATATATTCAGCAAAAGAGACAAGATTCCATTGACCTTCCATTTGGAGACGTTACATTTGCTCAATTTCCCGTCAATGTTAATAGAGAATCATTACCGTTTATTATTGCTTATTAAGGTCAATGAAAAATGAAACTTAGTGTTTTGATGCCTGTATACAACGAAGAAAAATGGTTGAACAAGATTGTGGGCCGTGTGATTAAGCAAAAAATTCCAGGAATTTCAGCTATGGAACTTGTTATGGTGGATGACGGTTCAACGGATGGAACAAAAAAAGTTATTGAGAAGTTAAGAGGAGAGTTTCCGGATATAATTTTTCCTTATTATCAATCAACCAATTCAGGCAAAGGGGCGGCGCTTCAAAAAGCTATTAGTCATATGACAGGGGATTTGTGTATTATTCAGGACGGAGATTTGGAGTATGATCCAGCTGAATATGAATTGATTTTAGAGCCTATTATTAAGAATGAAGCAGATTGTGTTTATGGATCGCGTTTTATTGGTTCACAGAAAAAACGTGTCCTTTTTTATTGGCATTCTTTAGGAAATAAATTTCTTACTCTGTTGAGTAATATGCTCACGAATTTAAATTTTACAGATATGGAAACATGTTATAAAGCCTTTCGGGCCGACCTTATCAAATCTATTCCTATTCGGTCGAAAAGGTTTGGTTTCGAACCAGAAATAACGGCAAAGATTGCTAAGAGAGAGTGTCGAATTTTTGAAGTAGGGATTAGTTATTCTGGAAGGACGTACGCTGAAGGAAAGAAAATTAATTGGGTGGATGGTGTTAAGGCTATTTTAACGATATTAAAATTTTGGGTCGTTGATGACTCTGTTAAAAAATGATGACAACTAAAGAAGAAAAAATAGAAATTTTAAGAGACACGGGGTTTTTAGACAAGCTTTTATCGCAACTCAGGTGTAAAAAGGCAAATAGTTTAATCAAACCTGAATTAAGAAAAGGAAAAATTCTGGATATCGGTTGCGGGACATATCCTCTTTTTTTGTTAAATACACCATTTGATAAAAAATATGGATTAGATCAGGTTGTAGAAAATGATTCTCATCAACGCTGGGAAAAAGAAAATATTTTTTTTAAAAGATATAATTTGGAAAAAGATGTGGAAATGCCATTCGAAGATAATTATTTTGATGTGGTTACAATGTTGGCTGTTTTTGAGCACATTGAACCAGAAATGTTAATTAAACAACTGGAAGAAATTCGTCGAATTTTAAAACCTTCGGGAACCTTTATTATGACAACGCCTGCCGCATGGACAGATGCGCTCCTTAGGGTTATGGCTAAGTTTCGTTTGGTCAGTCCTGTTGAGTTTGCCGAACATAAAGATGCCTATACCCCTTGTAAAATTACTCGTCTTTATGAAAAGGCAGGATTTACGCGTAAAAATATGCGGATAGGCTATTTTGAAGTATTTTTGAATATTTGGGTTGCAGCACAAAAGGAGATGAATTAAATATGAAAGTACTTCTCGTAAAACCAAATAATTTAGCAGATCATATCCAGCCCTCCCTAGGTTTGGGATATCTGGCGACACAGATTAGAAAAGATCATGATGTTGTTATCTATGATTGTATTAAAGAAAATACGTCTAATGAAGAGATGAAGGATGTTGTTGCTAAGCACGATCCTGATTTGATTGGGGTGCAATGTTATACTTTTGACACGCCTAAAGTTTTCAGGATGTTAAAGATTATTAAAGAAGCTTTTCCTGAGAAAATAACAGTCGTTGGTGGCGCGCACATTTCTTCCATTCCTTCCGAATCTTTTGAACAGTTTCATCCTTATGTAGATTATGCTTTTAATAGTGAAAGCGAGATTGGGTTTCCAAAGTTTTTATCGGCATTGGAGAGCAAAGAAAAAGTTTTTGATGGCATTGAAGGGCTCATATGGAAAAACCAAGAGGGGAAGATTGTGCAAAACCCTCCAGCCTTTGTTCAGGATTTGGATGCCTTGGGGTTTCCTGCATGGGATTTGATGCCACCGGAAACGTATCCTGAATCGCAGCATGGTGCTTTTTATGAGAAATTTCCTATTGCTCCGATTATGACAACGCGGGGTTGTCCTTATTCATGTAAATTTTGTTCAGCTCCGAGAATGTCGGGAAAGCAGCTACGGCATCACAGTGTAGAATATATTCAAAAACATATTACTATGCTTTATGAACGAGGGGTGCGCGAGTTTCATATTGTTGATGATAATTTTACATTTGATATGGATTATTGTAAATCGGTCTTGCGAGGGATTATTGATCTTAAGTTAGATATTAGTTTGGCTACGCCTAATGGTATTCGTATGGACCGTTTGGATGATGAGATATTAGAGTTGATGAAGGAGGCTGGTCAGTATCTTGTGACGGTCGCCATTGAGTCTGGCTCTGACCGTATTTTAAAGAAAATGAAAAAAGCGACAACAGTAGAAAAAATGCGTCAGAATGTAGCTCTTATAAAAAAACATGGGTTCTCGGTTGCCGCTTTTTTTATTTTGGGATATCCCGGAGAAACTCGAGAAGAAATGAACGCAACGATCCGACTTTCCAAAGAATTAGGAGTGATTCGAGCCAATTTCTTTACCTATCTGCCGCTTCCAGGGACGGAGAGTTATAATGAGTTAGTGGCTTCGGGAGAAATTGAAAAAGTAGACTGGAATAATTTTTTGTTTATGACAGCCCCGTACACTCCGCAGGGGATTTCACGGAAAGAATTGTTGTCGTTGAAACGAAAGGCTTTTCTGTCTTTTTATTTTAATCCTAAGGTATTCTTTATTAATATAATGGCGATTAAATCTTTTAGGCATTTTCAGTTTTTAATGCGCCGATTCTATCATTGGATACTCATGAACCCTGCAGGAAAAACAGCTTAAATGTCTAATATGTTTTAAATCCTTGTGCAATACCGACTTTATTTTGATTCATCCATAGATTGAATTTGGCAATGAGCATTTCCCCGTGTTTGTATTTAGATGGGTTAGATGTTCCGAGCCCGGCTAGACGTAATTCTAAGCCTTTTACAAAATGTTCTTTAAAGAGGTTGCCAAAGTTTGGGTAAATATTGTTTAACTCTTCAGTATCCACAGTTTTAGCTTCGTTTAATTCTTCCCGTCGGATATGAATTAATCTTAATGTATTTTTTTTATCTAAAGAACCATTGTTTTTATTCTTTTTCATGAGTTCATTTGCCATTTGAGTCAGTTTAAAACTTCTGTTGAAGTGGTAGATTAGATTTTCTTTGACGAGGCGGCCGGATGTGTCCTTTAGGAAAATATTCATATTGTGGAATTTTCGTGTCTTTATGAATGTGTTCTCATCGAATTGTATTTTTGTATTGTCGCCGTCAGCTTTGACAATAGCACAGGGAAGAAAATTACTTAAAGGGTAGTTTTCAGTTTTCTTTAGCGAGAGGTTATTTACTTCAATATGTTCCAACCGGTAGTTTTTTGTATTATTTTTTTTGATTAGAGGCCACAAAGGGTATTCCCAGGAATCTGTGCCGATCATAATTCCAATATCGGAGCATTCAATGGATTGGATGTATTGACTTGTATTAAGATAAGATTGTTGCAGGTCAGGCCGGTTTGTAAAATATTGATTTGTTCTGGAAATACTAAATATGGTGTTATGGACAGAAAATAATGGGCGGGAAGCGTTATGGAGCAAATAAGGTTTTGCTGAGAAAAGGAAGAAAATAGTTATTATATTTGCTAATTGAAATTTTGAAGTTTGAGATACAACTATTCCGATGAATGGCGCGTAGAGAATAAACATGGGTAGATGTAAACGGCTGTGCCAGGGTTGCCATTTAATATAAAGGCAAAATAAAAGAAAACAGCCTAAAATAGAAAAGAAATATTTCTTTAAGTTGGAAGATTCTCGGCGATAACGCAGGCAAAAAAGAATTATACAAATGAGAATAAACATTATGTGAACAGGATTGCCTGCATGATCTTCGTGGGTTCGGAGCCTGGGGATGAGAAATTTGCCGCCATAGGTTAGTCTGGGGTCGTCTGGTGCTATGCCTAAGGTGTCGTGCAGACGAAGGACCGTTTTTTCTATTGTTTTGTTAAGTCGAGGAAATGAGGTCGTACAATGCATAGCCGCGTTACGGATGACATTGATGGCCAGAGGACGGATACCAAAAGTTTTGTTAGATACATTCTTACTAAGATTCGTAGGCGAAATGATGTGCCCCCCGAGATTAAAATTACGATAATACTGCCCACCATTAAGGATGAAAATACATAGGAAGACAGTTAGCAAAGGTTTCCATATCTGACGGCGGCATGTCTTTAGGTTTGCCAAAAACCACCAGACCATAAATGGGAAAGCGTAGATGTAAGCTGTGCCCTTGGTTAATAGTGCCAATCCCAGGCTCAATGCCATGGGGAGGGTATAGATCCATTTTGTTTGTTTCTTGAATAGAAAAAAGAAGCAGGTAAAACAAATCAACCAAAAAGTTACCACGTAATCGTTTTGCGTGCTAGAAGCTTGCAGAATGCCCATGGGGATGGTGGCTGCAACAATAGATGAGAGAATTTGGCCATGTCGGTTAGCATTGAGTTGTTTAGCGAGGAAGGATACTCCGCAAACACTTCCTACCATGCTGAACCATTGGACCAGGTTGGCCAACCGATCGCTGCCGCTTAAAATGTGTAAATGTAGAATAGAAAATTCGGCATAGGGTCCTAGCCAAAGCTGACGCAGGATATGCGTGGGATAATTTATAATGCTATGATTTTGTATCCAATGCATGACGCGGCTCATATGGTAAGTCATGGAATCCCATGTGTTTGGCGGGGCCGTAAAGGCAATAAGCCCGATTATTAGGATGATCAAACCTAGGCAGGATAAAAGCAAAATTTCAAAAAGAGACAGTTTTGGATTAGGCCATGTGATTATAAGTGGTTTACTTTTTGAATCTAAAAAAAAGCAGGCGGCAGCAATGCTGGCTGCGATTATCCAGAAAATAAGGATAGGAGCGAAGGAGATAGCGTGAAGCAGGCTTAAAACTTCTGTGCTGACAACGACTAAGAGCCCCCAAATCAGTGCAGCTGAAAGAAAGGAACCTCGCCATCCGAGAATTGTCCCTTGTTTTTTTTGAAAGGAAAGCCAGGAAAAAATGAAACATAATAAAGGGAAGATGGCAAACATGCGGGCTCCTATTTATGGATAATTTATTTTTTTGTAGTAGAATAAAAAATTATTTTAACAATAGAACAATGTGATGTAAATCATTTTACATAGTAAGATTAGGTGGTGTCGTGATGGAGAACTTTGATTTACTTGGAGATAAGCCTTATTAGGATGGAGGCGTTCTTATGGATTAAAATACTTTTTATTTTAAGATATTATGCTAAATTATGAAAAATCATCGGATCAGTGTTATTAAAAAATGCAAATAATTTTTTTTAGGGAAAGGATATAAAGGGTATGGGGGCAGAACTATCGGTTATTATTCCAACATATAATGAGCGGGATAATATTCGTCTTCTTCTTAAGAAAATAGGGCAAGTATTGGACGGCGTTTCTTGGGAGGCTATTTTTGTTGATGATGATTCTCGTGATGGAACAAATAAGTTGGTTAGGGAAATAGCTTTGCATGACAGCCGTGTGCGTTGTTTGCAAAGGATCGGTCGACGTGGGTTATCGTCTGCATGTATTGAAGGAATACTGGCAAGTTCAGCTCCTTATTTAGCCGTGATGGATGCCGATTTGCAACATGATGAATCGTTATTACCAAAAATGCTCAAGGTTTTAAAGTCAGAAAGTGTCAGTATTGTTATTGGCAGTAGATATATTGAAGGAGGCGGAGCAGATGGTTTAAATAAGGCGCGCTTTAAGGCTAGCCGATTAGCTACATTTTTAGCAAAATTTTTCTTAAAGGCAGAAGTTAGTGATCCAATGAGTGGGTTTTTTATGTTAAAGAGGAGTCTTTTTGAGAAAGTCGTTTATAGGTTTAACGGGAGAGGGTTTAAGATATTGGCAGATATTTTTGCGTCTGCTCCTGGGAAGGTTAGTTTTAAGGAGCTGCCTTTTAGCTTTCGCAAACGACATAGTGGAGAAAGTAAACTAGATATGCTGGTTATGTGGGAATATTTTATTTTAATTGCGGATAAATTAATCGGGCGTTTTATTCCTGTCAATTTTGTGATGTTTGTTTTCATTGCATTAGGGGGAGCCGTTGTTCATATTGGAGTGTTGGGATTTCTTTTGAAAAATATTGGTTTTAATTTTCAAACAGCGCAATTATTAACGGCTATTATGGCTATAACGGCTAATTTTTTGTTGAATAATATTTTTACTTCTAATGATTTGCAGTTAAAAGGATGGCATTTTCTTCGAGGAATAGGCTCGTTTTATATTGCGTGCAGTGTAGGCGCAGTTGCGAATATTTATATTGCAACCTCTCTTTATAATACAAATATTCCATGGTGGATGGCAGGTGTTTTAGGGGCCATTATAGGTTTTGTATGGAATTATGCCGTTAGCTCAACATTTACCTGGCGAAAGATTGGTAAGAATTGTTAAGGAGATGGGTTACTTTATTTATGCTTACGGAAAGGAATTCTTATGGATAATTTTATTTTTTATAGTAGAATAACTTCTTAATTTTTATTGCAATGGGCGCAGCATATCAGGTATGAGGAGATAGGTTCTGTGGTTGAGAGTTTTGACTTGCTGGGTGTCAAGGTTGCTGTTACTAATCTTCAGCAGGCGTGTCTATCGATAGAGGGCTGGATTAAGGAGGGGCGGAAAACGTATGTATGTATTGCTCCCGTAGCCACTCTTGTTGATTGCCAAAAAGATGCTCAATACCGTGAAATTATTAATGGATCCGGAATGACGACGCCGGATGGTATGCCATTGGTCTGGGTCGGGAAATTCAAAGGGAAGAAGACAATTAACCGTACATACGGGCCAGATCTTATGCAAGCCATGTGTGATTTTGGTCAAGATAAAGGGCATAAACATTTTTTTTATGGGGGGACACAAGAGACAAATAATTTATTGTCCAAGAAGCTTAAAGAGCAATATCCTCATTCTCAAATTGTTGGTAGTTATGCGCCGCCGTTTCGTGGAATAAAAGAATGGGAAGATGAAGGTGTTCTTGAAAAAATTAATCAGGCGGCACCGGATGTTTTATGGGTTGGGTTAGGTTCTCCCAAGCAGGATTATTGGATGTCTCAGCACCGGGAGAAATTGGATGTTCCTGTGATGATTGGAGTAGGCGCCGCATTTGATTTTTTGGCAGGAGTAAAAAAGCAAGCGCCACGCTGGGTACAGCGAAGCGGATTGGAATGGTTTTTTCGTCTTTGCAGTGAACCCAGGCGCCTGTGGAAAAGATATCTTATTGGTAATACACAGTTTGTGTATTGGGTGGTTAAGGATTTATTATTAAGACGGCAGTCGTCAGGCGATAGTTAATTAAGAGATTGGCCAAAAAAATTATTCTGCCAATCTCCAAAGCGGGTTTAATTCCCCGAGGCTTGCTCCGAGGTAGTTTATTTTTATGATTAAATTTACGCGTTATCTTTGTATCAAATGTTTTTACATGTTTATTGATGTTGTTTTTTTTGGCCTTGCCTTATTTTTTGTTTGTTGGGTCAGAGAGTCAACATTACCTTTTCAAGTGACATGGCATAACTTTTTTTTAACCACAGTCAATCCTTACCGACCAGTATTCTTTTTTTGGGCCTTAGTAACAGTTTTTTTAAATAATTCCTATGGTCTTTATCAAACCAAACGTGAAATTTTTGAAACCATCGAAATATGGCAGGTCGTTAAGTCTACTCTTTTATCTGCTTTAATTGTAATTGTTGCCATATATCTTCTTAAGATAGAAGATTTTCCAAGATCTATTTTGTTGATGGTCACTATTTTTTTAGCCGCATTCTTTTCCATATGGAGAATTTTTAAGAGATTTTTTGTCGATTATTTAGTCAGGCAAGGGTATAACAATTTTAATGCTTTGATTATTGGAGCTGGACGTGTTGGCACAGCCTTGGCTGACGAAATTAAGAAAAAGCCGGGATTAGGTATTAAGGTTGTTGGTTATTTGGATGATTTTAAAGATACGCCTTTGGAAAATAATAGCTTGAGTGTATTAGGGAAAATTAATGATTTTTCCAGTATCGTACGTAGGGAATTTATAGATAAAGTTTTTATTACAACCCATCACGACAGTCGTGTATTTCTAAAGTTACTTGGGCAGGCCAAGAAATTGGGTATTGCTGTTCGTGTGGTTCCTCAAGGTTTTGAATTAATGCCTGGCGAATTTTGTAAATATAATATTGGATTTATTCCTATTTTGGAATATTGTGATGCGGCTCCTTTTCGGGTGCAAATTGGGAAAAGGATATTTGATTTTATTGCGGCTTCAATTTTAATGGTTGTACTTTTTCCGGTATTTTTACTTCTTATGATTTCTATTAAGTTAGATAGTTCTGGTCCTATTTTTTATCTTTCTCATCGATATGGTCGAGGGGGAAAGAAGTTTAATATGTTGAAGTTTAGAAGTATGGTGAGAGATGCTGATGAGGCTTTGAAGAAAATGCAGGATAAAAATGAAGTAGATGGTCCGATATTTAAAATGAAAAAGGATCCGCGGGTTACAAAAATAGGAAAGTTTTTAAGAAAATACAGTCTAGATGAATTACCTCAAATAATGAATGTTATGGCTGGAAACATGAGCCTGGTTGGGCCCCGCCCGTTACCTTTGCATCAGGTGGAGAGGGAAGATTTTAAACAATTGAAGCGGCTCGAGGTTCGGCCGGGCATTACAGGGTTATGGCAAATTCGGGGGCGTAGTGATATTTCGTTTAAAAGATTAGTTAAATGGGATACTTGGTATATTAACAATTGGTCCTTTTGGTTGGATGTCAACATTCTTTGGCAAACCATACCTGTTGTTTTTAAAGGAAGTGGAGCTTATTAAGGATTCATCAGACATCAACCTTCAGTCATCAGTAGTCTATTTTTTACTGAAGTCTGATAGCTGGCGACTGAAGACAAAAAGTCGCGAGCATTTTTGCGAGGGTTAATTTAAATTATGAAATTTTGGAAAAATAAACGTGTCATAGTTACCGGTGGGGCCGGGTTTTTGGGGCAAGCCGTTGTTGGTCTTTTGAAACAGCGAGGGTGTCAGCATATTTTTATTCCTCGAAGTCAGCAATATGATTTGAAAAAATTAAGTGCCGTAAAACGCCTTTTAAAAGAGGCGCAGCCGGATATGATTATTCATTTAGCGGCTGTTGTTGGAGGGATTGGGGCTAATAGAGAAAATCCCGGTAAATATTTTTATGATAATCTTATGATGGGTGTGCAGCTTATTGAAGAGGCTCGACTTTGTGGCGTTGAAAAATTTGTTGCGGCGGGTACAATTTGTGCTTATCCAAAATTTACTAAGGTGCCTTTTAAGGAAGATGATATTTGGGATGGATATCCGGAGGAAACTAATGCCCCGTATGGTTTAGCCAAAAAGATGCTTCTTGTTCAAGCGCAGGCTTATCGGCAGCAGTATGATTTTAATGCGATTTATCTTTTACCCGTCAACCTTTACGGTCCTGGAGATAATTTTTCGCCGCAATCATCTCATGTCATCCCAGCCTTAATCAAAAAATGTTTTGATGCTAAATTGAAAGGCGATGATCACATTGTTGTCTGGGGGACAGGAAAGGCTTCCAGGGAGTTTCTTTATGTTGATGATGCGGCAAGGGGTATTGTTTTGGCTTCAGAAAAATACAATAAGTCAGATCCTGTTAATCTTGGCGCAGGTTTTGAAATAAAGATTAAAGATTTAGTGGAAATGATCGCACGGTTAACCGGGTTTAAAGGGAAAATTGTTTTTGATGTTTCTCAGCCTGATGGCCAGCCACGAAGATGCCTGGACACCTCGCGCGCTAAAAAAGAGTTTTCTTTCCAGGCTAAGGTTAAATTAGAGCAAGGGTTAAAAAAGACGATTGAGTGGTATATCAAGGGGCATGATGAATCATGCCCGTACGAGGAGGGTCGTTTGTAGGGGCATGATTTATCATGCCCTTTAAAATCGTTATGAATAGAGATAAAATATTAAAACGTTTTGATCAAATCATGGTATTTTCCATGTGTGCTTTGATTTATTTTTTACCTATTTCAACCGCTCTTATTGAGAGTTGGATAGGCGTAGCTGTGTTTGTCCTTTTTATAAAAAGATTATTTGTTTTTAATTTTGATTTAAAAGACGTAGCTTCAGGGCAAGGGGGTGTTCCCTTAAGTCAAAGAGGAAAGTTATTTTTAAAAATTTTTCAACCAAAGCCTAATTTTTTAAATAAATCGTTGGGTATTTATATTTTTATTAATTTTATCGTGCTCTTTTTTAGTCAGTACCCAGCAGTCAGTGTGAAGGCTTTTATTTGTAAGCTTATTCAAGGCTGGGGGGTTTATTTTGTGTTCTTGGAATGTATGGATACACCTAAAAGGTTAAAGGCTTTTCTTATTACTTTTTTTGCTTCTGTTCTGCTTGTGACGGTCAATGGGTTGGTCCAGTATTTTAACGGACGTGGGTTTACCCGTGGTTTTTTGCTTATGGCAGGAAGAGTTAGCTCTTCTTTTAAGCATTCCAATGATTTTGCCGCTTATCTCATTGTTACGACATTGCTTTTGTTCAATATTGTCAAAGAGGGCGCCAAATCGATGAAAGCACGTATGAGCTGTTTTTTATTGTTTCTTTTGTCTATGATTTGTTTGGGGTTAACCTATTCTCGTGGGGCATGGTTGGGTTTTTTTACGGCGTTATTATTTGTGGCTTGTTATCAAAAAAAGAAATGGTATTTGCCTTTGGCTATTTGCATCATTTTTCTTATGGTGTTTGCCCCTATGATGATGAAGTCGAGGGATGTTTTTTTTGTTCAGGATAATGTAGAACAGTCGAAGTTAGAAGGAAATACCCCTATTGTTTGGGGGGATAAAGTAAGAAATATTTTAAAGGGTTTGGGGGGCAGCGGAAGGAATAAATTCTGGCAAGAAGCGATGACGGTCATCCGTGTTTCTCCTGTGTGGGGGACAGGGCTTAATACATATTCTTTGACAGCACCCCAATATGGAAAAGACTGGAGCAGCTACTATGTTCATAATTGTTATTTGCAAATGATTGCGGAAATAGGTCTTGTTGGTTTAGGTGGTTTTTTATGGGTAATTATTTCTTTGTATGGAATGTCGTTTAAATTTTTGGATCGAATTAAGAGTAAATTTGGACGTTCTGTTATTGTTGGATCTTTGACCGGTCTTTTAGCGTTTTTAATTCACGGAGCTTTTGATACTAATTTTTATGCTATTCAATTGACCACACTTATGTGGTTAATCATGGGGCTTATTGTTGCGTGTCAAAAAATATATTTAAAAGAATCTGATTAGGAGTTACGCGAAAATTAATTGTTGCGTAATCTCTTAAAAGGCATCATGTTGACAAAATAAGAATGTTGGATATAATAAGCAAATTATTTTTAAAGGAGTAATAATATGGAAAAAATAAATGTGAAAGATCTTGATTTAAAGGGGAAAAAGGTTATTGTCCGCGTTGATTTTAATGTCCCTTTGGATGATCAGCAAAATATTACGGATGACATGCGTATTCAGGCAGCCCTGCCGACGATTAAGTACATTCTTGAGCAAAGTCCTGCTAAAGTTATTTTAATGAGTCATTTAGGGCGTCCTAAAGGAGAAATTGTTGCGGCGATGAGTCTTGCTCCCGCCGCAAAGCGGCTTGGAGAATTACTTGGCGAAGCCGTTTTGCAGTTAGATGAGTGCATCGGTGAGGCGGTTCAATCGGCCATAGAAGGAAGTGATGCTCGGGTTATTTTGTTAGAAAATTTGCGTTTTCACAAAGAAGAGACCAAAAATGAGCCTGAATTTGCCAAACAATTAGCTTCATTAGCCGATGTTTATGTCAATGATGCCTTTGGCACAGCCCATCGGGCCCATGCTTCAACTGAAGGTGTGACGAAATATTTACCTTCTGCGGCCGGATTTCTTTTAGAAAAAGAAATTACCTTTTTGGGGCGAGCCATTCACAATCCTGAAAAACCGTTTGTTGTGATTTTAGGTGGAGCAAAGGTTTCTGATAAAATTCTTCTTATTGAAAATTTACTTTCCAAAGCAGACACGATTATTATCGGTGGCGGTATGGCCTACACATTTCTTAAAGCCCAGGGAAAGAATATTGGAAAATCTTTATTAGAGGAAGATAAGGTTGGAATCGCAAAAGCGCTTTTGGAAAAAGCCAAAGCAGCTAATGTGAACATTGAACTTACTAGTGACTTTCTAGTGATTCAAGAATTTGACAAACCAGAAGATAGCAAAATTGTTCAAGATATTGAGGATGGATGGGAAAGCCTTGATATTGGTCCCGAAACCATAACGCGGTTTAAGAAAATTCTTTCGGAAGCTAAGACCGTCGTTTGGAATGGGCCTTTGGGGGTTTTTGAAAAAGATGCTTACGCCGAAGGTACCAAAGCCATCGCGCAGCATTTAGCCGGGCTAAAAGGCGTGACCACTATCGTGGGTGGCGGAGATTCTGCAGCTGCCGCAAGTAAATTTGGTGTAGCCGATGCCATGACACATATTTCTACAGGTGGCGGTGCTTCACTTGAACTGTTAGAAGGAAAAGAATTACCGGGAATAGCGGCTTTGACGGACAAAGAAAAAGTATCGTGAAAGGAATAAAAAAGATGAGAAAACTTATTATTGCAGGAAATTGGAAATTAAATAAAACATCTGCCGAGGCAGCTAATCTTGCAACGGAACTAAAGCGCGAAGTTTCTGATGTCATGGATGTGGATGTTGTGATTTGTCCTGTGTTTACTGCTCTGTCAGTCGTCCAGGATGTTGTCATGGAAAGCAATGTTAAGCTTGGCGCTCAAAATATTTATTGGGAAGATGCCGGCGCCTTTACCGGAGAAGTATCCGGACCATTATTAAAAGATCTTGGAGTTGAGTATGTTATTATTGGCCATTCCGAAAGGCGTCAATTTTTTGGTGAAACCAATGCGACTGTTAATAAGCGCATCAGAGCTGCGTTAAACCATAATTTAACGCCTATTGTTTGTGTCGGAGAGCTTCTGGAAGAGAGAGAAGCTGGTAAAGCTTTTGACGTTATTCAAACTCAATGCACAGAATCTTTAGCTGGGTTTTCAAGTGAAGAAGTTCAGAAAATGATTATTGCTTATGAACCTGTCTGGGCTATTGGTACCGGAAAAACGGCTTCACCGGAGCAAGCCCAGGAAGTACATAAATTTATTCGTGATCAAATAATGAAGCTACACAGCGAAGACATGGCACAAACGGTGCGTATTCAATATGGTGGAAGCGTCAAACCTGAAAATACAGCTGAGTTGATGTCCCAGCCGGATATTGACGGCGCCCTTGTCGGAGGTGCCAGCCTAAAAAGCGAAGCATTTGCGGCTATTATTAAAAATTGCTGTACGGTAAATAAATAATAATACCATTCCATTAAATAATGACCATTAAAAGGGGGTTATTTAATAGATTTGGTATAATATCGGAGAAAAATTATGACTATTATTTTTACAATCTTACATGCTGGTGTCTGCATATTACTTGCCGTCATCATTCTTATGCAATCCGGCCGCGGGGGCGGTCTCACTGAAGGATTTTCATCAGCCGAATCCATGCTTGGCGCCAAAACCAATGATTTTATGGTAAAAGCCACAACCGTTTTTGCTAGCCTTTTTCTTATCACCTGCCTAAGCCTAGCCTTTATTTCATCCAAAAAAGAAGAATCTTTGATGTCGAATAAAGTCAGCCTTCCAGCCGATGTTCCAACATCCCAGGAAGCCCCTGTGCAGGAAGTTTCGGAAACTTTGGAAGAAAAATCTGTCCAAACGGAACCAACCCCTGAACCTTTAGGAATTCCTGTTGGGGAAAAATAAAATAGATAATACGTAAGGATTTCTTAGAACCTTGCCAGATAGTTTTTTTTGTGTTAAACTTAAACTAGTTAAACAGACTAGTTTAAAGGAGGGTATTATGGTTGAGATAGGCTCTTTCGAAGCAAAAACACATTTTGCAGAAATCGTTCAAAAGGCATTTAGCGGAGAAACGTATTTAATTACAAAAAATGGAAAACCAGTTGCAAGAATATTGCCCCCAGAAAATAATCAAAAGAAAGCCGAAGAGGCGATAGCACGGATTCTAGAAATACGCCAAAAATATAAGCTGCCTCAAAAGGAAATTCAGAAACTTATTAAAAAAGGGAGGCGGTATTGAAAGATTTTGTCGTAGATAATTCCGTCATTTTAAGTTGGGTGTTTAAAGACGAAAACACTAAAAAATCTCAAGAGTTATTGAACAAGCTTCTTAAGCAAAATGCCTATGTCCCTTCATTATGGCCATATGAATTGTCGAATGCGTTATTTATTGCAGAGAAAAATGGACGCATAAAGGAAGCAGATTCTGTTTCTTTTATTAGTAGTTTAAAAGATTTGTCGCTTTTTGTGGAAAATAATAGTTACGATAACATTACAAAAGATATTTTAGCTATCAGTCGAGAGCATAAAATAACAGTTTATGATGCTTCTTATATAGAGCTCGCCTTAAGGAAAAATTTAGATATGGCATCTTTCGATAAAAAATTAAATGCCGTATGTCGGAAAATAGGGATAAAAATCCTGTAATGTAGTTTCCCCGGCCTTGTCCCAGTCATCCTCCACATTACCTCGCCCAATTACCCCTGTCACTATTTTTCTTGAACCATGTAAATATGTGCAAAATATTATGTATATTTGTGCACAAATATATGTTGATCTGTGCATAATTGAGTGGTATGCTTATTGGCAGAAGGAGAATAGCCATGAAATATATAAAACGGTGGATGGAACAAAGAATAGAGGCGTCTTTTGAGGTTCACCCCGTGGTCATTTTGACAGGACCACGACAGGTGGGCAAAAGTACTCTTTTGGAAAACGCTCGGTTTTTAAAAAACTGGCGATATTTAACTTTAGATGATCCAGAAGTATTGGAACAGGCTCAAGAAGACCCTAAAGGACTTCTTTGGGAAGACAAACCGACGATTATTGATGAGGTCCAAAGATGTTCGGAATTATTATTAACGGTTAAGTATTTCGTTGATAAAAGTAAGCGGAGACGACGTTTTATCTTATCTGGATCTGGAAATATTTCACTACGCCAACGCCCAAGGGAAACTTTAGCGGGCAGAGCCAAATATCTGCACTTAACGGGCTTGAGTCATAGGGAATTGCATGGGTTGTCACACGAAGGAATTCTAGAGCAGGCTTGGGCAGGTAAAGAAATTAAACCAAAATCCGTAAAAGCATCTAATAATTTAACAACAATTGTTTGGCGGGGAGGTTTGCCTGGAGTTGTGTTGGCTTCAAGCGACAAAGTCGCTTGGGAGAGAGGGAGCAGCTACATTGATACTTATATCCACCGGGATATTCAAGATTTAGTGAAAATAAGACATCCTCAGAATTTTCGCCGTCTGATGGAAGCTTTGGCTCAGGCCACGGGATGGGAAAGCGTTCAGAATGAATTATCTAAATTATGTTCAGAAACACGTACAAATGTCAGCCGGTATATGAGTTTATTACAGGATACGGCTTTATTGCATGAGTTAAGAGGTTATACAACCAAAAATGAACGTGCCTATAAACAAGCTAAATATTTTTGGTTTGACTCGGGAGCTGCGTGTTTTTTGGCCGGAATTGTATCAGAGAAAGAATTAAAGAATAAAAATTTAAAGGGGCGGTATTTTGAAAATTATATCTTTCAACAGATCAACTCATGGGTGTCCACGATGTCTGTTGAGCCTGAAATTTACTATTGGAAACCAAGGCAAGGGGAGAGTGAAGTTGATTTTGTAATCCGTTCCGGAACAAAGATTATGGGAATAGAAGTGAAATCATCATCTCAAGTTACTTTTAAGGATACTAAATCTATGCGCAAATTCTTAAAACTCCACCCGGAAGCACAAAAAGGTATCATTGTGTATTCAGGAACAAAAGTGTTTCCGATTGCGACAAATATTTATGCCGTTCCATGGCTTGCTTTATAAAGAAATAGTGACAAAAAAAGTGGCTATCACTTTTTTTCCCTTTCTAAAATCCTACCCAAAACATTTTTTGGCATTGCGCTGAAAAATATGGCACACTTAACATATCCTTCTTTATTTGCTAAATAGGACCAATATGTTAAGAATAATTCATAAAAAACGATTCGGTGTGCCGTTTCGCTGTGTAGTTGTAGGTATGGTCATTATATTTACTATGACGATGCCTCTAAGCGGACTTGCACAAATATTACCGGCCATGCCTGTGCCTGGGGCGATGGTGCCTTTAAGCCCGTCTGCCTATGCACCGCCTCTTTTGATGGGGGTTGAGCTGGATCTGCAGAATCCGTTACAGATGGATTTTCTGATAGATCAGGGCGAAGATGTGCTTGCGAAGAAAGCCCAGACAGAAGAATATGGCAAATTGCTCAAATATTTCCTGGCCGCCCTCACTATTCCCGATGATCACCTTTGGGTCAATTTATCTCCTTACGAAAAAGACCGTATTATTGCCGATGATTTAGCGCAAACACAAATGGGTATGGATTTACTGGCGCAGGATTATCTGCTCAAACAACTGACATCCACCCTCATGTATCCGGAAGATGATCTGGGGGAAGAATTCTGGGAACGAATTTATCAAAAGGCGTACGAAGAGTACGGTGTCACCGATATCCCGGTGAATACCTTTAACAAGGTTTGGATCGTACCGGAGAAGGCGATTGTTTACGAAGAAGGAAGCACCGCGTGGGTGGTGGAGTCGCGGTTGAAGGTGATGTTGGAAGAGGATTATTTGTTTAGGGAAGGCGCGGATCGTAGGGGTTTGATTCATCAAACCCAAGACAAGGGCATGATAAATCATGCCCCTACGAATTCAAATATTACCACATCCATTATCCGTGAAATCCTTCTCCCCGAAATCGAACGCGAAGTTAACGAAGGTCAGCACTTCGCGCCTCTCCGCCAAATCGTCCATGCCATGATTCTCGCCACGTGGTACAAACGAACACTCAAAGACGGACTATTAGGACAGGCGTATGTCAATCAAAGCAAGACCGCCGGCGTCGACAAGTCCGAAGACATCAACAAAGAAAAAATCTACCAACAATACCTCGAAGCCTTCCAAAAAGGCGTCTACGACTACATCCGCGAAGAATACGATGCCGCCACCGAAACCATTATTCCCCGCAAATACTTTGCCGGTGGGTTTGAATTTGAAAACCAGATTGATCAAGCGTATCAAAAAATCACTAACTTTGCTCAATTAAGTTTCGAAGATCAGGCCATGGTGGCCGTCAATTATCAGGCGATCAATGAACGAGGTCTTGTGAGAGCGGAAAGTGTCTTGAAGAATTTCGAACGGGATATTGTGAAAACGGACGATGCTATGTTAGAGCAGGTAAAAACACCGGAAGAATCGATCGTGGGATATTATGCCTTAAAACAAGAGATGTTAATGGCGTTAGATCAGAATAATCTCGAAGCATTTGAAGCGGCTCAAGAACGCAGGATTGGAGTTGTGGAACCTTTAAGTCAGGCGGTAAAGAAAATGTCGGATGATAATTTGCTTCGTTTGATTAAAGAGGATGTGATTGATCGTAAAATAGCCGATCCTTTGCTAGTAGGAATGCATATTCCTGGAAAGGGTGTTGGCCTTGATATGAATGTATTAAAGGAAGAGCTTCGGCGAGTGGGGCAGAAGGAGCATCTTTTTAAAACGCAACAACACATTGATACTATTCAAAAAGAAATGGCCAGTGCATTATCTGATAATCCAGCTGAAGAAAAAGCAATTATGAAAATGTTAGATGAAACCATTAAACCCTACAATTTTGACAGTTATCTTCCGGAGCATTTTTGGAGAGAAAGTTTTAAAGATCTGGAAGGCCGTAAGAAAATTGCGGCGGCTATTGTGCAGATGCCCGTAGCTTTTGGTCAATCCAAAGGGGCATTCGCGCCGGACACGGGAAATGTGCTCATAAGCCCAATTGAAGATGAACTGATGATGCGGCTTGTCTTGCCTCATGAAATAGGGCACAAAATTTTGAAAATGCCACCTGAATGGGAGCAAATCACCTTTGCGATATCCGTGATGGAATATGTGCAGCACGCGGGGAAGAATTTAAAAGAAGGGGAAGAAAAACTTCCGCATGACGTTGATAAATTCGGTGAACCCGCGGTTAGCGAGTTGTATCAGCGAGGTAAGGAAATGGGATTGAGTGGACAAACCGGGTTTATGATTCATCCTGGAACATCAGACCGTCGGGCTGGTTATTTTGTGATGGATTATTTGGAGATGGAAGTAGAAAAAGTCTATGAAGCAAAAGGGTTACGAAAGGATGCACTGAATGATGAATACACCAGAAAGCGTGCGATGGGATTTTTGGTGGGCGGGATTATGATGGGTATGTCGGAAAATCAAAAAGACGTCAACCCCCTACGTTTGTTTAAAGATTTTCTTGATGTGTTGTATGAACGTTATGGGGATCCAACAAAAGATAATCCTCAATTAGCTAGCGAGTTAGAGAAAATCGATCAGGAATGGCAAGAATATGCCAAGCGTTTAGCCGCCAAACAGGAAGTTGAATTTATACCGGCCCCCTATGGTTTTTGGACGTATAAGTCGTTGGATTCCTCGGTGGGACAAATGCATTATGTAAAAACAGATCGTTATCCACGAACGTATGACGGAGAGAATAAAGACGATTTAAAGGGTAAGCTTCAGGCTGCACGCGACCGTACTCTGGGGCAGGTCTTTCTTGCTATTTCCCGTGTTAAATTTGGTTTACGCGGTTTGATTGATGATTTGAATGAAGATATCAAAAAACATCCCGATGCATTGCTGATGTGGGATACCCTTCTTTTTCCGAAGGTTTCTGGCATTGGGCATGATGTGAATGCAGAGAATATTAAACATAGAGCTTTTGAACAAAAGTTTGATGGTTCCAGGAAATGGATGAGCCGGATTCTTCAGGATCGTTATGACATCGGCAATCCTTTGATTGAGGAGGCACAATACAACACCTACGATTTACATTTACGTTATTTAGATTCCCTTCTTTATCTGCGATATCATTACAAAGAAAATCAACAAGGCAATATGAAAGATCCACGTAATAAAAATCCTCAGGTGGAAGATGCGCTGGTTCGTAGTATGGGGAAGGATGTAAATGATGATGGGTGGATTAAGCTGATGTACAGACCGGAATCACTTAAACAAGGGGACATTATCAGGATTATCAATGAGAAGGTCGGGCCGGTTTATTTGGAATTGTATGCAGAGGCTTTTAAGGAGAAGAAACGTCGACGACTACATGAACGCAAAAAGAAAGAAGAGCAAGATAGACGAGAGGAACAGTTGAAGCAAGGGATTAAAGAAATAGCCAAAGAGATCGTTCGTAAAGTCTATGAAGAGTTGACAGAAGAAGAGCGTAAAGAACTTGATGAGTATGGTAAAAACCTACCGCAAGAAATTCAGAAAGTCATTGAAGATGCCGTTCGTGAAGATATGGAACAAGGAAAAAAGAGTTTTGAAAATTTATCACAACCCGGTGGGGGTAGCGGCTCATCACAAAAGACATCTGCCGCATCGTCAGGTCAGGGTTCATCTCAAGGTTCGGGCCAAGGGCAGGTATCACCCGGTGCTACCCCTAAAAGTACGGATGATATTGAAAATGCGCTTAAGGATTTTGAACAACAATTAAACGCTATAGCAAGTAACACGAATACTATTGCTAAAAAATTAGACGATATTAAAAAGAAATCTGGGGATGTTACTCCGGGAAAAATGAGTGAGTCTGATAAAAATACTTCAAAGAAATTATCAAAAGAAATTCAACAGCAGGCAAAAGGCATTCAGGACAAATCCCAAGACCTTTTAAATAAAGGGCGTTTGGCCGCGGGGGAGGGAAGTGCGCAAAATGAAAAAGTTTCTCAAATACAACAAGGTTTGCCTTCTCCAGAGTTAGCTAATGAGGCTAAAAAGTTATCTAACGGGGTAGATAAAAAATCACAGGAACAATTAGAGAAGTTACAGAATTTGAAAGATAAGGCCAACAAACTTAAGCACATTGCCGATAACTTAGTCAAGCAAACGCATGCCCCTTCCCCGGATGTGCCTCAAATTACAGATGAAACAGAAAAATTAAATAAGGCCTTAAATAATGTTAACAAAGGCGTAGATCAAACCCAAGGAGCCAATAGGGATGTATTACGTAACCTTCATCAATTAGAAAAATCTATTCAAGGTATTCAACAATCGTTAAGTGGATCAAAAGATAAAGGCGAGCCAGGGAAGAAAGAAAATAAGAAAGGCGAGGATAATAAAAATAACAAAGGAGGAGAAGATGGGCAAGGCAAGCAGGAAACATCTTCTTCACAGGCATCTCAAGATATGAATAAGTCTTCAGGCAGCAAAAGTGAACCGGCTAAAGCAGGAGAAACCCAAAAGGGTGCAAAAGATAGGTCAAAGAATTATCAAAAAATGCCCGATACCATTAATCTGCCTGATGTAAAACCTTTAGGAGAGACTGGAAAGAAACAAGAAGCATTGCCGCCATCAGATATTAAACCGATTAAACCTAAAGAATTTGATTTAAAGGCAGCCAAGTTGCGTGAAGAAGCACAGATTGAAGCCACAAGCGGGTTGGATAAGACGCAGCATCGCGAATTACAAACATGGTATAAAAAGCAAATATCCGAAGGCAGAACTCTTCAAGTGGAGCATTTTCGAGATTTGGATATTGATGGGGAAGAATTAATTGAGAAAATGGAAATAGAAGGATTTCTTGAGAATCATCAAATTAGTAAAAATTTTAATGAAAAAGAATTTAGAGAGAAATTTTCAGAATATGACGATAAAAATAAAACATTAAATAAAATTTTAAGCATTATAAATATTTTAAAAAGAAAACCAGTTGTGACGATTAGAACGCTTGTTAAGCGCCTAACCCGTCAGTTTAAGGCCTTGTTGATCGCAACAACCGGCTTTAAGTTAAGTCAATTATTGGACAATGGAGCGATTATGACCCAGCCGCTTAATGTTTTTCTGGGTGCGCAGGGATATAATAATCCGATTAAAAAAGATCCATTACCCTTGGATATTACTTTATTGGTTGATCGCAGTTATAGCATGGGGGAGAAAGATAGAAAAAATAGCAATTATTTGCCGATTGAAATGGCACGTATCATATCCTTTGTCTTGACCGATTCTATTTTTCAACATTATGAAATGCGCAAGGTAATCGTGGATGATGATCTTGGGTATGAGGTTGGTTATTTTTCCGATGATGATAAAGATCTGCAATTATTACGCGAGACTATCCGAGAGCCCAATGTTAAACGAGAAAAGGTATTGCATGGGGCGTGGACCAATTTGGAGGCAGGAGGTGGCACGCATTATGCCGATAATCTAGAGAAATATATTACAAGTCAGATTGCAGCGGCCGAGCGAAGCGAAAAAAAAGGCGTGCAAATTTTATTTATTTTAACGGATGAAGATGTTGATCCTAATCAAAAATCCAGAATTCTTGGGCTGATTAATAAGGCCAGAGAGCATGGCATTAATGTGTTTATTATCCCTATGGGTACGGCCAAGCAGGTTGAGGATACTAAAGTGTTGCATCAACAACCCAAGGGGCAGTTGCAGCGGGTGATTGAGCCGTTTCCTTTCACAGGGCTTCCTTCCAGAGTGGGTGATGCCATTTTTACGGCCATTGAAAAGAGTGGGTTTGTTTCAGACAGTGATTGGCAAAAATATTTGCAATTAAAAGATGCTTCCATGGTGGTTGAAGATTCAGAGTTGAATACAACCGAAGAGTATCGTCACTTTTTTAATAAAAAAGTGAATGGTCAAGAAAAGCTCATGTTTCAACGGGAAGGTGTGGATCCATTGTATTTTCCAATGGGACCGGGTGGCATGGGTGTGCCGACAACAGTGATTAAAGATACAGAGGCTAATGAAGATAAAATAATTAATATTCTTTTGGCGACACATCGGCCGGATCAACGGTCACCCACAGATTATTCCACCGATGGTAAATATTTTATTCATGGTATTGAGGATGGAAAATTGGAGGTGATGGAAGAAAATAAAGAGGATGGATATTTAAAATTCCTGCATGCTTTTGATTCCGCAGATCATATGGTTGAAAATCAAGGGGTGTATGAAAACACTCAGAAGTTACAGGTGAAACTAGAACAGAGTTCAGAAAAGGTTTTACTCAGTCAGGAGAATGGTGATTTTCAAGGTTTAGGTGATTTGAAAGGTTTGGATTTGACGCAATGGTATTTTTATGAACAAGATTCAAATCGTATTTTGGCGTTTAACCGGCAGGAAAAAAGGGTTTTGATTATTGAACGGGAAAAAAGTTCATGGCAGGTGTTGTATGATTTAACCGTTAGTCAGGATAGCATGTCCGACTCATGGGAAGGGCAGACCGTTACTTTGTCCGGAGGCCCGGGTTTAGCCAAAACCAAAATGCCGTCTGCGGCAGCCCGGTTAATTAATATGCCGACGTATTCAGAAACCGGTAATGAAGATGCAACCGATGAAGGGCTTGCGCGTGGGACACGGACCTTGCAAAATGGGACAACCGGGTTTAAACCGTCTTTATTAAATTATGTGAAGCATGTGGGGGGATGGATTATAGAGAATGAACGACATAAATATGAGCCGGGTGTTTGGGATGGCATCAAATCACATATTCCCGCCAAGACGCATGAGTGGAAAGTTGAGCGGGATGGTATGGTTACATTTGAAACGATGCGCGATCATCCGATGTCCAGGATTATTACCACAGAAAATCCGCCGTGGCCTAACATTACAGGAAATTGGACCACCAATAATACGGCAATGCAGGAACGGGATGAAAATATTTTATATCATTGGCAGTCTACCGAAGAAGAAGCTGAATGGCAATTGGCCGATGCCCTGAAATTTGCTAGACATGTAGGCACCTATGATGATCGATGGGAGGAGTTTGAACAAAAAATTACCCAAGACATTACGGATTTAGTGCGTATTTCCAATGAGTTGCGTTTGACTTTTTTTGGATACAGCCCCGAACAACAAGCCGCGATTTTTGAGGATTGGGAGCTTTTAGATCCACGTTATCTGGCCACGCAAATGCGATGGGACTCCAAGATCAGGGATCTTTTTGAAAATGGTCCGGACAACTCTAAGGGGGAGCGGCTTACACGTGCACCGGATCCACGGCTAACGGCCTTTATGATTCAACATTTAATTAAATATGAAAAAGACTGGTTGTACCGTCCATTCACCACCATCAAAAATTATTTTAATTTTCATGCGGAAATTGATAGTAATGATACGTATGCCGGCAATATTACGCACTTTTCATCCTGGCGCCCGGATGAATTGAATGTGCCGGATTTAGAATTAACAAAAGATTCTTTTAAGCTTTCTCCTTCCGGCAAAGAAATCATTATTACACCAAAAAATACAGAATTCTGGGATGAAATAAGGCTGCCTATTCATTCTAAAGCTTCTTTTCATTATGCCGGCCTGCCGCAAGAGATTATTGACTGGATTGAATTTGCTGATGTGGCCAAGGATGTAAATGAAGTCAATACGTATTTGAAAGCCAATGTAGGGAAACTTTATTTAACGCTGCAATTGCAGGCATTGAAGATTAAAGTTCATTTTGTGGGTGGCCCGGGGGGCGGAAAGAGTACGTTAGCAAAGGCCATTGTACGTCTGCGCAATAAACCGGGAGAACATACGATTGAGATGACAGCACAAACACGGCTCGATCAGATTACGTTTCAGGAGGGGATGGTGGGTGGTAATTCAAAGATAACTATCAATGCCTTACCGCTAGCTATGGAAGATGAGCATGGAGAAGGCAATGTGTTGATCGTTGAAGAAATTGCGCAGTCCAGAGATAAAGTGCTTAGTGCTTTGAATGATGTGATTGTATATGATGAGACTCCTGATCCGACGAAAAAGGATAAAAAGCGTAAGGGGGCAGATAATTTTGGATTGATTGCTTTAAGCAATACCCCGGGTTCTACGTCTGGTATCAAGGGCCTTCCCGCAGATTTATTGGCACGTCTTCCTGCCATTCAATTTGATCCTTTACCGCCGCACTTGATGTTTAAACTTTTAAGTAAAGTTTCAACCAAACAGCTAGATTCAACCGGCGAAGTGGTGCGGCTTAATCCGCGTCTTATCGGAATGCCGATTCCTAAGTCGGAGCAAGAAGTAAGCGATGTAGAGTACGAAACTTATCCTGACGGAAGCGTCAAATATGACGGCATTATCGGTATGGCGCAGGAGTTAAATTATCGGCAATCTTTGGACGGTACCACTCTGCCTAAACGTCGTGAAATCAGTGTGCGTGTTTTGGTGAAAGACGTGAAGTTTTTAGTGGATCGGTTTAATTATTTGAGGGCTGATGGATTGCAAAAAATTGCAAAGACAGGGACAGAAAAGAGTGAGTCTTTTAAAAAGAGAGCCAAAACAAAAATTTCAGAACGTATTATCCATGAACAATTTATGAAGGCCTTTAAAATAGAGGGTGACTTTGATCAAACTTCACCGGTCGAGAATAATATTTTAGATGTGGCCGGTGAAAAAGGATTGTTTAGTGATGATCCTGACGTTGATGCCATTTCTGATTTTCTTGATAAAGAAAGTGTCATTATTCAGAATTTGAAAATTGAAGAAGGCAAAGAGCCGGATACAGGTCATCCGGAATTAGACCGTATTCTCCAGCTCTTATGGACCAATACATTTGAAAGCCAAACAGAGCAAAATATTGAAAATCTTAATGAAATTATCGCAGAGTTATTGAGCGAAAAATCATGGAAAGAACTAAAGAAATTCGAGGAACAACGCAGTCGAATGATTATGATGAAGAAGGTTATGGATCAAATTGATTTTATTTTAAATTATCGAAGTAAAGGCGAAACATGGGAACAACATAAAGAGGGAAATAAGAACAGAATGAATGCAACGAAAGATCTTATTAAGAATTTGGGTATTCAACGCGATTGGTCGGCCGCATTCTTTGACCAAACAATGAAGGAAATCGAAGATTCCTATGATCCTGAATTTACGAAAGGATTGGATGAGTTAGATTTTTCCATGCTATCCATAGGAGAATTAATTTGGTGGATAGATTTTCAGAAAAATGATGAGGAGGCTGTTAGTAAGCTAAAAAAGGAATTGCGTGAAAAGATCACCGATTTGAAAAAAGATAAGCTTGAGCCTCTAGAAAAGGTTCAAATTTTGTTGAGCAGGAAAACACACAAAGATCTTTTTAAAGATATATTTGAGCATGTTGAGAAGAAGATACAGGAATTAAAACAATCCCGCCCTGTAGATATCGAGAGAACGCTGAAGGATTACGAAAAGGTTGAGAGTGAAGTGAAAAAAGAATTAATAAAAATTCGTAAGCCGTCAAAAGGGGTTGGAAATATAGAAGGGCTTAAGAAGGAATTAGTGAAAGAGCAACATATAAGCGATATTACTTTAGAAACTGGTGTTGCTCTCCCAGATAGAACAAGGGAAAAGGAATTAGAAGCAGAAATAAAAGAACTCGAGCTTCAAGTTCAGGGGCCAAACAAACAAGAGGAACTTCTTACAAAGAAACTGATAGCGGTGGTTAACGGTAAACAGGCGTTGATTAAGGAAATAGCGGCAGAAGCAGAAGAGGCGAAGGCTGTGGAGGCTCAGAAAGCAGAGGCATTGCAGCAAGGAGCGGTGGACACGGAAGGGATTATAAATTATGAACCACTGCCAGGGGAGGAAGTTATTGGGTTTCTTTGGAACGGCCGCAAGGTGGTGACGCAGGAGAAGGAGATTGGCGCATCGAGTGCTTCTCGTAACGTGCGCATACGTGATATGAAAAATATTGAGTTAGTCACATGGAATAGGGGTCATAGATTTGATGCGAAAGTGGTAGGTGTTTCTGATGATGAAACAAAAATACTGACAAAGGATGATAATGGAAAATTCGTGTGGTGGGACTTAAAAGGTGAGGATGAAAGTATTGACTTAGGTAATTATCCTTTTGCAAAACTTTTGCCGGATGGTAATCATGTGTTTAGGACAACGAATAGTGGAAGATATGATCTATTTGATACTATAGACACGACATCCCCCACATCATCGAGTTTACCTAACGATCCAATGTTGCATCCGGATATTTCTCCTGATGGAACCAAGGTTATAGCGACTGATGAAGAGGGCATGGTGAGGGTAAAGGATATTAAAAGTGGGTACAGATTCGGGTTAGAGACAGGTTTAAAAATTCAGGTCCAACCCACAATATCTCCGGATAATAAGAGGATGGTTATTTTAGATAAAGATGGAGGGGTTTCGAAGTTGTGGGATGTTGAGAAAGAAAAGCGGGTGCTTGATTTGGAAAAAAATACTAAAGCCGCATTAGAGCCTGTTTTTTCCCGGGACAGCACTAGGGTAGCCACAGTTAGTAAAATGGGGGTAGTGCGTGTATGGGATGCGGAAAAAGGTGCATTAATAAAAGCAACCAAGCAACATAAAAAAGGTGTTAAAGCCGTGGCCCTTTCTCATGATGGCCGTTATTTAGCCGTCGTGGATGGTGAGGGCAAATATTGGTTGCAGGATTTAGAAAAAAAAGGTAATGAGCGGACAGAGCTGCCGGCATTGGATGCTTTACAAAAGCTTGAGAAAGATGAGGTGCCGGAATTAGAATTTTCACGTGATGGAGAGCACCACGTCAAAGCCCATGTTAAAGGCGGGTTAAACGTCTGGCCTGTGGCTGATTTTATGAGCAGTGCCCCCGCCTTTAAGCCTAAGGACGCAGAGGAGGTTCATTCATATTCAGAGGATGGGTTGAGGGTATTAACAGTAGAAAAAGAATATGCGTATACGAAAATGGTAAAGCATTACCGATGGCATGTGCGTTACGTAAAAGGTGGAAAAGAATTACGTGTGTTTGAATGGCCGAAAGCGTATGTTGAACTTTCACCTGGTGGGACAAAAGTTTTGATGCAGCATCATCGAGATGGAGAAATTATTGATGTAAAAACGGGAGAAAAGATTAGTTCCGAAAATGTTTATGATCGTGTTTCCCATAAATGGCTTATTGATGATGCACATCCAGAGGCAGGAGCAGGGCAGGATAAGAACACTGTACAAGGTGACATTAAAGTCCTGCCAGCGAAGGATATGAAGGTGATTCAGACGTACACTGCGCCGGATGGGGAAGAGATTATGCAGGTGGCGTGGGAGATGGATGGTAACGGGGATGTGCCGGTAAAGAGAAGGGTTGTTTTGACTGAGGCGGAAGCTGACGATCCTAATTCGAAGGTAATGAGAGTGCGCGATATTGAGCAAGAAGAGAGTGTAGATCCATTACGAGAAGATACGGTAAGTAAGGAGGAAAAATCTAAGATATCTAAGGATGGTAATAGATTCTTGTTTGCAACTCCTGATGGGGTTTTTCGAGAAAATTTGGAGGGCGAGCCAAGGGGTGGAGTGCGATATGAATTTGGAAAAATCGAGCAATTTGAAGATTCTTCAGACAGTAATAAAGTGGTAGTGATCGCCGAAAATTTTAAAGGCATTGCGTATTTGGATGGACGGAGTAAGGAGACGCAGGAATTTAAAGTTAACGGGGAAGAATTAGAGGGAGAAGTCGAAAGTATCGACATTTCTCCCGATTCGGATTCGAGCAAGGCGCTTGTTTTGACAAAGTCGAAAGCTCTGTATTTGTTTAATATGGAGACGGGGGAAGGCTTCATGCTTCAAGGGGATAGCGTTAGTTTTGCAAAATTTTCAAGGGATGGCCAGTTTATATTAACAGGCTCGGAAGATGGAAGAGTCAGTATTAAAAGTCCCCATACAGGGGCTCTAAAAATAGAAGGGCTTCAGGTAAGCGATGCTGTTCAGGATATAGAGTTATCTTTTAATAAGAAGGAATTAATTGTGGCAACAAAAGGATTTAAGGCAAGGTATGAATGGAAGCCAGACGCTAGAAAATGGGATCCCTTGAGTTCAGTGGTGGTCGAAGAATCAAAATTTTTACCCGATGGTCAAATTATGACGGCAGGAGTTTTAGATAAGGGTAAACCTGCCTTAGGTGTAATAAGCGGGAACGGACCTGTGCATCGTATAAATGATTTAGGTAAATTAAAAAATGTAGAAAATATGCAAGTTAAAGGTTTAAATATTTCCCCTGATAATCTCGAACAAGCCACCACATGGCAGGAAGGGGACCAAACAAAACATGTACTCATCCACGAGATTGCGAAAGACGTTGGAGGAGGATCAGCTTTTTCAGGTAGTGATTTGTCCGACAAAATTGAAGCCTTTAAAAAGGAAAAAAAGAAATGGGCGGCGCAGAAGGCTAAGTATCTGAAGCAGGAGCAATCTTTTGATGAGCAGTTGGCGCTGGAGAAAAAAAATGCGGAGCTTGCCGCCGCAAATGATTTGAAAAATAAAGTCGGTAGCGGCAAGATAGTTTTGGAAGCGTTGGATGTGTACACGGCCCCACCGGGTGAGACCATTGTCGACTATTCGCCGCAAAGTGGCCTGGTTTTGACGGAGGATAATATAGTTCGTGCGAATGGGAAAAATCATTGGATTGTGCGCGATGTGAGGAAGGGGGGAGATGAAGTAAATTCTTTTGACCTTTTAGTGACAAATTCAGCCCATCTTTCGCCGGATGGTACTAAGGTTGCCAAGGAGGTTTGGAAGGATAAACCATCACAAAGGAAAATTGAATTATGGGAGGTACGCAAGATCGATAAGGGTAAGCCGTTGGCGACAAGTAAAGAAGGTGAATTTGATGATTTTTCTTTTTCAGAGGATGGTTCACGAATTATTATGGAAAAGAATACAAAGGATCATAATGATAAGAAAACGATCGTATGGAATTGGGCAATCGATGATGAATCAGATCTATTATCGTTAGGTAATGCCGGCATCTCGGTGGTCAGTAAACTTTCTGATAATAATCGGTGGTTGTTTATGAGCCTAAAGGGTAAGATTGGAATTGGGACGTTGGCTTTTAGGAATATGGACACAAAATCAGAGATTCAGCAAGAACATTCTGTATCCTTCGCCAAATTCTCTAGAGGTTCAAAATATTTAATGTTTGTTCAGGGAAAAAATGTCATTTTACGAGATCTTAATACTGGGATAAATTCCCCTCCCATACTTGTTTCTGCCGCAGGGGAAATTGTTGACCTGGAATTGTCTCCCAATGGGAAAACTTTGTTGACCAGGAATAAAGAAGGCAAGCTGCACGTGTGGGATGTTATGACGGGTGAAAGAATAATGCCTGCGTCACCTGCCTGGATAAATCTTTCAATAACGCTGCTTAACTTGGGGGCGGTATTTTTGGATAATGAACATTTCTTCGGCATTGGGAAATCTAATAATATTGGAATTGTGAATGCGCGTACAGGTGAAATATATGGAAAATTAATGGAGAATAAATTTTCTCAGAGGGAAGCCAAATTCTTTCCCCACCAAAATCAAGCCGTTATTTTTAATGAAGATAGAACTCAATTGCAGCCTTTTGTTGTCAGAGGAGGTGGTGGAGAAGTGCTGAATTCGGGAAAAAAAGACGCTGCCATGCTATCCATAAGAGATTTAATTGGGCGGATAGCTATGGGGCAAGGGAAGAAAAGTGCTGTTAAGGATCTAAAAGATCAATTTTTTAAACAAATCAATAAGCTAAAAGAAGATAAACTTTCGTCTTTGGAAAAGGTTCCACCCCTGTTGCGTAATGAAACATACAAAGATCTTTTCAAAGATATGCTTGAGCATGTTGAGAAGAAGATACAGGAATTAAAACAACCTCTCTCCGGTGTTATTGATATGACGGAAGACGATTATGATGGGGAGCTTGCGGCGGATAGAGTGGAATTAGAGAAAGTTGATGTGATGTTGGGACAGAGGATTAGTGGTGTTTCAAATGATCAGGAGCAGCTTAGAAATATTATTAAGGAAAAAGAAGCTTTAATTGCGAAACAGGAAGAAAAAATTAAAAAATTAAAGGAAGCGATCAAAGCCGAAGAAATAAAGGATGCTTCTGGAAATGGCCTGACACTACAAAATCTTAAAAACTCAATTAAACATGAAATAGAATTAAAAGAAATTTTTGAAGGTGAAATTAATCAATTAAGGGATTTTCTTAAAAAACAAGTTTCTTCTGGTATGCAAAAGCACGAACGCAAACACTTAGAGGCTCGAAGAGCTTTGCTTACAGAGAGAATAGACTCCCGAGTTCAAGGCAAGCAGGCGTTGGTTAATAAGAAGAAAGTGGCACAAGCGAAAGCGGAGTTGGAGCCAGAGAATGCTCAGACAACACAAGGCAGTAAGGATGAAATTTTGCCTGTGGAGAAAATAAAAGAAAATATTGAATCTTGGGGGATTTCGGAAAATGAAAGTGTTGTCGAATTTGTGGAATTAAATTATTCTGGCTTCTGGTATGTGGTAACGCGTGAAGATATCGAAAATAATGGTGAAAAGAAAGTGGTATGGCGGGTTTGGGGAGAAATGCGCAATTTTGAAGGTCAAGCTATGATTGAGGGGACTCCAAAAGTAGAAGAAACGCTTGGTCAGTATGATGGTTTTACATTATCTAAAGAGGGAATTCTGATGATGGCAACGTCAGAGGGGGTTAGCTATAAATATGTAAATAAAGAGGAGGATGATTGGATAAAAATAAATAAAAATTTAGATCTTGTGAGAGGGATTGAGCTTAAGAAAGTTAAGAAGGGTATTCTTGTTATGTCCAAGAATTTTCAAGGTGTTGTAAGTTTAAATGGAGGTAAAGATATTCCTTTAAAAGATATGCAAGGGAATATGAAAAGTATTGAAATTTCAAAAGATGGGAAACTCGCTGCTTTCGTGATGTTTGACTATAATGTGTATCTTATTAATATTGAAAATGGAGAACGGATCTATAGATCGCAATATTCAAATATAAATTTTGCTAAATTTTCTTTAGATGATGAAGTAGTTTTAATTGGAAAAATAGGTGGGGGTATTTCATTTCGCGATTCCCATACTGGAGAAGAGACCAAAGATGTTTTTAATTTGCCAGGAAATGATTCCATAGAATATTTGGAAAGATCTTTGGATAAAAATAAATTAATTGTTAAGGCAAAGTTTGGCAAAATAACTGTATGGAAAAAAGATGCGATTTCTGGAGAATGGACGCTAGACGAGAATTATTCACTCGAGAATGCAATTAGAGCCAAGTTTTTACCGGATAGCAAGCATATTATGTTTTTCAGAGACGCTCCAGAGGGAAATGCAACAGCTGGTTTGTATCTTACAGATGGTTTGCGCACCTATAAAATGGATGCGCCTCTTAATTCTGATCTTGAAATACTTGAGTTAGCCGATATTCAATTGATTCATGGCCAGCTTGCGCAGATGGAAATTTATAACCATGATGGACGTGGAAAATATGTGACGATTCGTAATATTATGTCTAAAAATGATACGTCCGATGTCAGTAAAGTCAAAGTCTTACCAGCCGATCAAATGAAGGTGAAAGAGTCGTACACCGCGCCGGAGGGGGAGGTAATTGTACAGCATGCGTGGGTGGAAGATGATACGGGGCCTGAGCCGGTCACTCGAAGGGTTGTTTTGACGTTAAATAAGCTGCAAGTATGGAAAGTGCGGGATATTGCACGAAAGAATGAAAATGATGAAAATTTATTAAGGCCAGTTATGTCAACAGGAACTCTTCAATTTTCCAAAGATGGTAAGAAATTATTTGACGCAGAAAAAAATGGAAAGCTTTTTGTTTCATCGAGTTTGATTCAAGATGATTGGAAGGAGATTCGTAAAAATTTAGGGCGTATTCATAAAGTCGAGGATGCCTTAGACGGCAATAAAGTTGTCATTATTGCAGATAATTTTCAGGGTATTGTGCATTTAGATGGGCAAGACGAGAAGGAATTTAAAGATGCTCTCGGGGAAGAACCGTTCGCTAAGGGGGGACTCAAAGTACTAAATGTGAAGATTTCTTCGGATTCGCAATACGCAGCAGTTTTAACGAATCATGATAATAGTTATAAATTTGATATGAATACAGGATCGCATCTTCAATATCACGCTAATGTTGTCTTTTCAAAATTTACAGAAGATGGTCAGGTTTCTTTGAGAGGAACGAACAACGGATTTGTTCTTTTTGAAGATGCCAAAACAGTAGATTTTGAAGATGTCAAAACAGAAGAAAAATTTAAAAGCATTAACGCTGGCAATGAGCCTGTACAGGATTTGGATGTTGTTTGGGATGGAAAAATTATGCACAAGGTGAATGTAAAAATGGATGGTAGGTGGAAATTATGGAAGTGGGATGAAAATATTAAAGATTGGATTCCAGAGGAAAACTATTTGCATGGGAATCAGAAAATTTTGCCAGATGGAAAAACCGTTATGGTGGGGGAAAATATTCTTTCTGGATCAAAACGGACGATGCCTACAATAGGTACATATGAGGGGAAAAGTGATGTTGGTTTTGTTGATTATCCTTTCGAGGAGGAATATAAAAAGGATAAGGATGAGAAGAGAGAAATAATTCAAGATGACATTGTTTTTTCTCCTGACAATCTCGAACAAGCCGAGACATACACAGAAAATGGAGAAATAAAACATGTGTTCATTCGCCAAATCGCAGAGTCGACTGACGATGATGCGCCTCCCTCGGACAATAACCTCCCCGCCCAAATCAAGGCCCTTGAAGAAGAGGAAAAACAAAGGCGGTTGATGGAGATTGAATTAAATGCGCGGGCGAAAGGAATTGACGCAGAATTAGTGAAAATACAAAAGAAGGTTGATCGCGAGGCGCCTAAAGAATCAGCCGAGGAAGAGACGCAGGGAGACGCGAACACACTTGCTAAAATAAAAGAACTTGAGGCGTTAAAAGTTCAAGCAGCTGAACAAAATGAACAAGATCAACCGGACGGCACGCCTAAACTGTCTCCCATCAACCCCGCCTATGAAGCGCCACCCGGAGAGACGATTGTGGATTATTGGCCAGAGAGCGAGAGGGCTTTGACGTGGAAAGAAATTGAGCTAGCTGATCTTAATACACAAGATATTATTAAGGCTTATGAGTGGAGGGTTCGAGATACGAAAGATAATAAAGAGCTTTTTCCCAAATTTGATACTTTAGAAAAAAATGTTGTTCGGTTGTCCCCTGATGGAACAAAAATAGCGTTAAAATCCGGATCAACAACAAATCATAAGGTTGATGTATGGAGTGTTGAAGATGATACCAAGCGTACCTTTGTAAACAGTACTGAGGTTACCGGTTTTATTTCCTCCTTGTCATTTTCATCCGATGGAAAAGAAATTGTCATTGGATCAAGGAAGGGCCCCATAGGTAGTCAAACAGAAAAAAGCATTGTCACAACATGGCACTGGGAAAAAAGTGGAAGTCCTAAATTTTCACAAATTTCTCAAGAAGGCAAAATACGCTACAAACAGCTTTCTTCAGATAACAAAACACTTTTAACGTTAGATGAATCGAATACCCAAAGGGTATGGAATATGGAAGCAGAAATAGGGATTGAATTAACTGATTTTCGAAGGGAGGGGATTGCTTTAGCCAGGCTATCTTCTGACGGGAATAATGTGATTAGCATTAAAAAAAGTAAATCTGATGATGGGTATCCGGTGTGGATACGGAATATTAATGGTGCAGAACCAAGTAGATTTGGCATATGGGAAGAAGCAAAGTTCACAGATTTATCCCCAGACGAAGATACTTTACTAATCATAGACGAAAATGGAAAATTGGTATTACGGGATGCGCAAACAGGTGAAAAGATAAAACAAGATTCCAAGGCGTGGGAAGAGTTTAAGCACATGGTTAATAAGTTCGGGTATTTTTTGCCGGACAATGAACATTTTTTGAGTATTGGCAGCCATACGCCCAGTGCGACTACGCTTATTATCATGAGGAATTTTAAAACAGGGGAAGTAGCAAATTGGAGTTACATAAAATTTAATCCGGAAGAAATTCAGTTTTATCCAGATAGGCTTCAGGTAATGGTGCGGAATAAAGAAGGAAGCAAACAGCAGGTGTTTAGCGTCGGCAAAATTGAAAGTCTTAATCCAAATGATTTAGATCAGCCAGTAAAAATTCCGGAAGGCAAAGACAAGAACTTTAAAAAGATGCTGTCCTTGTCCAAACAATTGGTGCAGGCGATCAAAGAGCGGATAGGGAATGTAAAGGTCCGGGCGGTCGTGGGGAATAAACCTGCTTTAGTTGAGGAGCTGGATCAAGAGAAGGAGGAAATAGATAAAAAAATTACTAATTTGGAAGCAGGCTTACGAAAGTTGAGAGGGGTGCAGAGAAGGACGAGGGCAGATTATAAAAAGGGTGTGAGTGAGGTGGATCCGGAGCTGGAAAAAGCTAATAAAATGTTGGGGATAGATGAATCTGAAGAGGACGTGGTTGATAGTAATATTTCTAATAAGGATTGGCTTCGAAAAAGGATTTTGGAACTTGAGGGATTAATTGCAGAACAGCAGAGGAATGTTGAGAATTTTGAAACAAAACTGGCAAAAATTGCAACTTCAGCAAGTTTAAGTGAAATAGAACGTCTTGAGAAATTACGTGAAGGTTCAAGAGATACAAAAAGAGTTTTTGAGTTAGAAAGGAAAAAATTAGAGGAAGAGTTAAGAAAACAAGATTCTGCCATGCTGCAAAAATATGAGCGTGAATATTGGGAGGCACGAAAAGATTTCCTCACAAAGAAAAAAGAATCTTTGGTTGAAGGTGAGCGGGCTTTGAGCAAACAAGAAGAAAGCGAAGCTGCCGTGCAGGCGGAGGTGGATGCTCAAAAGGCAGAGGGTTTGCAGAAAGGGGCGATAGACAGGAGGATGCCTGTGAATTATACGCCGCCAGAGGGGGAGGAGGTTATTGCTTATCTTTGGAAAGGACGTAAGGTAGTGACGCAGGAATTTATCGCGGGGAAACCAAGTGCTGGCAATCCAAATATCATGGACAAGGATACTTGGAAGGTGCACATACGTGATGTGGAAAGTAATGGAGAATTAGTCCTGTTGGATAGATTATTGTATTCTAAAGTAAGATGGATTGAAATTTCTGACGATGAAACCAAAATGTTGGCAGGTCATGATTTTGGTGTGATGTTGTGGAATTTTAACGATATTGAATCGAGCATAGATTTAGGGGCAGATAATCCATCACAGGCAAGGTTTTCTTCTGATAGCAATCAAGTGATCATAACATATTTTAGTCAAGCAATTGAAGTGTATGATATTACAAAAAAATGGTCTGATAGTAAGCTTGTTCCTGTTAACCCGATATTATATCCAGATATTGGAGCATATGAATCTAAGAAAATAGTAGCCACTGATATGGAGGGTGGTGTGAGTGTGTGGGATGTTATAATCGAACAAACGGTGGATAAGATAAAGATATCGTTATTACAGTTAGCCAAGTTAGAAACAGGTTTGAAAATCGAAGTCCAGCCCAGAATTTCTCCGAATAATAAATGGATAGTTATTTTGGATAAGGATGGTGGGGTTTCGAAGTTGTGGGATGTTAATAATGAAAGACCTTTGAAGGAGTTAGAAAAAAATACAAGTGCGAATGTAGGGCCGGTCTACTCGCTAGACAGCACCAGGGTGGCGACAGTAAGTAAAAAAGATGGCATTGTGCGCTGGTGGTATGCGCAAACAGGAGATTTTAAAGGAGAAGCAGATCCGTTTGAAGATGGTGTTAAGGCGTTGGCGTTGTCTTCGGATGGGATTTATTTAGCTGTCGTGGATGGTAAAGGTAAATATTGGCTGGAGAATATGGATACAAAACAGCGCATAGAGCTACCGGCGCCAGATGCTTTGAAAAATGTGGATAAAGATGTCGTGCCCAAACTGGAATTTTCAACCGAAGGTCCTCTGCGCGTCATGGCGCATATGAAGAGCGGTTTAACCGTCTGGCCTGTGGCTAAGTTTATGTCCACCGGCCAACCCCGCGCCGTCAAGGTTTTAGCGGCGAAGGATATGACGGTGATTCAGCCGTATACGGCCCCAGATAACGAGGAAATTGTGCAGGTTGCGTGGCTGATGGATGGTAGCAAGAAGGGGGCTCCTCCGGTCAAGCGAAGGATTGTTTTGACGCGAGAGGATAGGCAGGGGAAGCCGCCACATTGGCGTGTGCGCGATACGGCTAAAGGAGCCGATGAAGAGTTATTAAGTTTTCCTGCCGGAGTAGAAAATGTTGTGGTGAAATTATCCGGGGATGGCCGTATTTTATGGATTGGTGGTGAATCTTCTATGCAGTGGGTTGATGTTTTGCCAGATGATGTGGGTTCTCGTCCATTATTTACAAACGCTATTCAAATTAACCCCGAAAAAAGTTTTATTGTTGACGCGCCGGATGGTGAAAAGTCAGTGATTATTGCGGACAATTTTCAAGGCATTGTGCCTGTGGATGAAAGCAAAGAGATAAAGGAATTTAAAGTGAACGGGAAGAGGTTAGAAGAAAAAGTCGAAAGCATCGACATTAATTCAGATTCGACCAAGGTAGTGCTATTGACGGAAAAAGGTAAGCAATATCTATTTGATATGACTACGGGTAAAGGTAAGTTTTTAAGCGGCAATGCAAGTTTTACAAGGTTTACAAAAGATGGTGAATTTATTTTAACAGGCATGGAAAGTGGATTCGTTAATTTTCATGACAAAGATGGAAACGTTATTGATAATAAAGGATTTGATTCCGGTAATAGAGAGGTAAAGAATTTGGAGTTGTCCCAAGATGGGAAGATGATTATTGTGACGACATCTTTTAATAGAACTGTATGGGAGGATAAGGTTGGAGATAACGATTGGAAGAAAATTGACATCCTTGAGACAGCGGATGGTCAGGTGGCAAAATTTTTACCCAATAGCCATCATATTATAAATGCAGGTGTAAGGGTGGGGTTTATAAAAGGTGATGGAAGGGGAGTCGAGGAAGTTAGCAATAGTGTGCATACATTAATTGACAATTCATTTAAGAAAAACACTAAGATAAAAGCTTATGACCTTGAGTTTTCTCCGGATCGTCTGGAGGCAGCAGAGATGTATAAAGATGAAAACGGCAAGGTCAAATACGCCCATATACGCCAAATCGCAGAGCCGTTAGATGGCGGCGATGACGTGGTGGACAACGACCGCCCCGTCAAAATCGAGGCCCTTAAAAAAGAGACGGCCCAATGGATGGAGATTGAGGATGAATGGAATCAGAGAGAAAAGGAGATCGATGGGTTGCTGGCGCAAGAAAAGGCCGCGTTTGAGGCGAAGGCCTCGAACCAAAAAGATGCGCCAAATACACAAGCCGGCACGCTTAAAATAAAAGAACTTGAGACAAAAATTAAGTCAAAAATAAAAGAAAGGGATGGGTATACATTGACAGTGGGTGAGTTGGCTGTAGTAACCAAGAAAGCCATGGCCAATAAAGATATTCATGATTGGACAGCAGAGCTTGCGGCATTAAAAGCTCAAGGGGCGGATCCTATAGAGTTAGATAAGCAATTAGAAGTTTCGAAGGGTGTTGATGATGAAATATCTGATCTGTCCAAACAATGGGTTCAGGCGATGGAGGAGCGGATAGAGAAGCGAAAGACTCGGGTTGCTGCGAAGGACGACCTTACAGAGTCCGTGAAACTGGATCAGGAAATTGCGACATTGGATCAAGCCATCGCTACATTGTCGGAGGATCTGCGCAAAAGGCGGGAAGCGTCAGACAGTAAAGTTGTCGATAAGGAAAATTACAATACGCAAAATCAAAAGACGTCAGTTATTGATCAAGAAACAGCAGAAACGATTGTTAGCATAAAAGTGCTGAAGACAATAAAAGATATGGTAACAGGAAAGACTCTCGATGGAGGAACTGTGAGTATTGACACGCGTTCATCTATGAGAACGCTGATTTTAGATTCATCCATAGGTGTTCTTAAAGGGCAATTGCCAAAAGATACAATAATGGATGAAAATATTGATGAGCAAATAAAAATTCTTCGAACGATGTTAACCGATGATTCTAAGTTAGATAAACTATTAGAATCAAAGGCTTTAAAAGAAGTAGGAGCATCTTCGGTAGAAAAGGACGCAAGGATAGCCGCTGTACAAAAAGTGCTTAAAAGTCTTGAGGAGAAACAAAGAATTATGGCGGAAATTGAGGGAATTAAAAAGGTGCTTCAAGAAAATAAGGATTATTTTAAAGCAATGCCAGATGATGGGTCAATAAAGAGTAAAGATGCTAGAATGGAAGCTAATTCATCAATAGTAGATTATGAAGCGACATTATCGCGCTTGGAAGAAAAATTAAAAAATGTAGACAACGCCATGCTGAATCAAAAGACGAAGGCATCTCTCGGTGGAATCAACTTGGACCCGCAAGGCATGGACATGCAGATTCAGGGGCAAGGTTTAGAGCTAAACCTGGACCCAGCCATGCTGCAGCAACAGATGCGTGACATTCAAACCGGTAACTTCCCCGGCCTCGTCCCTGTCATCCTCAACATCACCCCCGCCCAACTCCCCCCGGCTTTGCTTCAATTGACCTTGTCGAAGAAATAAGCACATGCAAATCCTCCTTGACCAATATGTAAAAATATGGCATCCTTTTTAGCGAAAGGAGAAATGCACATGCCGACAATTTTAGTCATAATGGGGTGGCGGCTTTATTTTTATTCTAATGAGGGTAATGAGCCGATACACATTCATTGTAAAAAAGCAGAGTCTGAGTGTAAGTATTGGCTTGATGTTGATATTTATGAAATTCGTGAAGCCTATGGATACAATATGAGTCCACAAGATAAAAGAAGTATTAGGAAAATTATATTTGATCATTTTGATTACATTGTGGCTCAGTGGGATGAATTTATGGGAGGAAAAGATGAATAAGATGCATAATGTCAAAAATGTTTTTTTTAAAGAAAATATCATGATGTTGCAAATTGATGGTAAAGAATATGCTATTGATATTTCTCAGGTTTCAAAAAGACTAACCACCGCAAGTTTAGCGCAGAAACAAAATTATTGTGTAAGCCCGTCAGGATACGGCATTCATTGGCCGGATGTGGATGAGGACTTATCCATTGATGGTCTTTACAAAGCCGCAAATACCTGACATCCAAACCGGCAACTTCCCTGGCCTTGTCTCCGTCATCCTCAACATCACCCCCGCCCAACTCCCCCCGGCTTTGCTTCAATTGACCTTGTTGAAGAAATAGAAAATATAGCGCGATGAGGAAAAAAATGGTATTCTTTAAATATAGTATTCGCAAAACAAATACGTAGATTTTTAGGTCACCTTGAATCGACACTGATGGCTATTTCAAAATTAACGAATTTAATTTGCGAATACTATAAATTACTAAAGAAAGGAATTTTAATGCCAATCGTATCTAGGTTTTTTGGAATTTTGATAAGAATGTATTACGATGAACACAATCCTCCGCATTTACATGCTGAGTACCAAGATGATAAAGCAGTTTTTGATTTTAATGGGAACGTAACGAGGGGAAGTATAGATTCAAAAACAGCGAGGAAATTAATTAGAGAGTGGATAGACCTCCATCAGAAAGAGCTTATTGAAGATTGGGAATTTGCGAGGGCAGGTAAAGAACTTAAGAAAATTGAGCCATTAACATGAGGTGAATTATGTGGAATATGAATGAGGTAAAAAAAATACAGTATGAAAAGGATTATGTTTTTCGTATTGTATTTGATGATGGGTCAGAGGGAGAGGTGGATTTTTCTGCATATTTAGAGAAGGGCCCTGTTTTTGAGGCATTGCGTGATTTACGTTTTTTTAAGCAGGCGGTTATCGACGGTGGTACAATTACATGGCCTAATGGTGTTGATATTGCCCCGGAAACTTTGTATGAGAAAATAAATCGTTAAAAAATTATATTGATTCCGTCATCCTCAATATCACCCCCGCCCAGCTCCCCCCGGCTTTGCTTCAATTGACCTTGTCGAAGAAATAGAAAATATAGCGAAGTAGAGAAAAAAATGGTATTCTTAAAATAGATAACATGGTATGGTTTAGAAAAAAAGGGGGGCATATGAAATTTATGTTAACTAATTACATTCAGCATGCATTAGCGCGTGCTGAATATGATAAGCTGGAAGATAATTCATTTGTGGGGCGCATACCAAAATGTAAAGGTGTGATTGCTTTTGCTAAATCGTTGACGCAATGTGAAGCTGAATTACGATCTATCCTAGAAGATTGGATTATTGTCGGTCTTAAATTAGGGCACAAGTTGCCTGTCTTAAATAAACTTAATCTTAATAGAAAGCCGCGTCGTGACTCGATGGTCTCCGTGTAAGAGAAAAGATTTCCTTCGCCGTTTACGCAAGCTTGGATTTGACGGGCCTTTTGCTGGCACGCGTCACCATTTTATGGTGAAGCAAGGGTATCGTCTCGCGATTCCTTCCAATCATGAATATTCCGTTCCACAATTAAAAATGATGCTTCATGAAATTGAACTTATTTTAGGAAAGAAGATTACTATTGAAAAATGGTATTCTATTTAGTTAAAATCTACATCACCCCCGCCCAACTCCCCCCAGCTTTGCTTGAATTCATTAGGTAGAATAAATTTTTTAAGAATGTATCCTAAGTATTAACAATAGGTTATATTCATTTTTCTGAGAAAATTGCTGTAATTACGTTAATTTCCATTGACCGCATAAATCTTTTCTGATATATTATCCGCGTTTCACTTATTTTTTTAATCTTTCACGCGAGGAGTCAATAATATGATTGATCGTTACACTTTATCGAAAATGGGCGATGTGTGGTCTGAGAAGCATAGGATGGAAATTATGCTCAAGATTGAGGTTTTGGCTTGTGAAGCTATGTGCAAGTTAGGCGTTATTCCTAAAAAGGCGATGGAGAAAATTAAAAAGAATGCCAAATTTGACATTGATGAAGTTAAAAAAATAGAAGAGAAAACAAAACACGACATCGTTGCGTTTATTAATAATGTTGGTCAATATTTGGGGCCAGAGGCCAGATATCTACATATGGGGCTAACATCTTCGGATCTTTTGGATACATCTCTTTCCGTTCAATGTGTTGAAGCAAGTGATCTTCTTCTCGCCGATATTAAAAAATTTCTACAGGTTCTGAAACAAAAAGCAAAAAAGTACAAAGATACGACCTGTATCGCCCGTACACATGGTGTGCATGCAGAACCCACCACATTTGGTTTAAAAATAGGTGTTTGGTATGATGAAATGAAACGTAATGCTGAACGCTTGGAGCAGGCCAAAGAAATGATGCGTTTCGGTAAATTATCCGGTGCTGTCGGCACGTTTGCCAATATTGATCCTTCTGTAGAGGAATATGTGTGTGAAAAATTAGAGTTGAAGCCGATTAATATTGCCACGCAAATTATTCAAAGAGATCATCATTGTCAGTTTGTAACGACACTTGCCCTTATTGGTGGCAGCCTTACTAAAATTGCTACGGAAATTCGTCTTTTACAAAAGACAGAAGTTTTAGAAGTGGAAGAGCCATTTTTTAAAGGACAAATCGGTTCTTCAGCTATGCCGCATAAGCGCAACCCTGTTGTTTGTGAGCGTGTTACCGGGATGTCACGTTTGTTAAGAGCTAATGCGCAGGCCGCATTTGAAAATATGACTTTGTGGCATGAAAGAGATATTAGTCACTCTTCAGTAGAAAGGATTATTTTGCCGGATAGTGCGATTGCCCTCGATTACATGTTTCACAAAATGACATCCATCATGGACGGGCTTTTGGTTTATCCTAAAAATATGATCACTAATCTCAGCAGGACTAAGGGGCTGATTTATTCGCAAAGAGTCCTTTTAGAATTGATGAAAAAAGGTGTTGCTCGTGAGGCTGCGTATGATATTATTCAGCGTTGTGCTATGCAGGTTTGGCAAGAAACGTCAGATTTTAAAGATATTCTCTACAGAGATAGAAAAGTGAGAAAATATCTTAAACCTAATGAAATCGACGCTTGTTTTGACATTCGCTATTACACGCGTCATGTGGAAAAAGTTTTCAAAAAAATAGGATTAAAATAATGGAAAAAAAAGGCCAAATTTACGAAGGAAAAGCAAAGATTCTTTACAACACAAATGATCCTGATTTTGTCATCCAGTATTTTAAAGATGACGCGACGGCTTTTAATGCTGCCAAAAAAGGGACGATCGAGAATAAAGGGGTATTCAACAATAAAATTTCTACTAAAATTTTTGAGTATCTTAAAAGTGAGGGCGTGCCTTCCCATTTTGAAAAGCATTTAAGTGATCGTGAGATGCTTGTTAAGAAGGTGGAAATTGTTCCGATTGAAGTCATTATTCGTAATAAAGCCGCGGGATCTTTTTGTAGGAATTATGGAGCTGAACAAGGTGTTGAGCTTTCTTCACCGGTTTTGGAATATTGTTACAAATGTGATGAATTTAATGACCCTTTGATGAATGAATATCACATTCAGGTTCTTAATTTAGCCACCCCGGAAGAACTTGAAGTTATTAAGAATTACACGTTTAAAATTAACGCATTGATGAAGCAGTTTTTTGCTAAATTGAATTTGGATTTGGTTGATTTTAAAATAGAATTTGGACGATGTAAGGGTGAGATTATTTTAGCAGATGAAATTTCACCGGATACTTGTCGCATCTGGGAAGCTGGGACAGGCAAGAAATTGGATAAAGACCGTTTTCGACATGATATGGGCGATATCGAAGAGGCCTACCAAGAAGTTTTGAATAGAGTAAGTAAGTAAGAAATTGTCCAAAGAATTTGGACAATTCCTAACTCTTATTAACCCCTAATAATATCCTTCACCTATTTGGCCAACATGCTCTGGCGCATTGAAATAAAACATAAAGCAGGTGTTTTCGACTCTTTAGGCGAAGGTATTCAAAAAAATATCGTCGACTTGGGTATTGTGTCTGTTTCGAAAGTCCAAGTTCATCATATTTACAATATTGCAGGTGACCTTACGGAAAAGCAAGTTCGGATGATCTGTAAAGAGTTGCTTGTTGATAAAATCACCCAGACGTACACTGCTTCCGCAGATCAGACGTCTTCTCCAAAATATTCTAAAAAGAATCTTCATTGTGTTGAGATTGCCTACAATCCCGGTGTGATGGATCCTGTGGAGCATTCCACAATTAAAGGGATTCGTGACCTAAGAGACTGTTCGAAACTTATATCCTCGAACAGTCTCCTGGGGATTGAAACAGTTCAGTCTGTCCATACAGCAAAGAAATATCTATTGTACGGCAATATTGCAAAGCGAGAGTTGAATACGGTCGTTGAGAAAATTTTGTCGAACAAAGTACTTCAGCATGTTGTAGCGGATGTTGTAGGCGAAGGGGCTAGGCCAGCCCTCGCGGTGAATAAAAAATCCATTCCTATTATTGTCAGTTTGATTGATGCTTCCGATCGTAAGTTGATGCAGATCAGTCGTAAGGGGCAGTTGTTTTTGAACCTTAACGAAATGAAAGCTATTCAGCGACATTTTCAAAAGAGAAAACAAAATCCTACAGACTGTGAATTAGAAACCATTGCGCAGACGTGGAGTGAACATTGCTACCACAAAACATTTCGAGGGAATATTGAATACCAATGTTCAGAGAACGGGAAGACAAAAACGAAGATGGTGCGCAATCTTTTGAAATCGACGATTGTTAAGGCAACGAACGAAATTAATAAATCCTGGTGCGTTTCCGTGTTTTATGACAATGCTGGTGTGATTAAATTTGACAAAGATTCAAACGTTTGTTTTAAGGTTGAGACACACAATCATCCATCAGCCTTGGAGCCTTTTGGTGGGGCTAATACCGGCATCGGCGGTGTAATACGCGATATTCTCGGGACAGGGTTGGGGGCTAAGCCAGTGTGTTCGACGGATGTTTTTTGTTTTGCGCCGCCAGATACATCGTTCAAAGATTTACCGCCGGGAACATTGCATCCTAAAAGAGTCATGAAAGGTGTCGTGTCAGGGGTTCGTGATTATGGAAATAAAATGGGTATCCCTACGATTAACGGTTCTATTATTTTTGATGAAAAATTTGTCGGCAATCCTTTAGTGTATTGCGGGAGTGTCGGTATTATGCCCAAAGACAAGGTGAAGAAAAAAGTTTGTCGGGGAGATTTGGTTGTTGTGGTTGGTGGACGGACAGGACGAGATGGTATTCATGGTGCGACGTTTTCTTCGGGTGAATTGACAGATGAATCGGAAACAGTTTCTTCAGGGGCTGTTCAGATTGGTGATCCGATTCAAGAGAAAAAAGTTTTGGATGCTCTTATTCAAGCACGCGATAAAAATTTGTACACGGCGATTACAGATTGTGGCGCTGGTGGATTATCGAGTGCCGCCGGGGAAATGGGCGAAGAGTTGGGTGTGCGTGTGGATTTGGAAAAGATTCCTTTGAAGTACAAGGGTTTAAGCTACATGGAAGTTTGGATTTCCGAAGCGCAAGAAAGAATGGTGATGTCTGTGCCGGCTAAGAAAATTAATGCGTTTTTAAAAATATTTTCTGATGAAAATGTTGAGGCTACAGTGATTGGTGAATTTACCGGGAATAAACATTTGGAACTTTTTTATGATGGCCAGGCTGTGTGTAATTTGGAAATGGATTTTATTCATGGAGGTCCTCCAAAAATTAGTCGCAAAGCGCATTGGCGTACATCAGTAGTTAAAAATCCTAAAATTGACGCGCCTATTAATTTGACGAAAAAATTGTCTGAGGCCCTTGGGCATTACAATGTGTGTTCGAAAGAATGGGTGGTACGTCAGTATGATCATGAAGTGCAGGGGGGAAGCGTTATTAAGCCTTTTGTTGGTGTTCATGGAGATGGGCCGTCGGATGCGAGTGTCATCACGCCTAAGCTCGGCAGTAAAAAAGGCATTGCCGTGTCCAATGGGATTAATGTGCGTTACGGTATGATTGATCCATTTTGGATGGCGGCTTCGTGTATTGATGAGGCGGTTCGGCAAATTGTGGCGGTGGGCGGTGATTTTGAACGTATTGCGATTTTAGATAATTTTTGTTGGGGGAATCCGGACAAACCCGACCGTTTGGGGAGTTTAGTGCGGGCAGCCGAAGGGTGTTACAAGACGGCTATTGGATATCAGGTGCCTTTTATTTCTGGAAAAGATAGTTTGTACAATGAATACACCGAGGGAAAAAAATCTATTGCGATTCCCGGGACGCTTCTTATTTCTGCGATTGGGATTGTGGATGATGTTACTAAAACAGTGACGATGGATTTTAAAAAGGATGGTAATCTTGTGTATTGTATCGGTGAAACATTTGACGAGCTTGGTGGATCTATCTATTGGGATACATGTGGTTTTCTAGGAAGTTCTGTACCCAAACTGAATATGCCGCAAGGACGTAAGACATTTACAGCTTTAAAAAATGCCGTGCAAAAAGGTTTTATTCGATCTATGCATGATTGTTCAGAAGGTGGTATTGGTGTAGCGCTTGCTGAGATGGCTTTTAGTGGAGGTTTTGGCGTTACGGCACGTTTAGATAATGTGCCATTTAAAAAGGGCATAGACCGAAATGACACGGTTTTGTTTTCAGAATCTAATTCACGTTTTATTGTTGAGATTGAACCTCAAGACCAAAAGAATTTTGAAAGGATTTTGAAAGGTGTTCCTTTTGGTTTGGTGGGACGAGTTGAAGAAACATCGGAATTTGTCGTTTATGGATTAAAACAAGAGGTGTGTGTCTGTGCGGATATTAATGATTTGAAAACTGCATGGCAAGAACCATTAAAATTTTAATTGTCGCTCGTGACTTGTGACGCGTCGCTCGCAAGAAACGAGTCACGCGCCACGAGCGACGCGTCACGAAAAAGGATACAACATGAGCTTAAACAATGAAGCAGTGGAAGATTTAAAATTAGAAGATCCTTGGCGGGTATTTCGGATTATGGCGGAGTTTGTCGAAGGGTTTCATTCACTTTCAGAAATTGGCCCAGCCGTCAGTATTTTTGGATCAGCCCGAACGAAGACAAATCATAAATGGTACAAAGAGGCGGTTGAGACTTCCAAGCTTTTAGTCAAAGATGGTTATGCTGTCATCACCGGCGGTGGTCCCGGCATAATGGAGGCAGGTAATAAAGGGGCGTTAAAAGCAAAAGGGCGATCCATCGGATTAAATATTGATCTTCCTTTTGAGCAGAAAACAAATCATTTTGTTAATCATCCGATTAATTTTCATTATTTTTTCTGTCGAAAAGTTATGTTTGTTAAATATGCCAAGGCTTTTGTAATTTTCCCTGGAGGGTTTGGAACGCTGGATGAATTGTTTGAAAGTTTAACACTCATCCAGACGCGGCGTATGGAAAAATTTCCAGTTGTTCTTTATGGTAAAGAATTTTGGGGGCCGTTGATTAAGTGGATTAAAAATACGGTGCTGAAAGAAAAAAACATTGATCCAGCCGATATGGATCTTTTTCGTATTGTCGATACGCCCGAGGATGTGGTAAAAAAGATCAAGGCATTTTACGCGGCTGAGAAAAATCTGTAAAAGAAACAGAGGTGTAAGAAGCAAGAGGTAGAGATAAAAGATGTAAGAAATAGAGATGTAGAGAAGCAAAGTAGTAAAAGGTTTTTTTCTCTGCATCTTGTTTCTCTACGTCTTTACTTCTAAGTAAGAAAATATGAAGAATTCAGTAAAAGTAATAGTCTTACGTACCGCCGGTACAAATTGTGATGAAGAAACAGCTTTTGCTTTTAAGAGTTTTGGCGCAAAAGCAGATCTTGTGCATATTAATAAACTTTTAAAAGGCACAGTTTCTTTGCATGATTACCACATCTTAGCTCTTCCCGGAGGGTTTACGTATGGTGACGATATTGAATCGGGGCGTATTTTAGCCAATGAATTACGTTTGCATTTAGGGGAAGATTTGTGCCGTTTTATTGGGGAGGGTAAATTGATCATTGGAATTTGTAATGGGTTTCAGATTTTGGTTAAGTCAGGTATTTTGCCTGGGGCTCTAAATGCCAAAGAAAAAAAGAATCACGATTCTTCCCAGAAGGCCACGTTGATATCTAATGACTCTGCAAAGTTTGAAGCGCGTTGGGCTCATTTAAAAGTCAGTGGACAATCTGTGTGGACGGAAGGCTTAGAAGATGTCGTGTATTATCCGGTCGCCCATGCTGAAGGAAAGTTTGTGACGAAAGATCCGTCCGTGTTAAAGGCGTTAGTAAAAAATGGTCAGGTAGCTTTTCGTTATTGTACAGCCGAAGGTGCCAAACCAGGTTATCCTGAAAATCCAAATGGTTCTACAGATGATATTGCCGGTATTACGGATTCAACAGGCCGCATTTTAGGTTTAATGCCTCATCCTGAGCGTTATTTTCTTTTTACGCATCATCCATATTGGACGAGGTTAAAAAGTGGGCGTGATAAAAAATTTGGTCAAGGGGCAAAGATTTTTGAGAATGGCGTGAAGTACGTTAAGAATAGGTTGATTAAATAATAGAGAGGAATCGCTATGGGGTTAACGCTGGAAGAAAAAAAAATTCTTGGAATTTTTAAGCAAAATCTTAAAAAAAAGCATGCATCAGAAATTCTTGAAGTTTTAGTTTTTGGTTCAAAAGCTCGGGGAGATGCGCATAAGGACTCGGATATTGATATTCTTATTGTCACAGCTTCAGATGACAGAAAGCTTGCCAGGGAAATTAGATGCGCGGGATATGATTTAGAAATACAGCACGATCTTATTTTTTCTATTCAGATTTTTTCCAAAAAATATTTAAATTACCTTAAGGGTATTCAGACGCAATTCATTAAAAATGTTGAAAATGAGGCTATTGCGCTATGAGTATGGAGGAAGTGAATAGCGAATTAAGTCGAGCTAAAAAGACTTTAAATTCGGCAAAACTTTTATTAGATAATGATTATTATGAGGATGCTATTTCGCGATCATATTATGCCGTTCTTCATGCAGCCAAGGCGGTTTTAATTTTGGAAGGGATAAGCACCAGTTCACATAGGGCTGTACGCAGACTTTTTGGCCAACATATTATTAAAACAGGAAAGATTGATGTGAAATATGGGAAAATATTTAATATGGAGCAAGATAATCGAGTTAAAGCTGATTATGATGCCATGTATTTTGTGGAATATGCGGATGCTCAGGAATGTTGGGGTGATGCGAAAGAATTTTTAGAAGTTATTGATCAGCATATTATGAAATATGGAAAAAAGATATGAAAAAATTTACCTACAAAACTAGTGGAGTCGACATTGCTAAGGCGAATATTTTTGTAAAGGCCATCGGGGCGGATGTGAAAAAAACACAGTCTGCCGCTGTACTGCATCGTGAAGGTGCTTTTGGTGGGCTTTTTGCACTCGACAATAAGAAGTACAAGAATCCTGTTCTTGTTTCGTCAACGGATGGGGTAGGGACTAAACTTTTGTTAGCCCAAAGTATGGGTGTTCATGACACCGTTGGTATTGATCTTGTGGCGATGAACGTCAATGATATTTTGTGTGTCGGAGCCCAGCCTCTATTTTTCTTAGATTACATTGCTTGTGGTCGATTGGATCCTAAAGTTTTAAAAGATGTAGTTAAAGGTATCGCGAATGGTTGTCGTCAGTCTGGATGTAGTTTGATCGGTGGAGAGACAGCCGAAATGCCGGGCATGTACAAACCTAATGAATATGATTTGGCCGGGTTTGCCGTAGGTATTGTCGAGAAAAGCGGTATTATTGATGGCAGAAAAATTAAGGCGGGAGATCGTGTGATTGGATTACCGTCAAGCGGATTGCATTCTAACGGATTTTCATTAGTGAGGAAGGTTTTGTCGCGAGCGGAATTAAAAAAGCATGCAAAAGAATTGTTGGCGCCGACAAAGATTTATGTGGATGAGGTTCAGGCTATTTTAAGTAAGTTTTCGGTAAAGGGTATGGCGCATGTGACCGGAGGGGCTTTTTATGACAAGCTTACAAAGGTTCTTCCAAAGGGGTTATGTTTTGCCATTGACAAGGCGAGCTGGGTGCCGCCAAAAATATTTCCACTTCTTCAAAAAAAAGGTAGAATAGCTGATTCAGAAATGTACAGAACGTTTAACATGGGGATTGGGTATGCTGTGGTTGTTAGTCAAAAAGATATTAATGGGATTAGTACATTTTTGAAAAAGAAAAATATTAAGTTTTATGAGATTGGAAAAGTTGTAAAAGACAACAAAAGGAAAATCATATTATGAACATCCTCATTATTGGTTCCGGTGGAAGAGAACATGCCCTTGCTTGGAAAATTAAACAAAGTCCTTTAGTTCAGGAAATTTATTGTGCTCCGGGTAATGGTGGAATGTCCGAGGTGGCGCAATGTTTTGATATTAAGGTGGCTGATAGAGATTATTTACTCAAATTTGCTAAAGATAAAAAGGTTGATCTCACCGTCATCGGTCCCGAAGTTCCTTTGGCCGATGGTATTGTCGATGATTTTGTGAAAAATGGTCTTAAGGTTTTTGGCCCAAGTAAGGCCGCCGCTCAATTGGAAGGCAGTAAAGTTTTTTCAAAAGAATTCATGCATAAGCACAATATTCCAACAGCTCCGTTTCAGACATTTGGCGATATTATGGAGGCCAAAGGGTTTTTAGAGAAGGTTACTTTTCCTTTGGTGATTAAGGCTGACGGGCTTGCCGCTGGAAAAGGTGTTATTATTTGCGCAAATTTAGAAGAGGGGCAACAAGCTCTTGATCAAATTATGGGACAGAAGGTTTTCCAAGAGGCGGGAAACAAGGTGGTGATTGAGGAATGTCTCCAAGGGGAAGAAGTTTCCATTTTAGCCGTTAGTGATGGCAATGATTTCATCATGTTAGATTCTTCACAAGATCACAAACGGATCTTTGACGATGATTTGGGGCCCAATACGGGAGGTATGGGAGCCTATTCACCCGCGCCTATTATTACCGATGTCTTACGTCAACATATTGAACAGTCTATTATTGATCCGACTATTAAAGGGATGAAGCAAGAGGGGATGCCGTTTAAAGGTGTTTTGTACGCAGGCTTGATGATTACTTCTCAAGGACCGATGGTCTTAGAATACAATGTGCGTTTTGGTGATCCGGAAGTGCAAGCGATACTACCACGAATGAAAAATGACATTGTGGATATTATGTTGGCCAGTTGTGATGGACGGATAAAGAAAATAAAACCGCTTTGGGATCAGAGGGCGTGTGTTTGTGTCGTGATGAGTTCTGGGGGATATCCAGGAGAATATGAAACAGGTATGGAAATTACCGGGTTGGAACAGATTGATGAAAAGGAAGTGAATACAATTGTTTTTCATGCGGGAACTAAAAAAGAAGAAAATAAAATTGTGACTTCCGGTGGACGTGTTTTAGGTGTGACGAGTTTAGCACATGGGTTAGACAAGGCCGTCGAGCGGGCTTATGAAAATGTGGAAAAAATAAAGTTTGATCATTGCTTTTTCCGCCGAGATATTGGCGCTAAAGCATTGGCGAAGACGTAATTTAAATGTTAGTCATCAGACATCAGCTATCAGACGTCAGTAAAAAAATAAGATACTGATGGCTGAAGACTGACATCTGATGACTAAAAATCATCGAGCAAAGCGAGGATTTTTAACTATGACAAAGATTGCCATTATGATGGGGAGTAAATCTGATCTTCCAGTTATGGAAGAAGCAGCTAATGTTTTAAAAGACTTTGATGTTGCTTATGAAATAAGAGTTCTTTCAGCACATCGCACACCAAAGGAAACGGCAGAATATGCTGAAGGTTTACGCGAACGTGGCGTAAAGGTTGTTATTTGTGGGGCTGGGGCCTCGGCCGCTTTGTCTGGAGTAGTCGCAGCACATACGACGCTTCCGGTGATCGGTGTGCCGATTGATGCTACTTCGCTTAATGGGATGGATGCCCTTCTTTCTACTGTACAAATGCCACCTGGAGTGCCGGTGGGTTCCGTTGCTATTGGTAAGCCCGGCGCTAAGAATGCGGCTTTGTTAGCATTACGCATTTTTGGTGTTGAGGACGCAGCGATTGCAGAGAAATTAGAAAAATTTCGAGAAGAGCAAAAACAGAAAATTCTAAATATTAAGTTGTGAAAACTAAAATTATTCAAACTCATCCTGAATTTCCTGACTTAAAAGAAATTGCGTATTGTGCCAAGGTCATACGTAAGGGCGGATTAGTTATTTTTCCTACAGAGACGGTGTACGGTATTGCCGCAGATTTCTCTAACCCTCAAGCTATGGGTCGATTGCGTGCTGTTAAAAAAAGAGCAGCCGATAAGCCTTTTGCGATTTTAGTTTCACAACGAGGGCTCATCTCTAATTACACCTCAATGGCCGATCCTCTTTTGTACAAATTTATTGATGCCTACTGGCCGGGGCCTTTAACGGTGGTTGTCCCTGCTAAAGAAGAGGGAAAGACCATCGGGGTGCGTATGCCGGATCATCCGATTGCTTTACGATTGGTGCAAGAATCACAATGTACCATTGCGGCTCCTTCGGCAAATGTAGGAGGAAAAAATCCGCCGACTACTTGTGATGAGGCTTTAAAGGATTTAGATGGTTTGGTAGAAGTTGCGATTGATGGAGGGACATCAAAAATCGGGAGTAGTTCTTCGGTGGTAGATTTAACCAATCAAAAACCGATTGTGTTGCGGGAAGGTGTCATTACGGAGTCTGATGTGGAAGCTATGACACGAAGAAAGACGGTCCTCTTTGTATGTACGGGTAATAGTTGTCGTTCTGTCATGGCAGAATATCTTTTGCGGGATCAAATTAAAGAGCGTGATGATGTTGAGGTCATATCGGCTGGTACGAGTGTTTTTTTGAGGTCTAAAGCAAGTGCTGAAACAATTTCTGTATTAGGAGAAAGAGGGATTGATGCTGAGGAGCATGTTTCGCAGTCGGTGAGTACTGTTTTGCTTAAAAAGGCTGATCTTATTATTGTGATGACGCGTGCCCATCGGGCGCAGGTTTTAGAACGCGTCCCTATCGTTGAAAAAAGAGTGTATCTTTTGAAAGAATTTGCTAATTCTTCAGTAAACGATTTGGCGAGTTTAGATGTTCCTGATCCGATTGGTCAATCGCACGATGCGTACAAGGGATGTCTAAATATGATTAAAGAGTCAACAGAAAGAATTGAGGGGCTGATTTGAAAGTTTACATTGGTGCCGACCATAAAGGGTACTCTTTTAAAGAAAAGATTATTAAGATACTGAATACGCAAGGGCATGATGTTGAGGATGCCGGTACGCATGATGATGTGAACAGTTGCGACTATCCTAAGATTGCCGAGAAGGTAGGTACACAAGTAGCGAAGTCTAAAAATACGCGAGGTATCCTTGTATGTATGTCGGGGATTGGTCAGGCTATTGCGGCCAATAAAGTAAAAGGTGTATTAGCCGCTCTTTGTTGCAACGCTGAAGCTGCCGAGTTATCTCGTCAGCATAATAATGCCAATGTTTTGGTTATTGGAGCTAAATTTGTTAAACAAAAAGAACTGCCGAAAATAGTCCGTGTATGGATGGAAACTCCTTTTGAAGGAGGTCGTCATTTACGACGGGTAAAGCAGATTAAGGAAATAGAACGTAGGGGCGGCTCGCGAGCCGCCCGTACATGAATGCGCAAACCATTCGTACAATAAGGAAAGAATTATGTCTAATTTAAAAGAAATAGATCCGGCAATTTATCAAGCGATTAATGATGAGCTTGTCCGGCAACAGAATAATTTGGAATTGATTGCTTCTGAAAATATTGTTTCTGAGGCGGTTCTTGAAGCCCAAGGATCGGTGATGACAAATAAATATGCCGAAGGTTATCCCAAGGTACGTTGGTATGGAGGGTGTGAATATGTTGATGTCGCTGAGCAATTGGCTGTTGACCGTGCGAAAGAAATTTTTGGGGCTGAACATGTGAACGTCCAAGCACACTCAGGGTCACAAGCAAATATGGCGGTGTACATGGCCGCTTTGGAATATGGGGACACTGTTTTGGCGATGGACTTAGCTTGTGGTGGGCATTTGACGCATGGGATGAAAATTAATTTTTCCGGCAAGTCCTACAATTTTGTTTCTTACAAAGTAAATAAAGAAACTGAAATGATTGATTACGATGAAATTGAGGCCTTGGCTAAAGAACATAAACCCAAAATGATTGTGGCCGGAGCTTCGGCCTATTCACGGATTATTGATTTTGAACGTTTCCGCACAATTTGTGATTCTGTCGGAGCGGTTCTTTTTGTGGATATGGCTCATATTGCAGGGCTGGTTGCAGCCGGTCTTCACCCAAATCCTGTCCCGTATGCCGAATTTGTTACTACGACAACACATAAAACATTGCGTGGGCCTCGGGGGGGTATGGTTCTTTGTCGGAAAGAGTTTGCCAGGAAGATTGATTCAAGAATTTTTCCGGGAATACAAGGTGGTCCATTGATGCATGTGATTGCCGCTAAGGCTGTCGCCTTTAAGGAAGCCTTAAATCCAGAATTTAAACAATACCAAGAACAAGTTGTAAAAAATTCCAAGGTATTCGCACAGGCTTTGACCAATTTAGGTTACCGTATTGTGGCCGGCGGTACGGATAATCATCTTTTTATGGTGGATTTGCGTTCTAAGAATATTACGGGGAATGCGGCTTCTGAGGTTTTGGATAAAGTACAAATTACGGTGAATAAAAATCTTATTCCATTTGATTCTGAGTCGCCGGCTGTGACTAGCGGCATTCGTGTCGGGACCCCCGCTGTTACGACGCGTGGCATGAAAGAAGAACAAATGAAAGAAATTGCACGCTTAATAGATGAAGCAATTTTGAATAAAGAAAATGAGACGGAATTGAATAAGGTCAAGGCTCAGGTGGCCGCCTTAACCAAGGAGTATCCTATTTATGCGGTGCCCAGTTTGCAATCATAGTGAAACAAAGGTGGTAGATTCTCGTTTGAGTGCTGAAGGTAACTCCATCCGTCGACGTCGGGAATGTTTAGAATGCGAACATCGATTTACCACGTATGAATATGTGGAGCATGTGCCGTTGATGGTGGTTAAGCGAGACGGGCGTCGACAACCCTATGATCGTAAGAAAATTATTGATGGCCTTCTGAAAGCATGTGAAAAACGTCCGGTGAGTATGGACAAAATTGAGACGATTACAGACGAGATTGAACGTCTCATGCAACGAAAATTTGACAGAGAAGTATCTTCTAAGGATATCGGAGAAATCATCATGGAAACATTGGCGGGTTTGGATGAAGTGGCTTACGTACGTTTTGCCTCTGTTTACCGTCAATTTCGTGATGTAAATCAGTTTATGGATGAACTTAAAGGGATGTTAGATAAAAAATGATTCAGGTAGAATTAAGTAAAATTATTATTGATGAGAAACGGCAAGATCAAATTATTGTGCTGAAAGAAAAAGAAGGGGATCGTCAGTTTCCGATTGTCATTGGATTTTTAGAAGCGTCCAGTATTAAGATGAGGATTGCGGGTGTTACGCCGCCGAGGCCTTTAACACATGATTTATTGGCGTTGACTATTGCTGGTCTTGAAGCCGAAATGGAATGCCTTGTTATTGATAAACTGAAAAAAAATACGTTTCATGCAAAAATAGTTTTGAAAACAAATTCTGGTGAAACCGCAATGGTTGACTCTCGTCCATCAGACGGTATTGCTTTAGCTGTACGTACAGATGCTCCGATTTTTGTTGAAGAAGGAGTTTTAGATAAAGCGGTTGTATTTAAAGTAAAATGAGTTTGGAGTTAAAGGGCATGGTAAATCATGCCCGTACGTAGGGGCATGATTTATCATGCCCTTTAAAAAATCCATGTCCCTCCTAATCCGTCATCCTCACATTAAAATTATTCAAGATCTAGCCAAGCGCCGAAAGACGGCTATTTATTTAGTCGGAGGTTTTTTACGTGATTCTCTCCTCGGTTTCGAAAAGCGTGATTTTGATTTTGCCGTGGAAAAAGATGCGCTTAAGTTTGCCCGGTGTTTTGCAACGAAAATTAAGGGGGCCTATGTTCTTCTTGATGAAGAGCATGGCTGCGCCCGTGTTGCTAAGAAAAAAAATAAGCAATTGTACACTTTTGATTTTGCTGATTTTCGAGCCAGGACATTTAAGGGCGATTTATTTCGTCGGGATTTTACGATTAATACGTTGTATCTTGATGTGTGCAAGTTGACGTCGTCGACACAAGCTGTTGACGTGATCAAGGATCCGAAAAATGGCGTTAAAGATTTAAAAGCCAAATGTGTCAAGATGGTTTTCGATAAAACGTTTCAGGAAGATCCTCTACGGATGATGCGGGCCTTTAGTCTTAAAGCAACGTTAGGGTTTAAGATTGAGCGGGGCACGTTGCAACAGATCAAGAAAGATAAAGATTTGATTCGGAGTGTGTCTTACGAGCGTATTCGCGAAGAGTTGTTTAAGGTCTTAGAATCTGATCGTGCTGCTGAAGGGCTAAAAGCCATGGATCGTATTGGTTTGTTAGCTAAAATTATTCCGCAGGTTCGTGTGATGGAAAAATGCACACAAGGTGGTTACCATCATTTGGATGTCTGGCCACATTCGTTGGAGACGGTGGTTCAGTTGGAAAAGATTTTTTGTCAAGAGGGCCGCCCTGGTAGGCAGGCAGGGCAGGGTCCACTCGCGGGCCCCTCCGCCCGGTGTGGATCCTCCCGCTCGCTGGACCCTGCCCTACCTGCTGATCAGGGCGGCGCGATCGATGATTATTTTCATGAAACGTTAGGAGGAAATCGTACGCGGAAGGCATTGATGAAGTTGGCGGCATTGTTACATGACATCGGTAAGCCGGATACGCGTGCGGTGAAAGAAGGGGGTGGCTTTTCGTTTCATGGACATGAAAATGTCGGCAAGAATATTGTACGATGTATTGCCCAGATGTTGAAAATTTCGACGCACGAACGTTATGCCCTCGAGGATATGGTGCAGTGGCATTTGCGGCCGGGGTATCTCTCTAACTTTAAACAGCCGAGTGAACGCATGCTGTTTCGTTATTTCCGCGACACCAAAGAGGAAGCGGCAAGTATTGCCCTTTTATCTTTAGCTGATCAGCGTTCGACGTGCGGTCCCATGACGACGGAAGAAGATCAGCAGCATCACGAAAAGATTTGTCGACTGATTGTGCAACGGTATTTTGAAAAGAAACAGGAAAAACCGATTATTCGCCTTATTAACGGCAATGATCTCATTAAACACCTGAAACTCAAGCCCTCTCCTTTATTCAGTAAAATTCTTTCAGAGATTGAAGAAAAACAAAGCCTCGGCAAGATCACAACAAAAAAACAAGCTTTTACGTTTGCCAAAGAAATAGTTGAGAAACGAAGAAACCGTAAACACACCTCGTAGGTCTGTTTGAGAATTTTAACCACAAACAGACCTACGAGGTGTGTTTACGGTTAATTTCAAAAGGAAAGACACATGCCAAAAGAGTTAATTAACGAAGAAAGTTTTTCAAAGCTTGTTCGCACGATCCGTCAGGAAATTGCCGCTGGCGAAAGGGACGTAGGGCAGCGTCTGGCGCAGATGTATTGGCGGATTGGAAAAGTGATTTCGAAGGATATTTTAGTTAATCAAACAAGAGCTAACTATGGAGACCATTTGTTTAAGAATTTAGCTGCGCAATTAGGAAAAAGTAAGGAGGTCTTGCACAAGGCTGTAAAATTTTATGAAGCATTTCCAATTGTGTCGACGTCGACACAATTGGGGTGGAGTCATTACGAAGCACTTTCGACCATTAAAGATGGCGCGGAACGCAAGCGTTATTACCGTCAGGCAATTGAAAAAGGATGGAGTGTACGTGAGCTTAGAAGAAATTTGAATCGGGATGTGAAGGCAAAGGAAAATCAACCGTTGGTCACTCCCCAACTTACGATCAAACGTGGGCAGTTGCACACGTGCCGTATCAAAGAGGTTGCGAGGGAGGACGGAACATTTTTGGGGGTCGACTGCGGGTTTCATATTTACCGCCGTGTTCCGTTTATCGGTTTGAGGTCGCCTAAGGCCAAAGATATTGTGACAGCGGCTGGAACGGCGGGCGAGTACCGTTTTAAACTGTCTTCCGTAAAAAAGACACAGCTTTTTACGTACAAGGCGGTTGTGGAAAATGTGGTCGACGGAGACAGTGTGCCACGAAAAGCTGCATACGAGATGAGGGATGGCCCCTCGGAGTCGACTTGCAGGGGTAGGCTTCAAAGCGCCTTAAGCGGCAATGGCCAAAATCTATTGTCGTGAGCGTTAAGGAAAAGGCCCTTTAAAGGGATA
>JAJDCA010000067.1 GCA_029261055.1 Candidatus Omnitrophota bacterium | reverse complement strand
GGTACGGGCCTTGGCATGAGTATTTCGTCCGAGATAATCAAAAAACACAATGGTGAACTAGAAGTAGATAGCAAAGTTGGTGAAGGGACAACTTTCAGGATAAAAATACCGGTTGTTAATTAAATTGTTAAACCGATAAATAGTTAATTGGTAGATTCCGTTTGTAGAAGAAATCCATAAGCACTTTTCTCCTGCTATAGGTAAATCTCAATCTTTCTCTCAACTCCACATCCGTGAAGCAATATCGTGCTGCTCTTCACCAACTGCATTTGCATAGATTGCCGTGGTTTCCATTTTTGCGTGTCCCATCCATTTTTGCAGCATGTTTAACGGTATTCCTTTACTGATGGCTTCAACGCCGTAGCCATGGCGTAGTCCTTTGGGGCAAAGGTGGGGGCCGTTATTAATACCGGAATCAATCATCAACTCTTTAATACGCCTCCATGCTGTTGTGCGGGACAACTCCCATAATGGATTATCGATTCTTGGGGATTTGGGACGGCTCTGGATGATTTTGATATCATGCACCATGTTTAGGGTATCCAGAAAATCCGGGGGTACCGGGACTGCTCTGAAAACACCATCTTTTCGTTTTTTGAGTGATTCAAAGATAAGAACATTGCCAGAGATATCAACCCGGCGGGGCGTTAGTCTCAGGGCTTCACTAATCCTGCACCCTGTATAAAACATGGTTGTTGCGAAAGTCCGTATACTACGTTCAGCAGCAAGAGACGCTTTAAGAAAAAGCGCTCGTTCTTCGGATGTAAGGTAAAGACGGTTTCCTTGAGGGTCGAATAGCTGGATTTTCTCGTCTGTAGCTGTTTGCTTTTTTTTGTCTATTTTTGCCATTTGAAACAATTGTACGTAGTTTTGTTTCAAAATCAAGCTATTCCGGAAAATAATTTCCGTTTTTAAGGGGCTAGAGGGGCTTTTAGGGTTTTTGAGTGTTCGAATATGAAACAGAATTGGCCCATTCTGTTTCATATTAGTTTGTACAGTTGCAAATTATGGGTGAATATTTTAACGAAACAATTTTATTATTTCTTCTTCTTTGTATAGTAATTCTTTGTTACTCCATGGTTGTTTTCTGCATCGATAATGAATAGCATACGCCGATTGTCAATCCCTAATACCTACTTACCGATTCTGAAAAAAACAGAACGAATCATCACAATAATTTCTTCATTTTATGGTGTTCTCCTACAAAATAGCGTAAATATTATATGTGAAAATCTCTAACTTAGGCTTCAGGTAAAGCTGTTATTTCTTGGCGTACGGTTTCGTACCTTTGAGCTTTAAACCAAGCACCTACATTGGCATATATAGAAGAACTCTCCATTTTGGCACGTCACACTACTTTTGTAGCATATAAAAGTAGTCCTTTGATAATTACTTAAATACCTACCACTGGATAGCTTTTTCGTTTGGATCTCAAATTGTAAAAAAAGAATTTACTAGAACCGCCATAGCACATATAGTATAGTTATAGAACCTATATATACTATGTATACTGTGGTATCCATAGTATATATAGGTTCTGATTACTTTTATTTGATCAAAAGAAGCTTTAAATTACTTTCAATCCTAATGCATATGACTTCTTGAATTTAGAAGTCATATAAAACAAATTATTCTAACTAACAATAACCAGGCTTGTCTGTAATCAGTGAGTTGTTGTGTGCTTATCGATAAAAACAGCTAATAAATAGACTAGATAACAATTTTGTTTTTTAACCCCTAACACAAATTATTTCCCTGCGCAGGAATTAATTTATATCTCTAACACTTTGTTGATATTGAAAGGAGGTGATGATCATAGTAAATGAAATTGTCGGAGGAAGTTACAGATAGCTAATATGTATATAGGCAGACATTAATAAACCATAGTACCTATTAGTTAGGTTACATAAAAAAATATTAATTCTAATTTATAAAATTTTCAGATTGGAGTAAAAAATTATGCCAAATGGAGCATGGAAACCATCAGATAGGCCGCCTTCTATAAAAATCATAAGATTCTTTGGGCGAGATCAAAACGACACCTCGTGGTCTAATGATATGTTAACTGGTAATGGAGGTAGTGGAGATCCATATGATTATTCAGAAATATATAGTGCAATTCAACAAGCCATAGTCAAAGTGAATGGTTTACATCCAAGTTTTTCTTATCAATTTCAAGGATTTAGCAATGAAAGATTTGCAGATGAAAAAGCTGGATACCCTTCACAACCAATATCTACGAGTTATCAACCTAGGTACGCTAGAGTTTATTTACATATAGGATCTGGTGCAGATAACTATCAAGCAAGTGACACTAACGGAGACAGGGCTTTTACAGTTGCTAGAATCCCTAATATAATAACTCAATGGTCCGGTTCTCTTCTTTATTACAAAGAATGGTTTGATACAGCAGAAAAAAGAATTGCTAGGGTTCAATACGTACTTATGCATGAAATTGCTCACGCAGTTGGCATAACTCATAATTCTAGTTCACCAGGGAATGTGACCGATGTCCATTCTGGGGGTTCTGTTATGAATGGTACTATGGGGCAACATATGGCATTAGGTGGGTCCTGGGATGGTAATTTCACACAAAATGATATTGATGCTATGAATAGAATATATTAAAAAAACAAGGGTAAAGCTTAACTGCACTTTTGTAAGGAGCAAACTAATGTAAGTACAAAATCTCTCTTATGTTTTAATACAAGTTTGCAGATAGCTCAAACTCTACGTATTTTCAAGGGGGAACTTAAAATCCCCCTTGATTATTTCTTATTACCAAAGCAACAGCAAAACCGTTACCTCTAAAAAATAACTTCACTAATTTCTTGTTCGCTCTAACAGATTATAAATCATTTACATTTTAACATTTCAATGACCCGCCTCCTAAAACAATGTCTCTATACGAGCATTGTAACTCTATACACAACAGAAATACATGCTAGCTATTGAAGTAGAAGTGTGGTATGGAAATTCAACATTATAGTATAATATTTCACTTCTTAAAACGAGAAACATCTTATTCCTCTGAAATCAGTTTGCCCTTTATTTTTGTCTGCAAAATGTATAAAATAGGTTACCACAGTATATAGCTTTCGATTAATCATATGTCTTCAGTAGAAATTAAATGATTATTTACCAAGTTCTGTAAACAACAGGAACCATTATCTGCTGTTTCTACTACAAAAACAGAATTCATACATTCTTATCAATTATTTACTAAAGTAAATTTGTTAAATTAATTAAGGGAGAATCATTATGATGGATGAAAAAATAAAAAGGCTAATTATTTTGAGTTTTTTATGTTGTTGTATAGTCACATTCTTTTTTAAAAGTACTTTGAATGCACAAAATACAATAGCTGAAATTAATGTTGGTTCTAACCCGAATAAAGTGGAAATTAATCCTATTACGGATCGTATATATGTGTCTAATGGAGAAAATAGTGTTAGTGTTATAGATGGTAATTTAAACCAGGTAATCGATACTATTGATATAAATGAGAATCAAACGGGCACTTTAGGTGCAATTGCTGTTAATCCCGAAACAAATCGTATTTATCTGGTTAACGATGGGGGCATTATTAATGTAGTGGATGGAAAGACAAATCTGATTATTGATTCTATCGCGATGGGGTTTCATTTAGGTGGAATTGCTGTTAATCATTTAACTAATACTATTTATGTGTCTCACAGTACAGTTCCCATCAGTACAGTAAATAATAGACGTTACATTCAACCTGCAAGTTTTCCTTGTGGCGAAGAAGTATTTTTTAGTGTCAGTGCAATAGATGGCAATACAAATGAAATAATTGATACATTAGATATAGAAGGTAGTTCTGGATTGCAAGGCTTGAAATTTAATTCTGTAAACAACAGCATTTATGTTGCAGCTGGTGTTGGCTGTATAGGTGGAGTTATAACTATCATAGACAGTGACACTAATGAAATTGTTAATACTGTGGAAGTAGGAGATGCTGCGTTTGTACCTGAAATTGTGATAAATAATATTACTAACCTAATCTATTTTTCCAGGCGCGAGTTTACGGATTCAAGTGGTATCACTATTAGCGTAATAGACGGAGAAGACAACCGGGTAATTGATACAATAACTGTAAACGATTTTTTAAGTGGTTGGGATATTAATTCAACAACTAATCGTCTTTATGGTAGTAATTGCGGTAAAGATAATATCAGTGTAATAGATGGCGATCTCAATAAGGTAATAGGTACCATACCAGCGGGTGATTGCCCGGCTGGAATTGGAATCAATTCTGATACAAATCTTATCTATATTGCAAATAGTTTATCAGGGGAAATAACAGTTATCCATGACGACGGGACAGGCATTCCAACACCGGTCCCATCCCAGACCCCACCCATTACCCCGCCACCGGAACCAACACCTCCAGATAGCAAACTATTTACCTTTGCATGTGATCAAAATTTTGATCTAGGTCCACGTGGACTTAAAAGATTAGTTCTGGACTTAAGCGAGAATGAAAATTGCATATTAAAACTTACAAACTTCGAAAGTGACACATCTGTAGTAATATCGACAAACCTTAGATCAGGATTTCGATCATCAATTAATATTAATCCAACAACAGGCACAACCGATGGGAATGGTGAACTTGAATTTACAATAAGCGCTATTCAAAAAGGAACAGCTTGGGTTGCCTGGGCTATTTCAAACGAGCAAGGTGAGTTTGAATTCAGCAAAGATGCTTACGATGAAGGATTGGCATGGGGTCTTTTTGTGGAAGTAAAGTAATAAATTATGGTATTTAAACATTTACTTCTACTCGATAGTTGCAGTCAAACAATTTGCACTAAATGGAATATTCCCGTCTTTGGTAACAGATAAAAACCTGGATTTAAGTTTAGATATTCAGTCAGAATCGGTTGTGCCAATAGATAAAGATCAGACCAGTTAATTTACCATAAATCTTTTTATGCAATTTCTTAATAACATCGTTTTTTTATATAATCTCCTCATAAAAACTAATTAGCCAAATAAATCACGCAACTACATTTACAGTATTGGCCTGCTAATTTAGTGAAATACAATTAACAGGTTCTGTAGTTGCTCAATTCATTGAGCTTGTATGAGTCATCTCTACATAAATGTACGTAAACCGCCACAAAAGTCAAATATTCTGGCAATTTGATCAGTTCTCTTGTGAACACACTTATAAAGTACAAGGTAAGGTTAAGACTCTACATTTAGGAAAAACATCCAATTCTTTACTCTCAATAATACTTCTTCTTCTCTACCACTACACCAATAATTTTATACTCACTTTTTTTAACTACCATATCTTCATATTTTGGATTTAAAGGGTGTAGGACCCACAGATTTTTATATTTTTTTAGCTGTTTCAGTGTTGCTTCATATTCCTGGTTCGCGACAATAACAAAGTCGTTTATATTCGCTTTTCTGTCAGGATCAACAACAACTATATCACCCTCTATA
>JAJDCA010000066.1 GCA_029261055.1 Candidatus Omnitrophota bacterium | reverse complement strand
ACAGGAACCATTAACAGGTATAAGGACTGAGCAGGAATCGGTCTTCCCCCCATTTTGTCCAGAGCAGGTCCATTTATATTCAGAGGAAGAGTCCCTAGAGTCAATAAAGGTACCGTTAGAACATTTATTTTTTAGAACACCACATTTGCCATCAACAGGTTTTGGGAGACGACAATCTGTGTCCGATCCGTTGTGTTTGCCGATACATTTCCATCTGTCTTCCGTTAGAGTGTCAATAGCCGTACGAAAGTCTCCAGTGGAACAAGAATCAATGTTGGAGCCACACGTACCATTAATAGGTTTGAGGATCGAGCAAGAATCGGTCTTCCCCCCATTTTGTCCTGAACAGGTCCATTTATATTCAGAAGAAGAATCAGTGGAATCAATAAATCTACCGTTAGAGCATCTATTTTTTAGAACATCACATTTGCCATCGACAGATTTTGAAAGGCGGCAATTGGCATCTGCGCCTCCAAGTCGACCTTTGCAGGTCCACCGAATTTCTGTCGAAGTATCTATTGGTGAAAAACTATGGTTTCCATCTAAGCAGGTGTTAGCGGTGTTGCCACACTTTCCAGTAGTTCTTGCTTCCGCAGAAGATATATTCACGGATATACAAAAAAGACAAAAAATGAAAACAGGGATAATGTTCTTATTTAAAAGTCTTACAGGAGGATAGTTTTTATTTTGCGTGTTTGTCATTTATGTTTTTTTAGGTTTTTTTTTAAAGATCCTTATATCAATCCTATTGAATAATTGTTCTATTGTAAGTATGTCATATTAGTTTGTGAAAAACTATGCTTTGAGGGGGTTTGGAGAAAACGTTTTCTAATTTTTTTAGAAATGTTGTTTTGTCGTCGATAAATAAGAAAAGTCTTCAGGAGGGGTTTGAAAATAATGGTGTTTTTCTATGAAATAATACGCAAAAGAATGGTATCAGACCGGATCAATTGTCTTCCAGTGTTTGGATTCTTGATAAGCTGTTAAAGTAACCGTATATTTTCCCGGTGTAGAATTTAAAACGATAGGAATGTTTATGTATAGTATTCGCAAATTAAATTCGTTAATTTTGAAATAGCCATCAGGGTCGATTCACAGTGACCTAAAAAACTACGAATTTGTTTTGCGAATACTATATTTAAAGAATATCAAATAAAACGATCAACAGATGTTCCAAAAAATAGGGCTAATTTTTTGGCTAAGTTTTTGCTGATACCTCTACGGTCATGTTCAATATCGGATATTTTTTGTGGGGATAAATTGCCTAATTTTTGTCCCAACTCTGCTTGCGTTAGGTTGTCACGTTCCCGGTAAATTTTGACTGTTTTTCCTGGTGTCCTGCGTGATTTTTGCTTTTTATACCAGGACGTTTCTGTAATATTAATGTAATTTTTTTCCTCATTCGTAAGAGTCAATCGGTTTCCAAATTTCATTTTTAGGTAAGTTATAAGATGATTAGGAATATCCCCTTTGATTTCAAGAATGTTTTGCTTAGTATGGGGCTTTTTCACGACTGCCAACATAATATACCTCGATTATTATTGTATTTTTTTCATTTCGCCAACAAGCAACATAACGATACTTTAGATGACAATGATATGAATTTTTACTTAATTTACTGTAATTGGGCCAATGTGATTGTATAGGGCCTTTTTCTCTTAAGTCGTCTACCAGTTCAGCAAATGTATCTTGCACAATTAATGGTAGTTTTTCAATTTGTCCTTCTAGTTTATGTTTAATTTTTACCGTGTACATAATAAGTATACCCTTTATTGGGGTATATTTCAAGGTTTATAATGACAAATTTGGCTGTCAGTATTTACAAATTTCTTGGGGAAATTGGAAAGATAAAATAATGTGATACATTAAGAGAATCTGTGGGGAGTAGATGTATTCTATAGGCCTATTTGTTTTTGTCAAATTTTTTATATTGTAGGTTGAGATAGGTTGAGATCTGACACTATTTTTTGATCGTCACCAATAGTTAATACAATATCACAATTTTTGAGAGTCGTTAAACGGTGGGCAATCATAAATGTTGTGCGGCCTTGCATGAGGCTCTCCATATCTTGCATAATATTGTCTTCTGTTTTGGTATCAATAGAACTTGTCGGCTCATCGAGAAGAAGAATTGGGGCATTTTTTAGAAAGGCTCTGGCCAGAGATATACGTTGACGTTCCCCTCCTGATAAACGCATCCCGCGTTCTCCAACCAGTGTGGCATATCCTTCCGGTAAGGTCTTGATGAAGTCATGGACTTTGGCAGCCTTGGCGGCGCTGATAATTTCGTTTTCAGTCGCGTTGGATTTACTGTAGGCAATATTTTCGGCGATGCTTGTGGAAAAAAGGACGGGTTCTTGAAGCACGATCGCAAATTGATTACGCAGATCTGTTAGTTTATATTCTTGTAAGTTGACACCATCTAAGCGTATTTCTCCCGAGGAAGGATCATAGAAGCGTGTCATGAGGCTCAAGAGTGTGGTCTTTCCTACCCCTGTTTTTCCTGCAATACCGACGCGCATTCCCGGTTGGATAGAAAAAGATATGTTCGTAAGGATATTGGGCGTGTCATCGTAGGCAAAAGATACATTATCAAAAGTTACAGCCCCTTGGGCATGTTTAAGCGGTTGTGCGTGAGCATGCTCTATAACGTCAGGCGTTTCATCCAGGAGCTCAAAGGCCCGGTGGGCGCTGGCCAATGATGTTTGTAATGTTGCGATATTGCGATTCATCATTTCTAACGGTTTATATAATTGTGTAATGTAGGTTGTCACGATCAGAAAATTACCTAATGTAAGAATTCCGGCTTGCACATTGCGGATACCGATAAAAAGAACAGCCGCAGCACCGATGGCTGTTACAAGATTGATTAATAAGCCAAATAATCCTTCTGAATAAGAAAGGCGGATACGTTGTCGAGCGGTTTTATCGGAGTGATGCATAAAACGTTCTTGCTCACGCTCTTCTCTGCCAAAAGCTTTTACAACACGCACAGCCGTCATCACCTCCTGGACAATATTCAGGGCGTGACTTTCCATTTTCTTGACGTCTTTATAACGTGGGCGTATACGCTGGATGCAGACATAAGATAGGAAAAAAAGGAATGGTATAACCGTCAATGCAATCAGGGCGAGGTGCAAATTAATACGAGCTGTTACATAAATCATGGCGACCAGTATGGCCATAGAGGAAATAAAAGGAATGAGTCCGTAAATAATGATCAATTGGATTGATGGCGCATCATATTGGATACGGTAAATCGAGTCAGCGGTTCCCCGTTTATCATGAAAGGCAAACGAGAGTTTTTGAACGTGGCGGAATAAGCGTCCACGAAAAATAAGATTAAGTTTTTCCCCTGTGGATATCTGAAAGACATAACTGATTAATCCTCGAAAATGAATCAAGAGCACAATAATCACTTGTAAAGAAGTGGCTAGGACAAGTAAAGCCAGTTTATTATTTTCGAAAGAATGGGGGATAAGAATACTAAGGAATTCTGGGAGTGGTGCGGATCCAATAATGTTATCCACGGCCAGTTTAAGGGGCAAAGGCATTAAAAGGATAAGCGGTGCGGCAAGAATTTCTAATGTAAAAATAGAAGAAATTTGAAGCCAATAGGGGCGTGCAATGTGAATTAAACGGCGAAAAATCTGTACGTCTGATAATTTGTTGGTAGGCATATTTAGCTTTCAGTCGTCAGCCATCAGTCGTCAGTAAAAAAATACTGATGACGGATAGCTGTTGTCTGATGACTAACATCAAATTTTTGATACAAGAATTTATATCTGCCCTTCAAGCTTGCCTTTAAGGTTTTTGGCTTCATTGATAAGATCGGCAGGAATAAGTTTGAGGGCTTCCATGTCTTTTTTAAAGGACTCAATGGCACTAATGAATTTTTTAACAGCCGCTTCATGACGATTTTCCCTCTCTTCTTCGGGGTCAACATGTTTGCGTTCTTTCATCATCGCTGTTAATTCTTTACGGACTTCACCTGCATCTACACCTCTCGTGAAAACATCACTGCGTAGCTTGGCATAATCTTCAGCGGTAATATCTTTTTTACTTTTAGCTAAGCGCAGGGCATCCACGGCATCATAACCCGGTATATTAATGGTTTCGCGGTCTTGGCCAAATTCTTTTGAAAGGTACGCCGGCTCGTCTTGTTCGACAAATAGATAGGCTTTTAAAAGTTTGAGACACAGGCTTTTTTTAATGCCCACTTCTTTTTCCGTAAAATCTTCAAATTTATCATGTCCCCAGGCATGGAATAATTTATCTTGCCAAACAGCATAAAGATGTCGTCCTAGATTAAGCCAGGAAGTCTTAAAATCTTTGGCATATACGTGAATTTCTTCACGGAGGGTATCATTAATAGTCTCTAATTTATTTTCTTCTTCTTTTTTTTTGCTAATAGATAATTCAACAACGGACATGTGTGTTTCCTTTCTTTGAGTCTTCAGTCATCAGCTGTCTGATGATTAGCATTATATTACCAAATCAAATGTGCCACATTATAAAGAAGAAAATGGAAAAGGTAAAGATAAAGATGCGGGGAAATATTTCTAGAATGAATAAACAAGGCCTAAATCCAGAATTTTGGTAAGTTCGCGTAAAGCAAGGCAGGATTCTTTGTAAAGTAGGTAGTTTTTTAATTCATTTTGATGAAGTTCATCGCGATAGTGTTGATTGATCCAATCTTCCAAATGGGCAAACGTTGCATCAGTGAGGATAATGCCTTTCGGGAGCTGTTTGAGTTGGCTTTCAGTCAGGGCTACACGCAGACGCAGGCATGCTGGGCCACCACCATTGGCCATGCTTTGTTGGAGGTTAACAAATTTGATGTCTGTGATTGGATTGTTACCTTGAAGAATGGTGTTGAGGCAATCCTGGGCCCGTCCTTTTTTGGATTCATACGGGGCAATAATAATCATATCCCCATTTGGTTTAGTAACAAGTTGGCTGTTAAAAAGGTAAGAATCAACGGCTTCTTTTATGCTTAATTGTTCGTTAGTAATAGGAATACACCACACGTCTTCACCGGTCATATTTTTAAATTTGTGATTTATTTTTTCGATGGTTTCTTGTGTATGGATAAAAGCGTTCTCGTGGTAAATCAAAACGTTCTCATTACTCATCGCAATGACATCATTATGAAAAACACCTTGATCAATGGCGTCTGGGTTTTGTTGTACAAATAATATTGTGTCATCGTCTAATTGATGGCTGCGAGCAATCTGTTGGGACGCTTCGCGTGTTTGCCGCGCAGGAAATTTGCCAGTTAGTGTTTCGGATTCTTTACCGTAAACAAAAATATTCAACCCTTTGTTTGAATGCGCCGCGGATAAGCGCATATGATTGGCGGCACCCTCGTCTAATAATGTGTCATTGTTATCATTAAGTGGCTCATGCATAACAAAAGCATCGCTTTTGAAAATATGGTGTAAAGACCTGCATGTTTGCTGAACTTCAAAACGTCGATGCGCGTGTGTTTTTAAATTTGCCGGAGTGATATGCACCTTTCCGTCTTGGGTATCCGCAGAACATGCTATTGTTGCGGCATTAGCTACCCACATTGAAGAAGCACTGGAACATTGGAGCAATAAGGGGAAATTGTCTTGGCCTACTTGCGTTAAAATGTGTTCATCTGATCCGCTGTAACCCTGGGTCTTTAAGGCTGAAAAATTTGGGCGTATTTGAGGCGGCATAATCCCCTGCTTTAATCCTAGTGAATGCAGTAGTTGCATTTTTTTTAGCCCATCTAGCGCAGCCTGTTTAGGATAAGAGATTTCATTTTGATGCGATGTCGAAGCCATGTTTCCAAAGGATAATCCTGCAAAATTATGCGTCGGACCGATCAGTCCATCAAAATTGATTTCAAAGACTTTATTTTGTCCTGCCATAAGGCCTCGATTAATTTAGTAAGATTATTCATAATTTTTGTCCTTTGATTTGAACAAACCTTCTAATTCTTCCAATAAATCCTGATTTGTTTTACCTTCTAATGAAAAGGCAATATTTTGACCGGATATATCTAATTGAACAATAGCGTTCAGGCTGGCATCTGCCACTTTAATAGATTTCAATCTTTGCATAAAACAAAAATTAACAATATTAATATCTTCATAAAGTGCCCTTAATCCATCCATATTCCAATCCGACTTTTTTCCATGTTTATTTAGAAAATATTGAGCCAGGAGGTACATCGATAAAGTCCTGTACATTGTTTCTTTATGAGAAGCAAATGGCAAATGGATATTAATCATCGGGCGAAGCTTATCCATAATAGGACAGCCACTGGTAACCATATAAATGCCCAATATAGAGCTTAAAGCTGATTGGAGATCCGTTGTTTTTTCATAATTACGTTCTTCCGTCTTAATGGTCACATGAACTGTTTTTTCACCTATTTGATGCGTAAAAAAATCGATTAAATCAACTGTTTGAATTGCAATAGGACAATATTCATTTTGGGATTCATTCAAAGGGCAATTATGGCATTTTTGACAGGTTAATTTACACCATTGGGGATAATTATCTTTAGCCGGTTGAATAATTTCAAGAGAATCTTTATCCAAACAAATAGCAAATTCTTTGTGTTTTTTATTTTCAATATCAAATGTGTAAAGAAAATTGAGGGTATTCTTTTTTTTATCCATAGGTCTTGAAGTCTTTTTTTAAAAATGTTTATGCTAAATATGCATTAAAATGGGTTTCCAAATGATTTAAGGCTTCCTCATCAATTGAAAATCCTTTAAATTTTTTAAGATTATCCAGAATAATGCCGGCATCAAGCGTTTTGTTTTCTGTTTTAACTTCATTTAATCTTTTTAAAAATGCTTTATTTATAATATTAATTTCATCATATATTTTATTGAGATTCTCTAACTTCCAATCAGGAGTTTTATTATGTTTAAATTCAAAAAACTGACCCAAGAGATACATAGAAACAGCTCGATAAACCGTTTCATTATGAGAAACAAAAGGCAAATGAAATCGAGCCATAGGTCGTAATTCATCCAGTACGGGGCACCCACTTGTTACCATAATAAGCCCTAATAAAGATTCTACCCCCGATTGAAGATCTGTATTTTTTGTATAATCGCGTTGCTCTGTCACGATACGTAATGTAATTTTTTCAGAAGACTTCATATGATCAAAGAATTCCGTAATTTTTATTGTATTTTTAGCAATGGGGCAATATTTATGTTGTTCACTTGTTAATGTGCAATTTGGACATTGTTGAAATTCTAATTCAGCCCATTGCGGATAAGAATCTAAGGGTTTTTGAATATAATCCAAAGTTAAGTTATCCAGATCAATTTCAAATAATTTTTCTTCCCCATTTTCAAAAAGAAAATGATATTTAAAAGAAATAGATTCCGAATTGTTATTTATGTCTTTATTCATAATTTCACACCCGGTGCCATTACTTTGGGCATAGCAAGATGTTCGCTCTCAATGGATGCCACCGGATAGGCGCAGTAATCCGCGGCAAAATAAGCGCTGGGTTGATGGTTACCGCTTTGGCCGATGCCACCAAATGGAGCCTCGGAGCTGGCGCCGGTGGTTTGTCGGTTCCAATTGATAATTCCGGCGCGGCTTTGGGTATAAAATTTTTCATATTCTGTCTTATCATAACACAAAATACCTGCGGCGAGTCCGTATTGAGTGTTATTTGCTTCAGCAATGGCTTCGTCTAGATTTTTAACTTTAATAACCTGTAATAGCGGGCCAAAAATTTCCATATCTTTTCTTTTATTTACATCCGTCACATCAATAATCCCCGGTGTTAACAGGGCTTTGGCATCCGTGTTTTCCATTTTCAGCAGCACAGTACCGCCGGCTTGCATTAATTTATCCTGCCATTGCATAACGTTCTGAGCAGCTTCTTTACTGATTACTGGGCCCATAAAAGGTTCAGGGGTGTCTGTATAAGATCCGACTTTGATATTTTTTGATGCTTTGATTAAAGTTTCTAAAAATTCATCAGAATGTTGATTTTCAATAATGATTAATCGTCGTGCACACACGCAGCGTTGACCGGAAGTTATAAAGGCGGATTGAATCGTCATATAGCAGGCCGCGGCAATATCATTAACATGACTCACAATTAGAGGATTATTTCCTCCCATTTCCAAAGCCAAGATTTTTTCCGGCTTACCGCTAAAGGCTTGATGGATATGTTGCCCGGTTTGTGCACTGCCTGTAAAAAATAGGCCGTCAAGATCAGAATGTTCCGTCAGTGCTATTCCCGTCTCTTTGCCCCCTTGCACCATATTCAAGACCCCGGGAGGTAAATCTACTTTTTGCCAGCATTCTGTATAAAATTGTCCTACCAACGGTGTTAATTCACTTGGCTTAAACACGACTGTATTGCCGGCTAATAAAGCTGGTACGATGTGTCCGTTAGGCAGATGTCCAGGCAAGTTAAATGGTCCTAAAACACCTACCACCCCGTGCGGTTTAAAACGGGTAGCCCGAAAAGCCTCACCCATTTCTTTATGCACGTGTTGGCAGCGCTCTTCGTAAGCGTTAAACGAAATCGGAATTTTATTGATCATCGCCCCAACTTCTTGAAGCGATTCCCATAAAGGTTTACCGGTTTCTTGGCTGATACATTCCGCCAGACTATCCTTTTGTGTTTTAAGAATTTCAGCAAATTGAGACAGATACGTTTTACGTTTCTCCAAAGATAAACTCGCCCAGCCTAAAGCGGCTTCTCTTGCAGCCTGCACAGTCCTATCCACATCGGAATAATCTGCACTTTTGCCTTCCCATAAAATTTCCTCGGTGGCAGGGTTCAGTGATTTAAACACTACCCCTTGCCCTTTTTCAAATTTATTGTTTATGAAAATACTGTTGTATGTCGTCATTTTTCAGGAGTTCTATTATTTATTTTCTTATTTATAAAATAAGGATTTCTAGCACAATGGAATATTCCGTAAACAATAATTTCTTTTTTATTAACATAGAAGTAAACGGCATACGGAAATCTTTTGAGAAGACTGCGGTGAAAATTTTTATAGATTTTTGGGTAACGGTTGGGGGTCCTGCTTATTTCAGCAGTGGTGGCATAAAAAATACGTAAAAAATCTTCACCAAGTCCTTTAGATTTTTCTTCATACCAAAAATATGGGTTGATAATGTCTTCTTCAGCTTCAGGAAGAAATGATAACGAATAGCTCATAATTATTTTCGTTTTTCTATTCGTTTTTGTAATTCGTTTAAGGAAAGTAGACGTCCAGGCTCATTTTGATATTTTATAAGTCGTCTATCTAATTCTTTTTTGTGTGATTCAGGTACCGGGATACGTTTGTCAGCTGCTATTGAATCCCATAATTCTTCTACAAATAGGATTTTTTCAGCTGTGCTTAAACGGGCAATTTTAGGAACGTCTGTTATTTTCATTTATTTACCTCCTTTTAAAGTATAACATAGCATAAATTTTTGGCAATCGCATGTTATCCCTTCGGCGTCACAATACGCACTTCTTGTCCTTTAGACACTTTAATCGCTTTAGCGGCGTTTCGAGAAATAATCACGCCTTGTTTCGTAAGGACAATTTTATCCACCGTCACACGGAAACTTTTAAGGGTTGTCACATTGGCGATGAGGTAGTCATCACCCTCTTTTATATGTTCAGCAATATCCAGAACCTTAAACATTTGACTTTTTTTAACGGTGCGGATGGATTTTATTTTTGCGCCGAGAACTGGGCCAGCTTCAAAGATGTCGACTTCGTTGAGGAAAGAAAAGCCTTCTTGTTTAAGAAGGTTAAGCGCTGGACGTGTATTTTTGTGCACTTGTCCAATGGTGGCTTGAACATTTTTAGGAAGAACTGGGATATAAATTGGATGCCTCGGGATGAGTTCTTCAATAAAGGACTTATCGTGCATGACCATCAAATCGGCTTTTTTAAAATCAACCACAAAGAAATGTTTGCAAACAGCATTCCAAAATGGTGAATGATCTTTTTTGTCCAGGACACCACGGAGTTCAGCGATGATGGTGGGTTTAAAACGTTTGGGATATTGTGCGATTAATAGATAACGGCTTAAAGCTAAGAGTCGACCGCATCCTTTTTGACGCATGGATGGATCAAGGAAAAGTGTTCCGATTTCGCTGGGGCCATTGTAGTCTTTTTTTAATTTTAAATATTGAATTTCTTTTTCCACACCCAAAAGATTAGATTTTTTTAAGGCCGTTTTAATTTTATACGTGTAAGACGGTAAGTCATCACCAATTTCAGCCACAATGCCACAGGTGCCCACCAAACGACCGGTCTTTGTATTTTCTAGTACAAATAAATACTTTTCATTGCCCGGACGTTTTGTGTTTTTGGAAAAACTGTTGAGCGAATCTGTTATTTTATCAGCGAGTAGTTTTTTATTATAAGGTAATGTGGTAAGCCCAGCCCGGGCCTTACCGGCTAATTGGTATAATTGATTTAAGTCTTTTTTTTCAATTGGTCGAACTATAAACAAGAGTATCTCCTTTTTTAAGAGAGGCAAAGGTATAAGAAACAAGAAGTAGAGGTTCAAGGAACAAGAAGCAAAGGTGTAAGAGGCAAGAAGTAGAGAAAAAACAAAAAAACATATTAACCAAATTCTTTACTTCTTTACCTCTGCCTCTTGCTTTTCTGCTTCTTACATCTTACATCTTTGCCTCTTATAACATGTCTAACGCCGCTCTGATAATACGACATACGCTATCAATATCTTTACCTGTAATAGCGCCAATCGGCATAAGAAAACGGATGCGCATGGGGTTTTTACCAGCGACAAAAGCCAATACCCCATTATTGTAAAGTGTTGTGAGAAATTTTTTAGCTTCTTGCGGGGAGCCGTCTTTGTATGTAAATCCGATCATCGCGCCAATGCCAAACGGCCCTTTGATTATATCGGGAAAATCTTTGGCCATTTTTTCTAAGTGTCCGATGAATCGTTTGGAAAGTTTCATCACCTTGCCTTTGGGGCCGTAGAATCCTCCTTTAAGGAGATGTTCAATCGTGCATTTGCCGGCGTACAAAGCCGAAGTACTCGCGGTAAAGGTTTGGCTTAACAGTCCAGGCTGAGGATTAAGTTCAGGCCTAAAGAGTGTCGCGCAGGCTTGACTCATTTTTCCAACGGTGACGACATCCGCATATTTATCTAATCCAAAATGTTGAAATGCAAACAATTGCGAAGTACGTCCGAATGTTTGAATTTCATCAATGATTACCGCGACTTTATGTTGTTTAAGTATTTTCATTAGGGCCACAAAAAAATCTTTGCTACCGGGAAAAGCGCCCTTCTCTCCTTGGATCAATTCAAAAAACATGCCGGCATATTGATTTTTATTTTTTTTCAATAATTCTTTTAATCGGCTAGCAGCCTTTTGTGTGCTTTCTTTTGGATTGCTTGCATCAAAAAATGGGATATGGTCCACACTTAAGGCCTTTGGCAGTCCGACACGATATTCCGGGCGGTCTGTGATTTGGGCCACGGCGAGTGTGCGGCCAGCAAAGCAGCCTTTAAACGCCAGAATGCGACGAGCCGGATGATTCTTTTGTAACACAATTTTCAAAGCATTTTCATTAGCCATCGCGCCGCTCGTAGTTACGAAACAATGTTTAAGGGCTGCCCCTTTAGAACAAGCAGCCTTAACCAAAATATTCATAAATTCACCAGAGATCAAACTAAACTGCAAATTTCCTTGCATCACTGTATCTTCAATAGCCGCATCAATACCGGATGTAATGATATCAGGGTGACTATGCCCCATTAAATACACGCCGATGCCGGTTATAAAGTCATACTTTACCGTACCATCCGCTAGTTCCACCAATGCCCCACGTCCTATCCCGCTACCGATATAAGGAAAAAATAAAGGCCGTCCGCGTAATTGCCCAATATGATCCATTTCTTTTTTATAGATACGCTGTTGCTGAGGAATACCGCTTTGCACGTGAACAAGTTTTGACTGATGCTCCTTCAAGGCTTCTTTAATCAAGCGTTTTGCTTCTTTAATACGACGGTCACTTCTGAGTTTTTCACCTAAGGATTTTTTCATGATTAAACGTTCCTCCTAAAATACTAAATGTTCCAATCATCATTTGCCCATTTTAGTAAGGCCAGAGCAGTTAATTTTGTACGTTTCACAAGGCTAGACATTATAAGATATTCATTCTCACTGTGAATATCTCCTCCCTGCACACCAAGGGTATCAACAGTTGGCAAACCGACTGCCTGCAGTCTATTGCCATCACAGACGCCGCCGCTATCCGCCCAGTGGATATCCAAATCGATTTCTTTCCCACAGCTTTGAATGTGATGAAATAAAGATAAGGTTTCTTTTGTTAATGGTTTGGCCGGAGCTTGAAATTTTCCTTGGACTTCTATACGGACATCGTGTTCTTTAGCTGTTTTGTGAATAATGTCATCTATTTGTTCGTTAATATATTTTTGATCTGCTTCTTTCGCGTAGCGCACGTTATATTGGGCTATGGCCAGATCAGGCACGACATTAAAGGCGGATCCACCTTGAACAGTTCCGACATTAACGGTGAGTCCGGGACGTGTGTACGATAAATTGCTGATTTTGACAATGCTTTCAGACAAGGCAAGAATGGCATTACGCCCTTGCGCATGATCACGGCCGGCGTGGGCCGCTGTGCCGTGCGCGATTAATGTAAAGTTTCCTGAACCTTTGCGTGCCCCCACCAAATCACCATTGGGAAGACACGGTTCAAACACCAGCCCAATGTGAAATAATTTTGCGGCTTCCTGGATAAAGGCCGTTGACGATGGTGAACCAATTTCTTCATCCGTGTTGATGATGACGCGCCAACCGACATTTTGCGCCAAAGGACTTTGTTCAAAGGCCTCTAAGGCCTTAAGCATCACAACAATGCCTCCTTTGGCATCCGTGATGCCAGGCCCGCCGATTTTTTCATCGCTGAGATGTTTGACTTCTTGAAAAGAATTTTCTGGAGAATAAACCGTATCCATATGAATTACTAACAGGGCTTGTTTGGGGGCTTGTGGACGGATATGCAGGCTTAAAGCCGGTGCGATCTTTTGATGAATTATTTCTCCGTGATTATTAATGCGTTCATAATCCGGGAGGTCAATGAATTTCACATCCCCTGAGAAAATAGAAAAGGCTGTTTTTAATTTTTTTGATAAAGTTTGAAGTCCGGAAAGATTATAGGTATGTGAATTGATTTCAGCCCATTCAACAGCCAAAGCCTTCATCGTCTGTTCTTGTGATTCAACCCATTTTAAGATATCAGCGTGTTCGTTCATATCGCTAAAGTTTAGCATAAAAAAATAGTGTCACTATTTTTATTTATAAAAAATCACGACATCTTTGTCTGCAAAAGTCAACTCTGCGTTCCATTGAGAGGCTACCCATTGAAAGGTTTTTTGTGAAAAAAAGCATACATGCGTCAGTTCATTTTTATAATGCCATTTGGAAAAGGCTTCACGATCAAGGGCTAATTTGGTCATAATGCCCAACCACCCTCCGGGTTTTAAGCAAGCCCATAATTTGTCTAATTCATCTTTGGGGTTATGCAGATGTTCGACGGTTTCTGTTGCCGTTATGAAGTCATATTGTTTTTCAAATACAGAAATGTCCGGTGCATAAAAATAATCATAAATCACAACAGAATGGCCGGCTTCTTCAAACATTACAGAAAGTGTCGGGCCTGGTCCAGACCCAAAATCTAAACCATGACTCCCCTTTTTTAACTGTTTTTGCAAGGGAATAAATAAACGGCTTAGAAATTGGCGATATTGCATGTCATCCGGAGAATTTTGATGTGAGTCATATTGTGCCTTTTCTTCTTCCACGGATAAAAATTGTTCAGGAGGAACAAATACTAAATGGCATGTTTGGCAGCGAAAATAATTACGGTACTTATCTTGGTAAAATTCACTGGTCTCTGCCTTTTTACATAAAGGACAAGTTTGATTCATTGAATAAAGGCCTTTTCTTTTCGACGAAAACGGGCGGTAAACATGGCATCACAATCATTAGGCATAAAATTAATACGCATCATGCCATCGCTTAATTTATCGGTTAAAGGATGGTGAAATTTTTCAAGTTTAAAATTTGGAAATTGTTTTAAAAACCATTCTACTATGTGTTCATTTTCCTGGATACTTAAACTGCATGTGGCATAAACTAAGACGCCGTCAGATTTTACTTTTTCAGCAGAAAATGTCAGAATTTCTTTTTGTGTATTTGAAAATTTTTTGCAAATATCTGCTTGAGCGGTCCAGCGCGCATCCGGATTGCGCCGCCAAGTTCCTGTCGAAGAACATGGCGCATCAACTAATACGCCATCAAAAGTATTTTGATCCGAAAGAACATTTTCCAACAACATTGTTTTAATATTTTTAAAGCAACTACGTTTCATGCGTGTTTGGACTTCTTTAAGAATCCACTCACGCTTGTCCGTTGCGATAATGCTTCCTTTCCCCTTCATTTGATCAGCCAATAAAAGTGTCTTCCCTCCACCGCCGGCACAAACATCCCACCATGTTTCGCCAGGGGCCGCTTGGCACACCAGGCCCAAACATTGGCTAGCTAAATCTTGAATCTCAAAATATCCTTTTTGATAAGCCTTAATGGCATTTACATTAAATTTTGTAGATCCAATCTTCACAGCATTGGTCACTTTTGGATGCCGTTGTGGATTTAAATTGTGTTCATTTAATTCATTAAGAATAGATTCATTAGGATTATTTTGAAGGCGCAGCCAAACAGGAGGCCGTCTTAGAAAGGAAGAAATTATTTCGGTAAGCTCGACCTCTTCGGGTAATTCTTTTGGCAACCAGGATGGAACTAACTGGCAAATATCCAATTTCTGAAATTTAAAGAAACAGGCTAATCCCTTCTTTTTTGATGCAATATCATCAGGAGCTATTCCAATAATTTCAGAGTTAACCTCCGCTGCACGAAAGAACTCCTGCGATATATCAGATATTTCATGTTGATCCAGCCACAAAGCGGCTGATAATGCCAGGCAAAATTTCTTTGATTCAAGAGGATTTTCCGGTTTAATCTTTGGTAGTCGTTTCCCGAGCCAACCATACCAACGAAACAAACTATAAGTTGCTTCACTGATAAAATGTCGATCTTTGGACCCACATTCTGTTTGCCGCCGAAAATAACTCTTTAATTCTCTATCAGCAGGAGAATGCTTAGAGAAAGATAGATAAAAAATTTCTGCAATTGCTTTACTATAACTTAAGGCTTTGGCTCGACTTTGCATTTTTATGAACTACGCATGACTTTTATTTGTGCGCTTCCAAGAAGGATATTTTATCTTCATTAGTGGCCTGTGTAAACAACCACGGTATATTACTGACAGGCACAATACTATCAATCCTTGGCACAAGCCCGTTTTCAATATGAATCGTGTGCATAGGATTCGTTAATAGTGACATGTCAACTTCCTCACCCGAGGTCTGAATATCCAAATACTCCGGATCAAATGCAATACCCCCGATGGGTTCCGGGATTTGGGTGAGCAAGGCTTCATCAGAATCATCGTTATCATAAAGTGAAAATTTCGCATACTGATTTCTTTTTGTTTTTCTTTCAGTGTCTTTTTTAGTTTTTCTTGCCTTCCTTCCTTTTTTTTGTGGGTTTCCAGTGATTATATCAGAATCAGGAATATTTTTAGTAGGAGCATCATAATGAAAGGTAAGAGCGTTAAATAAATCATTTAAATTTTCTTTTTTCGAAGGAGAAAATATATTATTTTTAATGTTAAATTTTCTTTCTTTTAAATTCTCGCTTTGACCATTTAAAGTTATCGGAATTGAATTTTTCAAACGTGAAAATTTCTCATAAAACTCTATTTCTAATTGACTCCATTGATAATCTTTGTTTGGAAATTTCTTGTGCGCTTCACGTAATAATTTTTCAAATTTTTTGACGGATTTATCATTAAATACGCTATCTAATGCTGAAATATCATTATTAAGAAGTATAAGGTATGTTCGAAAATCATATGTCAGCATGGGGAATCTTTTTATATCCAGAATTTTCCAAACACTTTCAAAATCACCTTCTCTGCTAACTGCTTTTGCTAAATTATGACGAGAGGTTTTATCATTAGGGTTCAATTCTAAGACTTTTTGACTAATTTCTTTGGCAGGCAAATAGTCTTTAATCCCCAAATATATACTAGCTAAAAGATTTAATCCAGGTATGCAACCAGAATCACACTTTGTATAATTAAAGATGTTCAATTGCTTATTACCTAAATGGAGCATGATTGAAATTTGAGCATTTTTTTTTGCTTCAATATATTTTGTAGTATCATTTTTTGTTTGCATAAATTGAGCGTGGGCTAATATGTGGTAAAAAATTTTGTTATCGGGAGACTTCTTTATCATTTGTTTAATCAATTCCTCAACTTTGATAAATCTAAATTGATCTTTATAAATATCGATTAATTTCAGTTGTACTTGTAACTTTTCATCTTCGGGAGAATATATTAAAGCGTTTAAAAAGCTTTTTTCTGCATCAGCTAATTTAGTGCTTGCACTGGAAAGATGCCACTTTAAATAAATATCACCTGCTGTTTTGTAAAGAGATCCACTTTTCATTTTTTTCTCTAAAGCAATTAGGATGATTTCTTCTGCTTTTTGAAATTTATTTTGTCTAAGATAGTTATTAGCCAGAAATTGATAAGCTTCAGCATTTTTAGGATATTCTTCCATTATTTCTTTGAAAATTGATTCTGTTTTTTTAAATTCTTTAATATGAAAATATTCTTTACCTATCAACATTCGCATCATTAAATTTTTAGGGTTTTGATTTTGTATTTTATCAAGAATTAGCGCAATATTTTGAGTGTCATTCTTATTGCGTAAATCAATCAGGAATTTTGACAATATTCTAATTTTATTTTGCACTATACTGTTTGGGATAGATTTATGATTAATGATATAGTTTGGGTTATTTATAGAGCTAGGATTTTTTGGGAGATTTTTTAGTAATTCTATGGCCTCTTCAATTTCTTTTGGAATGGTTATTTGCGAGCTATCTTTTAGAGGTTCTTCAGCATCGGGTGCAATAATTGTGCTGGATACAATAAAGCCTTTTTGATTTTGGGTTTTTTGTATAAACATGGCTTTATCGGATAGGGACAGCTCTGTCCCATTAAATCCAAGGCCTCCGGCGAAATATTTGCGTGGGACAATAGTTTGGCTGGAGGCATCGTATTCTTCTTTGATGATATCGTAGACCCCGGTCTTGAAGGCATCGAGATAGCGTTGATAGATTTTTTGTTTAACGTTTGGCTCATCGGTTTCTAACCCTCCGATTTTCTTTTGATCGGCATAAGCTTGGTTTAATATGCTTTCTTTTAGATTTTTTTTGTACCAGCTGGCGAGGATAAACGAATGGTAAATTTGACGCAGCGGCGCGAAGATGGTGCCTTCATTGACTTCGCGTTCGATTTCGGGGATTAGGATTTCACGAATCATATGGGTTGAAATATTGTAGGGGAGGGGCTTGCCCCCTCCATCATTACGGGCGGGCGCAAGGCCCGCCCCTACGTTATCAGACGCAGCAACATAATCCTCTTCCAACATCACCTTCAAATGCGACTCCACCACAAACGCTCTGTCTCCTTGTTCATAAATCGCGGCTTTATTCGGCACGATCCAAACTTTGTTAAAGGTTTCAACCGGGATATCGGTCGTTCCATATTTGGCGTAGGCCTGCGCGTAAACTTTATTCCAGAATTTGGCACCTAATTCTTCGTCAGGAAACATCAGGGTTGAGGTTAATTGTTTTAAAAGATAATCCTGTTCCAATAAGACCTTCCCCATTTGCGTTTTACCAAATTCGCTGGGGATGATGCGATCTTTTTCATAGGGAGAAAGGTTAACCCACAAATCATCTTCAGGAAGCGTCAGGGAAGTGAGAAAATATTTGATGAGTTTTTCAGATTCGGCTTTCATGGCCTCTTCCGTGAGATGGGCATCGCCTTCATCCAAAACAAAATCGAATGCAAATGGATTTTCCGGATTTATAATAATTCCTTTCAGTGCAGGCGGCATATAGTCCGGGCTTGTAGTCACCATCGCCCCAACTTCAGGAAGATTATCCTTAAACACCCCAGCCTGTCCGGCAGGCAGGCCCCCGAGGTGTGTAGACGGTTGCGCGTACCCCATTGGCAGAACATGCGTCAGCGTAAGAATTAAGCAGATTATTCCGGTAAATATTTTCAATATGATCTTTTTCATCTTGTTTGTGTCTATAAATAAATAATAGTAAAAGTATAACATATTGAAATATAGTTTATCCAGGTGCTGGGGGTAAGATTAATTATATTGTAACTATCTGGAAAATAATGAATTACATTTACGTTAACAATTTATTTTTGTAGATTGGTGTAATTTTGCGCACGGCGGGAGTTTTGGAGAACAAAAAACCCGCTTCCTTTATAAAGAAGCGGGTTTTTGTATGGTGTAAAATTTTCCGTTACCGGATTATATCTTTACAACATTTTTGGCTTGATCACCTTTAGGACCATCAGTAATTTCAAACTCTACTTTTTGGCCTTCGTCCAGCGATTTGTATCCATCACCTTGAATTTCACTGTGATGAACAAACACATCGTCTCCGGATTCTGGTGAAATGAAACCATAACCTTTTTGGTTGTTAAACCATTTAACTGTTCCTGTTGTCATTATCTAACTCCTCCTTTCAACAAGCTTTGAGCAAACAATGACAGACAAAAAATAACAAAACCGCAAGATAAATACTTTACCGTGCGGTTAAAAATATTCTACCTCTCTGCTCTACTCACGCGAAAGTATGCCTTATTTCTTTTATTTTGTCAAATAAAATAATTAATGTTCGTCATCAAACATTAGCTATAAGGCGTCAGCGTTTTTTCATTGATGACTGACGACTGAAAGTGAGGTTTATTTTCTTTTTCTCTTAGGAGATTCCGTTCTCTTCGGGCGATATTCGGTTTTACGCGTAGCCGCACCTTTGGGCCCTCCTGAGCCTCCTGAGAATCGGCGTTTTGGTTTGGCCCCGCCTGCAACAAAATTGGCGTTGGAAAATTGTGGTTGTGTGGAACGCGGCAATGTCATTTTGATCAAGGCTTCGATTTTATTCACATCGTGGCTTTGGGTCGGTGTGGCCAGTGTGACGGCGTGGCCTTCTTTCCCGGCGCGTCCGGTACGACCGATGCGGTGTACGTAGTTTTCCGCATCATCAGGCAAATCATAGTTAACCACCAGTTCAATCATACTGATATCAATACCACGCGCAGCGATATCGGTGGCTACTAACACGCGGTAACGTCCGCGTTTAAACCCTTCAATAGCTTGATTACGCTGCCCCATTGAGCGGTCCGAATGGATTTCAGCTACCTTAGCGCCCATAGCTCGAATATTACGTGTAATACGGGAGGCCTTTAATTTGGTGCGGATGAAAACCAGCACGGTACCACGGTATTTTTGTAAAAGCATTTTGAGGACATCATTTTTCACGTTTTCTTTGACAATAAATAGTTCCTGGGATACATCTTTCGTCGTTGTACCTGAAGGTGCAATTTCGATGGTGATCGGCAGTTTCATATGTTTGGTGGCGAGTTTCAAAATATCCGGTGGCATGGTGGCTGAAAAAAGCATAGTTTGTTTTTTGTTGGTCACACAGCGCAAGATGCTTTTGACCTGTGGTTCAAATCCCATATCAAACATACGATCGGCTTCATCCAAAATTACCACCGATACCTCGCCTAAACCAATGGTGCCTTGGTAAATGTGATCGTTTAATCGTCCTGGCGTGGCAATGATCAAGTCAGGATTTCGTTTGATAGCCGCAATTTGTCCGGGCATTTTCAGGCCACCGATTAACACCGCACTCGTCATTTTAAATGGTTTTAATAGCGGTTCTATGGCATCGGCCACCTGCACGGCTAATTCACGTGTCGGCACTAAAACCAAAGCCTGCCCACCTTCAGCAGCCAAACGCTGAACAGCCGGAATGCCAAAGGCCAGTGTTTTTCCGGTTCCTGTCTGGGCAATACCCATGATATCTTTCCCTTCCAAGGCAATGGGAATGGCTTGAAGTTGAATGGGTGTCGGCGTGACAAATCTTAATTTTTCTAAAACTTTTAACATATCCGGGGCAATGCCCAGGTGATAAAACACAGCGTTTGATTGACTCATAAAAACTCCATTTCGTAGAATTCATTAAAATTAAAGAATATTTAAACTGTACTGTAACAGAGAAAGCTTTTTGGGGGAAGGAAATAAAATTAGGACATGCTATAAATCAATCCGCCAACAGCGGTGGACGCATTTGTTTCGGTAATCCTCGGGGATGGTTTTTGGGGTAAGTTCAATAATACGTTTTGTTTTAAGTTTATTTAGTTTTGGGTCAAAGCGTTGGTGGTTGGTTGAAAATATGACGGTTGCACCAGGCGCCATTACGGTAAAAACTTTTGTGAGCAATTCCGGATGATGGCAATTAATATCAAAGGCCCCTTTGCCGCGACGTTGTGAAAATGAGGGTGGATCGACAAAAGCTAATGTGAATTTACGTCCTTTTTTTTGCATTGATTCAATATATTGTTCGGTGTCTGATCTGATAAATTCAAAATTACGATTTTTGATGTGATTTAATTTAAAATTATCTTTGGCCCAATCAAGATAGGTGGCTGAGCGATCAACCGTCACAATGGATTTAGCGCCGCCTAATGCCGCGGCACAGCTAAAGGCGCCTGTATAGGCAAAAAGATTAAGAAAGTCTTGGCCTTTGGCCATTTTCTGAATTAAGACACGTGTATCACGATGGTCAGAAAAAAGCCCTGTATCAAGAAGCCCATCCAGGTTAACCCAAAATTTGAAATCACGTTCAGACACAATAAAGCGTTTACCTTTTACTTTTGAACGTTGATACCGCGCACCTGTGGTGCTATCTTGTGTTTTTCGGCGTTTTATAAATATTTTGTCTTTAGGAATATCAAAGGCCTCTCCTGCCGCCTCAGCCATTCGCGGTAACCATTTAGGCCCTGTTTGTAATCGAACATATTCCCCAATCACAAGATACCCCGCATACCAATCCACCACGGCACGCACTTCAGGTATGTCACGATCATAAAGGCGAAAGACATCAATATGCGCCCGTTTAAAACGTTTAGCTAAATGTTTATATCGATTCTTAAGTCGGTTAATAAGTATCTCAGCGTGATGTTCTGTTTTTTCATCTGTGATGTAATTTTTTGGTTTTTTCATGTTTAAGAAATTGAATCTCGCAAAAAGCGCTCGACGGACTTTGGCTTTCAGTCGTCAGCTATCAGCCGTCAGTAAAAAATAGTTTACTGATGACTGAAAGCTGATGTCTGATGACTACGATTTATTTTTTGATTTATTTATCAGATGATCGAGGCTAAATTTTCCAGGCCCGATCAGCATTAAAGCGCCGGATATGGTCCAGTACGCCAGGGCTAATTCTTTACGTTTTAACGGATCGGCACCGTGTTTGATAAACGCAGCCACAAACATCGTGACAAAGACAAACAATGCCGCCGGCCGTGTAAATAACCCGAGGGCAATACAGATGCCTCCTAGAAATTCAGACAGTGACGCTGCCCACGCAAACAATTCCGGAGCCGGAAATCCCATAGTAGCGATGCCTTCGGCAAATTTATCAATATGCCCCCCGAATACCTTCCCGTATCCGTGATAAGCAATCCCCGCCCCTGTGAGCAATCTCAACCATAATATTCCAATATCTAATAAATTTTCTTTTTTAATACACATGTTTTTTTCTCCTTGGTTGGTTTGAACTGTTTCCAAAATGGAAAGAGTTCTCATCCAGTTTGGTTTTTAATTCCCTCGAATTCGGTGGAATTAAAATTCGTGTTGTAAATCCTTCCCAGTAAATTGGGTGATTAAATATCAGATTTTCCAAGCTGTACTATTATACCTCTATCATCTGAGGCATCTCATTCCAATACTTACCTTCAAGCTTCCGACCAGTCTTTTTTTTATTTATGCCTCCCCATTGTTTAAAGAAAAAAGGCACTTTTTGTTTTAAACATTGATCACGAAGATTCATCACCCAGTCGGGTTCCATATATCGTGCACCAGGCCCTGATTCTCCACCAACGATGGCCCAATCAATATTCTTTAAATTAACTGTTCCCATCGATCCAATAAGAGGTTCAAATGAAATAAATTTAACATTAGCTTCCGTATATCTTAGGCAATCTATCCTATCCTTATATTTATCGTTTTCAACGCTGACACCCATCCAAATATTTTTTCCCCAAGTTAACTCATCACTTAACTCAGCTAATCGGTCTGCTCTTTTGGTTAAAATTTGAAACGTATGCATAGGGGCTTTATTCATCACATCAAAAACTTTTTTAATAAAAACTTTCGAAACTTTGCGGTGAAAAAGATCGCTCATTGAATTCACAAAAATTGTTTGAGGTTTTTTCCACTTAAGCGGACGTTCAAGTACAAGTTCATGACAAGTCACTTCAAATCCATTTCGGTAATTTACCTGTCCCATTGCGTGCAACCTTTTTGCCATTCGTTCAGCGTAACAATTTTTACAACCTGAACTAATTTTTGTGCATCCGGTTATCGGATTCCAAGTTGATTCAGTCCATTCGATAGAAGATTTTGAAGCCATAATTATTGCTCCTTATATTTGATAACAGCTAGCTCTTTATTCCAGTTGCCATCTGCAACATAAAAACCTTTAGTCTTGTTACTTGTTTTATACTCAATCTCAATAAGCCCTTGTTTTTTCATGTCTTTTAAAATTTTAGTTGCATATTTATTTGTAAAACACTTTTGAGCTACTACGTCGATAATTTCTATATTTGTCAAAATTTTCTTCTCTTTAACATACCCTTGTAGAAAATCTTTAATGCGTACAAAGTTATCTGAAAGCGTTGAAAGATTAAAAAGCGTCATTTCATTGTTTCTTTGTGCCTTCACAGTTAACCCATCTTGGGTATATTTCCAAACTAAATTATTCATCAAAATCATTCCAGTTCTATGTTTCGTAAGATAAAACAAAGCATTCTTTCTCTTTCCATCATCTAGCCCAACAGATCTAACATATTCTAAATTTAAATATGTTAGAAGACGCTGACGAATGGACTCATTAAAATCAGCAATATCCTTATAATCAGAACATCCTCTATCTGTAAAATTTTCTAGGAAAAGTTTAAGCGCCCCAACACTGTCCGCGCAGCCTACAAAGCGATACGAATGAAATGTGGGTAGAAATAACAGCACTTCCGAGGAAGGTGTATCAATCAAGGTTTTAACATTATCTATCGTAACATCACTGTAAGTGAACGGATCCAAAAAGAAAAACTTTGGTTCTGTAATTTTTTCGAAAATTTCACTAGTCTTACTCAAAATTGAAGAAAACGGTTCACACAAAGGCCCAATAATTTTGATTGCATCTGGATAGTTACGTTGTTTCAAAGAATTGGTTAAATTATCTATATGCTCTTTATTATCATCACTAAAAACAACTATTACTTCTGGATTTTGCCATTTTTTTCTCAATACTGGACTTTCAAGCATGCTTTTTGCGGTATCTAAAAGAATCAAAGGGCTTCCATCCTGAGTTCCGTTCTTCCCAGGACCACAAAAGAAATCAGCAATAAAGCATTTACCAAACTGCATCAAAACCTTTGGTAAATAATTTTTAATATACTGCTGATAAATTAATATTTTTGATGCAGTCAAATCAGACTGGGCATCAAAAAATTTATTTTGTATCTTCATTTACTATGACTTTTAATTATTAGGGCCAGATTCTTTTTTTAAAAAAATAGTCTGGATCTTGATTATCGAGGTTATTTTACTCTAAATTTTGTTCTACATTTTTTGGCTTTCTTGTTCGAACTGTTCGGGATTTCCGAACAGTTGAATCTATTTATAATTCCGCAAAACCTTGGTGACTTTTCCGACGATGGAGACTTCGCCTGTGACAGGAATGGGTTGATAGGCGGGGTTGGCGGGATCGAGAAAATAGTTATTATTGCGTTTGTTAAGTGTTTTGACGGTGACGTCTTCCCCTATTAAGGCAACAATAATATCGCCTGGTTGAGCAAATTCTTGTTTTTTCATTAAGATAAAATCATCAGGGAGAATGCCGGCACCAATCATGCTGTCCCCTTTTACTTTAAGGGCAAAGACCCCTTCTTCCGGAAAAATCATTTCGTCAAAATCCAGATAACCTTCTAAATCTTCCACAGCATAGATTGGCATTCCGGCTTGAACGCGTCCCAAAACAGGAATTTTAAATAGGTTTTCACGGACCAGTCGGATTCCACGTGATGTGTTTTTGGTAACGGATATAAATTTCTTGTGAACGAGCGCTTTGATGTGGTCTTGAATGGCCCCAATGGAAAGTTTGAAATTATTGGCAATTTCACGAATGGTGGGTGGGAGATTGTCTTCGCGGATGGATTTGTAGATGAATCTGAGGACTTGAAACTGTTTATCTGTAAGATTAGTATTATTTTTCATAAATACTTTTTACCATATTTTTGTATGGTGCGTCAAGGTTTTTATAAAAAAAAGAAAAAAGCAGACGTTTTATGTTACTTTCTAAAATTAAAATACTTACCAAACAATTCTTTCCCAAACGTCTTTTTCATAAATAATGCTAAACACAAGAGTCCCCTTTATCAATCTACACAAACTAATCTGTTTCGTAACCGAGAAGTGTTAGTTTTCGAGGCGTTACTTCCTTCCCAATCTTCAATCATAATTCTTTGACCTTCTTGACGGATGGTTTCGGTTTATTTATTAATAAATTAACGCAAGTTTTTTATCTAGGAGAAGTTGATTGAGGAATATTTGGTTTGGTCCGATGAAGATATCGGCTAGATAGCGGTCGTATTTGTCTTTGCGGTAAGTTTTGACGGTGATTTGGGGGGTATTTTTAAATAGGTTGATAACAAACTGTTTTGCTTCTTGGCCTTGCGGGGTGTTGATTTCCGGGGTGTCGATGCCGCGTAGGCGTAGTTTTTGTTTAGTCCACGTGCGAAAGCCGGCATCGATATACAGAGAAATCGTATCGCCGTCGATTACATAATTCAAATAAGCCAGGTACGTGTACAGGCTGGTTTTTGTTCTGGTGCTTTTAGCCAGATTAAACCACGATTCATCTTGCTGGGAATTAACGATACTTCCGGCGGTCAAACCTTCCAGGCCTTCAGCGGGAATTTTGCGCCACAGGCCAAAACCAACATCTACAACGCGGTAACCTTCTTCTGCCTTCATAAACGGTTGGGCATCCAGTCGGTAGGTGTACAGATGACCTTGGGTATATGCGAGCTTGGTATTGGCCAGATTTTTTTTATCCTTTAATTGTTTGATTTCATTTTGAAGCTGTCGGGTGGTGAGACCTTTTGTTTGGGCTTTTTTAAAAAGTAATCTGCGGTCTTTTTTGTTGGGGATTCTTAGAAATTCTCGGTAATGTGTCCAGTTGAATTGCGAGCGCGCGCTCGGGATTGGGAACGTTTGATTAAATTTGACTGTTTGTTGCAAAGTGCGCACATCGATTTTTAAATCGTGGGATAGTTTTAAGTAGAGTTTTTCTCCGTAACCGGATTTCAGTTTATTTTTGAGTGTATGTTTTTGAATGTGTTCCCCAATCTTCCAGTATCCGATGGCCCGTTCTTGCTGGATCGTAAGCTGTGTTTGGGTAATTTCCTGTTTGATTGTCGCAACAAGATTTTGGTAGCTTAAGGTTTCAATTTCGGAACTTGCGCTCGTATTTGGCATAGATTTATAATATCATTAAAAAAAATGGCATCCATCTTTTTTTTCGAAAAAGGTGGATGCCATTTTTTTAGTCTACGAAGTCTCCACAAAGTTGCCGTGGAGTTGATATATTATTTTTCTATGCCAAGCAGTTCAACGTCAAAAACTAATACGGAATTTGGGCCGATTTTTGCGCCGGCACCTTGTGCACCGTAAGCAAGATCAGAAGGTATAACAAGTTTATATGTGCTGCCGACAGTCATAAGCGTAAGTGCTTCGGTCCAGCCTTTAATCACGCCGGTAACAGGAAAGACGGCTGGTTCCCCGCGTTTGTAGGAGCTGTCGAATTCGCTGCCATCAATCGTTGTTCCTTTATAATGAACTTTGACGGTGTCGGTTGCCGTTGGAACGGGGCCATCTCCCTTTTTTACAACTGTATATTGCAATCCGCTTTCGGTTGTTACAACGCCCTTTTTTTCTTTATTTTCTTTCAGGTAAGCAGCGCCTTCAGTCGTATTTTTTTGTGCGGCTACTTGACTTTCTTCCATCATTTTTTTCTGCATTTTAGCTGAGAAGTCACTTAATATTGAAATCGTTTCTTGTTCAGACAACAAAAGAGCTTTTCCGTGAAACTGATCGCTAATTCCTTTTACAACTTTATCAAAGTCAATTTCTTCTTTAATAGAGGCGATTGATTGGGCAATATTGGCCCCTATCGCGTAGCTTAATTTATCTTTTTCGCTTTTAAGTTCGTCCGCTTTTTTTTCCTCAGCCAAGACACTGCCGGTAGAAATGGAAAGCAGGATAAAGCTCAGTAATGCTACGGGTAAAATCTTGATTTTCATAATGATTCCTTTCTTTGTGGTTGTTTGATAGATAAGAATACGTATTCTAAGGGATGAATTATATTTTTCTAGATATTTTTTTAAATGTTTTAGGGCTATTCATTTGTACTAGTATCTTCACAGGTATCGTCGGGGACCGTCAGTTGATATGTCAAAGGTTCGTCCAAATCCTTGGGCCACAAGACGGTGTCAATAATAGTACCGTCCTGGAAATACCATTTTACGCCACCTGTACCGCTTCCTTTGGGCATCCAACCAGGGCCAACGCGTTCTACGGCTTCACGAAAAGAAATACCATCCTCAAATAATTTGATCTTCTCGTTTGGATGTTGGACCAATCCCAATTCAGGATCACAGAATACAACATCACCAACAATAACGCGTTCACCTGAATCTGTCCAAATATTTTTTTTCGAGTCAACGTGTTTGTGTTCGATTTCAGCAAAGCTGGGTATTACGGTAAGAATTAATATTACGATTAAATAAAGAGTTCTTTTCATTTATGGGTGGTTTGGAGCCGATAGTCAGAGATTATTTTTAATCCCCACAAATGACCCCTTCCACTTTTCCATCATTAACATAATTAAGACACGTGCCACGTGTGATGCTTTTAGAGTAACATTGCCCCTTTGTTTGTGTGCCACTAGGAATTTTTTCATCGGCAATGCAGACACTCTCACATTGAGAATGATCGGTGCATTCTTTGCCGGCATCGTGTGTTGGTACATCACAGTCATCTATTTCCAAAAGACCAAATCGTCCCCACTCACCACCGGCATTTTGGCAATCTTGTTTGGTGAGAGGTTTTTTGTTTAGGCGAAGAATATTTTCTTGGATATTTGTTTCAGTGGAAGTGGTTTCAATATATTTAATTGCTTGTAATTCCGCTTTATATTTTGAGCCCCAGGCTTCTTCTAATTCATAAATATTTTTATAGCCAAGACTATAAATCATTGGAAAGGCTTCGTGTGTTAAAGATATCGCTCGTGTTGGAATTGGACTTAAACCATTTGAACAATAAATAAGAATACGTGTTTCGGGTGAATCAATATGTTGTTTCAAATTATTCCTGGTCAAATTCGTTAAACTAATGTTGATCGCCCCTTGGATATGTCCCCAATTATAATGTTCCGTATTGCGTACATCAATAAGCACAGTGTTTTGTTCATTTTTCATCTGAAGAAGTTCACGAATATTAATTTGACGCTTTCTCCGGTAGGCACTTATATCTAAAGCCTGATTATGATATTCTTCATAAAGTAATGGTTTGATATTTTTATTCTGCTGAGCTAATGCTGGTTTCATTAAAAGAATTAGCAGAATAAAAAATCCCGTTATCATTTTCATTTAGTTTCCTTTTTTTATTTTCTTATTCCCCTACCGTTAAAATCATTTCACTACTATTCGCCCGGATCTCCGGCACGTACATTGCGTGGACCTGGTTGGGCATGCCGTGGAAGCGGCCGGGGATTTCAGCCCTTAGTTCGTATTCTATGCGGTGTTTGCCTTGTTTGAGTTTGTCGATAAAGATGGCGGCTTTTTGGTCGCGGTATTCTTGGTAAAGCCAGGTTGTGCGGCCGGTTTCTTTGCCTTTGTGATCTAGCTGTTGGGCGTAACCGGTGCCGCTTTTGAGTTCGACAGCCTCAAGGCCCGCCGGTTTGTAGTCTTCGACAATTAAGTATTCGTAGTGGTTCTTGGCTTCCAATGTAATTTCGACTTTGATGCGGTCTCCGCTTTTGACGGTGTCGCCAGCTTTAAGCGGTCGCCAGTCGGTGGTGTAGCCTTTTAAAAGGGTTTCAGCGGTGTCGTTGATAAAGTATTTGCGTTCGACAAATACTTCGTTACCGGCTGGTGTGATGTTTTCTTCCAGTGTGAAATATTTGAGGTAACCGGCAACGTACAGGGCCCCTGTGCCGTTGATGTTAACGTCAACGGTGTTGGTTCCATCTTTCAGGGCGTCGTTGGGCAAGGTGATAATACGGTTGAATTGGAAGATATTGCTGCGATCAACGTGTCCTTTTTGTGCAATCTTGCCGTTGACAGTGACCGTGTAGTCAAAATTAGGGACAAGTTCTTTAGAAATTTTTAGATAATCGGAAAGGCCGAGAATGGCAATCGCCGTATCTCGTGTATTTTTCCAGTGGCCTCCTCTTCGGTTTAAGGCCAGCCATTTGACGGCGGGTTCCAGATATTCACTGTCCGGAAGAATGTTGGCCAATGCCTTAATGCCAAAGGCCGTGGCCTCTACCCCGCCTTCGCTAAAACGGTAGTGAATGCCGGCTTCACCCCAGTGGGCCGTGCCGTTATCTTTATCTTCGTGTAAGCCGTTGGCCAGATTACGGGCCAAAATCACGGCGTGTTCGGTCGAACCGCGATAATGTTCGCTCAAAGCAAATAAGGCGCGAGTATAAGGATTAAGTTTTTCCCTTTGTTCCCAGAGCCGTTGGCTTTGTTTGTTTTCAAATGTACTTTTTGATTTGGCGACCGAAAGGGCGTGCAACATCCAGGCGAGCATATCGGGTTGATTTTCTTCTTCCACGAGTTGTTTTTGCAAGAAGTCCACAGCACGGTTTAAAACTTTGCCTTTTACCTTGATGCCGGCTTCTTTGGCGAGACTCAATCCCCACACCACGTAGGCACTCATAAACCAGTCGCTGCTCCCTTCTTTCCACCAACCCCAGCCGCCGTCGCTGTGTTGAAAATCGTAAAGACGGTCCAGGCTAGCTTTGGTCATTTGATTGAGTTTGGACAGTGTGGCATCTTTGCGGCGTTTTGGATGTTCAGGGTCTTGACGGGGTTCCAGTACATCGTTTAAGTAAGTCGCAATTTCTGTATCCGTTAAACCCAAGTCCTTCATTGTTTTTTTCACAGTCACGGCTGGCAAGAATCGACTCATTGTTTGTTCGACACAGCCGTACGGATAATCCGCTAAATACGGTAAGGCATCTAACAAGGCGGCGGCTAGTGAAGGAGAAAATGTTAATTGTAACGAAGTGGATTCTTTAATACGTTTTTTGGGTAGATCGAGTGTGAACTGGTTTTTAACAGCCTCGCCTTCTTTACTTTTAAGTACGATTGATTGCGCGATAAATTTCTCAATGCCGTGTGGAATGATAGGGTACGTACGCAGGACAGCATCGGCGTCGTCTTGCGCCTGGGCCATCACTGTTAATGAGGCCTGACCTTGTTGTTGGGCCACGGTGGCCCAATCCACACGTTGTTCTCCATTTGCTTCAACGGTCACCCAAAGGGATTTTTCGCCAAGAACATCCAGACCTTCGGCTTTAAGGTTCACTTTAATTTTTTGTTCGGTATCGGTGTAATTGTGTACGTTGGCGGAAATGGTGACTTCGTCGCGTTCTGTGAAAAAGCGCGGAGCCTGCAGGCGTACGAGGATATCTTTGCTGGTTTTATTTTCGTGAGTCACTGTGCCCACCGCGGTCTCGCGTGTAAGTGAACGTGCCGTGGTGCGCCACGTGGTTAAGGAATCCGGAAATTTGACTGTGACGCTCGCCTTGCCGTCTTCATCCGTGATAATCGTCGGTTGCCAGAAGACCGTGGAGCGGAAGTCTTGACGGACAGCTGGTTGGGCAAGTCCCGCCTTGGTTGGTGCTGGTGAGGCTTGAGATGCTGGTAAATTTTTTCGGGACTTCATTTTCTTTGCAGGGGAAGCCAGGGAAGATTTAGCAAAGCCCCTCCCTTCTTTTTTTTCTAAAGCATCAATCATTTCTCCCATTGGGGCAATGGCATTCATTGAGCGTAGAGCAAATTTATCCTGTTCTAAACGTCCTCCACCAAATGTATCACTAGAGTCGCTAAATATTTTCGCTTCGGTTAATCCAGCCTGACGCGTAATACGTTCATCTATTATTTGATTTTGATCCCCACGGACAAGTTTCACGTAAGATCGTTGATAAAAACTCGCGTTGGTCTGCACGGAATGCGGCCGTTTGGTACCGTAGAAAAATTGACGGATGTCGCCGGCATAATCTTGTTGAATGTAATACACACTGGCATCCACGATGCCTAAAGCCATTTCACCTGAAACCGGGTGGCCCTGGCTGTCGGTGACTTCAACGTCAAAGTGTCCTTCTTCCTGTGGGCGATAGACTTCCTTATCCGATTGGATCTTGATATTCAGAAATTTTTCTTCCGGAGGTACAACCAGAGCTAGGGTATGATTTTTCAACTGGTGGTCTTGCCCAGAAATCGCGTTTAGAAATATATTTGGTGTAAAGCTTTCTTGAACAGGAAATTCTAAAAGCTTAACGGCACCATCTAAATGATACAGATTGTAATCAAAGATTTCGTCCGCCTCCACAGAAAATAATACCCAGGTATCCGGCTTGTCCGCCGTAAGCATCACGCGGGCCGTTTCCCCAATTGTGTAGGTATCTTTTTCGGCAATAATCTGGATGCCCCCGTGTCGGTAGCCTAAATCCCGGCTTCCTTTGTCACAGACAAAAATATTGGTTTGTGTTTTGACTTCTTTACCTTTGTTATCAAATCCAGTAAAGGCAATTATGTAATAGCCATCTTGCCCCGGTTCAAAGGAAAAGATGGTTTCCCCTTTTTTATTGGTTTTAACAAATTTAGAAAACAGTTCTGTCGCATCGTAACGGCCTTGTTCTATGACGGTACTTTTTTTAATAATCGGATTTTTCCACCAATTACGTGATACCGTGACTTTACCGTCAACAGATACCGGGTCGTTATTAGCGGTGATGGTTTTAATATCAATCTCAGCTTTGTCACCGGGACGGTAGAGATTATTTTTGGGCGTCAAATAGGCATAAAAGGCCTGACGCGTCACTTTCATTTCTCGGTTAGCTGTAATTTCCCGTCGACTTTGATCGACCACGCGCACTTCGATACGGTAGCTTAAATCATAATCACTTTTTTTCAGTGTTTGAAATTCAAAAATTGCCTTGCCGTGGGTATCTGTTTTAATTTTTTCTTTATGCAACAGCTGGCCTTGGTTGTAATAATTGTGGGGATTCGGATACATATCGTCGTAGTACCAACCGTATTCGCGCGGTTGACGGTAATAATGATAATAGGGGTTTTGATAGACCAAATATTCTACCTCTGCCTCAGCCACCGGCCCGCCGAAATAATATTCAGCAGCAACTTCGATTTTGACCGTGTCGCCCAATTGATAAGCAGCCGCCTCTTGCCCTTCTTTAGCTTTGGGATTAATGTTTACCAAAAATTCCGGTAGTTTGTATTCTTCCAAACGGAACAAGGTGGATTGGGCCAAGTATGCGTTGTCTTCTTCAGAATAGATATAAAGGATATACTCGCCTAAGGTAGCCTTTTCATCTAAAGTGAAACTGTCATAAAGAGAACCAAAATCATTCAGGATAAATGTTTTTTCAAAGACTTTCTGACCCCGCGCATCCTGAATCCAGCCCTTAACTTTTTTGCCGGAGGGCGTGTTAAATGCTTCATCATCGTATCCCCGCAGTGTCGCTTTAAAGGACACCTTTTCATTCGGACGATACGCCGGGCGGTCCGTGTGGGCGTATAGGTGCCATTGGTTGGATTGATTCGAATAGTTATAATAATTATTTTGCGTAAAAGCTTGCATTACACCGTCTGAGGCGGTAGCAAAGATTTGATGCTGATTGTCATAATGATGCGGGTTGTTTTTTTTCAGCGATATTTTCAGTAAGCCTTTGGAGTCGGTGACGCCCTGGTCTTCTTCCCACAACCAATCATTACGGTTGCTGTCGTAATAACGGTAATGATATTTGATCGTCGCTTCAGGCTTGGGTTTACCGGTTTTGCTGTCCATCGTAAAGAAAAGGGCTGAGTGTCCCCCTGTTTTAGAAATCAAAGCCGTCTCGGTCACTAAAATTAAATCGTAGGCCGTTTGACCTGCCGCATTAACTAAAAGTAAATACGCGCCGGGTTCAAGAATGCCAGATTTTGGATCAATATCTTTTTCTCCTTCATCGGCTTGCCAGTCGGCCAGTGATTGGGTGGCATTATGTTGTTTGTGTTTTCCTTCATTCTTAAGGGGTTTTTGCCAGGATAAAACTTTAGGAAAGCTTTGATAGCGGCGGTAATCTACGATTTGTTTGAGGATGTCTTGGTAATTATCAACCCCGCGTTCGCGGTTATCTGCCGGTTTATTCAAATCCAATGCTAGTTCCTTAACAATATCCATTTTATAAATAGTAAAGGTTGCCTTCGATACATTGTGCCAATTGAGTGAAAATAGTATTTCCGATCCTGGAAGATAAGTATAGCCGTTGCTGAGGTTAATGGTGGGTGATGTAATATTTTTGATTTGGTTGCGGGCATTATCCAGCCACTGGGATTCACCCGGTTTGAATCTTTGTATTAATCCCTGATAAGGATTTAAGGCTTTAACATAGTCCTGGTTTTTTTGATGGTATTGGCCTAAATAATAATAGGCATCATCCAACCATTCGCTTTTAGAAAATTCATCAATGACTTTCTGGAAATACTTTTCAGCCAGATCTTCTTTATATTGTCCATAATATTGGTTCATATAACTCATCGCCAGCGCGTAATAGGCTTTGGCCTTGTCTTCGTCTGATGTGGCAACTTGAAGTATTTCTTCATAAAGGACATGTAATCCGGATTGAGGCGTATCTGGGATAGTTTCAAGAGTTTTACGAAATGCGCTGACGGGTTGGATTTGATTGTAATGCCAGCCCCAATTGTTGCGTAGATATTCACCAAACGTAAAACTTACCTTGATGAAACGTTTGCGGGCTAATTCAATATTTTTAGAAGAAGCCCAATATTCACGGGCATTTTGGAAATACTGTTTGATGTCTTCTTGATGTGTCCAACGATCCACTTGCAAATAATGTTCAGCCAATGATTCATTGGCCTCAGCCCGCCAGCGGTCGTCTGTATCAGACTCAATCAGTGTTTTGAGGGCATCAACCGCCTCTTCGTAACGTCGATTTTCCTGTGTCCGCCAACTCGCATCTGCCCATTTAAACGCCACTTCACGTTGTTCTTCCTTATTAAGGTCTGTCTGTGTAAGGAATTTGGCATAATGTTCAGCCGCCTGGCGAAAGGATTTTTCGTGCCAGAATTGATTGGCCTGCGTGAGGGATTGTTCAATGTCTATTGGATTGGCAAAGGAGTGTGGTGAGGTGGTAAAAGCTACGAGTAATAAGCAAGCTACTGCAAGATATTTTATTTTCATTATTTCCCTCCGGTTGTCTGTTTTATCCTACACTTATTTATCGCAGATGGGAGGAAAAAGTTACAAAAAATATTTAATAGATTGTTTTTTCGCCGTTGCCATAAGTTTGGTGTCTAGAGTCATAAGATGAGCATCGTTTCGGCGGGCCAGGGTGAGATAAAACATATCATACACGGATGAGCGTGTTAAACAGGCTAACGCAAAGGCTTCCCGGTAAAAATCACTTTCATTAAACAGTTCTTCAACTAAATCTAATGATTTTTCAATAGCTGTTTCACAAACTTCTTTAGAAAGTTGTGTGAATTCATAATATTTCCAGAAAACATTGTTGATTTCAGAAACATATAATCGTGGAGCAATTACCCAATCTGCTGCCGCGAGGTGCGGTATTAAATTTTTTGCTTTTTTCTTATTTAATACAATTTCAATAGCTGCGCTGGGATCCAGGACGATGATCATCGGTTGCGGTCCTCTCTAATTAATGGAATATGATCCTTTAGTTTAGAGGTGTCTTCTACGATTGGATTATCTAATAAATTCTGAATAGTTTTTTTGCGTTTTTCTTTAGAAGGCTCTGTAAACCCTAACCCTTTTTCTAATGTCGCAATAGCCTGTTGCGTTAAACTACGATGATATTTTTTTGCTTCATTTTTTAGTTTTTTTTCAATATTGAGAGGGATGTCTCTTATCTGTAATGATGCCATAGTCAACCTCCTTTCATTTAGGAATTTCGATGCTTTAACGAAATTCTAAATGGGTTTAATACCCTGCAGTTCGCTGCGACTGATAGGGTCCAGGGCTTGCCCTGTTCATACCCTTGATTCATTATTAAGTATAATGCATTTTTCATCAAAATGCAATCATTATGTTTTTTGTTGTATTCTATTAGTTTTGTTAATACGATAGTGGGTTAGGATTAAGATAAGCTGAAACATTAGGAATCATGGTTACACCATTAATATCAAAGGACCCCCCTACAAATGAGGCAGAATCTAATAATACATTTTCGTTATTAAACCGTTCAAACGCATTATCTTGCCGAATATCTATCTTTGTATCAACCAAATCAATCCCCCCTTTAGTCGATATTGTTTTATTATTAAGCATACTCAGATCAGAGAACATAATTGTAAAACTCCCATCACTATTATTAGAAATAACTATTCTACGTGGAATCTGCCCCCATGGGTTTAATGATGGGAAAGCTATAGGCGTGTTTTCAACTGCGTCTATTTGACGATTTTTATGAGGATTAGTTTCTTGATGAGCAAGAAATTCTCTTATTTTTACAAATGTATTCGGATCGGCATCATTTAATCTTCTACGAATAGTTTTCATAAAATCTTCTCTTACCGATTCAAAAATATTTGAAGAATAATTCCTTTCTATTGCATTAAAAATATTTTCTAATGTTTCTACATAAACATCCTCTACACTTTCAACAGGATAATCCACTAAGAACTCCCAAAATTTAAAGAGTATGTTTGATGCGCTTGGAATATTTACTGGTTCTGAGTTTAAGACCGCAGAAATAGGAGTAGTCATTCTTCCATCCCAATCTGTATCTTTATCAAGTTGATTCTGAATTGCTCGAGAAAAATTAACCGCATATTCTCCTAGATTTGTCTCATAAACTTTTTTGATTAACGTAAATTCACCATTTCTCTCCAGTAAAAATGTTTTCAAATAATCAAAAAGGTGAATATTCCAACCGGAAGACAGGCTCTCCCAACTCGAGAATAATCTATTTTCTTTGAATACAGAAAATAAATATGAGAATCCTTCAGCATAAACGTTTTCCAAATGGGGGTATTGAAGAAGCTCGGGATCTTCCTTCAAAGAAGAAAATAATTTATTTGCATCATAACTTCTGGCGTTGTAAATTGTTTGCAAAAAGTATATTGCAAAATTTAACAATTTCTTTCTTATGGAATCTGATATTCCGGCGTTTTCTAAAGCCGTCTGGTATGTTGAAGTTGCTGTTTTAAGATTTTCCGTGAGTCCGTCATGCAGCTGGACAATATTTGTAATTTCTTTCATAGCTTCCAGGATTTTTTCTGATGTATAAATCAATTTAAAAGAGGGTTTTTTATTTTTTCCCCATTCATTTTCTAATACCCTTAATAAACTCGCAGAGTAGGTCTCAAACATTTCTATCAAATGTTTCCCTATCACTGTATCCTTTTGATTTATAGAAAAAATCGCTACTATGGCAGCAATATTATCATTAAAGCTGATGCCCTCTTTCTTTATATTAACACTAAATTTTTCTTCATCAGGAAGAGCCTTAAATTTGTTTTTCATAAATAATGCTTTTTTTCTCAGCATATCCGTATACATTTCTTGTAGAGTTTTATGTGTCGTGATTGATTGCAAATGCCCAAAATTCTTTAGATTTTCTTCAAACCTCTCATTTTGTACTAATGTAAAGAAATCTCCATAATTTTGTTCTCTGTTCATCGAATCTATCTGACCTTCTAGAAATGTTTTAACGATAAGTCTACCATATTTTTCTTCTTTTTCTGGATTGGAAAGTTTTTTCACAGTGTCTATGTTCTCTATATGAAGTTCCTGCACTTTTTTAAAATTGCCCCTATTTAGATTTTTTCTAATTTCGGTAGTCCTTTTATAAATTTCTTCATCAACTCCGGATAAATTATCCCTCGGCAAAGACTCTTGATAATAAAAATTTGCTGTTTCATATTGATCGACAACATATGTATATTCCTCACTAAGCTCTTTTAGTTGGTTCAGATATCCGTCAATAATATTAAATTTCTTTTCATCAGAAAGTCTTTTTATCTTTTTAACTAAGCCATCTGCAAAAGCAATAACGGCTTCTTTGAATTGATCGACAACATATGTGTGTTCCTCACTAAGTTCTTTTAGTTGTTCCAGATATCCGTCAATAATATTAAATTTTTCGCGATTAGAAAGATCTTTTATCTTTTCAAGTAGCCCATCGGCAAAAGTAATAACGGCTTCTTTGTATTGACTCGCAGCTTTACTGTCATTTCCAATAAGACCTTTTAGCTCTTCTAGAGGCTCATCAATAATAGTAAAGCTCTCGCTTTTAACCCGACGCTTTATTTTTACAAGAAGATCATCTGCCGCCGAACTCATTGATTTATCACCAGAGGAAATAGGATTAATTCTTACAGTAAAGGAAGCTACTTTACTAAATGAATCATTCACAAGCATGGCCATACTTACACCATTGATATTTTGAATAACAAGTGGTGTTTCCAAAACAAGCCCTCCGGAAAAATATTTTCTCGGAATAATAGACTCTGTCATGGGATCATATTCTTCCCGAATTAGATCATATACCCCTACTTTAAAAGATTCGACATACTGTTGATAAATTTTTTCTGAAATGTCTTTATCTTCCAATTCAATGCCAACGATTTTACTTTTGTCTGCATAATTTTTCCCTAATAAAGTACTCTTCATGCGTGTTTTAAACCATTTAGCAAGAATCAAAGAATGATAAATTTGCCGTAATAGAATGAAATTCTTTCCATAGTTAACTTCTTCTTCAATGGCAGGAATGATAACCTCTTTAATAATTTTTGATTCTAAATCATCTTTTTCTTGTGATGAAGGGGCGGTTTTTGTGCCTTTTTGGGAAGCTAAATAATCTTTTTCTAACATTACCTTTAAATAACTTTCCGTTACAAAAGCAGTTGTTCCTTGTTCATGGACAACCGCTTTATCAGGAATAATCCAAACTTTATGAAATGTATTTATCGGAACATCCGTTGTTCCGAATTTTTCATAAGATTCTTTATATATTCGATCCCAAAATTCTTCTCCTAGTTCCTCCTCCGGATACATCAAAGATGCCGTCAATTGTTTTAGCAAATAATCCTGTGCCAACAAATCACGACCCATTTCTGTTTGTCCAAGTTGCTCAGGAATGATACGATTTTCTTCGTAAGGAGAGAGGTTAACCCATAAATCTTTCTCAGGAACGGTGAGTGAAGCTAAAAAGTATTTCACAAGTTTAAATGCTTTATTTTCTAAATCAGCGCCTTCTAATTCAGACTCAGGCATATTCATAATAAAATCAAATTTTAGCGGATCCTCTGGAAATACCTTTATTCCTTTTATCACCACAGGAAAAAATGATTCACTCAATGGTACCATTGTCCCGGGAACAGGAAGATTTAATCCGCTTTTTGTTAATGCAGGTGCTGTCTGGGCTTGTACCTTGGATGGAGGGAGAATCAAGCTAGATACAAATGTCAAAATGACAAAGTTACTAATAATTTGAGATTTTAATGAAAATTGTAATTTCATAAAATATTATTTTCTAAAAAATATAAAAACCGATTTCATAAGAATAGGTTTTATTGATTTCCGTTTAATTTTTTCTCCTTTAAGTATACTATATGGTTTCCTTAATTGCCATATTTGCTCAAACATCATTATGTTTTTTGTTGTAATCTGTGTAGTAAAATAGCAGCAGCGGTAGCGACATTGAGTGATTCAATTTGTTCGGAGATTTCGATATAGATGTTTTTATCAGCCAATTTGATGATATCTTTACTCACGCCGTGGCTTTCGTTACCTAAAACCAGACAGAATTTTCTTGCCCCCTTCACTTTTGATAAGGCCACCCCACCTTGGGAATTCGCCACGTAAATAGGCCAGATATCTTTATGCTCCTTTAGCCAAGTCCCCTGCTTGTCTTCGGTAATATTCAATTTAAAAATCGAATCTTTAGCCGCGCTAATAGTTTTAAAATTATAAACGTCCACACACGTAGGATCCACGATGATGTTGGGTACATTAAAGGCTAAGGCTGTGCGTAGGATTGTGCCAAGATTACCAGGGTCTTTAATGCCGTTTAGATAAACGGCGGACTGGCTTTGATCTAAATTAGAGGGTGTTTGCTCATAAACAGCGATGATTCCAGCGGGGGTGTCGAGTTGTGAAGCATATTTATTCAAAGGTTCATTAATTAAATAATATTCGGCTGAGGCGGCATGTTTTTGTAGATATTGAAATTTTTCTTTATGTCGATCAATAAAATCCTGCGTTACAAATAATTCTTTGAATGTATAATCGCTTTTTAAGGCATCGAAAATGATGGCTAAATTCTCGACGGTAAATGTGTTTGTTTGATGGCGATACTTCTTTAGGGATAATTTACGGAGGCATTTGATTTGGTTATTTTGACGACTTAGAATTTTTTTAATTTTTAGCATAAATAATCAGGATGTATGTTTTTATAAGAGAGTCAATTCTTTGTCGAGTGTAGCATCATGTTGCTCCAGATCGATAACACGTACGGAGGCCTTGGTTTGAAAACCGGGAACCCAATCAATATACGATGGGCGAGGTTTTAGTGTGGCGCTGCCGGCATCGTAACACCGAGGAATGTCCCACTGACCATTATGCGATTTGCCTTCGTGATTGTGCCCGTAAAGAAGCGCATCAATACTGATGCCTTCAGCAATAGCGTCACACAGGACTTTTTTTAATTTCCTGGAGTCTTTGAGCTGGTGCAGTGGCCGAAAATCAAATGGATGGTGATGAAGGTAAACCACACGTTTGGCACAAGAACGTACTTCATCTTCGTGTAAGTTCGCTTCTAAACGTTGCAATTGTTCGTTGCCCAATTCTCCTTCGGCCCAAATTTCATCGTACCAATTGAGTTCTTCGGCCATTGAGTCCAGCCCAAGGAAGGCAACATTTTCGATAATATTTTTTCGGGGAAAGGTTTTTTGATCTTGATAAAAGATATCGTGAAAAACTTTAACGAATTTTTTATCCCCGCGGGACCCGGTACCGTAATCATGATTTCCCGGCACTACAAGGATTTCTTCAAAGCCTGATTGTTTTAATTCCTCTAATTTTTTTTGAATAACAAAGAAATCATCCTGGTTGTGTGCATTATCGATTAAATCACCGGTAATGACCAGAACATAATCACGTGCCTGTTCGCCCAATTGTGTTTTTAAATTCGATATAATTTTTGAAAAGCGCTCAGAAAAATCTTCGTATCCGATATGTAGATCACTGATATGTATAATTTTTTTCATTGATGCAGATATCTAAATAAGGGTGTTTAAACTTTTACAGTACTTGCTGGTTGGAGCGGTCTAATTGAAGCAGCTAGATAACCTTTATGGCTTCTTTGAATATAAAATTCAACCTCTTGGCCTTCGTATAACGTATTAAAATCAGCATTCTTATAAAGGCAACGATTATTAAACGTAGCCTCTCGACCATCAGATAATGTTATCATGCCACAGTGTTTGTCTTGCCGTATTTTTGAAATTTTCCCTATATCCATCATTGATTTTTCCCCTCCCTTTTAAATAAAGCTAAGCGTGTAGGAATTTTGATAATGTTTAAAAGTAGGTTGAACACGAAAATGGTTAATTAAAATTTCAGGATGGTTAAAGTAAAAACTTTTACTCAAGCAATTGGAAAGAAATAAAATCATCGTTTAATTTAATTAGGAATTTCTAGTTTTAAAGAAATTCCAAAAGGGTCTAATTTCCCGAGGCTTGCCCCGAGGAGATTCAGTTGAATCGACGAGGTTTTTTATTAAATATGTGTAAATTATTTTTTTCAATTCCTAATTGTTTGCACTATACTCTTTGTTTATTCATTCGTCAATCTTTTCTATTTTGGTTTGGTATTAGATAAATATCAAAACGATTTTTTTGTGTTTTAATTGTGGCATTGGGGGTTTTATCGGCGAGATGACTGGCATGTGCCGAACGTTTAACAACAACACGTTGTTGTGCGATATTTAAAGCTATCTCTAGTAGGTTGTCAGAATCAAGATCATTGCCGAGAAGCAATTGAAGCATGCGCATTTCTTTTTTTACAAGAGCAGATTTTTTCTTTTCCGGGTACATCGGATCTAAATAAACAACATCGGGTTTAAAAGGTAAAGATGATAATCCTTTGGTGCTGTCTTTGATGTCTAGTGTAAGGCGTTTTGAAATCCAGGTACCGATTTGAGCATCATTTTTTGCGCGCTGTAATCCATCGGCAAGCAGATCCGTTATGATGGGTGAACGCTCCAGCATATGAACACGACAACCGAGTGAGGCCAGTACAAACGCATCGCGCCCTAGTCCGGCCGTGGCATCTAAGATCGAGGGTGTTGCTCCTTTTTTAAGGCCGACAGCCCTGGCAATAGCCTGCCTCCTCCCTCCACCAAATTTACGACGATGAGCATTTGAGCCTTTGACAAAATCGACGCAGACAGACCCGAGTTTCGGTTCATCAGATTTACGTAACTGTAAGCGTTGGTCAATTGTTTCAAGAATAAATGGTGCTGTTTTGGAATTGGAGATCATTAAAACTCAAACATTAATTTCGTATTTTCTGGACAATAGATTGCCGTTTAGGGTATTGAGAAATTGTTTGACTTTTGTGTGTGGAATATTCATTTCAGTTACTTTGTCGTGGGTGACATCTTCAAAGACCATTCGGATATTTACTTTTTCATCCTCTCCCCAATGATGCCGTATGTACATTCGATATTCTGTTCCAAGCTCTTGCCACTCAATAATTTCATTTAATTTTGCCATCAGGCCTCCTTTATCAAATGCACGTCGCGTTGTGGGAATGGGATTTCGATGCCCTTAGCATTAAACGCATCAAATATTTTTTTATTGAGATCAAATTTTGTATTCCAGTAATCGTCCTGCTTACACCAGAGTCGGGCATAAATATTGACGCTGGAGTCAGCAAATTCGGAGATGCCTACGTTAGGTTCTTTAACGGTTCGCGCATCTTTTTTAATGATGTCTTTGACAACATTAATAGCGGATTCTACATCTGCTTTGTAACTGACGCCGACATTAATATCTAATCGTTTGGCGGTTGAATAATTGTGGATAATTTCACCAATGATATGTTTATTAGGGATAACAACCATATTACCGTCAACCGTTTTAATGTCTGTACGCGGCAGTTTCATGTCGATCACTTCCCCCATCACACCGGCGACTTCAATGATTTGTCCAACTTTAAATGGTTTCGTGAAAATAAGGGCGATACCTGCTGCATAATTAGACAAGGGGCCTTGTAAAGCAAAACTTAAACCGAAGCCTGCGACACTGATACCGGCGATCAAGGGCGCAATTTCAATTCCAAATTTTCCCAAAGCCACAATTACGGCAAAACTCACAATCATTAATTTGATCGAACCAACCGCAAATTTGTTGATCGTGACATCTATTCCTTTTTTAGCAAGCAGCTTATTAATAATGTTAGCAACATATCCCGCCACCGCCCATCCGATTACAAGAACAATAATACCGCCTAAAACTTGAAAACTGTATTTCACAAAGAATTCAATAATCATATTCACCAAACTTTTAGCCGTCTCGATTTGAGATACAGCCACATCCTGAAGACTTTGCGCTTCCGTTGATGTTGATGTAGAAGTTTTTGTTTGTGCGAAGGCAAGAGTAGAATTTAAAACACCGGCTGTTAAAACATAAAAATTTAATTTAATCCATTTTGAGAAGTTCATTTTAACTCCTTTCATTTTATTTAACTTTGATGCGAACAACCCGCCCATTTCTCCAGATAGCAAGTGGGCGACCAGATTTTCGATGCTCTTCCACAACCCCCGCAATCGCCTTTTTCATCGCCAATTCAGCTTTATCCAGGATCGACAATCTTTTTTTCTTTTTCATAATGTTATTCCAATTTTTTTTGTAATCTTTTTAAATTTATCGGCATTAATAATATCGATATGAGCATTAGATTTTTTAGCGATAATTTTTGGTGTGGCTTCGGCGTTATCAAATAAAATCCATTTATCAGTTAATAAACGGTATTCAGTGAAGAATTTGTTAAGGCTACGTTCAAAGCGACGTTTTATATCTTTCACAGGAACATCATGCCCTCCCTGAGCGACACGGTCTTTAATGCGGATCATCGCTAATTGCGCACTTGGAATCCATAAAAAGAAAATATGTATTTTGTAGCCTTTTTCTTTCAACATTTTAAAATATTTCAGATAAGTTGTTCCGGACATGGTTGTTTCAAAACAAAAATCGATACCAGCTTCTGCATATTCCTTGATTTGTTCCAAGACAAGTTTGCCTGATTTGATGGCGACTTGTTGAGGCAAAAAGGGTGATAATCCTGCCGCAATCAAATCCGCATTGATAAATCGAATACACTTGGCGTACTCGGGTAAAAACGTTTTGGCAAAAGTTGTCTTCCCAGAACCGTTTGATCCAGCAATAATATAAACGTTTTTACTTTTCATAATACGGAAATTATAGCACTAAAATTAGGAAGGACAAATGTTATGTGGGCCTTCGATGGGGGCTTCGATTTAAAACGCTACAGACAATCCTTCTTGGCCTACTAATTTCTTTACTTCATTCATCAAATTTTCATTCGGCGTCACGCAGAGGTCTTCGCCGACGCGGATTTGGACGCTTTTGTTGGATTTTGTACTCATTTGTAGATATACAGGGACTTTTCCAGGGAAAGTCAAAAGGCGTCTTTTTAGGTCCATAAAATTTTGTTTTTCAACTTTGGATAAGTCCAGTGTAATGGCCTTGATGGCACTATAAACGTCTTGAATACGGCGCATATCATTGGCAATGATAGTGGGAGTATCTTGTCGGATGTTTACTGTTCCGTTTATGAAAACAACTTCTCCTTCAGTGAGATACGAGGCTAAAGTTGCATAGGTTGAAGGAAAAATGACAACCTCGACTTCCCCTTCCATATCTCCAATTTTGATAATAGCCATACGTTCGTTCTTTTTGCGGGTATTGGTTAATTTAACATGTTCGATGAGTCCGACCAGGCGTACACCTTCTCCGTCAATGGCTGTTCTAAGGCTCTTTGTTGAGAAGTCTGTAAATTTTTTAATTTCAATTTCATAATGTTCTAGAGGGTGACCACTGATATAAAATCCTAGAATTTCTTTTTCAAATGATAAAATTTGGGGTTTATGCCATTCTTTGATATCAGGAAAGTCATCCATTTTTTTTGTAAAACCACCCATTTCGGCGCCAAGATTAAAGAATGAGACTTGGCCCTGGGCTTTTTCTTTTTGTGTTTTAGATCCCTGTTCAAGGGCTCTGTCTGAAACCGCCATCATTTGAGAGCGGAATACCCCTAAACAATCCACTGCCCCACATTTGATAAGACTTTCAATGACTTTTTTATTGGCTAAACGTAAGTCAATTCTCTCGCATAATTCATAGATGTTTTTGTACGGGCCTGATTTTCGTTTATCAACAATAGAATCAATGGCTGTTGATCCAACATTTTTTATAGCTAAAAGTCCGAATTGTATCGTTTTTGAATCGACAACGTGAAATTCTTTAAAGCTATTGTTAATATCAGGTGGCACGATGGTGATGCCCATCGCTTTTGATTCTTTGACATACTCAACAATTTTATCGGTATTATTTTTTTCACTGTTTAATATGGCGCACATAAATTCAACTGGATAATTGGCCTTGAGATACGCCGTTTGATAGGTAATTAAGGCATAGGCCGCCGAATGGCTGCGGTTAAACCCATAACCGGAAAAATAGTCAATGAGGTCAAAGAGTTTGTTACCCGCTATTTCGGTAATATCACTGTATTTTTGACATCCAGATACAAAATCTTTACGTATCTTCTCCATGACCGACGCAATTTTCTTACTCATCGCCCGTCGAAGGTGGTCGGCATCTGTCATTGAAAAGCCAGCCAGGGCAACTGGGATTTGCATAACTTGTTCCTGGTAAACAATGATACCGTAGGTAGACTTTAGGATAGGTTCAAGTTTTGGGTGGTCATATACAATGGGCACTTCGCCTCTTTTACGCTTGATGAAGTCTTCTAACATGCCACTTCCCATTGGGCCCGGTCGGTAAAGGGCCAGGATGGATATCAAATCTTCAAATTCAGATGGTTGAAGCCGTTTTAACAGTTCTCGCATACCAGCACTTTCCAGCTGGAACACGCCGAAACTATTTGCTTGGCTTAAATTTTCATACGTTTTTTTGTCATCAAGTGGGACTTTACTTATGTCGATATCAATATTGTGATTTTCTTTAATAAGTTGCACGGATTGGCTAATGACTGTAAGGGTACGCAAGCCTAAAAAGTCCATTTTTAAAAGACCGATGAGGGCAATCCCGTTCATTGAATATCCGGTGGTGATTTGATCGTCACTTGTTTTAAAAAGCGGCGTGTACTCATTGAGCGGCTTATCCGAAATAACGACACCAGCGGCGTGTGTTGAGGCGTGACGGTTGAGACCTTCAAGGATTTGGGCTGTTTCAATGACTTTTTTTGTGGTGGGGTCTTCGTCACATAGTTTTTTTAGCTGAGGTTCTTTTTCAAGCGCTTCAGTAAGGGTAATACCTAAATCATTTGGGATTAATTTGGCAATACGGTCAACATCGGAATAAGGCACATCCATTACGCGCCCTACATCACGAATCGCCGCGCGGGCTTGCATGGTTCCGAATGTTATGATTTGGGCGACATTATGTTTTCCATATTTTCGAGTCACATACTCAATGACTTCCGGGCGTCGTTCATAACAAAAGTCAATATCAATATCGGGCATACCGGAGCGGTCCGGATTAAGAAAGCGTTCAAACAAGAGGCCATATTTTAACGGATCCAAGTCTGTGATTCCCAAAAGATAACTGACAATACTTCCAGCCGCTGATCCTCTTCCCGGTCCAACAGGAATATTTTCACTTTTTGCAAAACGAATAAAATCCCAGACAATGAGAAAGTAACTGACAAAGCCCATTTTTTCGATAGTTTTTAATTCATGGTCAAGGCGTTGTTGTATTTCGTCTGTGATTTCTGGATAACGTTTTGCCAGGCCTTCTGTGCAAAGTTGATGAAGATACTGGTCATTCTTTGTGTCTTTGGGGGGATCAAAACGTGGCAAATGAAATTTGTTAAAACTTAAATCCAGATTACATTTCTCGGCAATTTCTAATGTATTGGTTAATGCTTCAGGAATCCAATCAAAGGCTTTTCTCATTGAGTCAGGATCTTTAAAATAAAATTGATCCGATTGTAAGGACATGTGTTTGGGGTCGCTGAGCGTTGTTTGTGTTTGAATACACAGCAAGGCATCGTGAGCGTTGGATTGGCATTGTTCTAAGAAATGAACATCATTAGTGGCGACAATAGGAAGGTTTAATTGTTTGGAAATTTTTAGAATACCTTCGTTAACAATTCTTTCCTCATTAAGTCCGTGGTTCATCACTTCGAGGTAAAAGTTGCCTTTGCCAAAAATTTGAGACAGGTCGTCAGCCGCTTTTAATGCGGCATCATAATTTCCTTCCTTGAGGTTCCAGGCAACCTCTCCCCGGATACAGCCTGAGGTACAAAGCAGTCCTTCGGAATGTTGGGAAAGGATTTCTTTATCCATCCGAGGATGATAATAAAAACCATCTAGATAAGATGCAGAAACTAATTTTAGTAAGTTTTGATAACCGTCTTTATTGCGTGCAAATAAAATAAGGTGTGCGGTTGCTTTATTTCGAGGTGTTTTTTCTAAACGACTGCCATTGACCGCCATGTAGGCTTCACAGCCGATAATAGGTTTGACACCCATTTTAACGGCCGTTTGATAAAAATCGATAGCGCCAAATAAATTTCCGTGGTCAGTCATGCCAAGGGCCGGCATATTGTAATCAACAGCTTTTTGGATTAATTTTTTAATGCGACAAGCCCCATCAAGGAGGCTGTATTGTGTGTGGACGTGGAGATGGACGAATTCGGCTTGGTTCATATTTTAAAAAGAGGCAAGAAGTAGAGATGCAAGAGGTAGAGATATTACGAGAAGTAAGAGGCAAAGGCACAGAGAAACAAAGGTTTTTCTCTGCTTCTCTGTCTCTTGCTTCTCTGCTTCTTTATTTCTATTAATTACTCCCATTCAATCGTTGCGGGAGGCTTAGAGCTTATATCGTAAACGACACGGTTAACACCGTTGACTTCATTAATAATGCGGTTAGATATTTTTCCAAGAATTTCGTGTGGCAATTGTACCCAGTCTGCCGTCATGCCATCCTGACTGTTTACACATCTGATGGCGATAACATTTTCATAGGTTCTTTGGTCTCCCATAACGCCAACAGTTTTTATAGGAAGTAATACCGCAAAAGACTGCCAAATCTCATTATACAGGCCGGCTTTTTTGATTTCATCAAGTACGCGTTCATCGGCTTCTCTAAGTATTTCCAGGCGTTCTGGGGTTACCGCACCAATGATACGAATAGCAAGTCCAGGTCCAGGAAATGGCTGTCGCTTAAGGATGTTTTCCGGGAGGTCAAGGCGCTTTCCAATCGCACGGACTTCATCTTTGAAAAGTTCGCGCAAAGGTTCGATAAGTTCAAACTTAAGGTTTTTAGGGAGTCCTCCAACATTGTGATGGCTTTTAATGACAGCCGATGGCCCTCCTGTCGGAGAATGGGATTCTATAACATCTGGATAAAGTGTGCCTTGGGCCAGAAAAGAAGCATTCTTAATTCTTTTAGATTTATTTTGGAAAACTTTTATGAATTCATCCCCGATAATTTTTCTTTTTTCTTCAGGGTCGGTGATATTTTCTAGCCGGGTTAAAAATCCTTTTTCGGCACTGACACATGTTAAATTCATGTTTAAATTTGTTTTAAATGTTTTTTGGACGGAGGTCAGTTCATTTTTTCGTAACAGTCCATTGTCGATAAAAACACAATATAGTCTTTTTCCAATAGCCTTATGAATCATGGCAGCAGCTACAGCAGAGTCAACCCCACCACTTAAACCAAGAATAACTTTTTTGGTGCCAACTTTTTCTTTGATTTGTTTAATGGAAGCATTGATGAATTTATCCATTGTCCATCGAGGGAGACATCCACAAATATGAAAAACAAAGTTGGTTAAGACTTGAACACCACGTTGAGTATGAACAACTTCCGGGTGAAATTGTACACCATAAATTTTCTTTGCACGGTTAGCAAAAGCAGCAACAGGGGCATTAAGTGTATGCGCGAGTTTGACGAAGCCTGTAGGAATTTTTTTAATTTCATCACTGTGGCTCATCCAGCTGGTTAAATTAGATGGAAGATTTGTAAAAAGATCTTTATTGCTGTCGACAAATAGTTCAGCGCGTCCAAACTCTCTTTCGTTGCTTGATTTAACTTTACCACCAAAAATTTCAGTTATAATCTGCATACCATAACAGATGCCGAGAATTGGAATCCCCATTTTAAATATTTCTTTGGAAGGGGTCGGTGCATTTTTGTCATAAACACTTAAAGGGCCTCCGGAAAGAATAATTCCTTTTGGATTTAGTTCTCGGATTTCATCGGGGCTAATAGTATAAGGTACAATTTTACTATAAACTTTATTTTCTCGAATGCGACGAGCGATGAGTTGGGTATATTGGGAACCAAAATCAAGGATTAACATAACATCTTTGTGTCGTATTTTTTTGATTTTTACTGTAGCACTGACGCGTCCCTTAATTTTTCGTAGTTTAGGGAGTTTTCCAATACTTTTTTTGGGGTTAACCTTGAATCGTGTTTTTAAACCGACTTTCTTTTTTGGTTTTAAGGGGGCTTTTTTAGTGACTACTTTTTTGGTTGCTGTTTTTTTCTTTACAGGGGCTTTTTTAGTTGTTTTTGGCATTTGTTTTAATTTTCTATTATTTAGGAATTATGAAAGAAATTTTTTCTCTTGAGATGGGTATTCTTTTTTTAATTCCTTAACTGGTTATTATATATATTTTATTTACCCATTCCCACACGTTGTCCGACTTGGAAGACTTTACCTTCTGTCTGAATAGATGGCGCCATAATAATTTCCACATCATGCATTTCTTTTAAGTTTGAGGCTCCAAGAGAGCCCATAGAAGTTTGTAGAGCTCCGACAAGGTTTTGGGAACCATCGTCTACTTTTGCCGGGCCAAAGAGGACATCTTTAACCGTTCCTGTCGTTCGGACATGCACACGTGTTCCGCGTGGTAGGTTGGCGTGTGATGTAGCCATGCCCCAATGGAATCCCCTTCCAGGGGCCTCTTGGGTTTTGGCAAAAGCGGAACCAACCATAACGGCATCAGCCCCTGCAGCAAAGGCTTTGCATATTTCGCCACCGATACGCATCCCACCATCTGTAATGATAGGTATGTATTTTCCTTTGCGTTTATAAAAATGATCACGTGCAGCCGCTGTATCAACGGTGGTTGTAATTTGTGGGACACCGATGCCTAAAACACCTCGTGTTGTACACGCCGCACCGGGTCCGATACCTACCAATAAACCTGAAGAGCCTATTTCCATAAGTTCCAGGGCAATTTCGTATGTAACGCAGTTTCCGATAATAACAGGGATTTTAAGCTCATTACAAAGTTTTTCTAAGTCCAAGGCTTTGTATTCTGTTGAAAGGTGCTTTACTGAAGCTACGGTTGATTGGACAACAAAAATATCACATCCTGCCTCTTGTGCAATCTTGGAGAATTTTTTAGCATTTTGAGGAATGCAGCTTACAACGGCAGGAACTTTTTTGGCTTTGATTTGTTCAACACGTTTAGCAATAAGATCTTCTTTAATTGGTTTTAAATAAACGGTTTGTACCAATTTTGTGGCTTCGTCAGGTGAGGCATTAGCAATTTTTTCAAGAACTTCATCGGGGTTATCATACCGCGTTTGAATACCGTCTAAATTAAGCACGGCAATACCACCTAATTTGCCCATCGCAATGGCAAAATTGACGTCTACCACGCCATCCATAGCGGCTGCGAGGATAGGAACTTTAAATTTCTTTCCTCCAAGGGTCCAGCTGGGGTCCACATCGTTAGGGTTAACTGTTAGAGCTCCTGGGACAAGAGCTACTTCATCAAATCCATAACATCGTCTAGCCCTGCGGCCAATTCCAATCCATTCTGCCATGTATATTTTCCTCCAATTGAATTGTGGGTATTTTGCGGGTAAATTAAAGCTATATTATAGTGCTTTTTTTAGAAAAGTCAATAAAAAATCTGGATTTTGGGGTAAATGCCCCTATTATTCAAGTCTAGAAAGTATTTCTTTCAATCGTTTTTCAACATTTTTTGCAGCTCCTGTATACGTCCGTGTCTTTTTTTCATTTAATAGAATATAAACGTAATACATAATAGTGGATGATTTTGTTGGCGGATCCGCCATTTTGCTCTGCAAAATGGCGAGATCTCGCCAAATTTTGCGTAGCAAAATTTGGCGGAGAGACTGGGATTCGAACCCAGGGCCCCAGTAGGGCAACGATTTTCGAGACCGTCCCATTCAACCGCTCTGGCATCTCTCCTTGGAATAATTTTTTATGGAAGGGTCTCTTCTTCTAATGTTTCAATAAAGGTTTCTACGATGTCTTGATCAATTTGATCTTGCATGTTACGAAGGAGCTGATAGGCTTTTTCTTTAGGCATTCTTTCTCTATAAGATCGATTTGTAGTTAGTGCATCGTAGATATCAGCAACGGTAAGAATTCTAACTAACGGCGTGATGTTATCCCCTTTTATTCCATCAGGATATCCGCTTCCGTCAAGTTTTTCATGATGATGGCGGATGATGTCACATAAATGGTTTAGGGAGCGAATAGGTTTGATGATGCTTTCTCCAATTTCAGGATGTTTACGCATTAAAGCCCATTCTTGATCGTTTAGAGGTCCTTTTTTAGCTAAAACTTCATCTGGAATACCAATTTTTCCTAAATCATGCAGTTTAGCGGCATCCCGTAAGGTGTTTATATCTTCTTCTTCGAGTCCAAGTTTTTCTGCTGTTTGAACGCAATATTTGGAAACGCGCTCCAGGTGTCCTCGAGAATATTTATCTTTTGCATCTACCGCCAAAGCTAGAGCCGATATAGTCTCAAAATAGGTTTTTTCAATGTTTTTATTTAATCGAGAGTTTTCTAAAGCAACGGCTGTCTGGGATGCAAAATTAAAAAATTGATTTAGTTCATCTTCACCAAAGTTTTTACTTTTTATTTTTCCGCTTACAGCAATAATACCACAACAGTTTTCGTGGACAATTAAAGGGGAACATAGCAACGGCGGTTTAAATAAGGGGTCATATTTTTTGAGTTCAAGAGTTTCTGGCTCTATGTCCGATATGATGCGGGGTTTTTTTGATGCTAAAATATCAGCAAAAACAGACTCAGATTCAAAAGATATTTTATTTTTCTTCAATCGTTTAGATTTTATTCCATGAATAGTCCTTATTTGTAGTTCATTCTCTTTTTCAGTACGAACCAATAAGACCCCTACTTCCCCTAAGAATGCGTCTGTGATGGTTTCTAAAATTAATTCTAAAAAAGTGTCAATATTTTGTATGTTGGAAATACCATGGCCAATTTTCGTCATAACGGCATGAAGTGTCTGTTTGGCACTCTTGAGATTTTGGACATTTTCTTCCAACCGTTGAGTGATACTTTTAAATGATTTAGCTAAAACAGCAATTTCATTTTTTTCATTGCTGAGTTCTTTAATTTTATCCGGGCTTAGTATTTTTTCCAGAGCTTTTCGATTAGCATGAGCTAATTCCATGACTTTTTTTATTACAGAACGCATGGCAAAATAACCGACAATAATTCCAATGATAATGATAGATAAAGTGAGGTTAAAGTTTTCTTCGCTGATTTGAACGGAGCCATATTCTTTAATTTGAAAATATAGGTAATAAAGAAGGCTCATTGGAAGGAAAGACATTAACAAAAATAAAATAGTGAATTTTCTTAAAATTGATTCTTTTTCGATAGATAAAGCAAAATTTTGTTTTTGTTTTTTTTTCATTAGTTTTTATCGGCGGGTTGTATTATTTTTCCGTTTTCATCAAACATTTTTCGGTTTATTCTGGCGCCATCCATGTATGTATCTTCATAGACGATTGATCCATTTTGGCGGTATAGACGGCTGATACCATTTTTCTTTCCTTCAAAATAGTATTCTTCGGTCATTAATTTGCCAATTTTGTAGTAGGACTTACTGATATCATGAATGAGGCCGTTTTTTATGATCCATTGTTGTTTTAATTCACCTGTTTCGTAATATTCTCGCAATGTTCCATCGTTATTTTCATTTAAGTAGGTTCTTGTAATCCAGAGGCTTCCATCCTCATAATATTCTTTTGAAACGCCTACTTCTCTAGCCTCTTTATAATGTCGTTCGAGGCTTAATGTGCCATTTTCAAAGTATTCTTTTGTAAGGCCATTTTTTAAGTCATTTTTATAATGAGAAACACGTTTTAATGTTCCATCTGAATAGTTTTCTGTAACGAGCCCATGCAATTTATTTTGGTTAAAATTTGTTTCCATGATTTGTTGGCCGTTTTTGGCAAAGGCAAGACTGGGGCCATTCATTTCATCATTTTTGAAATTTGCTTTCCATTTTAATTTACCATCAGGATAAAAGATTTTGGAAATACCGTTTCTTTTCCCATTGAGATATTCCCATTCAGCTATTAAATGTCCGGTTTCCTCGTGTTCTTTTACTAATCCATGCCACTTCCCATCTTTATAGGTAACAGTGCTTTTTATTTTTCCATTCTGGTAGTATTCTTTACTGATTCCTTCTAACTGGCCCTTTTTAAAATTCATAAAATATTTAAGTTGACCATCATCAAAATAATATTTACTTAAACCTTGTAGTTTGTCGTTGACGTAAGTTTCTTCACTTTTTAATTGGCCATTTTCATAATATTCTTTAGCTTCACCATCTTGAATTCCTTTGTTAAATCTTTTAATAAAATATGTTTTACCATTTTCATAAAAAGTTTTGTAAGTATCATTAAGGATATCATCTTTGTAGGTTGCTTCACTCATTAATTGGCCGTTATTGTAAAATGTTTGACTTTTTCCATTAAGTTTATTGGCTTTATAGTGTCGTTGAGTCTCTAAGGATCCATCAGGATAAAATTCTTTGATGATGCCTTCTTTGCTTTTCTCCGCATAGCCTGATTTTAAGTTCCACATGCAGAGAATGTTGAATAGGGTAAGAAAAATAACAATTGATTTTATTGGACGATTAAACATAGTATATCTCTTCATTATTTCAAGACGGCCCAGGCACATGTCGAACAGATCGAAGTATACGAGGGCCGTTTGAAATGGTTTATTTTCTTTTTTTTGTTGCTTTTTTCTTAGTAGCTTTTTTTTTAGTAGCTGTTTTCTTTGTTGCTTTTTTCTTTGTTACAGCTTTTTTGACAGCTTTTTTCTTAGTAGCTGTTTTTTTTGTTGCTGTTTTCTTTGTTGCTTTTTTAACTACTTTTTTCTTCGTTGTCTTCTTAGCGGCTTTTTTCTTAGTGGCTTTCTTTTTCTTTCCACCACGAACCATCTTAGCGCAGGAGATATCTCCGTTTTTGTCGATGAAGTAAAGAAATCCTGATTCTTTTTCTATACCGACTTTTGCAACTTTTTTGGGTTTACCCCCTTTTTTGTTGCCACGGGCCATCTTTGCACAAGAAATATCACCAGCTTTGTCGACAAAATAAAGATATCCACTCTCTTTTTTTATACCAACTTTTGCAACTTTCTTGGCCATGTGTGTGTTCCTCCTTTCTTATTAATTTTTTCCGTATAAAAAAGTATTAAACTTTCCTATCGGCATTAAAAATCGCTTCAGGTTATCGCCGTAGGCGATTTTCTTGGATAGAAAAAGGGTAATACTTAGTTTTGTACAAGCGTATTTATGTTCCGATCACTATACCGGTGCAATATTGTTTTAAAGTTTGTAGTCCTGACAGCACGGCTAGGTAACTTGATTTCGGGTTGTCGGGACAAATAACGTTATCCGTTTTTGTTATTAAGCTACCAAAGTCTCCTGTCATTTCAATTTCATGCGAATTTGTTTTATATTTAGGAGAAGTGATAATACGAATGTGTATTTTTTTCCTTACTTGACAAGCAAGCGCTAAAGTTGCAGCAACATTGATGTTTTGCGGGAAAAGTTTTACAGCCGTATTCACATCTCCTTCAAATAGTATTGTCTTCCTCTTTATCTTAGACACATCAATTTTCTTTTCAAGGAAATAAGGATTATTTTTAAACCCCTGAGGAGGCTTGCTTGAGGTGAGTGTAATTTTCTTAACATTAACAAGGCTTGCAGCTTTTATAGCGTCAATACCGGCGATTGCTCCGGAAGGCAATAGAATATATCGTCGGTTTTTTCTGGCTAGTTGAAATAAATCTTGAGCATTTAGAAGTTTGCCTACGCTCATAGCTAAGACACTTTTTTTGGCTTTCAATGCCTGACGAATAATATCAAGTGTATTTTCTGCGTTTATAGCTTCAACCATACAATCACAGGTTTTTATCAGTTCCGGGAGCGATAGAGTGTAGAGCGATTTTTTGAGGGATAGTTTCTTACCAAGTTCTTCAGTTTTTTTTGCATTGATGTCGTAGAGTCCAGATATTTTGCAATCATCCTTAAAGTCGTGATGAATAGCTTGTGCCATTCGGGATCCAATCGCGCCACAGCCAACAATACCAATTTTAACTTTGTAATTTCTTGATTTCATTTTATTTTAAATTCAATGTTATCTATGAGTCGTGTAGAACCAAATTTTACAGCCAGAGCAATCATACCACTTGATGTAATTTTTTTTAAAGGGTTTAGTGATTGATTGTCTACGCATTCAAGATAATCAATACGGCCGGAACTATTTCTTTCAATATTAGATTGGATCATTTGAAGCAAAGCTGCGCTTCTGTGTTCGCCTTTTTGAATTCTTTTTTTAGCTGATTTGAGTGATTGAAAAAGGATTGGGGCTTCTTTTCGTTGGCGGCTTGAAAGATAACGATTACGTGAACTCATGGCAAGTCCGTCAGGTTCTCGAATAATAGGACAGGTTTTTACTTTTACAGGAATATTTAAATTTTGGATCATTTTATTTATAATAATGACCTGCTGAGCATCTTTTTGCCCTAGATACAATGTATCAGGGGTAATGATATTTAAAAGTTTAGCGACGATAGTTGTAACGCCTTGAAAATGATTTGGTCGTGACTGGCCGCATAATTTTTCACCTAATTCGTCAACAAAAACGTATGTCAAATAATCCTTCGGATAAAGCTCCTCGACCGACGGATAAAATATTATATCAACTTTTTCTTTTTTTGCCAATAATTCATCTTTTTTTTCTTGTCGAGGATATTGGGTGAAATCCTCCTTTGGACCGAATTGTTTTGGGTTTACAAAAATACTTAAGATGATAATGTCATTTTCTCGTCGAGATTTTTGTATAAGCGAAAGGTGTCCTTTATGAAGGGCTCCCATAGTCGGGACAAGGCCGATTCTTTTATTTTTTATTTTTATCGTTTTAAGGAAGGTTCGGATTGATTTTATGGATTTAATGACGCGCATGGAGCAATGCCTCTACCGTTTTAGGAGAAATTTCTTTAAGTGGGATCATCACAAAATCGCGTTTCAGCATGCGCGGATGTGGAATAGTAAGTTGAGGTGTTTGTATATTTATATTTCCATAAAGAAGAATATCGATATCAATAGGACGTGGTCCATTTTTGATGGTTCGAATACGACCGAGTTGTTTCTCGATTTGATGGAGTTGTGTAAGTAAATCTTGTGGGGACAATGAGGTTTTAGCCTCGGCAACTGTGTTGAGGTATTTATCCTGTTTAGGTCCTCCTACGGGATCGGTTTCAATAATCGTTGCGCATTTTAGAATTTTGATCAAATTGTTTTCTAAAAGTTCTAAGGATTTTTTGATGTTTTCTTGACGATTTCCCATATTGGAACCCAACCCAAGGTAAACGGTTTCCAAATCTTTTCCTTCCTATTTAAAGAAGCAGAGAAATAGAGACACAAGAAGCAAAGCAAAAAATAAAGCTAACTAATGTTTTTATTCTCTGCCTCTTACCTCTATGCATCTTGCTTCTATATTTAAATAGACTACAAAACCTTTCGTAATCTTTCTACGGCTTCATTAATTCGGTCTTTTGAAACAGTAAGCGCCATGCGAATGTAACCCTCCCCTGCCTCTCCAAATCCATTTCCAGGGGTAGCCACGATATCGGCTTTGTCCAAAAATGCTTTTGAGGTTTCCATAGAGCTGGAAAATCCTTTTGGAATTTTAGCCCAAACATAGAAAGCGGCTTGAGGTGCGGGCACTTTCCACCCGATGCCTCTTAGTCCATTTACAAGATAATCGCGTCTATCTTGATAAAGTGTGCGCATGTCTTCAGTGATTTGAGGATCACTTTTTAAGGCTGCAATACCAGCCACTTGAATTGCTTGAAAAATACCAGAATCAAAGTTTGATTTGACTTTAGCCAGAGCTGCCACAAGCGTTGGATTACCACAAGCCCATCCAATACGCCAGCCAGTCATGTAATATGTCTTAGATAAAGAATGAAATTCTATGGCAACATCCTTTGCCCCATCAATTTCCAGGATGCTAAGAGGTTTTTCTCCATCGTAATAAACTTCTGAATAGGCCATATCTGAGACAATGATAAATTCTTTTTCTTGAGCGAGTTTTACTAAGTCTGTGTAGAATTCTTTGGTTGCTGTTGTGGCGGTTGGATTGTTGGGGTAGTTAATCACCAACATTTTAACATCCCTCATTTTTTCAATCTTTTCTAGATCTGGTAAAAATCCACGATTAGCTTTTAAAGGGATATTAACGATTTTTCCTCCGGCAAATTCAATGGAAGGCCGGTATGCTGGGTAAGCTGGATCTGTAAGAAGCACTTTGTCTTTAGGGTTAATAATGCCTAAAGGTAAATGGGCCAACCCTTCCTTAGTTCCGATGAGAGGATATATTTCTGAATCAATATCCAGAGATACTTGAAAGCGGTTTTGAAACCAGATAGCAATTTCTTTTCTTAATTCTGGTAAGCCAGAATCCAAAGCATAATGATGATTCGCTGAATCTTCAACCGCTTGTTTAAGGGCATCAATAATATGTTGTGGGGTTCCAGAATCCGGATCACCGATACCAAGATTAATAACATCCCGTCCTTCAGCCATAGCAGCTCTTTTGGCTTTATCGATGGCAACAAAAAGGTATGGTGGTAAATTTTTTAATCGTTCGGAAAATTCGATGGAAATTGACATAGATCTTTGAATCCTTTCTTAATAGTCATCAGTCGTCAGCTATCAGACTTCAGTATTTTTTTACTGATGACTGATGGCTGAAAGCGGCCTAATTTAATCCTAATACATCCTGCATGTTGAACAAGCCTTTTTCTTTATTGGCTAGGAATTTTGCGGCAACAAGCGCTCCTTTGGCAAAAATGTCCCGGTTTTTGGCGTGATGAGAAATTTTAATAATATCCTCGGCACTTTCAAAAACGACGTCATGATCCCCGATAATTTCTCCTTCACGGATTGAATCAATGTTTTCAACCTTCTGTCCGGATGAAGCCTCAGCGATTTCTGCTAAAGTTTTTGCTGTGCCTGATGGCGCATCTTTTTTGTGGATATGATGAGCTTCTGTCATATTAATGGAATATGATTCACCAGTTTTTTCAGCTACCATTTGTGTTAATTTAAATAAGATATTTACTCCAACAGACATATTAGAAGCAAATACGATCGGAATTTTTTTAGAAGCGTCTTCAATGGCTTTGATTTGTTCCGGTGTAAATCCTGTTGTACCAATCACCATCTTGACACCATATTGAACACAAGCTTTCAGATTCTCGATGGTCCCTTCCGGTAATGTAAATTCAATAAGAACGTCTGTGTCTTTGTTTAAAGAAGCATTATCCGTGCTAATAGCAATATTATGAACTGTTTCATTCGCTTTTGGGTGAGCTTTATGTTCTAAGAGGGTTGTTAATTCAAAGGCTTTATCTTCAAGGGCTAATCGACGAATACTTTGCCCCATCCTCCCTTGACACCCGCTAACGCCTAATTTTATCATGCGGCCTCCTTCACCATCACGTTAGAAGAATTCAAACCGTAATCTTTTAAAGCGGCTTTTACTGTTGCTACATTTTCTTCTGCCATAGCACATAAAGGAAGTCGTAGTTCAGCTGAGCAAAGGCCTAGCAATTCCATCGCTTTTTTAACAGGAGTAGGATTAGTTTCTACAAACATCGCTTTGACTAATGGTAAAAGTTTGTAATGTAGTGTTTGTGCTTCTTTTATTTGGCCATTGTTATAATATTCAATCACTTTGGCAATATCAGCTGGCACAATATTAGCTAATACAGAAATAACGCCGACGCCCCCGATGCTCAGCACAGGCAAGGTTAAATTGTCATCGCCTGAAAACATTAAAAAACTATCAGGACATAATTGCTTGATCGCCTGCATTTGTCCTAAAGAACCTGAGGCTTCTTTAACGCCTATAATATTTTTACAATCTTTGGCTAGTTTGGCGATGGTGTCTGGTTCGATGTTGACAGCGGTACGTCCGGCAATATTATAGAGAATAATAGGAATGTCGACATTATCGGCAATTTCTTTGAAATGTAAATAAAGTCCTTTTTGTGTTGGCTTATTATAATAAGGGGAAACAATAAGGGCTGCATCTGCGCCTGCCTCGGCTGCATGTTTAGTTAAAGCCACGGCTTCTGAGGTTGAATTTGATCCGGTTCCGGCCATAACAGGCACACGACCATTAGCGGCTTGAATACAGGTTTCTACAACTAGATTATGCTCATCGTGTGACAATGTCGGTGATTCTCCGGTTGTTCCACACGGAAGAATACCGTTTGTGCCATTTTTAATTTGAAATTCTACTAATTCTTTAAGTTTGTCTTGATCGACTTGTCCGTTTTTAAATGGGGTCACAAGCGCAACAATAGATCCTTTTAACATGTTTGAATCCTTTCTCTATTTAAAATAAAATTTTCCACTGGCGATAAATTTAGCACTGCCTTTTAACCACACATTGGAAATTTTACCTTCTTTGACATCGAATGTTACTTCCAGGGTTTCGCCCCCGGTTGTTTTTACTTTCATTCGGGCATTTGATTTATTAACGACGATTAAGTTTGCCTTTAAATAAGAAATAATAGCTGCCGCGACACTACCTGTCCCACATGCCTTGGTTTCATCTTCAACACCACGTTCATAAGTGCGCGCGCTTACGGTGTTTTGATTAATTTGTTCCACAAAATTGACATTACATCCTCTCGGTTCAAATTCATCATGGTGGCGGATAATGTGGCCAATTTTAGCTACGTCAATATTCGCAAGGTCGTCAACATACACAATTGTATGAGGTACACCAGTATTAATATAATGCACCGAAATTTTTCGGCCCATAAGGACAATAGGAATATCCGGTTTATAATTGACGGGATTACTTAAGCGAACATTGGCAATTTCACCTGCGGCTTCTCCTAATACGAGTCCAGCTAATGTTTCCATATTAAATAATTTCTTTTTTGGTTTTTTATATTGAGCAATGTAAGAAGCCATACAACGAGCGCCGTTACCACACATTTCTGCTATAGACCCATCCGCATTGATAATGCGCATTTTGTAATCCGCTTTTTTAGATTTATCTAAAACGAGCAGCCCATCAGCCCCAATACCATTGGTTCGGTCACAGACCTGGATTGCTAATCGTTTTAAACGAACACCTTCAACAGGGGCTTCAACGATAATAAAATCATTTCCGGCTCCGGCCATTTTTGTGAAAGGGATTTTTTTTATTTTAGAAATTCTGGTATACATTCGCCACGCATCAAATCTTGAAAGGTTTCACGTTTTTTAGTTATTGCATATTTATTCCCACGAACCATGACTTCCGGAGGACGTCCTCGAACATTGTAATTACTCGCCATAACATAACCGTAGGCACCGGTGCTCATAACGGCGATCAGATCGCCTTTTTTTAACTGTGGAAAAATACGGTCTTTAGCAAAAAAATCACCGCTTTCGCAAATGGGGCCTACAATGTCCATCTTTACTTTTTTGGCATTCGATTTTTTTAATGCCACAACGTCATGGTAGGCATCATATAGAGAAGGCCGTAGTAAATCATTCATGCCACCATCAACAATCAGAAATTTTTTAAAACCATTATCTTTAAGATACAAAACTTGTGTGACAAAAATTCCGGCGTTTCCAGCAATAAATCGTCCGGGTTCCATCACAATCTTCAGGCCAGTTTTTTCAAGATACGGTAAAATAGCATTGGCAAAATCTTGTGCCGTTTGGGGTTTTTCATCATGATAAACAATCCCTAAGCCGCCGCCAATATCGAGATATTCTAACGGAATACCTTCTTTTTGTAAAACACCAATGAAGTCGATGACTTTTTTAATTGCATGAATAAAAGGAGCGCTACTTGTGATTTGTGAACCGATGTGTACATGTAGTCCATTGATTTTAAGGAACGGATATTTCTTTTGTTCGTTTAAAATGTGACGCGCTGTTTGTAAATCAATACCAAATTTATTTCTTAATGTCCCTGTTGTAATTTTGGCATGAGTCGCAGCTTCCACATCCGGATTGATACGCAAAGCAATTTGTGTTTTCTTTTTTAATTTTTTTGCAATGGCATTGATTTCTTCCAGTTCCGGCAGAGATTCGACATTAAAAAATAAGATGCCAGCTTTGATCGCCGCTGTTATTTCTTCTTCGGTTTTGCCAACAGAAGCAAATACGATTTTTTTCGGATCGGCCCCGACTTTTTTTACCTTTTTTAGTTCACCTACAGAAACAATATCAAAACCTGCTCCCTCATCTGCCAAGGTTTTAAGCACCGCTAAATTATCATTAGCTTTCATGGCAAAGCAGATTATCGGATCAATTTTCTTAAAAGCTTTTTGAATTTTTGTAAAATGATCGACAAGCGTATGGTGACTATAAAGATAAAATGGCGTCCCCACCTTTTTAGCAATCGTGCTTACCTTAACCGATTCGCAATGTAATTCATTATTTTTAAATTTAAAATCGTGCATTAATTTAGCCTCGCTTACATCTTACCATTGTTACAACAATTTTTTCTTCCATCCCTCAATCTGTTTTTTAACCATTTGAGGATTCGTTGACCCGAGAGATTTTTTCATTTTTACTGACGTCTCCGGATTAAGCAGTTCTTTTACATCAGTATCGAACTTTGGGCAATACTTTTTTAATTCTTCTTTGCTTAAGTCTGCAATTTTGTTTCCTTTATCAACGCATTCTTTGATCATTGTTCCAACGATATCATGCGCTTCGCGGTAAGAAATACCTTTTTTGATTAAGTATTCCATAATGTCGACAGAAAAAAATGATTCATCGTTGATACGTTCTTTGAGGACTTTTTTATTGACCTTAAGTCCTGTAAACAATGACGACAATAGTTGTAATATCTCTTTTGATTTTTCCACAGATTCAAAAAGTGGCGGTTTGTCCAGTTGCATATCACGGTTATATGTCAACGGTAGACCTTTCATCAAAATTAATATTTCATTTAAATTGCTGCAGAGCTTGGCCGTCTCTCCACGGACTAATTCTAAAATATCCGGATTCTTTTTGTGCGGCATTATGGATGACCCTGTACATAAGGACCAGTCGATATTGATAAAATTAAATTCACTTGTCGCCCAGATAATAAAATCTTCTGAGATACGGGACGCGTGTATGCCAAGCATTGCCAAATTCGATAAGGATTCAATAATAAAGTCGCGGTCGCTGACAGAATCGATGCTATTTTGGGTTGTCGCTAAAAAGCCTAATTCTTTGGTCACAAAGTCACGGTCCGTTTCAAGCGATGTTCCGGATAAGGCGCAACTTCCCAAGGGCATAACATCTGTGCGGTTGAGTGTATCCATCAAACGATTTTTGTCACGGTCAAGCATTTCGACATAAGCCAGCATATGATGGGATAATAAAACCACTTGGGCGGCTTGAAGGTGCGTATAGGCCGGGACAATAACATCTTGATGTTTATCCGCAAATTTGATGATAGATTTTTGTAGTTTAGCTATCAAATCCATAATCATCGTCAATTCGACGAGACAATATAATTTCATGTCCAGTGCAATAAGATCATTGCGGGAACGTGCCGTATGCAGTTTATCAGCCGCTGGCCCTATTAATTTTTTAAGTGCTGATTGAATGTTGGTATGAATATCTTCGGCTTTAGTATCAAATTTGAAGGTCTCTTCTTCCAATTGCTTCCCTATTTTCTTCAAACCTGAAACAATTTCAGAAGCATCTTTTTTACTGATGATTTTGCATTTGCCAAGCATATTGGCATGAGCAATGCTACCCAGGACATCATATATAGCTAAACGATAATCATAGCTGATACTAAAGCTAAATTGATCAGCGAGGCTATCTGTTTTCTTAGCAAATCGACTTCCCCAAAATTTTGTCATAGTTCTAACTCCAATTTAAAGAGGCAGAGGTGTAAAGCGGCAAGAGGCAGAGAGATAAAATGTTTAGATTAGTTGTTTTTTTCTTTGCATTTTGCTTCTTTGCTTCTCTGCTTCTATTTCAATTATGCAAAAGGCATGCCCCAGAGTTTGACAAAGCCTTCGGATTGTTTTTGGTCGAAGATGTCTTTTTCCCCGTAGGTTGCCATTTCTTCTTTGTATCGCGAATATTTTGATTTACGTCCTGCGACCGTACAATTTCCTTTGAAAAGTTTTAGACGAACGGTGCCGGTGGTGTTTTTATGGACTGTGTTAAAATAAGAATCCAATTGAGTCTTTAAAGGTATACACCAAAGACCGTTATAGGTCAACTCCGCATACTTTTGTGCGGCCGCTTGTTTGTAACGCATAGTTTCGCGGTCTAAGACTAAACATTCTAATTCGTGCAGAGCGGCGTAAAGAATCGTCCCAGCGGGATTTTCGTAAATTTCACGGGATTTAATACCTACCAAACGGTTTTCTACCATATCGACACGGCCGACGCTATTTTTCCCACCAATTTGATTCAGTTTTTGGATTAAGGTAACAGGCGCATACGCCTTGCCATCAATTTTTTGAGGAATACCCTTCACAAAATCAATGGTGACATAAGTCGGTTTATTAGGCGCCTTGATCGGGTTTTCCGTCAACGCATAAATATCTTCCGGAGGTTCTTGCCAAGGATCCTCTAAGACACCGCATTCAATCGCACGGCCGTAGAGATTGACATCAATACTGTACGGACTTTTTTTGGTTACACTCACAGGAATTTTTTTAGATTTTGCATATTCAATTTCTTCGTCCCGTGTTTTAAACTCCCAAAAACGCACGGGTGCGATAATTTCAATTTTAGGGTCAATCAAACGCGCGGTCACTTCAAATCGTACTTGATCGTTACCTTTACCAGTACACCCGTGCGCAATTGCGTGGGCCTTTTCTTTATGGGCAATGTCCACAAGATGCTTGGCAATCAATGGCCGAGATAACGCGCAAGCTAAATTATATTTCTCTTCATAAAGCGCCCCAGCCTTAAGCGCCGGAAATACATAATCCGTCACAAACTCTTTTTGTAAATTCAGACAGTAGACCTTGGATGCTCCTGTAGCCAGAGCACGCTTTTTGATGGAAGTAAAGTCCTCCCCCTGCCCCACATCCGCAATAAAGGCAATAACATCATACCCTTTTTCCTCAAACCATTTGATAAGACACGAGGTATCTAACCCCCCCGAGTAAGCAAGTACAATTTTTTTCATGTGGTTTCTCCTAAAGCAATGTAATAGTATATTTTTTGGTTTAGTAATTTTCTACAGAAAGCATATTACCTGATGTAGCATATTTCTTTTTACGAATTAATTCTCCTTCTTTGTAACTCCACTCTTCCTTTATTTCCCCAGTTTCATAAAATTCTTTGTAAATTCCAATTCTTTTGCCGTCTTTGTGTAAGATACTTCTTTTTTTAAGCTGCCGTTTTCATAATACTCTTTACTAACACCTTTTCTTATCCCCTTTTTGTAATTTAGTGCATAATGAACTTTACCAGTATCATAGTAGTTATAATTAATGCCATCTTTTAGCTTCCCATCGTTAGTATATGCTTTTTCTTTTATAATAGTCCCATTTTCATCATAGATTTTTTCAATAGACAGATGATCGTTTGTAAATATTTTTTCCAGAGTAGTACCTTTATCCTGTTTATAAATTAATGCATAATATTCTTTTTCTATTTCACCTGTTGAAGAATATTGTTGGCAGTCTTTTCGGGTAAATCCTTCTTTTTTAAATTGTTGCGTACACGTGTGCATTAATTCACCACTTTCATGAAAAAATTTATACAGACCATCATTTGCTCCTTCTTTGAAATTCCCGATAAAACTTATTTGTCCATTTTCATAATACTTTTTTCCCATCCCGTGATAAACGCCATTTTTAACATTTCCATCAAATTTTAAAGAGCCGCTTTCATAATATGTTTTATATATTCCATTGTATTTGCCGTCTTTATATTCTGTCTCTAATTTTAATTTTCCGTTGACATAATACTCTTTATGAATACCATCTTTTGGATTTAATGAATTTAAGAATTTTAATCTTTCTTCCCAATAAAGATTATCTGGATCAATATTTTTTCCAATATTTAAAATTTCTTTTGAGAGTTCACTGTCTACAAGGTAAAAAAATTTAGATGCGTTCGTAAGTACAACAGGATTATCTTTATGAAGTTCAATTTGTTTTAACCACAATGATTTGGCTTTATCATAGGCATTTGGATTAATGTCAGGAAAAATATAAAATAGGGAAGAGATTATACTACTACCTTCCTTATAATCCGGTTGGTTTTCAATAATCCACAGAATGTGTTTATTTTTAATTCTGCGATATTCTTCGGAGTCAGTATCAGCACTGTAATACCCTATTATCTGCAAACGTATTTCAAAATTATAAGGATCGTTTTCTAATTCTTTCTCGAGGTCGCTTACGGATTCTTCGCTAAGCTCAAGACCTTTTGTGTATAACATTGTATAATTTAATCCATCTAGATTTTTTAGTATGCGTAGCATAGATTCTTTGTTTGGAATAATATTTTCAGATGATTTTAGTTGAGCATTTTCAGGAAGAGAATATATGAATTCATTATTATCTTTTATTTCATCAATTAAATTATTATAAAAATTTAGTGCTATGTGCATATTTTTAAATTCACTTGTATTTAATGAGAAATAAGAAATTCCCGTAAATTTGTTTATTTTTGATTTGTCCTGTTCAGTAAGATCAATTCCCATATCTTCATAAGAATCTATCAGGCTTGCAGATAAGGCATCTATACTTAAATCTTCTGTCAGGGGTTCTTTTTTATACCTATTGATCAAGAAATCTTTTTTAGAAATCCATAAAGTGTGTTTGTAAGAATCATTGGTTTGATGGAGGATGTAGTTGTCTTCTCCGTTGATCGTATCTGTTCCTACTAATCTAAATTGTGTTATTTTTGAAGAGGTATTGTTGCAATTAAAGAAAATGTCAAACAATGGCTCTGTTATATTCAACCATTCTTTTTGATTTTTCATCTCACATGATTCTTGTGGCATTTCTGAAATTTGGATATAAGTATTTGTTGATTCGGTATACTTAAATGCTCCTTTCCCGGCGTTCCAAATTGTTCCTGGGCTTTCGCCAAATTGGTTCTCCTGAGATTTCCAATTGATGTGATATAAGTTTGGCTTGCCTAATTTGATCAACATAGTCGTTTCAGTTTTTACAATCTGTCCATCGATTTCAAACTGCCCTATATATTTGGCCTCACTTTGATAGTTTTCCATAACCGCATAAGTATTTATAAGTTTTTGAATAATTTCTTCTGCCGGGATAGGTGTTTTTTTGGTATCCATTGATGAAGTGACTTTTGTGAAACCTGCCTCAGCTTGGCAAAATAAAAGGATGCTAAGGGTAAATAAGAGTGTATAGATGAAGTTTTTCATGTAATAGCAAGTTCTGAGTTTTTTATATTTGAATTTAATATATTTTTAAACCCATCGAATTCGATGGAGTTATGATGCAATATCAAGAAAATATTATTCCACAGCTTCCCAATGCCCCCCCTTATCCGGGCCGACACGTTTAATTTTGTTTAATTTCTTCAATGTGGCTAAATGTTTTTCAACGGCACGGGAGCTTATTCCGATTAATCCTGATAATTCTTGGGCAGAAATGGTGTTATTTTCTTTAAGTAAGCGAAGTATTTTCTCCGAACTTTTCTCCGAACTTTTCTCTTTACCTTCCTGGATGTTTTGTTCTAAACCTTCGCCGTTTTCCCATTTAGGCCGATAAAAACACACAACAAATCCTGTTTTAACTCTTTTGAACTCGACCTTTACCTGATTCGTCATACACTCATCGTAAATCCGTCTTAGGCCACTCGCCCATTTTTCAATATCTTCAGAACGGTACATTGTTTCTGCAATCAAAGGATTACGTAAAACAGAATATCCGTCACCTTTGATAAAATCATCCGGATCTAATTCATTTGGAAATTGTCCTGGGTTGTAAATTTCAATTCGGTCTTTGAAAATTGCAACCTCATTACCTTTTGGATTTGAATAATCCCGATGGCACAATGAATTTCCAATTGCTTCGGAAAGTGCTCGTATGGGAATTTCTGGAATTTCTTTGCGTCGACTTCCAGTCATGTCTGCTCGCCATTTCATGTGCTCTTTGACATAGGCTTCCGCCTGTTTACGCAGGCTAAAAAGATTTCCTTCAAATTTACTGATATCAAGAAAAGTGGCCTTTACTGCTGTAGCAAAAACAGCAGCCTGAATTTCCATACGACTGTTATCGCAAAACAAAATTTCGGCGGCCATTGTTAACTGATCTCCAGATAGCAAGCTAAGTTTCCGAAGTGTCTCTTTCGTGCTTGTAAACTCAAAATTAATCCGGCCAGCCTCTTTTGCTTTGCGCATAAACTCTTGGATAGCTGCGTCATTAACATCCTCCAAGGTTTTCTTAGAAATCTCACTTTCCCATAGAAATTTTTTTCTTTTCACAATCTGTTCTTCGATTTCCTTAACAGTTAGTTGTTTGTCAGACTCTCCAACGCGCATATACGCCCGGCCATAAGCAAAATAGGGACTGTTCAAACCTTGAAATTCTACAACGACGCACTCTTTGCCTTTGATTTTTTTTGCTTCAATTTTGGGATAAATTTTTGGTTCAATATTGTCCACAATTGTCTGCGTGACTTCTTTAATAGTATGGCGACCAACCGTCTGTCCAACGATAGTCCCATTATCCTTTATCCCAAAATATATATCTCCCTGGCTATGTTTATTGAGAATCGCTGCAATGGAAATAACGGCATCTTTCAATTCAGCGGTAGACTTTTTAAGTTCAGTTGTTTCAGATTCTTTCATTATTCAGTTTGACAGGTCTCTTGTGTTTGGAATAAAAACATCAGTACTGCTTTTTGCGTATGTAACCGGTTTTCGGCTTGGTCGAAGACGATGGAATTGGGGCCGTCGATCACTTCTGCGGTGACTTCCTGGCCGCGGTGAGCTGGCAGGCAGTGCATGAAGATGTGTTTATTGTTGGCTAATTGCATGAGTTTTTCGTTGATTTGAAAATTATCAAAATCAGCTAAGCGTTTTTCAGATTCTTTTTCCTGTCCCATGCTGACCCAAACATCGGTATAAATGACATCGGCTTGTCCAACGGCTTCCTCGGGAGAGTTGCTTAAATCAATGCTGACGCCGGATTGTTCTGCATAAGTCTTAGCCGTTTCGATAACGTCTTCGTCAGGTTCATATCCTTTGGGTGTTGCTACATTTATATGAATGCCGACTTTAGCACATCCGATTAATAAGGAGTGGCAGACATTGTTGCCATCTCCGATATAAGCAAAAGTTAAACCTTTAATCTGTTCAAATTTTTCTTTAATTGAAAAAAGATCAGTTAACGCCTGGCAAGGATGATATAAATCCGACAGGCCGTTAATTACAGGGACAGATGAATAACGACAAAGGTCTTCAATATCCTGGTGGGTATGCGTTCGAGCGACAATACCGTTTAAATACCGGGATAATGTTTTGGAAACGTCAGCTGTTGATTCACGGACACCTAAATTAATTTCATCCGGCCCTAAGTACAAACAATGTCCGCCAAGCTGCGTGACACCGACTTCAAATGATACGCGTGTTCGGTTGGATGGTTTTTGGAATACAAGACCAATCGATTGGTCTTTGAGAATTGCCTTCCCCATTGTTTTATCATTTTTGATTTTTTGCGTAAGATCTAGAATATGCAGAATTTCGTCGGATGATAAATCATGTAAACTCATTAAGTCACGTTTCATTTTGGGTTACCTTTGTTAATGATTTTTTAAGGATATAAATAGCTTTATCCGCTTGTTTTTTGGTGACGTTTAACGCCGGCATAAAGCGTAAAATGTTTCCCTGTGTGCAGTTGATGATAAGTCCATTTTTGAAGCACTCTTCATAAATTTCTTTACCTTCCATATTAAGCTCAATACCAATCATCAGTCCAAGACCGCGGACATCAACAATGTAGGGAATTTCTTGTTTCAATTGCGTTAGCTCTTTAAGGATATAAGCCCCGATTTTTTTTGCATTTTGTAACATTTTATCGCTGAAAATAGCTTTAAATGTGCCTAAGGCCGCTTTACTGACAAGCGGACTTCCACCAAACGTGGATGCATGCATGCCAGGTTGAAATGTATCGGCGATACTATCTTTAACCACAATAGCGCCGATCGGTAATCCTCCACCAAGAGCCTTGGCAAGAATCATGACATCCGGTTGAATATCATATTGTTGAAAAGCAAACATCGTTCCTGTGCGCCCCATCCCCGTCTGAACTTCATCAAGGATTAACAGAATATCTTTTTGATCGCATAATTTTCGTATTTTTTGAATATATTCTTTAGGTGCAATATTGACGCCACCTTCCCCTTGAACCAATTCTAATAAAATGGCCGTTGTTTTTTCAGTGACAGCAGACTCTAATGCGTTCCAATCATTAAAAGGTACGGTTTTAAATCCTTTAGGTAATGGTTCAAATCCTTCGTGGTATTTGGGTTGCCCTGTAGCGGCTAAGGCGCCTAAAGTGCGTCCGTGAAAGGAATTTTTCATCGTAATAATCTCGTGACGTTGCCCTTTGCCGTAGACCCTAGCAAATTTTATGGCCGCTTCATTGCCTTCAGCCCCACTGTTGCAAAAAAAGACTTTTCCTTTGAAGGAACAACGGATGATTTCTTTGGCTAATTTGACCTGATTAGGATGATAAAAATTATTTGGGATGTGAATCAATTTTGAAATTTGATCACGAACGCCCGACATAACTTTCGGATGACAATGCCCAACATTGTTAACGCCCCATCCGGGAAAGAAATCGAGATATTTTTTTCCGTCAATATCTACAAGATTCATCCCTTTGCCTTTTACAAAGATTGCGGGCGTGCGTGTGTACGTGGACAGGATATATTTGTCGTAATTTTCAAGAATTTGATTTTTTTTCATGGGATTTCTTCAGTATTTGAGTTCCAATACCAAGAGTGGTAAAAAATTCAAGTAAGAGGGCATGCGGGATACGGGCGTCCACGATATGTGTTTTTTTAACACCACCGTGTAAAGCTTCGACGCAAGAGTTGACTTTAGGAATCATACCTCCTTGAATAACATTGAGTTCAATTAAATTTTGAATTTCATCGATGTTTAAGGTGGAAATTAATGACTCAGGATCATCTGCTTTACGCATGACACCTTGTACATTAGTGAGCAAAACTAATTTTTCTGCGTTCATAGACGTGGCAATCGCACTAGCGACTTCATCAGCATTGATGTTATGCGGTTGTTTTTCTACCGAAATACCCATTGGTGAAACAACGGTGATGTGTCCTTTTTTTAAATGTGTTTCCAAAGCTTCTTTTTCAATGTTGGTAATCGTTCCGACATATCCAAGATCTTTAGATGATTTACGTTTTTTGACATGGATAATATTTTCATGCCCTTTTAATCCGGTAACATCCCCTTTTAAACTTTTGATTTCTTCGACGATAGATTTATTTAATTTTCCTAATTCTTCGCTAACAATAGCGAGGGTTTGTTTATCGGTCACACGAATACCATTGTGGAATTCAGGTTTAACACCGGCCTCTTTTAAGCGGCCGCTGATGTGGGGCCCTCCCCCATGAACAAGAATGGTATGAATGCCAACGTAACTCAAAAAAACAATATCTTCGAGTATGTTTTTTCGGATCGCATCATGATCAAGGATACTGCCACCATATTTAATGACAAATACTTTACGTCGAAAGGCATGAATATAAGGAATCGCTTCAACAAGAATTCCAGCTTTTTTAATGACGTCTTCCATTTAGGTGTACTCCACATTAATTTTTACGTATTTATAAGATAAATCTGAGGTGTAGACGACGGCTTTGTGCGCACCGATATTAAGATTAATATGGATGATAATATGTTTTCGTGTGAACGGGCTGAATTTGAATTTGATTTTATTTTCGGTAACTTCTTTAATTCCTACGGAACCTACGGCAGCGGCGACGCGTCCCCAGTTAGGATTATTGCCGTAAGCGGCGGTTTTAACAAGATTTGAGTTGGCGACTTTTAAGCCAACTTCTTGAGCCTGCTTATAGTTTTTTGCGCCGACAACTTGGATTTCAATAAATTTTGTGGCGCCCTCTCCATCTAAGACAATTTTTTTAGCTAAATCAAGGCAGACATGATTGAGGGCATTGCAGAATGTTTTATAATCTTTATTCGCCGTTGTAATTTTCTTATTTTTGGCCAATCCATTGGCCATTACTGAAACCATATCATTGGTGCTCATGCATCCGTCTACAGAAATACAATTGAAGGATTGATCGGACGCACTTTTAAGGGCTGTATTCAGCATTTTTGCACTAATAGCGGCATCGGTGGTGATAAACGCCAACATGGTCGCCATGTTCGGGGCAATCATTCCTGAACCTTTGGCGCAAGCACCGATCGTTACTTTTTTGCCGCTTAAGGTGATTTCAACAGTGATTTCTTTGGTTGTAATGTCTGTTGTTAAAATCGCGCGAGCGGTTTTATCTGCCCCGTGAGGACTTAATCCTTTAATTAACTTTTTGGCGCCATCTTGAATTTTTGTAAAAGATAATTGTTTTCCAATAATACCTGTAGAGGCGACAAGGACATCTTCGTGAGGAATCGCGAGTTTTTTGCCAATTAATTCCGTGGTCTTTTGAGCGCAAGCAAGGCCTTGTTTTCCTGTAAAACAATTAGCATTACCACTATTAATAACAATAGCCTGGGTTATATGATTGCGAATGTGTTCTTGACACACGAGCAACGGAGCCGCTTTAATGGAACTCTTTGTGAATACAGCAGATGACACTGCGGGAATATCGCTGGTAATTAATCCGAGATCCAGTTTTCCAGATTTTTTAAGCCCACAGGCAATACCGTTAGATTTAAAGCCTTGAGGTTGTGTTATTCCACCTTTTATGATTTTCATTTTTAATGTAATCCTTCTTTTTCGTCAAATCCACACATGATATTCATATTTTGCACGGCTTGGCCTGCAGCGCCCTTCATTAGATTGTCAATGACAGATGTGATGACCAAGAGTTGATTGGTTGCATCTGTTGCCAGGCCGATATCACAATAATTATTTTTTGTAACATTATTTAATTCCGGTTGTTGTCCTAATGGAAGAATGCGTACAAAAGGTTCTGTTTTATAAAAACGTGTATAAATTTTATGAATATCTTTTAAGGGTAAACATTTATTCACTTGTACATAGATAGTTTCTAAAATGCCGCGGTTTACTGGTAATAAATGTGGGACAAAGTTGATCGTGAATTTTTCTTTAGATATTTTAGATAAATATAATTCCATTTCCGGGACATGTTGGTGATTTAAAACTTTGTACGCTTTAAAATTTTCGTTTATTTCAGAAAAATTGAGTTGTAGTTTAGCTTTACGTCCTGCCCCTGTGACGCCTGATTTTGCATCGATAATAATAGATTGAATAGCCGTGGCATGCGTAGAAGTTAAAGGTATTAAGCCTAGTAAAGCAGCTGTTGGATAACACCCTGGATTAGCAATGAGGTTGGCCTTTTTGATATTTTCACGGTAAAGCTCGGGTAACCCATAGACCGCTTTTTTAATATTTTTGGCATCTGTATGTGCAGCTCCGTACCATTTTTTATATTGTTGAATAGAATTAAGGCGATAATCGCCGCTTAAATCAATGACACGAAGTCCGGCTTTTAACAAGCCTGGCGTGACTTGCATAGCAATGGTGTGCGGCACAGCTAAAAATATAAAATCACAATGTTTAGCTGCTTTTTTTACATCAAATTTTTCACATGTAAGATTAGTGTATCCCGCCACTTGTGGCCAGATGGTGTCCACTTTTCCGTGCGTATTATTGGCACTTACATAAGTGACGCGCACTTGAGGGTGCTTCAATAAAATTTCTAGAAGTATGCCTCCGGAATAACCACTAATCCCAACTATACCTGTTTTAATCATAAAATCCTCCACGACAAATAATTAGAAATCATAATAAAATAAAAAGCCTATCTCGTCAATTGTTTTTCAAAGGGAGATAGGCTTTTTATTACTGAAATGTGTGGTGAGTAATTCTGAACGATACGTTCAGAAATATCCAACCGTTATCGTTTAACCCACTGGAATTTCTTTCGCGCTCCCTTTTGACCGGGCTTTTGTCTTTCTTTCATTCTGGGATCGCGTCTTAGAAGAGTGGCTTTTTTGAGGACAGGTTTATTTTCAGGATCACATAAAGCTAAAGCGCGGGAAATTCCTAAGCAAAGAGCTCCTGTTTGGCCAGTGCTTCCACCACCAGAAACTTTAGCTTCAATATTAAATTTTCCAAGCGTATTGGTGAGGTTAAGAGGTTTTAAAATGGTAATACGGTCTGTCTCACGCGGAAAATAATTTTCGAATGTGCGTTTATTAACACGAATAGTTCCTTCACCAGGAATTAAATTGACGCGGGCAATAGAAGATTTTCGACGTCCGGTAGCTCCGTATTTTACTGTTTCAACCATGTGATCAAACTCCTTAAATTAGATTAAACCGCTAAAGCAATCGGTTTTTGTGCTTGATGAGGATGTTGGTCCCCAGCATAAATTTTTAATTTTGTTTTGACTTGATTTCCTAATGGACCGCTTGGAATCATACGGTTTATAGCAAGACGTAGTACTCGTGTCGGGGCTTTTTCTAACATAACACTCAGCTTGACAGATTTTTGTCCTGAAGGATAACCAGAGTAGCGTTGATATTCTTTTTGTTCCAACTTTTTACCTGTAACTTTGACTTTCTCCGCATTAATAATCACAACCATGTCACCTGTATCCACATGTGGTGTATAAATGGCTTTATGTTTACCACGCAAAATAGTAGCCGCCTTGGCAGCAATACGTCCTAAAATTTTATCTTTGGCATCAATAATATAACACTTACGTTCTATTTCAGATGCCTTGGCCATGTATGTTTTTTGTATCATTTAAACTCTCCTCGTAAAAGATGAACCGTAAATATATCACTTTTTTAGAAAATGTCAATGTTTTTTTATTAGGTGTTTTCTTGTATTAGTTGTGTATTTCTATCACCTAATTTACTTCTCAGAAAAGCTTTTCTCTCTTGTTCTTCCCAAAAGCTGAGTTCAGGTGATGGTTTGGGATAGTTTTCTTTCGGAAGAGTGTCTCCAAAACCAAGAAGTGGAAGATTGACAGGTGTAATATTGATAATAATAGGGAAAAACCCTTCAATATGCATATTTTCAATAGGCTGCATCGCTACTGGTAACGGCACGCCATTTCCATCACGTTTGATTTGTAAATTTAATAAATCAGGATTAAGATCGATACCACCGACTTCATTTATAGTCTGTTTTGTATTAAAAGTAAGGTTATTTTTTACATTTTTTGTTGCCATGGCGGAATCTTTTTTTCTTTGCTTAGCGGCTGCAACCATATCTGGCCAGATAATCATTTGATTACCATCGGCTTTAAGCTGTTTTATAATAATTTGTTGAACTTCTTTTAAATATTCTTTTTCAAGGTCGGAGCGTAAGCCCGGTACAATTATTTCAATATCGTTATCTGGCAGTTCGTCTAAAAGAATGGACCGGCCATTTTCTAAAGAAATAGTTTCTCCTTTTACCCAATTACTTAGTCGGGTTTCACCTGATTTTTTTTGCAAATTTTTCCATTCACTGCTCTTGACTGAAGAAACTCCATTCTGATCAGCGACTTCCATATCAGGATATACCGCTTGCCATTTTAAATAATTTCCATCAACCTTGATTTTATAAAAATAATCTTCTTCAGGATTTATCGGATTATAATTTTTATTTTTAGTATTTTGTGGAGCGTAATAACCAAAATGATCGGCATAGTCGAGAATCATTAAATCAATATCTTTTATCTCCTGTTTTAAATTTTCATCTGGATTTTTCTCTAATTTAATAACTTTCTTGCTTCGTTTTAATGCTAATCGTGAAATGGATTGGGCTCTCAATTGACGTTCTTCTAAGGCCTTTTCTTTATGCTTGGTTGTTAAATTAACTTCAGTCCCAGCTTCAAGAAAAACATTCGCTAAAACGATAAGTCGATTATATAAATCTCCCCATAAATCTTTTTTGTATTTCTCTGGAAGTATTTTGTAATATTTCTCTTTGGCCGCTTCGTAAAAATCACCCGCAATGTTCCCTCCCACAACTTCGGTAAGGTCTTGGTAAGAATTGCGATATAATCGATTTTCTAAATGACGCTTTTGTCCGCCTGCAATATTATCATTAGCAGCTGCTACCGTGTTAAGTAACAATGGGCCGACGACCCATCGATACATCTTGGGTTCTTCAATACGCAGCGGTCCACCCAAAGATGGCAGAGGAAAATCGCCCACAAACATTGAATTACGATTAAAAACAGGATACCCAAGAAGTGAAGCAAAACCAAAAGCTCCCTCAACCAAAAGAACAGATTGATGTGTATGCTGTATGTGTTTCATATGATGATCATCTGAATTAATATAAGCTTCCAAATGTTTGCCGGCCTGCGTATCGATGTCATTATTAAAATCATGCCCCAGAAAATGGGTAGTGCGATCTTTTAAATCATTTGATTCATTTTTATTTGTAGGCGTATTAAGTAATCCCCTATAAGGAACCTGCCCAAGGAAGAAATTAGTATCCCCTATTCTTTGCCCAACACGTCTGGAATGCCCCAGGTGATTAGCCGGCATAATGATACAACATGTATTTTCTTTATCATCACTTATCCTAGGTTTATGGGAATAATTGTCTCCCATCCTAAGAGCTTGTTTTGGAATGAATTTTCGCATAAAAGGAGAATACCTCTGGACAGAATAAGGATTAATGCCATCCATTTTGTTTTCCAATGTAATTATTTCTTCTGCTGCTTGAGGAATTAAGCCTTTATGATCATCTTGGGGGTCATAACCAAAATAGTTGTCAAGAATCTCTTTGATTTTAGGGTTGTCATAATTATCGTTCTTAGCGAGTTCTTTATAGAACGCTTTTTCACTTTTAATGGTTGTGTTAATCATTTTTCCAACTTTTTGAAACATGTTCTGCATAATTGGTTTTTTGTCATTTAAGGCATCTTCGCGAAGTTGATCGCGTTTTTTATCGGTCACCGCGTAAACATGTGCAGGGGCATCGTCATCCCATCCATGGATAATCGGTTCCCCTACAGCCATCAGAAATTGTCTGTTTCGAAATCCGGACGTATGATAAAATTCTGGACTACGCAGGACTTCGACTATTTTTTCATCATTAATTATATTTTTTTGCAAAATTTCAGTCTCTAAAAGAAATTCTTTAATAGTGTTAGGTAAAACTTCTTGATTTAGCTGTTGTTCCCAAGTTTTCTTTAAATATTTTGCATAATATCCATACTCTTCATCCCATTCTTTTTTTGTTATATGTTTAATTTCTATTTGATATTTTTTTTGAAACTCTTTAACTGTCTTTATATTAATTTCAAGTTCAGTTTCGTTAGAATCATCAATAACGGTGATTGGGGTTTGTACATTAAATATTAAAAAATTTTCAAGTTGGGATTCTAAAACATTTTTAAATCCTTTTGCCCTTTGAATAGTTGCAATATATGATCGTTCTGCTCCCACTCTTTCAATTTCAAAAATCTGGGAGGCTGTTTTATCAGCACGCCAAAATTTTTCTTTTTCGTCAAAATACATAGTTCTATTTGTATCTGAAAGAGTGATGGAACTGCTTATTCTATGTATATTCTTTTGGGCATCTGTATTAATTGTTTTATTTGCTTCTTCAAAAAATATACCTTGTTTTTTTGCCATATCCAATTGGATCAAATGGTTTAGTCCACTCCTGTGTAATCCATAATTTAAATCATTGTCCTGCGCCAACCGTTTCAGCTGATGTTCTTCATAGACGTAATATTGATTTTTTCCAAGATGAACAAATTGAATAGCCTCTCCTTCAGCCAATCTTAGCCGTCGTAGCACTTTTTCTAAATTGTTTAAAGGTTGTCGGATTTCAACAACAGCTCCTTTGCGTAATCCCAAAATAACATCAAGCAAACTTTGATTTTTGAAAATCACATCAAGATCACTGGTAGATATTTTCAAAGAATCTGCCGCTAAGCGTAACCCCCTTGATCGACGCACCGTTTCATCATGCATTTTGATATACTCTACCGTTTCTTGATTAAGATTAATTTCAAATTTGTCCTGAATTTTGGCTTTTAATTCATCAAGATGCAAATTGTTATTCTCCATTAACCACGCAGCAGTATTCTTATGGCCCAATGTATTAAAATCCTCTATAACTTTCTTTTTATCATTCGGAAGAAGCTGTCTGAAATAAGCAATGGCATAAATAAAACCTACTTCTTTTTGAACTGATTCTCGAAAAAGGTTATTTTTTACTGTTGATAAAAGAATTAGTTGTTTGGTAGCATCAGAGATGTTTTTCACTGTCTGTTCCACCTTTGGCCAGTTCTTAATTTCCATGATTTCATCCGAATTACCAGAAAAATTTAAAGGTAAATCATTTCTCAATCTAACCAGCTCACTCTGAACGGTTAACATTGAGCCATCATATTGATTCATCACTTCTTCAATATAAATCGTATCCGCACCATCTCCTGCATCTACAATACTTGTTAATATTGAAGCATCTGTTTTATTAGGAATCATTTTAGGTTTAAGGTTAATGCCCTCTAAATTATCCACTTCTGAAATTTCGTTTACCCATAAAGTTCCTCCGGAAAAATATTTTCGTGGAATGACCTGATGTGTTACAGAATCATAATCCTCCTTAATATAGTTATAAACGCCCTTTTTGAATGCCTGGATATATTGATTGTAAATTTTATGTTTGATATCTTTATCTTCCACATCGACGCCTAATATTTTATTTTTATCAATATATACTTGTCCTAATAAACTTTCTTTCAAGTTTTGCTTATACCATGTAGCCAAAATCATAGAATTATAAATTTGACGTAAATTGGCAAAGTTTTCACCTTCATTGACCTCGCGTTCAATCTCAGGGATAAGGATTTCACGAATTAATTCCGTAGTTATCGTGCTTTTTCGTTCAATATTGTCAGTCGTAACCTCAAATTTTATGCCTTGCATGCCAGAATTTTGATGATCCATAGCTACAAAATCCTGCTCCAACATCACTTTTAAATGCCGGCCTACTACGAATGCGCTTGATTCATGCTCATATACCATGGCATTTTCTGGAACAATCCAGATTTTATTAAAAGTATTCATGGGAATATCGGTTGTTCCGAACTGTTCATAGGCTTTTTTATGCACTTTTTCCCAAAAATCACCGCCTAATTCATCTTCCGGATACATTAATGACGATGTCAGCTGTTTTAAAAGATAGTCTTGAGATAAAAGATCTCCTCCCATTTCAGTTTGTCCGAATCCTTCGGCAATAATACGATTCTTTTCATACGGGGAAAGGTTTACCCACATGTCCTCTTTAGGAGTTGTCAGTGCAGCCAGAAAATATTTGATTATTTTGATGCCTTCTTTTTTTAAATCATCTCCTTGTAAATTTTTATCACCGCGGCCCACAATAAAATCAAATTCCAAAGGATTATCCGGATGAATCGTCATTCCTTTGATAATCGCAGGTGTAAAACCTTCGGTTATGCCTACCATCGTACCCGGCACAGGTAAATTAAGTATAGTGGCTGTTGGTAAAACCACTGTTTGGGTATACCCTCGCGGCACAATAGTGGTGCTTAAAAATACTATTGCAATAAATGCTGAGAGGATTCGATACATTAAATTTGATCGTTTTTTTGTTGTGTAAATATGCATGGCTTATTTTCTCCTGTACTGTAATTTTGGTTATCAGCGTAGGCGATTTTTTTGATTTTTTGCTATATTTAGAAAGGAAGAAAGTCTTTTCTTCAACGTATAATAAATATAACATATTGAAGGGGTAAATTGCCACCGAGGAAATATTCTTTATAAATTTTAACTATAGTAATAACATATGGTTATGCGTATAATAAAAAATTATTTGAAATTTTTTTCTAATTCTGCGCAAAGAGGGGGGGATTTAGAAATTGTCAGAAAAATTTGTAATGGGTATTCTTGAATCGGAATCAGAGAGACTTCATAATTTCTCAGATTGGGGCAGGTTTTGTTTGTTTTTAGAGAAAATATTGATAAATATTTTCATTTCTAAATCAATTTTTTTCATCAGATTGATCAAATTGTTTTTGAACCTCTTGTTTAAGACTTGTGACTGAAAGTGCGATATTCGTTACAAAGTCCAGATGAGGACGTTTTTCCCGATATTCGGGTATGCTTTTAGGTATTTTAAGATATTTTTCGATATTTTTAAGGTTAAAGTCATACAGAATGGTTCCATGATGCAAAATATAGTTTCGTCCTCTTTTTTGGGCGTTTCCTGATATTTTTAATGGAACCGTAAACAGACCCCGGGGGTCTGTTTTGGTTTGAACCGTTGAAACAGACCCCCGGGGTCTGTTTACGGTTATGTCTGATATGGGGTGAAAAAAGGCCTCTACACCCAGGGTTTCTAAGGCGGCGATGATTTTATTAAGAATATATTGATACGATTTTTTTAAATCAGCCACTTCTGGGCGGCATTTTTTGGATAAGATTAACGTATAATTGAGGCATCCGGGGCCTTGTAAAACAGTGCCTCCTCCTGAAGAGCGGCGTAAAATGGGGATATTATCGCGTGTAACGGCTTCTTTATCGACATCCTCTTCTTCTTTGGAAATACGTCCCAGGACAACGAACATTTCGGGCGATTCCCAAAATCGTAGAACCTCTCCCTCTTGCCCTTCTTCAGCCAATTTCAAAAGGGTATCATCATAGGCGATATTTTCGTGAGGAGTTGAAAATGAAATGTCTTTGAGAATCATGATGCAAAATAATTCGTATTCATCTCTTTGGCAGCTTTGACTTCATCAGGGCGGTTAATCGGAGTGGATTGTGGGCAGTTGTGAAAGCTATCGGGATCAGTTTTACTTAAAGAATCAGCTTCAATCATGGTTTCAATAAATTCATCCAGCGTTTCTTTGGACTCTGTTTCTGTTGGTTCAATCATAATGGCCTCTTTAACAGTTAAGGGAAAATAAATGGTTGGAGGATGGATGTTTTTATCAATTAAAAATTTGGCAATGTCGATCGCGTGTACACCTCTTTGAGCTTGTAGGGATGCAGAAAAAACGGATTCATGCATGCATATATGGTCATACGCCAAAGCATAATGTTCTTTTAAACGTTCCTTAATATAATTGGCATTCAAAACGGCATGATTACTTGTTTGTTTAAGGCCCTCTTGGCCTAACATCAGCATATACGCATAGGCGCGCAAAATAATTCCAAAATTACCATAAAAAGGGGCCACATAACCTATGGAATGTGGATAATCGTAATCGAGTCCAAATTGGCCATTTTCATGTTTGACAACGCGGGAAATGGGTAAATAAGGCTCCAATTTTTTTGTCACGCCCACAGGACCTGCTCCAGGACCACCCCCTCCGTGCGGTGTGGCAAATGTTTTATGCACATTAATATGAATGACATCAAAGCCAATATCTCCTGGACGGCAGCGTCCTAAAATAGCATTGAGATTGGCGCCATCATAATACATAATGCCATCGACGGCGTGAATCATTTTGGCGATTTTATCAATATTAGAATTAAAGATACCGTGTGTATTGGGACACGTTAACATAAGACCGGCTGTTTCATCGGTAATACGCTTGGCTAATTCTTCCATATTCATAACCCCGTTTTCATCGGATGGGACTGCTACGATATTATATCCGGCAATGGCGGCTGTGGCCGGATTGGTTCCATGGGAAGAATCCGGAACAATAATATGGGTTTTTTGATTGCCTTTGGCTTTATGATAGGCTGCCATCATCATAACACCGGTCAATTCTCCATGCGCGCCGGCTAAAGGTTGCATGGTAAAATGATCCATTCCTGTCATTTCACACAGCCATTGTTCTGTTTCATAAAGTACTTCAATGGCCCCTTGGGATAGTGTTTCTCCTTTGGTTAATTGCGGTAAAAGAGGATGTAAATTAGCAAATCCTGGAATTTGTGTAACAACATCGGCAAATTTAGGATTGTATTTCATTGTACACGACCCCAAAGGATAAAAATGCGTATCAATGGAAAAATTTTTATGGGCTAAGTCGGTAAAATGACGGACAATATCAAGTTCAGAAGCTTCAGGAAAGCAAGCAGGCTTTTCCCTTTTATATTTTTCGGGGATGCCCTCTTGCGGGCCGACATCTGATTGAGGGATTCCAAAACCTTGCCGACCTTCTACACTTTTTTCAAATATGAGTTTCATTGGGATAAAATTTCCTTCAAGCATTCCGCATATTTTAATATTTCTTCTTTGGTTCGTTTTTCGGTCACCGCCACGATCATATAGTTTTCCATTCCTTTATAATAGCGTCCTAACGGGAAGCCCGCGGCAAATCCTTTTTCAATCATAGCGTTAATAACGACAGACGCTTCTTTGGCAAGGCGTACGGTGAATTCATTAAATGTTGGGGAGCTGCGTTTAACCTCGACCCCTTCTATCGTTTCCAGTGTTTTGCGCATAAATTCAGCTTTATCTAAATTGAGTTGAGATAAATTAACAAATCCTTGTTTACCCAATAAGGACATATATATGAGAGATTGTACAGCACACAGAGAAACATTCGTGCAAATATTGGAGGTCGCTTTTTCTCGTCGGATATGTTGTTCCCGTGCCTGCAAGGTATTTACAAAACATGATTTTCCGCTGCTATCGATTGTTTTACCGACAATACGTCCCGGCATTTTCCGGATATATTTTTTACGCGTGGACATGAATCCAAGATAAGGTCCGCCAAAATTAAGCGGTAATCCCAGGCTTTGCCCTTCGCCGGTGACAATGTCCACCCCCATTTCGCCCGGTGTTTTGACAATGCCCAGGGAAACAGGATAAACACTTTCAATAACTAATATACCTTGTTCATGTGCTTTTTGGATAATGTCAGAATGATCATCAATGGTACCAAAGAAATTGGGGTTTTGCAAAATAATGGCCGCTGTGTCTTTGTCGAGGAGATTGTTGATTTGATCGCGGTCGCTTTGGCCATGCACAACAGGGGTTTCTTTGAATTCAATATTTAAGTTATTTGTATAGCTATGGATAATTTTTCGATAGATAGGACTTACGCCGCCGTCCATAACAATTTTTTTTCGTCGTGTAATACGAATAGCCATCATAATCGCTTCGTAAAGGGCTGTCCCTCCGTCGTAGAGTGATGCATTGGCCACATCCATTTCAGTTAAAGTACAAATAGCACTTTGATATTCGTACAAGGCTTGTAGTGTGCCTTGAGAACATTCCGGCTGATACGGCGTATACGCCGTGGAAAATTCTCCTCGAGAAATGAGCGCTGTTACAGCGGCGGGCACATAATGGTCGTAATACCCTCCCCCTAAAAACGAAATAAGGTTGGTCGTATTTTTTTCGGCGATACGTTTAATTTTTTCGATGACTTCAAACTCAGATAGGCCGTTTGGCAGATCAAAAGACTTAGGCTTTTGGTGAGGTTGTATATCGGCAAAAAGGTCATCGATGGTATTTACACCAATGACCTTCAGCATATCTTTTGTGTCGTTTTTTGTGTTAGCGATGTAGGGATTCAAACTAGACGATACTTTCTAAAAATTTACGGTAATCATCCGCCGTCATAAGATCTTCGGTCTCACTGAGATCGGCAAGCTTTATTTTTGCAATCCAACCGTTTTCATAAGCTGATTTATTGATGAGTTCTGGTTCTTCGACTAAATCTTCATTAACTTCAATAATTTTTCCAGACATTGGTGAATAAATATCGCTAGCAGCTTTCACGGATTCCACGGAAGCAAATTGAGCGGCTTGATCAAATTCGTCATCAGCAGCCGGTAATTCAACAAACGTAATGTCGCCTAATGAGCTCTGAGCATATTCTGAAATGCCAATGGTACCTTGATTTTCTTCAATGTTAATCCATTCATGTTCTTTGGTATAAAGATAATGATCAATAATTTCCATGTGCGTTCTCCCAGTTCAATCTTTTAATGATCCGTTTTTATAAAATATTTTTGGCGTAATTATAGCGGGTATTTTATTTTTGTCATTGCCAAAGAAAATTTTTTTATCACGGATGCCTTCTTCAGTCAAGACAAAACCCAAACCGATTCCTTTTTGCAAATGGGGTGAAAAGGAACCGCTGGTGACCTCCCCTATTTCGTCTTGAGATTCGGAATAAATTTTATGTCCTTGCCGTGGAGATCGACGAGAATCAGCTATAAATCCAATCAGTTTTCTTTTTAACCCTGACTCTTTTTGTTTTAAAAGAGATTCCTTACCGAAAAAATTTTTTTTAAAATCAATAAAACGATTAAGCCCGGATTCTAACACCGAAGTGTTTTCATCAAGTTCGTGTCCGTACAGGCTATATCCGACTTCAAGACGAAGAAGATCACGTGCTCCCAGGCCTGCCGGTTTGACGTGTTTGTGTTCTAAAAGTTTTTGCCAAAGTTCCGGCGTGTGTTCCCACGGGAAATAAATTTCATAGCCGAGTTCGCCGGTGTATCCGGTGCGGCTGATAAGAACATGTTGTCCTAATAAATCAAAATGATCAAATGTGTAGAAGTTTAGTTTTTCGATGCCCGGAGCTAAAGGGCTAAGGACTTCGCGAGCTAACGGCCCTTGAATATCAATTTTCCCTGTTTTTAAAGAAACATCTTGGAAGGTTGTGCCTGGCTTAAGGTGTTTTTGAATATGTTGTGCATCCTTTTCTGTCGTCGAGGCATTGACCACGATAAACCATTTTTCTTTTTCGATACGAAAAACAATGAGGTCATCCAATACCCCTCCTTGTTCATTCAGCATAGCGCCATATCGGCAGGATTTAATCGGCATATCAGCAATGGCTGATGTGACAAGACGATCTAAACCGATTTCTACACAATCCCCTTCCATAATAAATTCTCCCATATGAGAAATATCAAATAATGCCGTGTGTGTTCGTGTCTGTTTATATTCCGCCAGAATACCGTCATACTGCACCGGCATCGCCCAGCCACCAAACTCCACGATACGCGCGTCGAGTGATGTGTGATTGTCATAGAGTGGAGTTTTTTGAAGAGTTGCTTGCATTTTTTAGTGATTTAGCCTACAGGCATAATTGAAATGATCAAAGTATTTTCGCCAGGATTTTTCCGTTGATACGAATTCATTCTTGCCGCAGCGATTTTACTTATATCAGGCAAAGCCAGACGAAGCCAAATGCGAAAGCTCTTTGGCGAAGACTGGCGCGCCTGGGAGGATTCGAACCCCCGACACCCTGCTCCGAAGGCAGGTGCTCTATCCAGCTGAGCTACAGGCGCAATATTAGTTGAAATCATAACATTTAAAAAGTTGAATGAAAAGTAAAATTTTTATTTCCGGAATAATTTTTTCTTCGGGGTGGAGTTTTTGAGGTAGTTGGAATATCGGTAATTAATGGGGCATTACACTCGGGACATGGCGACAACTTTATCAAAAAGCGAAAGATATCGTTAATTCAAAATTTGCCACGGTTTACATTAATTACTCAAAAATACTTGTGATATATTGAGTTATGAGAAACGACACGATTATTTCCACCCCAGAATTTTAATCATTACGAATCCATGGCGCGTGTTAGCATCCATCCAGTCAAACTATATCGTGTTTTGTTTGTGACTAAAACTTCATGCTCTAAAACATCACTTTTAAAACAAACAAAACGGCCTGCTTCAGGCAAGATATCTATATATTGAGCATCGGTATTTTTTTGATTGGTATAAAGCCGTAAATCGCCTCCATCACCTTTTCTCCAATCAAAATTTAAATAACAAATGAATGTAAGAACGCGATTATCATCCTTTTTGAATTGATCCAGATGTCGCTTATAATACGTTCCTTTTGGATACACAGAATAATGCATTTCGTAATCTTTAATCGACAAAAAACACTTTTGATTTAAATGGGTTATAAACTTATTAAGATATGGAAGAAATCGTCGTTTAAGTTCAAACACTTTTTGAGAATCAATCCAATAAATCAAATCTCCTCTCACTTGAGAAGTGTTGTTGTAATCATCATTTTGTCCAACCCCTGCTTTTTTAAATTTGTCTTGAGAATATTTATTCTCCACGCCAACCAAAATATCCGATACTTCCTCGGAAGTTAAGAATTGATCAATGACGGAATAATTATCGTTAGAAATATGTTGACTGCATCGATCAAACACCGCTTCGTCTGAATGCATAAATCAATTCTCCTATGACTAATTCTATTTCTTAAGTGTTTTGTGTTTCTCGGTGTATCTTAGAACAGTCCAAACAAAAGCCGAATGGCTCCACGTAAGAGGTGAGACACAAAGAGGTGCGCCACTCACAGGATGCACCTGTTCAGCAAGCACGCCGGAAGGAAGTGCATTTTTTCCGCACCATTCAAGATAAGGAAGGGTTTCTTGAAGCTGTTCTTGATTCTCTGCCTGATCAATAAAATATTCTGCCAGCCATAATGTTGAAATAAACCATGGATTCCCAGGAATATCTTTGGGACTATCTTCCGCACGTTGGTAAACATCCCCCTGATATCTGGCGCAACCTTCAACAGAAGTTTTAAGCCACAATTGTTCACGTACAGCGTTAGCTGTTTCAACCATGCGTGGATCTTTAGGATCCAAAACTCCAAGAGTTGCCAAGCTTAATAAACTGATATCAATGACTTCATTAAGCTTATACCCTCCTTCTATTCTGGAGCCCGAACGGGCATATCGCTTTAAGCCATCATGGTAAAGATGTTTCTTGATCCCTTCCGTCATTTCTTCGGCAACAGAGTCATACTCTTGCGCCAAAGAAGCATCTTCAAATATTTTTGCAAAATTCGAAGCCGCTCTTAATCCGGCAATCACGGAAGCAACGGTATAAGTATGCAGTGCATAACGCTCTTCCCATAAATCATAGGAAGGTAACGGCAACATTGTCTGAGGATCTAGATAACTGACTAAAAAATCTGCAGCTTTTCTAATGAGACTATTGTAAAGAGGCCTAATAAATTCTATATCTTTCAAACTCTCGTAGTGAATCCAAAGGGCCCAAAGAGTTAAAGCCGTCGAGTCTTCCTGAATAGGAAGAACTTCTTTACCCTCGACCAACCAAGAATGCCAATTACTCGCAAGAGAACCATCTGGATTGTAATGTTGAAATAAATACCCTTCGTCTGTTAAAGCGCGCGCACAAAAATCAAAATATTTCATACACGCATGCGAATAACCGGCCTTTGCTAAGGCAGCGGCAACAAAAGCACCATCACGCCCCCACATATACGAATAAGTGTCTTTTCCAAAACGAATAATGTCTGAATCATTGGCCGCTATAATAGCTCCACCGTTATCAATTTGTGTCCGTAATATAAGCAAACTTCGATTAAAAATATGTGTTACGGAATCAGGCAAACTTTCAAGCTGTAATGAATCCTTATGAACCCAAGTTCTCCAATATTTTGATGAACGACTGATGAGCTTTTCTGGTGTTTTTTCATGAACTTGTAAATTAAGGTTTGCAACATCTGAATACGTCGTACCCGCTGCCATCCAATAATAAGCATCTGTTGTTCCCTTCGCAGGCACGTCCAACCAAATACCAATGGTAGAATGCGGTGATCCCCATGCACAGGCATCTCCAATAAGCTCTCCATTTTCTGCTTCTTTGAGTGTTTCCAATTCTCCTGAAGCTTCTCTTCTTCCACAAGCAAAATGCTGTACACCCCATTTATCATGCGCCCAACAGCTGATCAAAAAATATCGATGGACTTTGTAGTGAATAATCGAACACGTTCGAGGATCAAAATAAGCCGTCCCTCCAATGCCATTACCATAAAGATTAAATTCATGACTAAAAAAAAGTCGAACTTGACGATCTTCATCTTTGAGATTGATCACTTCAATTTTCTTAATATATATATTCAAATCCATATCTACTACATCTGAACATCGCAACTCCAGCCCTAAAACTTCATTTTTTAAAAAGACATCTGTTACAAGACTATTGTTATGATATCTTAAATCTTTTGTCCAATCCGGCCCCATTTTCGAATAATGCCCGTCTACCCAGACACCAAAAATAAAAGGACGTCCACTGGAATGATTTTCCTGACCAATAAAAGGGAAATAAATATCCCGAATTTGATAATCCGAATCAAAATTTAAAAGAAATGATCCGTTGCTTACTGGGATATCTTTAGGCATGACGTCCTTTCATCCATAATTTGCTGATATAACTTGGAATATTTTTCAGCCATACTCGTAATTGAAAAATTATTTTTAATGTGATTACGACAATCCTTGGATTTTATAAGCTGAATTGACCTAACAGCCTCAATCATGCCATCCATTGAGTCCTCAACAAATCCTGTTTTACCATGAACAACAATTTCGGGAACCGAGCCTTTATTGAATGCGAGCACTGGGGTTCCGCAAGCCATAGATTCTATCAAAACAAGCCCAAAAGGTTCGCCCCATTGAATAGTAAAGAGTGTCGCTCGGGCGTGACTGTACCACAACTTCTTTTGCTCACTAGTAACTTCGCCGATATAGATAATCTGATTGTCTGAGTCTAAAATGGGTTTCATGACTTTTTCATAATACTCGTCCGGGGCACAAGGTTTGCTTACGTCCGTCACAAGGTCAATTGATTTTTCCAATTCCTTAAAGAATGCCCGGTCTTTTGCTTTGTTCTGAATATTCCCGGCAAGGATAAGCCGCGAACCTGTTTTTTTTGCAATCTTAATAGCTTTATCCTGCCCTTTATCCTGGGTGATTCTTCCGATTGAAAACAAATAATCGTATTTCCGAATATTACTTTTGTACGGATAGTCTGCCACATCAACACCGTGATGAATAACCTTCTGTGCGTTGACTAAGCCCTGATGTTGTTTTTTCTGATATTCACTGATGGGAACAAAATATGCGGCAGAAGAAGCAAGCAGCGATTCATTCCAACGTTGAAATGATCCTTTATCTTCGGCAGGAACATGAAGCGTCATCACAATAGGAACAGGACTTTTAAAAATTCCTTTAAAAATATATTCAACCATGGCAGAGTCATGCATATGGATAATATCAATGTCGCCTTTTTTTGCTCTTTCAAGAGACATAAGAAGATGTTTACGCATATTGTCTCGCTGCATACGCGTGTCTTTACTGTGATATTCACTAAAACTTTTTTCAATAGTGGTGTAGTGTTCACCGTCAACACACGAATCACCGGAACAAGCAACAATCGAACGCTGTCCTAATTTATGCAGTCCTTTATCAATATTATAAATAACCGTTTCAATAGGACCATAACCCAAGTCTTGCCTGATTGGTCTATTTAGCGTCGCGACATGGAGAACACTTATTTTTGCTAGCGCTTTTATCATTTGATATCTTTTCTCATCTCAAGATTTCGCCTCGATGAACATTACAATATTCCTCTGAGTTATAAATACTCAGTTTTTGTTTACACCCGAACTTTTTACACATTCTCCCTGCTTTAAAATTTTTTACAGGACCATTTTTTTTTGTTTTTTTAGGGGGCATTATTAATCACATCTTTCTTAAAAATATATATTTTCCTAAGGGTAATCAGTAAATTAAATATGGGTTGTCTACTAGTAGACAACCCATATTTAATTTATAGGTATACGATTTAAGGGCCTAACTAATTTCAAGGGAACAACCTGCAAACTAAATGAGGTTTGTCTATTAGCTTTTGTTTGCTTTTTTATTTTGTTTATCTTGTTTTTGTTTATTGCTTTTTGTTTTGTCTTTCTTTCCTTTGTCACCCATTAGTTTTCTCCTTTATTATTTAATTAAGAGATTGGCTGAACAAATTATTTAGCCAATCTCCAACGGATTTAATTCCTCGAGGCTTGCCCCGGGGAGACTTCATTAACACGATTTAATGTTTATTGCCTTTTCCCCGTACTCTCTCAAACCAAACTGAATCACCTTCTCCCAAAGCAGCCTGCCCCCAATAACATCCTGTTAGATGAGGGGTATTGATACTCCTTCGATGCACATCAAATCAATCAATTATTGTGTTCATTTGTAAAAATTTGAGACCGATAAATAGATGATAATTCTGGCAGACGGCCAAGAGGAAAATAATGGAGAGGTCTGTTTTTGACAGGATATCTACTTACATGATCTACTACAAGTATACGTTAATACTCATGTAATAGATATATTTATTAATTAATTCAACATAAAAAGAATTAGATTTTTAATTATTACAATGCCTTCTATCCATCTAAGCGACAGGCTTTTTATGCAAATGAAAGAAATTAGACCTGGGCTGTTTCTGTGGTGAGCTGTTTGTAGAGTAGTTTACTGCGGATGAATCTGTATTTGCGAGCGCGCGCTCGGGATTTGATTAGGTTTTCGGAACTTGCGCTCGGGATTGAAATGCGACCGCGCGGTCGGAATGTTGTAACCATCGACAAACCAGTAAACAAATTTTAAAATTTATTTACCGGATTGTTTACCTGCTGAGATCTCGAAGTACTAGACGTTTAGAATTATTTTAACTTCCCTACCGCTGCTTTGATTAATTCTTCGGACGCAAAGGGTTTGGATTCGATGACGCGGATGATATTTGGTTTGAAGTAGGGTAAGAATTTGTTTAAGTCCATCTCTCCCTCAAACGGGGCTAGGTGGTCTCTTCGGCCCTTGATGCCGTGGATGTGGACGCCGATGAGGCGGTCTTTGTAGGTTTCTAAAAAGTCTAAATGGGATGTGATGCCGAGGCGATCGTTCATTTCGGCGTGGCCGACGTCGTGCCAATAGCCCATTACATCAGCATCAAATTTCTTTAGGAAAAAGCCGACTTCCTCAAAGTTTGGGATTTCGATGGGGTAATAGCGTGTTTCCAGACCGATTTTAATATTTTTTGATCGTGCGTGGGCCACGACTTCGTCTAAACTTTTTTCCAGGGCTTGAATATACGGGCCTTTTTTTTCTTGACGTACTGTTAAGATGCGTTGGCGTTCGTCACGGAAGGCGTCGGTGTCTTTTTGTCCATCGACATATAATTTAAATAATTCCGGGGAGCGTTCATCTTCAAAATCGAGTGTTCCGGCGTGAATGACGACTACTTTTGCCCCAACACGTTGGGCGGTGTCCACGGCAATGTTGGTCCATTTGATGGCTTGCTGGCGTTCGTGTTCGTCTGTAGATGATAGACGGTAATAATTAGACAGATGTCTTGGTGAGATTTCATCGTTGGGTGAAGGGCAGAAATTGTGAATGCTGGATACGTGCATGTCGAGTTCCTTGATGCCCTCTTCTATTTCATTGAGTTGTGCAACGGATAGTTTGTAGCTGAGCTCAACGGCATTAATGCCAAGGTCTTTGACTTGTTTCAACCAATGTTTCATACCCAGCTCAGGGTTGCTCATCCAGGATGTAGATATTGATAGCATTTTTTGATAGCTTTCAGTTTTCAGTCGTCAGTTATCAGCCATTGATGTTAGGCTGAAGTCTGATGTCTGATGACGCTTTAATCGTTTTCTTGTGTCCCTAATTCATCGACCACTTTTTTGACTTCCAATTCTGCTTTTTCAATTTTATCTTTGCAGGTCTTGATTAGTGTCACGGCCTCTTTAACTTTTTCCGAGAGTTCATCTACATCGATTTCTTCGCTTTCGATTTTATCGATGATCTCTTCTAATTTTTTAATCGATTTACTGTATTTGACTTCACTCATGGGGTATTTTCCTTAAAGTCCTTTTATTGGGTTTGATTAATCAAACCCCTACTTGTTTAAGATTACTCACGACTTGGCTTTCAATCGTGCCATCAATGAGTTCAGTGACTAATTCTTGTTTATTAGATACATCAGAAATACTTTTTACGGCCTGGCCATTCTTTTTGCGTGTAATACTGAATCCGCGTTTTAATGTATTGGCCGGATGCAGGACATCGATTACTTTCTGATAGTTTTTCAGTTGTAGCTGAGTATTTTCGAGTCGTCGTTTAATTGTTTTTGTCAGAGCGTCGCTTTGGGTGACGAGTATTTTTTGCTGATCTTTTAATAACATATTTGGCCGTTGCCGTATGATTTCGCTAAAGCGTATGATTTGGGTATTGTGATCTTTGAGATATTGCAGGGTTCCATTTTGTAAGCGTACGGCCGAATTTTTAAGCTGGTTTTTTTCTGTATCCATTTTAGTAAGCGCATAATTACAAATACGATCTTTGTATTCATCAATACGAGTAAGAAATTCTTCGATGAGCGTGATTAAAAACTTTGCAATTGCCGTCGGTGTTTTGGCATACGTGTGAGCGGCCATATCCGTAATACTCATATCAATTTCATGTCCGATGCCGCTTAATACTGGCAGATTAGAATCTGCAATAGCTTCGGCAATTTTTTGACTGTCAAAACAACTTAAATCCGCAATCGAACCGCCGCCGCGTGTCACAACAATACAGTCTAAATCTTTTATTTTATTGAGAGTCGCGATGGCCTTGGCCACCTCTCCCTCTGTCTTTTTGCCTTGCATCGTGGCATTGTGAAGAAGAATCTTAAAGCCAAATCCACTTTTTTGCAACTCCGAACGAAAGTCATTGTACGCAGCCGAGTCATCCGATGTTATCAGGCCGATTTTAAGGGGAACCAGAGATAATTCCTGTTGTTTGTTTTTATCCAGAGTCCCTTTCTCTTTAAGTTCGGCAATAAGTTTTTGTTTAGCTTGGGCAAGTTTTCCTAAGGTATAAACCGGATCAATGCTTTCGACAACAAGCCGCATCGCGCCGTGTGGAGCATAAAAGTCAATCTTGCAGGCAAATTTAACTTCGATATCATCTTTCAGTTCAAAAGGGCTTCCCCCTTTACGTAGTATTTGAGCAATTTGGAATTTTTTTCCGGCAAAGATAACCAAACCGATTTTGGCTTTGAAGTCTTTGGATTTAGCATCCTTTTCGACAAGTTCAAAGAAAATATGATTCTTACTTCTATTACGGTTGTAACCTTGAATTTCCCCGCAGACCCACACGGGATACGGAAAACCGGTATTGACGACATCTTTAATAAGATTGTTAAGTTCAGAAACTGTGAGGAATTCTTTTTCAGCCATAAGACGAGCATTGTATATCGACGCTCGGCTTACGGCAAGAGAAAATCTAAATTGATGTTTTATAACTATTGATTATTTTTTTACTTCTATTAAGTTGTGTTTAAATTTTCTAGATGTTTTATTTCCCGGATTAGTAACAGTTAGAGTTACATCATAGAAGTTTGATCTATTCAAAATATTTGTATTTTTTGGATACTTGTGCGATGGGTTTTTCAATGTGCTAGTTCCCCCATCCCCAAAATGCCATAAAAATGTTGTGTTGGAGTCTAAATTAGTTGATGTGTTTGTGAATTTTATTGTCCGCAAACTTCTTACCCAAGTTTTATCAGAAATAAAATTTGCAGTGGGTTGTACAGCTGTCGAAGTTGCGGTTCTAACTTCAATAAAGTTACGTTTAAATTTAGAATTTGTTTTATCTCCCGGATTAATAACTGTCAGGGTTACATTATAAGGTTTAGTAAAACCTGTATTTTTGGGATAAGTGTGTTTCGGGTTTTTTAATGTGCTAGTTCCCCCATCCCCAAAATGCCATAAGAATGTTGCATTGGAATCTAAATTGCTTGATGTGTTAGTGAAGGTGACTTCTCGGAAATCTCGTACCCAGGATTTATTAGAGGTAAAATTTGCGGTGGGTGTTATTAGATTTTTATTAACCGTGATGTAGTTGAATCGGGTTTTAGTATTAGATCTGCCTCCGTTATTGCTCACGCTGAGTTTGACGGTAAACCTTTTAGGCAATATTCCTAACCCGGAATAAGTGTACGTGTGGGATGGTTTTTCTAAAG